>DATFWY010000095.1:0-26977 GCA_035258805.1 Blastocatellia bacterium | reverse complement strand
TGAAAAGGTCATGTTATCCGCGCCGAGCACCGTTGGGTGTGCCGCAAAGTTCATTAACACTGCCATCGGCTTGCCGCTTGCGGCGGAGTCGATCCGAATCACACCCACTTCCGGGTCAACAGGACCATTCGGCGGCCAGTTGGATCTGAAGCGAGAGATACCATGAGCTTCACCTGCGCCGAATGCGATGCGAGCCGGCTTCAGATTCTTATCTGCAGCGATGATTGCCTCAGCGGTTCGCTGTTCGTAAAACGCGCGAATCTTTGCATCAAACTTTCCGGCAAGCGCGTTTGCCAATGGCGGCAGCATTTCCATGAATGCTCCACCGCCAGAGTGCGTATGCGATGACATTACGAAAATGTGATCCGCGGCAATGTGAGTCGGCACGCAGGCGATACCTCTGATTCGCTCCACCATTCCGTGATCGAAACCGAGATGATCGACGCTGACGAATGCGATTTTTTCAGTTCCGTTGTCAATGATCAGCGCACGTGCTTCAGTCGGATCGTGCACGCCGGTCGAAGGCTTGGCCATACGCGCCCCGTACCCGGCGAGCGGGGTTCCTACTGCAGGCGTTATGTCGGATTTTGCAACACCGGCCATTAGTTTGGTTTGCGCAGCGGCTGTTAACTGCAAAAAAACAATAAGACTGATGCATGCGATCGAACATCTCAGCGTCTTTTTCATAAGTCCTCTTTGATAACTAGTTGACGTAAGCGTATCTAATGGAGCAGTCCTGTACGGGTGGCCCTCCGTGGCCGTCCCTCCTGGCCGCGATTAGGTTATGTAGGAAGGGGCGGCCACGGAGGCCACCCGTACAGGACTATCAAATTCTCCGTTACAAGCCACTATGAAGAGATCGTGCCGCCACCATCTACGACTATCGTTTGACCAGTGATGTAACCTGAGGCCGGCGATGCCAGAAACACTGCCACGCCTTTTAGCTCGCCTTCCGCGCCTACACGTCGCATCGGAACGCCTGCCTCGATCAGTGCCTGTGAGGTCTCAAGGACTCTCTCGGTCATTCGCGACGGAAAGAAACCTGGGGCGATTGCATTAACACGAATACCCTTCTTTGCCCACTTCGCTGCAAACTCTCGGGTCATTGCGATCAGGCCGCCTTTAGCGGCAACGTAGCCGACGATGTGCTGGCCATTCTCCTGCGTTCCCACCAGACCCGCGATCGACGCCACGTTGATGATGTTGCCACTCCGGCGCTTCAGCATCTCGCGCCCCGCGCGCTGCGAGAAGAGAAACGCTCCGGTCAAGTTGATCTGAAGGACCATGTTCCATTTCTCGATGGCATGTTCTTCAATTGGTTGACCCCAGGTCACGCCTGCGTTGTTGACGAGAATGTCGATCTGGCCATACGTCTTGATCGTTTGATCGATGGTAGCTTGTACCTCATCGATATTTGATACATCGCAGAGCGCGCCTTCGCATTTAAAGCCGCGACCCCGAAACTCCTCAACCGTAGGAGTCAGCCATTGCTCTCGACGAGCCAAAAGCATCAGAGATGCGCCTGCCTCGGCGAGACCTTCGGCCATTTCCTTTCCGAGCCCGCGCGACCCGCCAGTCACCAATGCGACTTTCCCTGAGAGATCAAAGAGCTCTTTCAATGTAGGCACTTCTTGAGATCTCCTTCTTGTTGCTTTGCGAACTCTGGGCTTTGCGCCTTTGCGAGAACCTGATTTGGAAGGTTAGATCTCGCAAAGCCCCAAAGACGCTAAGCTCGCAAACTATGACTCTGGTGATTCCTTTTCGCGCGCCTTAGCTTCGTCCCAGAACGCATCCATCTCAACGTGGTCAGAGTCAGCCGGTTTGCGGCCCTGTTCTCGAAGGCGGTCCTCGATGTAACGAAATCGACGCCGAAACTTCCTGTTCGAACCCTTAAGAGCGCTTTCCGGATCGACTCCCAAAAGCCTCGCGACATTCACCGCTACAAACAGCAGATCGCCGACTTCCGCTGCGATTTCCTTGTGAGTCGGGGTTTCTTCACCGATCGCCTGTTTCAATTCATTTACTTCCTCATCCAGCTTCTCGAGCACCGAGGCGACGTCCGGCCAGTCGAAATCGACTCGCGAGACTTTGGTTGTCATCTGAAAGGCTTCCATCACTGCCGGGAGCTTGGTCGAAACGCTGTCGAGCATCGACCCTTCTTCGGCGCTTTTTCCCTTCGCTTCGAGCTCCGCCTGCTTGATTGCTTCCCAGTTACGCAGAACCTCGCCGGCGGTCTGAGCGGTGTCATCGCCGAAGACGTGTGGATGCCGGCGGATCATCTTTGCTGATATGCGCTCGATCACTTCGGAGACCGTGAATCGTTGCTCCTCGGTTGCGATCTGGCTGTGAAACACGACCTGAAGCAATAGGTCACCGAGCTCGCCGATCAGCTCGTCGTCATTGCCCTCGTCGATGGCCTCAACGACCTCGTAAGCCTCTTCGAGCATCATCGGTTTGAGGGTGTCGTGGGTCTGTTCACGATCCCAAGGGCACCCGCCGGGCGCACGAAGCCTCGCGATCAACTCAACGAGCTTAGTGAATTCTTCTCCTGATTTTGATGATTCAGTCACGAACGGAATCTACAAGAGCAAAGGGTGAAAGAGCAAATTTGAACGCTGAACGATGAACGTTCAGCGTTTAGCGTCCAGCGTTTAGCGTTCGGAGTTTAGCGTTTAGCGTCCAGCGTTCAGCATTTGGAGCACATATGTCATCTTCGACAGCGATAGTCCGATGTAGTTTTGCGGTTCGTTCAAAAAGACATCCGCAGTTTACGCAGCAGACTCCAAACGCTGAACGTCCAACGCTGAACGTTAAACGTTTAACGTTCAACTTTCCCTTTGTCCCTTTGCTTGTTAGCATAATTTATTCAATGGATATTTGATTTCCTGATCTGGATGAGTCGATATGGCCGAACAAGAAGACACCGGATTTAAGATAACCGACAGAAGGAAGTACAACCCAGACGGCAGCCTGCGCGACAGTACGGGAACGCAAGCTGCGCCTGCCGCCGCTGACTTCGCCAAGCCGGAAGCTGCTCCGGCTACAGGCGGATCAGCGCCCAACAACGTCGTTACGTTTCCGACCGAAGCTGCGCCAAAGCAGGATGAATTTGCGCCGCCGCAGCCTGAACCTGCTCCTCGGCTGGTTGAAAATGCGAGTGAATCGGATGCCGCCCGCGCCGCATCGGCTGCTGAGAACGCTGCAGCAAGACAGGCGGAGAGCGACTACAATCGAACGCGCGGGCCGGCGGCGCCGGGCTTACCTGAAGCGTCCTTTTTGGGCCTGGTGAATATGCTGGCGGTTGAGGCCGCGATGCATCTCGGGCTTCTTCGCACTGCCGGTGAGGAAGCGCCACAGTTAGATCTAGAATCAGGGCGTCACCTGATCGATATGCTCGGAATGCTGCAGACGAAAACACGCGGCAATCTCACAAAGGAAGAAGACGAACTGCTCGAAAACGTGCTTGCCGATCTGAGGATGCAGTTTGTGGCTATCTCCAGGAGGCGATGAAGATCACGTTTCTAGGCACCGGCACGTCGGTTGGCGTTCCTTCGGTAGGCTGCGAATGCAGCACTTGTTTGTCGGATGACCCGCGCGATAAACGGCTCCGCACATCGGTATTGCTCGAGCACGACGGTAAGAACATCCTGATCGACGCATCCACCGATTTTCGACAGCAAGCCCTACGCATTGGCCTCAAGCATCTCTCCGCTGTCCTGTTCACTCATTCTCACGCAGACCACTGTTTTGGGTTAGACGATGCAAGGCCAATTATGTTTCGCGATGGAGCGATACCGGTCTACGCTACTGAGATTACCTGGCAAGGCTTACGGCGAATTTATTCTTATGTATTCGAACCGTCTCTTTATCCGGGTGTGCCTCGAATAGTTCCACATCAGATAGAGGGCGACTTTGATTTGTTTGGTCTCGAAGTGTCCCCTCTTACGGTAATTCACGGGAGATTGCCGGTGACTGCGTTCCGTATAGGCACATTTGCCTACGTGACAGATTGCAATGAGATCCCGGAAGAGGCTTGCGACAAACTTAAGGGATTGGACTTGTTAGTGATCGATGCGCTGCGTTTTAAAAAACATCCAACTCATATGTCACTGGATGAAGCGCTTGAGTACATTGTAAGAATAAATCCGAAGAAGGCCCTTTTGACACACATCTCCCACGACATTAAGCATGCGGAAACCAGCGGACATCTGCCGGAAGATGTCGACATCGCTTATGATGGTCTTGTTATCGAGCTGGGTTAGCATCATCACTTTGCGGACTCTTAGATGAAGATCTTTCGTGACCTGAACCAGAGTGCCATCGAAACGCCTACCGTTCTGACTTTCGGCGTCTTCGATGGCCTTCATCTCGCCCATCAGATGATAATGCGCCGGGTTGTGGGCCGGGCGCGAGAGTTAAACATGCCCGCGACGGTCGTGACATTTGACCCGCACCCTCGCGCTGTCCTGCATCCTGCGACAGCGCCTCCACTGCTTCAAACATTCGAACAAAAGATGGACGGTATGGAGCGCCTGGGTATCTCGCAAACGATCGTGCTCAACTTCACCGAAGAACTTTCACAGATGAGCGCTGAAGACTTCCTTACGCAATTCATCTTCGGACGTCTTGATGCGCGGGAGGTGTACCTCGGTCAGGGTTTCGCCTTCGGCCACAATCGCGAGGGCAGATTTGAACTCTTAAATCAGGTTGCCCGCCGGCTCGGTCGCGTGGCGGAGGATGTGCCCGAAGTCCTCGTTCACAGCCACCGCGTGAGTTCGACCATGATTAGGCGGTTGCTGGTTGCGGGCCGTATGAACCTGGCGCGACGAATGCTTGGGCGACCATACGGAATTGAGAGCAGGGTCATCGAGGGTCGCAAGATTGGCAAGACGCAGCTTAGATATGCAACGGCGAATTTGAAACCGCACAACACCGTTATCCCGGCAAATGGAGTTTATATTACGTTAACTTTCCTTGAAGGAACCTGGCGTAAGTCGATTACCAACATAGGCAATAAGCCAACGCTCGGCGGCGACCCGGAAGTTACGGTCGAAACACACGTGATGGACTTCGACCGCGAGTTGTATGGAGAGAAGATTCGCGTGCGATTTCTTCACCGGCTTCGTGGGGAAAAGAAGTTCGACTCAATTGATGCCTTGCGTTCTCAGATTGACATTGATTACCGCCGCGCGGTTCGCTACTTCCAGAGTCCGGTTGTCCGCAGAAACCTTGAATTATAATGATCAAATCGCCTTGTAACGACCACGCATTCAGTTGTATAAAAGGCAAGCTGGTTTTTTGATCGGCGGTCTTTTTCGCAGACCAATCCTAATCGCAATAGAAATCAAAACGAGGTGGCGCAATGAAGAAAAGCATAACTGTCACCGTAAATGGGGTCGCGCATACGGACGACGTTGAACCGCGCCTGTTGCTGGTCCATTACTTGAGAGATGTTCTCAGTTTAACCGGCACGCACGTCGGTTGTGAGACATCAATCTGTGGGGCGTGCACTGTCATTCTCGATGGACAGTCAGCGAAATCCTGCACGATGTTCGCAGTGCAAGCCGACGGCGCGAACGTAACTACCATCGAAGGGATGGCGGCAAACGGTGATTTGCATCCGGTCCAGGAAGGGTTTTGGGAGCAACACGGCCTGCAGTGTGGGTATTGCACGCCGGGTATGGTTATGGCCGCCGCGCAGATTCTTGATCGAAATCCCGATCCCACGGAAGCTGAGATAAGACACGGTTTGGAAGGAAACCTGTGTCGCTGCACCGGCTATCAGCATATCGTCGAAGCAGTTCAGTATGCCGCCCGCAAAATGAAAAGCGAGGCCGCAACCGGAGATTAATCCTCAACTCAATTTGTGTTCTTTGCGCTAATCGTGCGTCTTTGTGCGAACCTTCCATTAAATTCGCGGTTCTGGCAAAGACGCAAAAGTCCGCAAAGAAGATATCGGAGATATCATGGCTAAGTACGTTGGACAGAGAGTCAAACGAACCGAAGATCCACGACTGATTCAGGGACTTGCCCATTACGTCGATGACATCAAGCTTCCCGACACTCTTCACGTAGCGTTTCTGAGGTCGATGTATGCGCACGCAAGGATCAAGAGCATCGATGCAAGCGAAGCCTCACACGCTCCAGGAGTCGTCGCGGTTTATACCGGCGCTGACGTTGCAGGCAAGATCGGACCGGTGCCGTGTGCAGGTGCACTACCAGGCTTGAAGGTTCCAGAGTACCGGGTCCTGGCTACCGATCATGTGACGTTCGTCGGTCATCCGATTGCCGCGGTAGTAGCGACTGATAAGTACGCTGCGCGCGACGCAATCGACTTGATCATGGTCGATTATGACGAACTGCCAGTGGTAGTCGATGTCGAGGACGCCGCGAAAGGCGCGCCGTTGGTGTACGAGGAATACGGCGACAACATAGCTTACACGTTGACGAGCGGTGAGGGAGATATCGAGGCGGCACTGGCGTCTGCCGATCACGTCATCAAGCAACGAATCGTGCATCAGCGCTTGATCCCAATTGCCATGGAGCCGCGTGGCGTGCTCGCAAGATATTTTCCCGGAGAAAACGAGCTCACGATTTGGACCTCGACCCAAATTCCCCATCTCGCACGCACTCAACTCGCGATAATGGTCGGCATGCCCGAGAACAAAGTCCGAGTGATCGCACCCGAAGTGGGCGGCGGGTTTGGTTCAAAGCTAAACGTTTACGCGGAAGAGGCGCTGGTCAGTTGGATTGCGATGCAGCTTGGGAAGCCGGTGAAGTGGATTGAAAGCCGCCGAGAGAACATCCAGGCCACAATTCACGGACGAGGACAGGTGGGCTACATCGAAGTCGGATGTAAGAACGACGGCAGGATTACCGGGTTGCGCTACAACGTGTTCGCCGACATGGGCGCTTATCTTCAGCTCTTAACTCCTGCGATTCCGACATTGACCGGTTTGATGCTGTCGGGTTGTTACAAGATCCCGGCCATACAGATGAATGTCACCGCGGTGTTCACTAACAAGATGTCGACGGATGCGTATCGCGGCGCGGGAAGGCCGGAAGCTACACAAGTGATCGAGCGATGCGCGGACCTGATTGCCGCGGAGCTTGGGTTGGATCCCATTGAAGTGCGTCGCAAGAACTTCCCCGAGCCAAGTGAGTTTCCGTTCAAGACCTCGACCGGGCTCTTTTACGACAGCGGCAATTACCAGGGAGCGCTGGAGAAGGCGCTCAGTATTGCAGATTACAATAAGATGCGCGCGGATCAAAAGCAGGCCCGTGAGCAGGGAAGAATCGTCGGAATCGGCGTTTCGACCTATGTCGAAATCTGCGCGATCGGTCCTTCGGCCGCGACTCCGGCAGGCGGATGGGAGAGCGCAACCGTCAGAATAGAGCCGACGGGTAAAGTCACGATACTGACCGGCGCGTCGCCACACGGACAGGGGCAGGAGACGTCGTTTGCTCAACTTGCTGCAGACGAGCTCGGCGTCGATCTTAATGACATCACGGTCGTGCACGGGGACACCTCGGTGGTTCAGTACGGCATTGGCACATTTGGCAGTCGCGGGACTGCAGTAGGAGGAACCGCGGTTTTCAACGCTATTCAGAAGCTCAAGGAGAAGGCGACGCAGCTTGCTGCTCATCTGCTTGGTTCAGACGCGGCAGCAGTGTCATTTAAGGAAGGCCGGTTCAGCGTTGAAGCCGCGATGGCGGCTACCGGAGGGGATGGAGAGGGGAGTGCCGAAGCGAGTGCGCCCAAGAGCGTCACCATTCAAGAAGTAGCGCTGGCGGCTCACGTCGCTCATCAGATTCCGCCCGGGTTTGAACCGGGACTTTCAGCTACTAACTTCTTCGAGCCCTCGAATTTCACATTCCCATTCGGCACACATATCGTCCAGGTCGAGATAGATCGCGAAACCGGCCAGATCGAATTCCAGCGATACGTCGCAGTGGACGATTGCGGGAAGGTTTTGAATCCGATGCTGGTCGATGGCCAGGTCCACGGTGGCATTTGCCAATCGATCGGACAGGCGCTGTACGAAGAAGCTGTTTACGATGAACAAGGTCAACTAGTCACCGGCACGCTGATGGACTACGCGATTCCTAAGGCAGCTATGGTGCCGTGGCTGGAGCTCGATCGAACGGAGACGCCGTCGCCGGTCAATCCGATGGGCGTTAAGGGAGTTGGGGAAGCGGGCACAATCGGCGCTACTCCGGCCATCGTCGGGGCGATCGTTGATGCGCTCGCTCCTTTCGGTGTCCGCCACCTCGATATGCCGATTAAGCCCGAGAACGTTTGGCGTATCATCAACCAGGCCAATTGAAAGCAGGAGACATGAAATGATCCCAGCACAATTTGATTACCTCGCCCCTAAAACTATTGATGAAGCGATTGGACTGTTAGCTCAACATCCCGACGATGCCAAGCTGCTTGCAGGCGGACACAGTTTGATCCCAGCGATGAAGCTTCGGCTGGCCGTGCCTCAGCTGCTTATCGATATCGGGCGAATCAAAGATCTCGCCTATATTCGAGAAGAGGGCGGACAGATTCGAATCGGAGCAACGACAACTCACTATCAGTTGGAGTCCTCGGATCGGCTACGCGAAATATGTCCGCTGCTGCCGGAGTGTGCGGCTCAGATTGGAGACGTACAGGTGCGTAACAAAGGCACGATTGGCGGTAGTCTCGCTCATTCAGATCCGGCCGGTGATTGGCCGGCGGCAATCGTCGCCCTGCGCGCAGACATGGTCGCAGTAAGTTCAAAGGGTGAGCGAGTGATCAAAGCCGATGACTTTTTTGTCGACATGCTTACAACCGCTCTCGAGCCTGGAGAGATACTGCGCGAGATTCGAATCACTCAGCCGAGCGGTAAATTTGGTCAGGCATATCGCAAAGTGGCGCAGCCAGCGTCGGGATTTGCTGTCGTTGGCGTAGCCGTAAACCTGACCCGAGACGCGAGCGGTAAATGCAACTCAATTGGAATAGGAGTCACCGGAGTTGCTTCTAAGGTTTATCGCGCCGAGTCAGTTGAGCAGGCTCTTGCGGGAAGCGGGTTGGATTCGCAGGCTGTGAGCGAAGCATCGTCGCACGCAGTGGACGGCGTCTCGGTCAACGGGGATCTTTACGCATCTGAAGCATATCGCCGTCATCTGACGAAGGTATACACGCGACGCGCCATTGAAGCGGCCGCGGAGCGGGCGAAATGACGAAAGAACGTTGAACGTTCAGCGTTCAACGTTTAGCGTTCGATGTTTAGCGTGCAGATTTTAGCATTCAGAGGTTCGCCATTTAGCTTAAATACATTCTTACGCCGAACGCTAGAAGTTCAACGCTGAACGTTCAACGCTGAACGGTAAACGTTCACGTTTTTCATCCTATGAAAATCGAAGGGACCCACGAACTGCGTGCTAGTCCGCAGCGTGTCTATGAAACCTTGACGGATCCGGCGGTTCTGCAGCGATGTATCCCAGGTTGTGAGCGCTTAGAGAAGTCTGATGAGAATGCCTACTCGATAACGCTGAAGGCTGGAGTCGGGGCGATAAAGGGAGTATTCAACGGAAACGTTAGGCTCGAAGATCTCAAAGCTCCGGATCATTTTCGCATGATCGTCGAGGGCAGGGGCCAGCCCGGGTTTCTAAAGGGCACTGGCGATATTGATTTGACCGAACCGGAGGGAGCGACCCTGGTCAGCTACTCAGGCGAGGTCCAGGTCGGAGGTACGATTGCGGGTGTCGGGCAACGGATGCTTCAGGGCGCGGCGAAGATGATGGCCACTCAGTTCTTTACCGCAATTGAAGCGGAAGCCAGAAGCAAAGTGGATGAGCCCCCACGAAAACACGGCTTTTTTCGGACAGCCCTGAGGTGGCTCTCAGGGTTTTTCCGTCGAGTCGTTTGAATTCCCTCGCGCGTCAGTCAAGTTCTGATCGGTTGTCGCTCACTAAATATTTAAACAGAGGTTGTCGTAATGAGGCATCGGAGTGCGTTTTATCTGGGACTCCTCATTTTTGTGATTCCGTTGATCAGTTCGTCGATTGGCCCCAGGCGCGATCAAGCAGATCGTCTTTTCGAATCTTCCTGGAGAGAGACAGACAAAGAAACAATTGCTTTCGACCAGCCCGACGAAGCCAGCGAGTACGCACTGTTAAAGCGATCTCCGGATGGGCACACACCAATCCCTGTGCGGCGCTATCTAGATGCGATCGAGCACATGAATCGCATGCCTCAATACTCTACGGCATCACGAGCCGCGTTGCCTTCCGTCAGGGATATGCGAGTCGCTTCAATCGAACCGCAGTCGTTAGGCTCGTGGACCGCACTGGGGCCGGGCAATATCGGTGGCCGGACTCGGGCGCTGTTGATCGATCCGAATGACCCGAATGTCTTTTACGCCGCAGGCGTTGCCGGTGGCGTGTGGAAAAGCACAAATTCCGGTCGGTCCTGGAGCGCTCTCGGCGATCTTCTACCCAACATTGCCGTCAGCTCGCTTGCGTTTGATCCAACAAACACACAGGTAATCTACGCCGGCACTGGGGAAGGCTTTTTTAACAGCGACAGCACTCGCGGCGGTGGCGTATTCAAAACGATAAATGGAGGAACCAGCTGGGCCCAGTTAGAAAGCACGTCAACCTCGGATTTTTTCTTTGTAAACAAGATCGTAATCAGCACTAATGACCATAATCGGGTCTACTGCGCGACGCGCACAGGGGTTTGGCGCAGCCCGGACGGCGGGCAGAGCTGGACTCGTTCTCTCAACCCTCTCAACGCAGCGTCAATAACAGTCAACGGCGGGTGCCTTGATCTCGCTATCAGAACCGACCAGCCGACGGATTATCTTTTCGCCTCTTGCGGCACGATGGTGCAGGCAACAATCTACAGAAACACAAATGCAGGCGATCCCGGAAACGGTACGTGGACGCCGGTGTTTACCGATCCATCGCTCGGCCGGACTTCGCTGGCAATCTCTCGATCTGAACAGAACGTTATTTACGCTCTGGGATCGAGCATCGCGTCGGGAAGCTTCAATCTCGGCCTGCTCGGAGTCTTCCGCTCTACTTCTAACGGCGACGAAGGAAGCTGGGAGACCAGGGTTACGAACACTGATTCGACGAAGCTCAACACTGTTTTGTTGTCAAACCCGATTGCGGCGTTTCAGTCGAACTGCGGAGGCGGAGGCAGTTCGTTCTTGAATCAGGGTTGGTATGACAACATCATTGCCGTTGATCCTGTGGATTCAAACCGAGTGTGGGTCGGAGGAATTGATCTGTTTCGATCGGACGACGGCGGCACGAACTGGGGTCTCGCATCCTACTGGTGGACTTCCAAAAACGATGCGCACTACGCTCACGCCGATCATCACGGAATCACTTTTCACCCGCAGTACGACGGAACAAGCAACCGCGTAATGTTCGTCACTAACGACGGCGGCGTCTTTCGCACCGATAATGCGCGTGCCGCGACCGCAAAAGGTACAACCGCTGCTTGTAATACAGATAATACGCAGGTCACCTGGACATCTTTAAACAATGACTACGGAGTCACGCAGTTCTATCACGGTCTTCCATACCCGAGCGGACGGACCTACTTCGCCGGTGCTCAGGACAACGGAACGCTGAGAGGATCGGACAGCATTGGACTGAACTGGTCAGAGGTATTCGGAGGCGATGGCGGTTACGTTGCGCTGGATCCAACCGGGTCAGATACGATTTACGTCGAGACTACCAGGCTGTCGCTCCGGAAATCGGAGAATGGAGGTCTGAGTTTCAGAAGCGTCAATTTTGGCATCAACGAGTCAAGCAACAATTTTCTGTTCATCAATCCTTTCCTGATGGATCCCAGCATTCCCCAAAGATTATGGACCGGCGGCAGAATGGTGTGGCGCACTGATGATGCGGCTGAGAGCTGGTCCCAGGCAAACGCGGGAGTTCAGGGAGGAACGGTTAGCGCGATTGCCGTTGCTGACTCTGACTCGAATCGGGTCCTTGTGGGAACGGGGCGTCGCTTTGGCGACGATTTGGGCGGCTTCATTCACCGGACGAACATCGGGTTGACTTCGGGGCCATCTACTGACTGGCCAGCCGTGCAGCCACGAGCTGGCTTCGTTTCGTGGCTTGCGTTTGATCCAAACGATCCGAACATCGCTTACGCCACCTATTCCACGTTTAGCGGAACTCACGTTTGGAAGAGTACAGATTCCGGGGCGTCCTGGACGGGCATCGATGGTAACGGGGATACTGGAATCCCCGACGTACCGGTTCATACTGTGGTGGTTGATCCGTCAAACTCACAGACCCTTTACGTTGGCACGGACATTGGCGTCTTTGTCTCGCTGAACGGAGGATCATCCTGGGCGCGAGAAAATACAGGTTTTGCAAACACAGTTGTTGATTCGCTCTCGATTGGAAGCTTCGGCAGCAATCTGTCACTGTTCGCTTTCACACACGGACGGGGAGCCTGGCGTGTGCTCCTGGGACCCGCTTCGCTCAAGATCAGAAGCGCATCGATCGTTGGAAAGAAGCTGTTTGTTTTCGGCCAGGGATTTCAGCCGGGATCGAAGTTGATGTTGAATGGCGAGCAACAGAAAACGATTAGCGATGACGCCAGCCCTTCAACAAATTTATTCGGGAAGAAGGCCGGCAGGTTGATCTCTCAGGGCCAAACGGTGACGCTGCAGGTGTTGAATCCTGACGGTTTGCTTTCACCGGAATTCAAATTCACTCGCAGGTAAGACTCAGATGGTGATATCGGCAGAGTATGTGGATATTGCGGCCGAGGGAGGAGCAATGCGAATGTTTGTCGCGGCTCCGAAACAAGTCGGTCGCTATCCGGGAATCCTGTTTTACTCGGACATCTTTCAGCTGACCGGCACTATGATTCGTTCAACCATGCGACTCGCCGGGTACGGATTCGTGGTTGCAGCGCCGGAAATCTATCATCGCATCGAGCCGGCTGGGACAGCGATTCCTTTTGATGATGAAGGCAGAACGCGCGGACTAGCAGGTGCGGCGCAAACTGCGGTAGCGGAGTTCGATTCCGATTGCCGCAGTGTTCTTGATTACCTTGGCGCTCATCCCAAGGTTGACAAGGGCAAGTTGGGAGCCGGTGGGTTTTGCATTGGTGGACATCTTTCGTTCAGGGCGGCGCTTCAGCCGGATGTCCGCGCAACCGTCTGTTTTTATGGGACAGGGATTCACGACGGTAAGCTTGGAAAGGATCAAGACGCGAAATCGCTTGAACGGGCATCAGAGATTCGAGGTGAAGTGCTGCTGGTGTTCGGCACACTGGATCCGCACGTACCTGAAGATGGGCGTGCAAAGATTCAATCCTCAATGAAAAAAGCCGGAACTAGATTTTCGATTAGCTTGTATGAGGCCGAGCATGCGTTTATGCGAGACGAAGGTCCCCGCTATGATCCGGAAGCAACCGATCAGGCTTGGGATGAGATGATCAGGTTCTTCCGTCGGACGCTATAAGACAGCTTTCCTGCCTTTTAATTGCTTTGCGATTCAACGCAGGTTTCGCGCAAAGACGCAAAGCACCGCCAGGACGTAAAGTCCTCGACTGCCGACAACACCCCATTGTCCATTCTGGCAAGCACGGCTAAACTTGCATTTGCAGCCTCATGGCGAGTCAGGAACACGAAGCTCACGTCTGTAGACAGTGCGGTGCGCGAGTAGCGCCGGATCGACGTTATTGTGTGCATTGTTATGCTCCCGTGGGTTCAAGTGCCACGCGCGTCCACGCTGAACTTGCGCGCAAGACTTCGACCACCCACCGGCCTGATCCGACAGTGGTCTTCTCGCCTGAAAAGCACGAAGCAATGGTTCGCAGAGCGCGAAGTCGCAAGCGGATGACCATAGCTGCCGCGATCGGTTTGATTGTTATTATAGCGGGATCGATCACATTGAACGCGATCACCAAGAGCCGGCGTGAAGCGCAAAAGCTGCTGGCGCGTGATCAGGCTGCGCATCGAGAGCTCAATCTTTTGGCTGAGGCGTTGGATAGATTTAAGGCCGACGTGTCTCGATACCCGACCAATGAAGAGGGAATACGATGTTTGTCCAGAAAGCCGGCGGCGTACGAGGCTGTCGGCTCTGAGCATGCTACACCGTGGTACGGTCCGTATCTTGAAAACGTGCCGGAGGTGGATCCGTGGGGAAATGACTACGTGTACCACACCTCCGATGGTGGTAGGACATTTGAGCTCTTCTCGACGGGCCCCGGAGGTGAGATGAGCTCTGACAACCGCTATAAAGTGACTTCTCGATAGCTTCGAAGAGGATGTGCTATATTCCTTGGTTATCAGACGTACTTCGTAAATACCTATGACTTGGTTCCTATCAATAGTGATCCCCGCATATAACGAAGAGACTCGTGTTGGGCGTGGTCTGGATGATCTCTTACGTTTTTTGAAGACTCAGACGTATAAAGCTGAGGTTATCGTAGTAGATGACGGTTCTTCCGACGAAACCGCCAGCCGCGTCAAAGAGAAGACTGCAGAATTTCACGCTGCCGGGCATCAGCTTCGTGTGCTAACAAACAATCCGAACCGCGGGAAAGGTTATAGCGTAAAGCGCGGGCTCACCGAGGCTGACGGAGAAATAGTTTTGTTCAGCGACGCTGACTTTTCGTCCCCAATCACCGAAGCACCTAAGCTCCTTGATCCAATCGCTGAAGGTCGCGCGGATGTCGCGTTCGGCTCTCGCGCGCTAAATCCAGAGTTGATCGGCGTCCATCAGCCGCGCATGCGAGAGATCGGCGGGACTGTATTTAATCTATTGATGAGGACTATTACCGGCCTGAAGTTTAAGGACACCCAGTGTGGTTTCAAAGCTTTTCGCCGAGCAGCGGCGCTGCCAGTATTTTCAGTACAGCGAATAGAGAGATTCGGATTCGATCCGGAAGTGCTTTACATTGCGCGGAAACAGGGCAATCGACTGATTGAAGTACCGGTCATCTGGAATCACTGCGAGGGCGGCGAGCTGCAGAATAAACTGAACTACGTGCTGGACTCGATCAATATGTTCATGGACTTGATTCGGATCCGTCTCAATGATGTGTTGGGTCGTTATGATGATCCATCTGCCGAATTCCAGCTTGAATCAAAGATGACAACTGAACAGGTCAAAGGTGCGGCGGGTCGTCTGAAGTAGCCTTGTACGGGCGGTCCTCCTCCGCCCCTCCTTGCGGGGATAATTGTTTGCCAAGAGGGGCGGCAACGGAGGACCGCCCGTACAAAGGTTCAAGTTGAGTCTTTTGCGAAATCAATCCTTACCGTAGCAGCTTCAGATGAGCATACGACTAAACGTAAACATCGACCATATCGCCACGATCAGACAAGCGCGGCGGACCTGGGAGCCGAGCATCACCGCTGCTGCGGTTCTCGCCGATCTCGCGGGAGCGAGCGGAATCACCGTTCATCTGCGTGGAGACCGGCGACACATGCAGGATGAAGACGTCCGAATTCTGCGCGCAGTAGTGAAGACTCATTTGAATCTGGAAATGGCCGCCACCGAAGAAATGGTTGGAATTGCTTGCGAGATACGGCCTAACACAGCGACGTTGGTGCCCGAACGGCCGAATGAGGTGACGACCGAGGGTGGTCTCGACGTTGTGGCGCGGGAACAGGAACTGCAGTGGGCCGCGCGCGAACTGTCAGAGGGAGGCATCTTTGTGAGCGCTTTTATCGATCCGGATCTCCCTCAGATAGAAGCATCACACCGTATCGGCGCACATCAAATAGAGATATGCACCGCGCGCTATGCTGAACTAACCGACCCGGCTCGCGCCGCCGAAAGCAGTCAGGTGGAGTCGGAATTAGCGCGCATTTCAGAATGCGCAAGCCGGGCTGGAGAGCTCGGGCTAAAGGTTGCCGCGGGCCACGGGTTGACCTATCGGAACGTAGGAGCCATCGCAGAGATCTATCCGATCGAGGAATTGAATATCGGGCATAACATTGTTGCTCGAGCCGCCCTTGTAGGAATGGAACGTGCAGTTCAAGAAATGATATCGGCGATCAATGGCGCGTGATGTAGCGTAGACTTTCCAATCTGCACGACTGAGTTCTCCACTGACTAAGATCATCGGCTTTCATAAGATTTCCAAACTCCAAAGAGAAGCCTCCACCCACCCTGCAGGGTGAGTGGAGGCCTAAGCCTCTCATGTTTGCCTTGGCCGATAACTCGTCAGATTTCGAGACTTATCCCGGTGCCGCTCTATCGCAAGCTCAATCAGTCGATCGATTAGCTCCGAATAGCTGATGCCGCTTGCTTCCCACATCTTTGAATACATGCTGATCGATGTGAATCCCGGCATTGTATTGACCTCATTTATGATTACACGATTGGTTTTGCGTTCAACAAAAAAGTCAACACGCGCAAGCCCCGACCCGTCGATCGCTTGGAACGCTCTTATTGCATCGCGCTGAATTCGATCGATGATCTTCTTCGAAAGCTTCGCCGGAACTTCAGTTCGTGAAGCGGTATCGATGTACTTGTCTTCGTAATCGTAGAACTCGTGACCGGTGATGATCTCGCCTGGAAGGCTCGCGATTGGGTTCTCGTTACCGAGTATGCTCACTTCGATCTCGCGTCCGTCAACCGCACGTTCAACCACAATCTTTCGGTCATACCGAGCGGCATCATTCACCGCACCCCGTAATTCGTCCTTAGTAGCCGCCTTCGAAATGCCAACCGATGAACCCAGATTGGCAGGCTTTACGAACACAGGAAATCCAAGCGTCCGAGCGATGCGTTTGATTATTTCTTCGGGTTTTTCTTCCCAGGTCGACCGCAGGAACCAGACGTAATCAATGATTGTGAGCCCGGCGTGCTGAAATAATTGTTTCATCACGACCTTGTCCATTCCATTTGCAGACGCGAGAACTCCGCAGCCGACGTACGGCACTCCTGCCATTTCCAGCAATCCTTGAATAGTGCCATCCTCGCCATATGTTCCGTGCAGCGCCGGGAAGACTACATCCAATGGCTCGCTTGAGGTCGGCGATTCGGAGTCGATACGCGTCAGGCCTCTTTTCGTCGGGTCACCAATAATCGCCACCTGTTGATGGCTGTTTGAAGACATCACTGCATCGGGCAGCAGAGCTGTAGCATTGCCGGAAATAAGCCAGCGGCCCTCCTGAGTAATAGCGATCGGCACGACTTCATACCGGGTCTTGTCCATTGCATTTATGACTGACTCCGCCGAGCGCAGCGATACTTCGTGCTCGCCCGACCTTCCTCCAAAGATCACGCCGACTCTGAGTTTCTTCTTCAAATCAATTGCTCCACTTGTCGCTCTTAGTTTGGATTGAATCTTGAATAGCGAATGAAATTTACTCGATCCGCTTTGATGGTTCCACTTCCCGGGTGTCCTGGTTCATATCCCAGTCTCGAACCCGCGCTCTGGCTTTGATGACCTCTCGCCATGCCAGTGTTAAGTGAGCCACGCAGAATGCTAACGGAAATAGTACAAAGGGGCTTAGCAGCAAGATCAAAAACCTGGTGAGGGATTTTGACCAGATGGGGATCGCCACAATCAGACATAGGGCGATCAATGGAATGAAGATTCGCGCCTGGTCGTTAAGCCTGGTTATTCGCTTTCGTAATTCCAACTCTAACTTATCACGTTCTAGTGATTGATCAGATCGAAATGCGAGATCTATTTCTTGAACATTCCTCGCACTGATATTCGGATCAGATCGAGAGCCGATCATAGAATCTTCTTTCCGAGCGCGGACAGTATTAGCTCGACCGCCAACTGTGCTGTTTGATTAGCAGTGTCGTATACCGGATTAACTTCAGTCAGCTCAACCGACAAAACGCGGCTCGAATCGGCAATCTTTTCCATCGCAAGATGTCCTTCGCGGTAAGTCGCGCCGCCGCGCTCAGGTGTACCCACGCCCGGTGCGTAGAACGGATCAATGAAATCCATATCCATAGTAACGTGAATACCAGCGGTATTCAGCGATGCGATTTCCACGGCCTCATGCACCACTTCAGCCAACCCGCGCTCATCCAGCTCGCTCATAGTGAACACCCGGATGCCGAGCGATTTAAGCAGCTCGCGTTCGCCGGGGTCGATGCTTCGTGCGCCGATGATAGCAGTATTCTCAGGCAATACTTTGGGTGCAAAGCCGGCTACGTGAGTTAATTCGCGAGCCCCTTTCCCCAGCAACGCGGCCAGAGGCATTCCATGAATATTGCCGGAGGGAGACGTTTCGGGTGTGTTCGAATCTGCGTGAGCATCCAGCCAGATGATGCCGATCTTCTCGTTGCGCTTGCGGTAATAAGAGGCCAGGCCGGCGACGCTGCCGATGGCGATCGAGTGATCGCCGCCCAGAATTACCGGTAATGCGCCTTCCTCAAGAGCTGCTTCGGTCATTGCGGCGAGTTCCTCGGAAGCGGCTGCGATCTGAGTTAAATAGCGCGCTCGGGGGTTCATCTCTTCGATGGCTTCGGGAGGATGCACGTGCACGTTTCCAGCATCAGTGACCTCATACCCGAGTAAAGCCATCGCTTGATTTAGCCCGGCGATACGAATCGCCGATGGACCCATATCGACGCCGCGACGTCCGGCCCCCAGGTCCATTGGTACTCCGATGATTCTTGCTTTCTTCTTCACAAAGACCTTTATATGTTGGTCATAAAGTAATCACGTCGACGATGTCTTTTAGGTATTCTCCCATTCCAAAGTTCGCCAGGCAAGATATGAGACCTGGATCGCAAACGAGTGAGTATGTCTGTTTGCGCAAAAAAGAGGCTGCGTTCGCAGCCTCTGGAGGGAGTGTGGACTCGAGTACTTATGACCTAGCT
Organism: Blastocatellia bacterium; assembly: GCA_035258805.1. GTDB lineage: Bacteria > Acidobacteriota > Blastocatellia > UBA7656 > UBA7656 > Onstottus_A. The sequence continues at coordinate 8,164 of DATFWY010000095.1, read as the reverse complement.
GCCGCCAAGCTCAGTCGTGTCTGATTGAGGCACAAAGCCGTAGTCTTCAGCCTCGCTTGCGAGCTTAATCGTTGCCAGTATTTTCGGAACATAGTCGCAGGTTTCCTGTGGCAGCAGTTGCTTGTTGTAAAGCTCCCAGAAATTCGCATTTCCGTTTTTTACGATTGCGCCCATCACTCTCGGTTCACCCGAGTTGTAGGCGGCCATCGCCAGTGCCCAATCACCGAAAATCGTATAGAGGTCGTGAAGGTAAGCTGCTGCAACGCGTGTCTGCTTAAGCGGATCGGAGCGTTCATCGTTTCCTCGCTCGACCGTGAGGCCGTACTCGGTAGCGGTCGCGGGGATAAATTGCCAGATCCCGCCGGCTGCCGCCGGAGATTGGGCGCGCGGGTTCCAGACGCTCTCGACGCAGGCTAGCCAGACGAGGTCTTCGGGCACTCCGGCGTTTCGAAATTCGGCGCGGGCCATTTCCAGATATTCGTTGCTGCGTTCAATGCCGATCTCCATTGTCCTTCTGCCGTTAGTTGCGTAGTAGTTTACCCAATGTTCGATTGCCGGGTTGGTTTCAAACGTCATATCGCCGACGGTGAACTGCTGAGGAGCTGATTGGTTATCGCCGTTCGTCTGTTCTCCGGCTGTGCTCGCATCTTTGTCAGAGGTGGCGCTGGTGGTGGCCGTTAACGAGGCGGTCGATAGTTCGATTGGCGTTTCGGGTTGAGTGTCTGATTGCACAGCTGGTCGAGTGACATTGCTCGTTGAACCTCTGGTAATCCGATTATTGACGGGCTTAACTACGATGCCAGAGGCTTCGCCGTCGTCATTAATTCCGGTTACGCGCATGGCGACTCGTTCATAGTAACCTTGGAGCCAATCATTTGAGTTGGCAGCATCAGCGAGCATTCCAATGGCTTTTGTGAAAGCTGGTCGGGTGCGGTTCAGGCCGAGTCGAACCGGTGTGCTCTGCTCTTCATGGTCGCTGAAATCTGTGACAGCGGAGGCATCACCAACAGTGTTGAGAGTAGCGCTTAGGAGCGCCATGGCGGCAATAAAAGTGGTGAAAAATTTCTTGACTAGGACTTTCTTGAGGGGAAAGTTTCCTGAACTCGAGGCAAGGGCACGGCTTACGGTCATCGGTACTCCTATACGCAGCGGCGCTAAAAACGCCGATAACGTTTTGGGGTTTTACTGTCGAAGTAAGGGAATTGAACTGCTTCTCTGAGAGGCGACCTATCAGCTAAGTAAAGTCAGCACCCATATTCCTTGATTGTTTTTGGTTCGTAAGATTCAATTAAAATCTTACCAACCTGTGATGCGTAACCAAAAGGCCGGGGTGCCGTCGCAATTAAATTGCAAGAAATCATCGGAAGAATAGGACCGACAGGGCGACTTGAACCTATTTCTCTTTGTGAGTGGCGAGCGCAGCAACTGCCTCTTCTGCAGTGTTTACGAAGGTCAAATGCCTCATATCTTCGTCCGAAATAACCATGTGCTGACTCAGACAATCGATCGCGGCAGGCCAGCACTCGCCGAGCAAAATTAAAGGACGATTCGGGAGCACATTCGTCACAAGCTTGTTCCATACAAGGGATATTTCGGTGATCGTACCCATTCCGCCTCGCAGTGCAACGTAACCTACGGAATCGAGAATGAGCTTCTGGAGCCGAGCATAGAAATCCGCGCTCGGCTCTATTTTCTTGAGGTATTGATTCGGGGCCGACTTAAACTGTTTCATTGTGATGCCTATTACATGACCTCCTGCTTCGTGCGCTCCCCGGCTGATCGCTTCCATGACTCCCGCATACCCACCGGAGCAAACCTCGAAGCCGGCCTCGACAAGTAAGCGCCCAAGGCGTAGCGCCTCCTGGTACTCAGCTGAATCTGCTCCGCAGCGCGAGCCGCCAAAAACCGTTATTCGTTTTGAATTCGTGACAACAGGCATGATCGTAGATTTAGGACCTATGAAACCAATAAGGCCTATAGTTTATGGTTTCAATCGATACAGCATTCTCGGGAAAGGAATCGTCTCGCGAATGTGCTCGATTCCACACAGCCAGGCAGTACATCGCTCAATTCCCATTCCGAAGCCGCCGTGTGGAAACGTTCCATGCTTTCGCAGGTCCAGATACCAATCAAACGCCTCTTCTGGTAACCCATGTGCGTGAATCTGCTTCAATAGGTAATGCAGATCGTCGGCACGTTGGCCGCCGCCGATGACCTCGCCATAACCTTCCGAGGCCAAAACATCCACACACAGCGCGAGCTCCGGCCGCTGCGGATCCGGCTGCATGTAAAAGGCCTTTACCGCCGCCGGGTAACGATGCACCATAACAGGCCGGTCGAACTGACTCGAGAGATAAGTCTCATCCGGCGCTCCGAAATCTCCGCCCCATTCGAAACGCTCCTGCAACTCACCCTTGGCATGTGCTTCCTGAAGCATCTTGACCGCATCGTCGTATTGCAGCCTGGGGAAGGGAGGTGCAATCTTTTCCAGTTTTGAAATGTCTCGCTCGAGTTCATTGAGCTCGGCGCGACGGTTTTCCAGAACGCGGCGAACAATGAACGTTATGAACTCCTCGGCGAGATTCATAATGTCATCAAGCTCGGCATATGCGACTTCTGGTTCAACCATCCAGAACTCTGTCAGGTGCCGGCGGGTCTTGGACTTCTCCGCGCGGAATGTCGGGCCAAAACAATAAACTTTGCCGAACGCCGCTGCAGTCGCTTCGTTGTACAGCTGGCCGGATTGAGTGAGATAGGCCTTGGCATCCTCGAAATAATCAACTTCGAACAGAGTAGTTGTTCCTTCGCAGGCTGCCGGCGTGAATATTGGCGTATCCATCAGCAGAAATCCGTTTGAATCAAAGAAGTCCCGGACGGCTTTAATGACTTCTGCTCTTATGGACAGGATTGCGTGCTGGCGCTTTGATCTTAGCCACAAGTGGCGGTTATCCATGAGGAACTCGACGCCGTGTTCTTTGGGGGTGATCGGATAATCATGAGCGATCTGCACAACCTGAACACCAGTTACATCAAGCTCGTATCCGCCGGGCGCTCGCTCATCGGCGCGTACTTTGCCCGTCACGATTATCGAAGATTCCTGGGTCAGAGATTCGAAATCCTTCCAGACTTGCTCGGGAACGTTCTTCTTGAAAACGACCCCCTGAATGATCCCGGAGCCATCGCGAATCTGCGGGAACATCAGCTTGCCGCTGGAACGCATGTTATAAAGCCAGCCCTTGATGGTGATCTCTTCGGCATCGTGCTTGGAAACATCTCGAATATAGGTCTGAGTCATAGTTAAGCAGTGTACCGAAATATCGTTTCAATCATCCAGCCCGCCTTCCGGCGTTTAGCGTTTGGCGTTCAGCGTTTAAGGTTCAGTGTTTACCCTTCATCGTCTGCCTTTTGTAAGCGGTTTCATCGGCAGACGGAAATGACTAATCCACAGATTTCGCCGATAACCAAGATTACACGCGAACCCTAAACGCTGATCGCTAAACGCCGTAGGGTTGCGTTTTCTTTCCGTACATTCAGTTCAACCGACTGATCTCGTTTGAGGCAAGTGTCACGATAAACGCTGTTCTTTTAGATGGCACCGTTGTTGCACGATTAGTGTGGGTAATTACTAACGTACGGAGGAACGAAGAAATGGCCGATCGAATTATAGAAGAGCATGTCCACTCGGATGGAGGAGGTGGAGGCGGTGCGATGACGGTTCTTGCGGTCGTATTATTCCTGCTCGTGCTGTTGGCTATTCTTTACTTCACGGGCGTTTTCCATCGTGGTCCGTCAAAACACGAAATAGACATCAACATAAATAAACCTGGAGTGGTGCTCCAGCTTCGATGATCTGAAATTACTCAGGGTGAATAGAGCAGGCGGGATTAAAAACCGCCTGCTTCATTCATTGAGGGGGCCGAGTTTCAACCGGCCTGATAGTTGGATCTGCGTTGCGAGTATCGTCTCTTTGGCGTCGCGCGGCGTCCACAGGGTTTTTGCTTTTGGTGTGTATCCCCTTCACGCTTGTCTCGTCGCCCAGCTTCTGACCAGCGATCGTAAACAGAGTCCAGGGCCCGCCCGGCCTGTCGCCGCCAATCGCGCGCTGCCATTCGTAGTCTGGATGGGCCTTTAGGAATTGATCTAACTTGAACGCGCTGCCGCACGGATGTCCAACCGAACCCCAAAAAGACATTTTTTCAGCTAACTGGTTATCGGCAACCTTAGCGTTTACCGTGCCGCCTGGATAGTAGTTTTTCCAATCCCACTCGGGCAGACCGAGCTCATCGGCCTCGACGTGGCCGCAGAGAGTGTTGCCCGAGCCGACCGGGCGTTTGCGTACCACGTCGTAATGATCCGCCTCGAATTTCTTTGCCAGGTTGATATCGATTTTGCCTTTGTTGAGCTTCATCAACTCATCCCAACGCCGGTGACGCGCATTGGCGGAATTCGCGGCATTGTTGGGGTCAAAGGTTGTCTCCTCGCGCGTCGTCTTTTCATGAACCGGAAAGTTCGCGCCAACATAAAATCCGTCCCTGGTTCGTTCGACGATATTGTTCTTTAGTCCGTTTTCGAGTCGCGCGATTTCGCCGGTCTTCCGATCGCCGACCAGCCAATCATTCGAGTATCCGCCGTTAGGACGGTCCATCATTACCTTCAACCAATCATCGATCGAGTTGGAATACTGAGTTGCTTTTCTGATCCGATAAAACTCAGGCAGCCCTTCTGTGTCGAAGCCCTTAAATTGAGTAATAGTAGTTTCGGTTACCATGAGACCGGCATTAGTGATGTAAAAATCATCACCGGAATGAATGAACCCCGGGAACGAATCCATCAGGATGCGATTGCCAGCAGCAGGCTTCAGATCGACGATGATGTTCCATCTGCGCCCAATCACATAGTCAACCCAATTGTTATGTCCAATGACAATTCCTCCGTCGCGGGTCCAACTTCCGGTTGCGATGAACGCAGAGCAGGACGGAGGAGGCGACTGGTGAAGCTCCGGATCGTCGAGTCGAGCTTGTAGGAGCGACGGCACATAGTATGAAGCCAGCTCAATCCAGCCGTTCATCGCGAGCACATCGTCCGAGTCAATCCTTACGCCTCGCGCGTATGCTCCGCTGGCGATGCCTTGGATCTCCTTCTGGTACTCGTCTCCGATTTTCTTCCAAAAAAGCTCGTGAGCCGCATTTCGATAAAACTGCCAGTCACGTTTGGTAGTCCGTGGGAGATATTTCTTGAACACCTGAAGTGACTCATCGATTTCGCGCGCCAGCAAATAACCGTGCTGGTAGCCGATCTCCTCGGGCGAGCCTTCGAGATGAATGTAAATCCAGCCGTTTCGTTCGTAGCGAGAAGCTTTGGCGAGCGCATCTGTTTTTGAATCGCTTACTGCTCCAACCGTGTTGCCAGTGCCAGGAGAGGAAAGGAGAAGCAGGCAAGCTAATGCGGCTATTAAACCGAATCGTCTGACGGTAATCGCGAAGGTCATATCGCCTCCAACTCAGAGCTCAGCGCTCATTGTTTTTGGGTTCGGAACGTCGAAAGATTCGTTCTGCGTAATCTGCGTTATCGGCGGATAGCTCAGAGACTATCACTGTTGAAGACTTATCTGCAGATTAAGCGATAACGCAGATTGAATGCTTGATTTACATCTGCTGTTTGAGTTTCGCAAGGAATTCCTGATTGTCATGTGACTCACCGAGACCTTTTAGCAGAAGTTCCATCGCTTCGATAGATTTCTTGCCCGCAAGAGCGCGTCGCAGCAAGTTAATCTGTGGCATCGTCCCAGCGTCGAACAACTTTTCTTCTTTCCTGGTTCCGGACTTCGAGATATCAATCGCCGGAAAGAGCCTGCGTTCCGCAAGTCGCCGATCCAATACGATTTCGAGATTTCCCGTCCCCTTGAACTCTTGAAAGATGACCTCGTCCATCTGACTGCCGGTATCGATCAGCGCCGTACCGATGATCGTCAGTGAACCACCCTCTTCTGCTTTTCGAGCAGCGCCAAAGAACTTCCGCGGAAACTCCAGAGCGCGGGAGTCGACTCCGCCGCTCATTGTTCGTCCTCGGCGACTGGTCTCCCGATTGGACGCGCGAGCTAGCCGGGTGATGGAATCGAGCAGCATAACTACATCCTGCTTGCATTCGACCATGCGCTTCACTCGCTCGTGTACGAGTTGAGCAATCTGCAAATGAAGGTCGGCGTTCTGATCGGCTGACGACGCGATTACTTCGCCGCGAACTCTACGTTTCATATGCGTCACTTCTTCGGGGCGCTCATCTACCAACAGGACAACGAGGTGTGTTTCAGGGTGGTTGTCGGCTACGGCTTCAGCGATCTGTTCGATTAATGTCGTCTTACCGGTTTTTGGCGGAGCAACAATTAATCCACGCTGGCCCTTGCCAATTGGCGCAATCAAGTCCAGCACTCGCATTGAGAGATTCGGGTTTCCGTCGGACAACTCAAGCCGTTCGGTCGGATCGATGCTCGTCAATTTAGTGAACTCGGTTATTCGAGAATACTGATCGGGCTCGATCCCGTTGATTTGCTCAATATTGGTGAGTTGATCGGCGGTAGGTTTCCCTCGTCCTCCTCGACCGCGTGAGCCGTCCGTGCCCGAGCTTGCGGCTCCAGAAATTTGCACGCCGGGCTTCAAACTGAAATGTTGGATCAGGTTTCGAGGAACAAATACATCTTTCGGTGAGGGAAGATAGTTGCTCTCAGGTTGTCGGAGGAAGCCGAAGCCCTTCTCGTTGAGTTGCAGGACTCCAGACGCGGCCCGTTCAGTTGGCATTATGGCTCCAGATGGTACCGTAGACTGTCTAGTCTGCGGAGAGATGTACCGTAGACCGTCCAGTCTGCGGATATGATTACGAAAGATAACTTCACGTCCCGGTGTGGCTCGATCTTCGGCCGGTTCCGCAGACTAGACAGTCTACGGTACCTTTTCCGCAGATTGGACAATCTACGGCACAAGTACAAGTCTACGGCACGGGCAAGGCAAGCATCACGTCCGCTTTCGAAAGCATGACCTCTCTGCCAAAATCGGTCAGGCTTACCGTCGGATAGTGACCCTTACCTACTGATACGCAACCAGATTGAATAAGTGCTTTCAAATAAGCCGTGATCTCATCTTGAGTCATCTCTTTCAACAATCCATATGTTGAGAACTGGTCAAGCCGGTGCTCGATTACCTGCCTCGAGCTCGATCCTCTGAGCACTGCCGCAACGGTACCTTTGCCAAACCTGCCGTTCAGCCTGGCAACACAACTCAGAATCTTTCTTACAACCAGAGTCTCGGCCTCGTTTAATCCGCGTCCTTCTTGACGCTCTGGTTCAGCTCTGTCGAAAGCTCCTTCCATCGCTCGATTGAGCTCGGCGCGTTTTCTCAGTTCTTCTCGAAGATCTTTGCCTGTCGGCGCATTGTCAATTATGAACTCCTCGATCCTGGTAGCCGTTGGGAGCATCGTGGAACGAGCCTGGCCGATTCGCAATGTACCTGATGCAACCCGAGCCTCCTCAGATTTGGAACTGTCACCATAGCTTGATAAGTGCGGCGCACAAACCGAGCAAGTCTGGCAGCGATCGATTTTCTTGCTGTCGCCGAAGTAGTTCAGGATAAAGCGTCGCAGACAACCCTTGTGATAACAAAAGTCAATCATTCGCCGAAGCTTCCACTGTTCAGCGGCAGCGCGGGCCGCCAGCTCTTTCTTATCGATTCTCAGCGAACTCACCGGCGGATCATCGAGAAGCTTTATTCCACGACCCTGATAAGTATTGCGGAACGAGATTATGCCACGAGATGAAAGGCTCCGAATCGCCCGGCGAATCTGGCCATCTTCAAGATCGAGCAACCGCCCCATCGCTTGCAGGTCGATTTCGGTCTGGTCGCGATCGTTTATATCTCGATTGAAGATAAGCTCGCGCAACACAACCCCCTCGGCGGAATCGCCGTCCACCCTTTCCAGCGCGTCGTCAACACGAGCTGCCAACCTGGCGATGATGTTCTTGTCGTTCGAACGCCCACGTTCGATATGTCCGGCCTTCTCGAGCAATACAAGAGCCGAATAGATCGACATCTCGTTCTTTTCTGCGAGTCGCTGGCCGAGTTCACGCGCAGACATTTCGATCTTCTCGAGACCAAACGAAGCGATCTCGTGATAA
>DATFWY010000094.1:0-3496 GCA_035258805.1 Blastocatellia bacterium | reverse complement strand
GCTACCTCAACGCTGTCATCGAACCCCAGCAATTGGGGATCAATGTTGAGTTCGCGGCCGATGCCGGAAGGGTCGACGATGTATTTGTCGGAACCCTGAATCAGATTCGCCGGAGGCAGATGTGTCGATACCGGTGGTTTTCTCGATCGACCCAAAATGTTTTCGGAAACGATCCGTGCGAGATCATCGGTTGCGGCTACGCTGCCTTCGAGTTTCACGACATATTTTGATTGCCAGAACTCTGCGCGGTTGCCGATGCGAAATCCTTCCGTTCCGATAGGTACAGTCGCAAATCCGGGTTGATCAATATTGCGGTCAAGCGTGAATAGGCCGTATGCCGAGCTGGTGTCCAACATTTCATACACCGTGAGGTGTACGCTACCACTCGGGCCTTGCCAATTTTGTACTGTGGCACGTGCAAGCCCGTAGCGATTGATAGCGGACGCACGCTTCCGATCGAGGGACTCGATAGTTTTTTCGTCGTATAAGATCGGCTTATCGGCAGGGAACCAGTGCGATTTTTCCTGAACGGCTTTGAGAATAGATTCCTGCGATTGGCCCTCCAGAGCCCCCGTGAGAATGGTGATCCACAGCAGGCTCCAGAACCATTTTATTGTCATTGTTTGGACTAACGTCGGACGACACTAAAGTCGCCATTTACTCCTGAGCTTTTTCTTGTGTTTTTGCAGTCTTGGTACCGCTTAGCGATTCAGCATACGATCTTACACCTTCGAACAAAGACTCGGCAATCGCTTGGCGGTTCTCGGGAGTTTTGACGAGCTTTTCGTCCTGAGGATTACTGATGAAGCAGATCTCCGCAAGTACGGACGGCATGTTCGCGCCAATTAGCACGACGAACGGCGCTTGCTTCACTCCGCGGTCCATGCCGGATCCCTTTCGAGCAGCGAGCGCGCGCTCGATATGCTGCGCCAATTCGCGCGATTCATCCACTTTGTCTTGCAACATGATTTTCTTGACGAGGTCCTGAAGTTCGTGGATCGAACGGTCTGATGCAGCATTTTCACGTGACGCCGTTTCCAACGCCTCGCGAGATGATGTGAAGTTCAAGAAGTATGTTTCCACGCCCCGCACTGTTCGAACGGGGCTCGAATTTGCATGGATCGATATAAAGAGGTCGGCCTGTTGTTGATTAGCGATCAGCGTTCGCTCTTCGAGCGGAACGAAGTTGTCGTCGCTACGGGTCATCACAACTTCGGAGCCAAGTTCGGTTTCGATCAACTGCTTCAGGCGCTGTGCTACATCGAGCACCAATTCCTTTTCGGCGTATCCCCGCTGGCCAACCGTGCCCGTATCATGACCGCCGTGACCGGCATCAATGACTACTCTGGAGAGCTTGAGCCCAAGACTTCGTACCAATGACCGGGTTCCGGAATTGGTTGCCTTCGCTGGAGTGATCGCCTTTCCGTCGTCCGCGGATTTTCTAGGAGTACTTGCAGGCGGTGACGGCAACACAGGCGACGGTACTGAGGCAGTCGAGCTTGCTTCTGAGGCGCGGGGTACCGGCGGTGGATCCACGGATTTTGGCGGCTGCACTGCGGGAGCCGCAGTGATGGGTCCGGCAGGCAGTGGAGCCGGTATCGGCGCCGGTTGCGCGGTCTCTTTACCAAGAACGTCAATTACCAGGCGATCCGGATCGCGCAAGGTAAAGCTTGTAACCCTGCTTACGTTACCCACATCCAATACAATTCGTACGGTTGAGTTGGCGTATTGACCGACACGAATTTGCTGAAGCAAAGTGGATTTCACCGGCCATTGCTTCCCAATGAGCGACGAATTCAGCCGTGCGGGTGAAACGTCAACGAAGACGCGGTCCGGATTCTTAGCGTCGCCTTGATTGAACGTAAGGTCCCCGGAAACATCGACGATAATGCGAACGGAATTTGGACCATCCCAATATCGGATGTTGTCTACCGAAACTGTCTTGTCTACCGAAACTGTCTTCTCTGCCGAAGCTGTCTTCTGGACCTTTACGCTGCTCAGTCGCGCAATATCCTTTTCGGCAGCCTCTTTGAACGGGCTGGTAGGGTAGTCGTGTATCAAGAATCTCAGCGTTTTGATGGCGTCCTGATTGGATTTCATTTCCTCATACAGCTTAGCTATCGCCATCAGCGAATCGTCCGCGAACGGCGTGTGCGGCGTAATGAGGTAGACGCGCTCAAATGCAGTGATCACCTTTAAGTAATCCGTGCGTGTTCGATCTGTCTCCGGCTTGTCGTTAAGTTGAGCTTCGAGCGACTGCGCTAAGGTATAAGCCTCGTGTGCCTTTCGGAGGAGTGAAGAGTTCTGCGACTCGGCAGCCAGGGTTGAACCAAACAAAAGAGCAGCAATTGCAACCGCTTGAATTTTCATCAATTCGATGGCTCGATATTGGAAAAGTGAACAACACCCCGCGAATCGACGGTTTTATAAATCTTTGACGAAGGCGCCTTCGCGGAGACGGCGGTCATTGCGGGTGAACCGCTCGGGATAGCGACAGGTGTGGACTCTTTCTTGTATATAGCTCGAACCCTTCGGACGTAATTCGTCGTCTCTGGAATCGCCGGAATATGTCCCAGCCTTTCGACAAGATTCTCACCGGCGTTATAAGCCGCTAGCGAGAGGTCCAGATCACCGTTAAACTTTTCGAGCAGGAACTTCAAGTAGCGAACGCCGCCGTCGATGTTCTGCTGCGGGTCAAAGAAGTCTCGCACTCCATAACGTCGTCCCGTACTCGGTATTAGTTGCATCAGGCCGAGGGCCCCTTTATTGGACACGGCCCGAGGGTTGAAGTTCGATTCTGTTTTCATTACCGCCCGAACCAGTTCGGCATCAACTCCATGGTTTGCCGAAATGGAGTCGACAAGGGCTTTCAGAGATCCGGGCATTTCTTGGGAAACGGTATCAGTTGCAGTATGTCCGGCAACTGGCGTCGGCGTATTGTCAACAAGATTCGTAAAAACAACCTTCCCGTTCGGATTCACAAAGGCCTGAATCTTATCTTCCGCCCTCGCCGGGTCTGTCGACATGCTGATCACCAGAACCGCAGTGCTTGGAATGAGGACCACTCGGATCCGCATCACCCACAACCTGAAGTACTCACCCAAGAAACTCAGCCACAATATTGTATACGGCTTGTAAAGCCCCATCCAAGTTCTCCGGGTTTTTTCCGCCTGCCTGCGCAAAATCCGGCCGGCCCCCACCGCTCCCTCCAACGAGTTCTGCCACCTTCCTGATGATTTTGCCCGCGTGGAGTCGGTCTTGCAGATCCTGCGAGACGACGGCAACTAGGGACGCCTTGCCGTTAGAGGCTAAACCGAGGACAACAACGCCGGAACCCATTTTTCTACCTGTATTTTCGGCCAGTTCGCGGAGCATTGAAGAATCGACTCCATCGACCTTTCGTGAAATAACAGCAATACCCTTAACGTCCTGTTGCGCCTCAGCAAGGTGCCCAAATTGGGACTTTGCGGCCTTGCGCTTGAGCGCTTCCAATTCG
>DATFWY010000093.1:0-32995 GCA_035258805.1 Blastocatellia bacterium | reverse complement strand
CCGAGCGATCGAGCTATGACATTGTTCGCGCTTACTGGAGCGACAGGCACGCTGCAGGAGGTCAGGAGCTTCCGGTGAAGGCGTCGGTTTCGACAACCAGTGTAAGCGGTGAGAATCAAACGCAACCGTCACCTGCCCGTTCCGCCCAAACGAATCAGTCGCAACCATCAGCTACCCGGCAGGCCAAAACCCCTTCGCCTCAGTTTGAACAGTTCTGGCGAAAAGCGCTGCACGACGGCTTCGTCGCCAATACGGCGCTTCCTGCTAAGACGCTTTCCGCGAAATCTGATTCGGCGACTCAACCGCCAGCGTCCCCGCGCAGCTCAAGCTCGCAGCTCGAAATTGTTTTCAGGGCGGATCCTACGATTCACGACGGGCGATTCTCGAACAACGGTTGGCTCCAGGAGCTTCCGAAGCCGCTCAGCAAACTCACCTGGGACAATGCAGCCATAGTAAGCCCCGCCACCGCGGCCAGCCTTGACCTGGGAAAACGAATAGACCAACTCGCGACGAATCGAATGGGAAGCATCGGCGGCGAGATCCTCGCGGATCGGATCGAGCTGCAGTATGGCGATCGGAAGGTCACTGCTCCGGTTTTTATTCAGCCCGGCCAACCCGATAACGTGATCACTGTTCACCTTGGTTACGGAAGAACGATCTCAGGTCGCATTGGAACAAGGACCGGATTTGATGCTTATTCGATTCGCATCTCCGACGCGCCGTGGTTTGGCTCGGGCTTGCGTGTGGCAAAAGTCGGCGGCACGTATTCACTTGCTACCACTCAATCGCATCATTTAATCGACGCGTCAGTTGTAGGGGAGCGGGATATCCTTCGCTCGCAGACCTTGGATGAATATTCAAAGCACACAAGCGAGGGATCTCACCAAGAAGGGGGATCACATCACGAGCAATCGCTTTACCCGGCATTCGCTTACGACGGTTATGCGTGGGGAATGGCCATAGATCTCAATTCGTGCATTGGCTGCGCAGCTTGTGTAGTGGCCTGCGTAGCGGAAAATAACATCCCTGTGGTCGGGAAGGAGCAGGTTGCGCGCAGCCGCGAAATGCACTGGCTTCGAGTCGACGCTTATTACAAGGGCGGTGAGCAGAACCCGGAGACATATTTTCAGCCGGTACCCTGCCAGCAATGCGAGAACGCGCCGTGCGAGCTTGTGTGCCCGGTCGCTGCCACGGTTCACAGCGCTGAAGGATTGAATGACATGACTTACAACCGCTGCGTAGGCACGCGGTATTGCTCTAACAACTGCCCGTACAAAGTTCGGCGGTTCAACTTTCTTCTCTATCAGGACTTTTACACCGCGAGTCTCAAGATGTTGCGTAACCCCGATGTCTCGGTCCGAAGCCGCGGGGTGATGGAAAAGTGCACCTACTGCGTGCAGCGAATTCAGCGAGCAAAGATCGAGTCTGAGAAAGAGAATCGGCAGGTTCGGGATGGCGAGATTGTTACTGCCTGTGCTCAAGCTTGCCCGACTGAAGCCATAGTTTTTGGGAACATCAACGATCACGCGAGCCGGGTGTCTCGGTTGAAGGCGAATGAGCGCAATTACAGCTTGCTTGGCGAGCTGAACACTAGACCACGCACGACCTATTTGAGCGCGGTGCGAAACAAGAACTCCGAACTGGAGAACGGTTAGTCGATGAGCGAGCACACTCAAGATTCAATTAGTGACTCGACGATTACTCCGCCGGCGGTAATCGCGCCCGGTCAGACATTTGCGTCGGTCACCGATAAGATCAGCTCGATCGCGCTGACCAGACGTACCCCTGTCGGATGGTTCATTGGCGCGGGGATCTCGTTTGCGCTCGTGCTGGGACTGTTCTACACGATCGGTTATCTGGTGGTCACCGGGATTGGAATATTTGGTACGAATATCCCGGTCGGCTGGGCTTTCCCGATTATCAATTTCGTCTGGTGGATTGGCATCGGCCACGCAGGCACCCTGATATCGGCGATTCTGTTTTTGCTGCGCCAACCGTGGCGAACTTCGATCAATAGATTTGCCGAAGCAATGACGTTGTTTGCGGTTGCTTGCGCGGGGTTGTTTCCGTTGTTGCACACCGGGCGTCCATGGCTCGCGTACTGGATGCTCCCTTATCCGAACACGATGGGTGTATGGCCTCAGTTTCGAAGCCCCTTGATCTGGGACGTGTTTGCGGTGTCCACGTATGCGACGGTTTCGGCGTTGTTCTGGTTTGTGGGATTGATTCCTGACCTTGCGACCTTGCGCGACCGGGCCAGGAGACGGACGGCGAAGATAATTTACGGGATGCTTGCAATGGGTTGGCGCGGTTCGGCCAGACACTGGCATCGATATGAAACAACGTATGCGCTCCTGGCGGCGCTCGCAACGCCGCTGGTCGTTTCGGTTCACACGGTCGTTAGCTTTGATTTTTCAATCGGGATCGTACCGGGCTGGCACGCAACAATATTCCCACCATACTTCGTCGCAGGCGCGATCTACGCTGGGTTTGCGATGGTGCTGACGCTGGCGATACCGCTGAGAAAGTTTTACGGGCTCGAGGCTTTCATCACGATGCGCCACTTGCGCAACATGTCGAAGATCATGCTTGCCACCGGGTTGATAGTCGCATACGGCTACATGATGGAAACCTTCATGTCGTATTACTCGGGCAATACATACGAGCGATACATGATTTTGAATCGCTTCAAGGGACCGTACTCCGCGTTCTACTGGACCTTGATAGCGTGCAACGTTGTGTTTCCGCAGCTGCTTTGGATTCGACGAGTGCGGCACAGCGTGCCGGCGCTTTGGGCGATGTCTCTGGTTGTAGGGCTGGGTATGTGGCTGGAGCGATTCATTATCGTCGTGACCAGCCTGCATCGGGACTTCTTACCGTCGTCGTGGGCTATGTATGCGCCTACATTTTGGGACTGGTCGATGTTCATCGGGACAATCGGTTTGTTCCTGGCCCTGATTTTCCTCTTCGTCAGGTTCTTGCCGATGATTTCAATTTTTGAGATTCGCGGGATCTTGCCTCAGGCTGCAGTAAAGGAGAGCGGCGACTAGAGAGCAGTCCTGCATTTGAGCAGCAAAGATTTATGGCAGAAGCGCACAAATTATACGGGGTAATGGCCGAGTTCGAGTCGCCTACGGCGATCGTGGAAGCGGCACGCAGGGCGCACTCTGCCGGCTACCGCCGGATGGATGCGTTTTCTCCGTATCCGATCGAGGAACTGACCGAAGCTCTGGGCATCAAGCGCAGTAAGCTGCCTTTGATTGTCTTGATAGGTGGGATCCTTGGATGTCTGGGTGGATACGGACTTTGTTATTGGGTTTCGGCGATTGTTTACCCAATCAATATCGGCGGCCGGCCGCTGCACAGCTGGCCTGCGTTTATTCCGGTGACTTTTGAGTGCACGATTCTGCTCGCGGCGTTCGCAGCGGTGTTTGGAATGTTAGCTTTGAACGGATTGCCGCAGCCATATCATCCGGTCTTCAACATTGACGCCTTTGAGATGGCGAGCAGAAATCGATTTTTCCTTTGCATCGAAGCTCGCGATCCGATGTTTCAACTGGAGAAGACGCGAGGGTTTCTCGAAGGTCTCGAAGGTGCGCTCGGAGTCAGCGATGTTGAGGACTAGCTTCCAGATGTAGCTATGCGATTGCCTGTTTTCAAAAAAACGACTTTGCTCGTGCTTCTCGTTGTAGCGACGGCTGTATCAAATGCTTGTCGCCAGGACATGCACGATCAGCCGAAGTACAGACCGTTGCGTCCTGTCGAACAGGTCGGGACGATCAATGATGGCAGGTCGGCGCGACCAGCCATAGAAGGAACGGTGGCGCGGGGAGAGCTAAAGGATGACGTTGAGTTCTACACTGGAAAACTAGCCGGCTCCAATCAAAACACCGCAACGAGTTCCACGGGAGCTGCAAGTCAGACAACGGATCAATCGGCTGCAGCCGGTACACCAGAGCTGCAGGGATTCGTTACCGAATTCCCGTTTCAGATCACCGAGAACGATCTCAATCTCGGCCAGGAGCGCTTTAACATCTACTGTTCCGTCTGCCACGGGCCACTAGGAGATGGTGGCGGGATGATTCCGAAGCGTGGTTTTCGGAAGCCGCCTTCCTATCACGATGACCGCTTGAGAAAAGCCCCGGTCGGCTACTTTTTCGATGTGATTACCAACGGCTTCGGCAACATGCCGGATTACTCGGCTCAGATAGAGCCTGTCGACCGGTGGCGAATCATCGCGTACATTCGCGCGTTGCAATTGAGCCAGAGCGCGACCATTGCAGATGTTCCGCAGGACAAACGCGGAGAGCTAAACAAGAAGCCGGAGCAGCAAGAGGGTGAAGGTACGCATAAAGCAAGATGAGCGATCTAGTCGAGACAATTGAAACCAGCCGCGTAGACGTCGAAGGGTTCCGTCGTCGCGCGCTGATCGTGGGGGTAGCCGCGCTGGTGATCGGTGCGGCCGGCGCATTAATCAGCAGCGAGAGCCGCGAACAGTTCTTTAGATCCTACCTGCTGGCGTACATCTTTTGGATCGCGATTCCGCTTGGGTGTTTTGCCATCTTGATGCTGCAGCACATGTCGGGCGGAGTTTGGGGCCTGGTGACCCGTCGTGTGCTTGAGAGCTCTACCAGGACATTCCCGCTGCTCGCGCTCTTGTTCCTCCCGCTGTTGTTGGGACTGAAATCGATTTTTCCGTGGGCATCTCCCGAGCGGCTGGCCGCGAGCCCAGCATTGAATCACGCGGTAGAACAGAAACACCTCTACTTGAATATCGGATTCTTCATCGCGCGAGCGATCTTCTATTTCTTGGTTTGGATAATAGTCACACGGACTCTGAATCGCTGGTCTGCTGAGCAAGATAAGACCGGAGAAAGAAGACTGACCAGTAAGCTGCAGGGTCTTAGCGGTCCCGGATTGGTGCTTTATGGATTAACAGTGACATTCGCAGCCATCGATTGGGCGATGTCGCTTGATCCTGAATGGTTCTCGACGATTTACGGTTTGCTGTTCATGGGCGGCCAGGGGCTTGCCGGGATGGCGTTTGTGATCGCGGTGATGGTTCTGCTATCGCAACGCGCACCTATGAACGAGGTGATAAAGCCGTCTCACCTGCACGACCTCGGAAAGCTGATGCTGGCCTTCCTGATGATTTGGGCTTATTTCGCGTTTTCGCAGTTTCTCATCATCTGGGCTGGTAATTTGCCGGAAGAGATTCCGTTTTACGTACGAAGGATTCAGTCCTCGTGGAAGTATGTGGGATTAGGGTTGATCGTCTTGCACTTCGCGCTGCCGTTTGTGTTGTTGCTGTCTCGTGATCTAAAGAGGAGCGGCAGAAAACTGTCGATGGTTGCGATAGGCGTGATCGTCATGAGGTACGTTGATCTGATTTGGCTGACCGGGCCGGAGCTTCATGAGGGCCGATTTGGTCTGAGCTGGATGGATTTGATGTTACTGGCTGGAATCGGAGGCGTGTGGCTTTGGTTCTTTGCGACTGAGTTAAACCGTCGCCCGCTGCTTCCGATCCGGGACCCGGAGATTGAGAGCGTGTTTGCTTCGGGTCATGGGCATTGAGACTCTGCGTCTCAGCGTCTTTGCGACTTTGCGTGGAATAAACGTCGTTGCAATTCTAAGTATTCGAGTGCCGTCTTTTTAACGCAAAGCCGCAAAGGCGCAGAGACGCAAGACCGGGTAACAGAACAAAGTTATGAGTGATTCGCGCCACCACGGCAAAGATGACAGCATCGAGCTTGGCCATGAGGAAAGCCGTGTCCAGGTAGCTGCGGTCACCTGGTTCATTATTATTCTCTCTATCGCCGTTGTTTTTATCGGTTGGTTGATGGTTGCTTTGATCAACTCCTTCGAAGGTAGTGAAAAGAAGAGTGAGCTGGAGTCAAGACCATCCCCCTTCGCAGCTGAACGACCAAAGCTTCCTCCGGAACCCAGACTGCAGCTTGCGCCAAGTAGCGAGGAACAAATCGACAAAAGAGTACCGCCAAACCTGAAGACACAACATCCGCTGCAGGAGATGAAGGAACTGCGCAGCGAGTGGGAAAAACAACTAACCACCTACGGATGGGTGGACGAGCAAAGCGGCGTTGTGAGAATTCCAATAGACGACGCCAAGCGACTGTTGCTTCAACGAGGCCTGCCGACAAGACCTCAAAAGAAACCCGAAGAGGGGACAAGCCCGGGCCAGAAACAAAATGCGACGCCTTCTGAACATTAGAATAAGTCCAGCCTGCTCTCGATTTGGGGGCGGCGTACGACCGTCATATCAACTCAGACTGGTTTCAATCACACTGTTGGTTCTCTTCTTCCTTGTGCCAACTAGTTTTGCGCAAAGCTGGGGACAAGGTCCGCCGCCACGTCGCGCGCCGATTCCCGCTGGAGAGAAACCACGAGACCTTAATGATGTTCGAATTGATCAGAAACTCGACGAGGCCCTGCCGCTTGATGCTAGGTTCCGCGATGAGAACGGAAACGAAGTGAGGCTCGGAGATTACTTTGGAAGCAAACCTGTTGTGCTTGCTCTGGTCTACTATTCGTGCCCGATGCTTTGCAATCAGGTGCTAAACGGCATGACCAGCGGTCTTGATGTTCTGAAAACATTTTCTATCGGGAAGGAATTCGAAGTAGTAACCGTAAGCTTTGATCCACGCGAAACACCTGACCTGGCGCGTGAGAAGAAGGAGACCTACCTGTCCTGGTACAAGCGTGACGGAGCAGCCAAGGGCTGGCATTTCTTGACAGGCGATCAGCAGAATATCGATCTCCTGACCGAGGCTGCGGGGTTTCATTACAAATGGGACGCGAAAACGAATCAGTTCATTCACGCCAGCGGGATAATGATCGCAACCGGTGAAGGAAAGCTGGCGCGCTATTTTTATGGTATTGAGTATGCACCCAAGGACTTACGTCTGGGTTTGGTCGAAGCCTCCGCGGGTAAGATCGGCTCGCCCGTCGATCAGCTGCTGCTGTACTGCTATCACTACGATCCTTCGTCGGGCAAATACGGCGCTGCGGTTATGAATATGCTTCGGATTGGAGCAGCGCTGACTTTAATCGCGATCATTGGAATGTTTGTAGCATTTCGAGTGCGCGGAGCTTCGGCACGTCGTTTTCCTCAGAGAGGGTTAGTCTAGATATGCAGACTGTCCCCTTCGCACCCGATCAGGCGTCAAGTTTCGCGAGTCGTGTTGACGGCTTGTACGGGTTCCTGTGGACGCTGACGATAGTTTTCGGCTGTGCGCTGACGCTCTTAATCACCTACTTCGCTATCAAGTATCGACGACGAGAAGAAGCAGAGATTCCTCGGCCTGTCAGGGCGTCTCATCGCCTCGAAGCACTATGGGTCGGAGTACCGTTTGTGATCGCAATGGGTATTTTTCTGTGGGGCGCAAGCATCTATTACGGAATGTATCGTCCGCCCGAAGAGGCGATCGACGTCTATGTCGTAGGCAAGCAGTGGATGTGGAAGTTCCAACACCTGGACGGCCATCGTGAGATCAATGAGCTGCACGTTCCAGTAGGTCGAAAAGTGAAGCTCACGATGACCACCGAAGACGTGATCCACAGCTTCTTCGTGCCGGCCTTCCGAATAAAGCTGGATGTCGTACCTGGAAAATACAGCACGCTCTGGTTTGAGCCCACAAAGGCTGGGCGCTATCACCTGTTCTGCGCGGAATACTGCGGCACGAGTCACTCGGGGATGATCGGATGGGTCGAGGTGATGGAAGCGCCCGAGTATCAGGCCTGGCTGAGCGGAGGAGCTGAAGGAGGCTCTCTTTCAGCCGCTGGCGAAAAGCTCTTTCAACAACTCGCTTGCAATACGTGTCATAAAGCCGACGGCACCGGACGCGGGCCCGCGCTGCAAGGTGTCTTTGGCAAACAGGTTCAGCTGGCAAACGGACAGAAAGTCGTCGCAGACGAAGGATATATTCGTGAGTCGATCACTAATCCCAAAGCAAAGATCGTCTCTGGCTATCAGCCGATAATGCCGACGTTTCAGGGACAGGTCAGCGAAGAGCAGTTACTTCAGTTGATCGCATACGTAAAATCGTTAGCGAATGTTCAGGGGCCTGCAACGCAGGGAGGTCCAACGTCGGGCGGTGTTCAAACAAAACAGCAATAGATCACGACTATGGATATTGAAGTAGTTCAACCTCCGTACCCACGTACTCACTACCTCAACGCTACCTATGGCGTGAAGTCGTGGCTTTTGACGAAGGATCACAAGCGCATCGCTTTGCTGTATCTCGCTTCGGTGACCCTCTTTTTTGCCTTGGGCGGCGCATTCGCAGTCGCAATCCGGTTGGAGCTTCTGACCCCGCAAGGCGATTTGATGGCAGCGGAGACGTACAACCGTGTATTCACGATGCACGGCGTCGCGATGGTGTTCTTTTTCTTGATACCTGCGATACCGGCGACGCTGGGGAATTTTCTTGTTCCGTTGATGGTCGGCGCCAGGGATCTCGCATTCCCGAAGCTCAATCTGCTGAGCTGGTACATCTACAACGTAGGCGCGTTATTTACCTTAATCGCCATTGTCACCGGTGGAGTTGACACCGGTTGGACCTTCTACACTCCGTACAGCACGACATATTCGAATGGCAACGTGCTGTTGACCGGAATAGGAATTTTCATAACTGGCTTCTCTTCGATTCTGACCGGGCTTAATTTCATCGTGACGATCCACACGATGCGCGCGCCCGGACTGACGTGGTTCAGGCTGCCGCTGTTCATCTGGTCGAATTATGCGGCGAGCTTGATAATGATCCTGGGAACTCCGGTGATCGCGATCACGGTTCTGTTGTTGGCTGCCGAGCGAGTCGCTCACGTCGGCATCTTCGATCCGCAACTCGGTGGCGATCCTGTTTTGTTCCAGCATCTGTTTTGGTTCTATTCGCATCCGGCTGTTTACATTATGGTGTTGCCCGCAATGGGCGTAATCAGCGAGCTGATCGCGAACATGACTCGCAAGAATATTTTTGGTTATCGCTTTGTGGCATTTGCGAGCATTGCGATCGCGGTGTTTGGCTTTCTGGTTTGGGGACATCACCTGTTTGTAAGCACGCAGTCGGTCTACGCGGGGTTCATGTTCTCTATTCTCAGCTATGCGGTTGCAATTCCATCCGCAGTGAAGGTGTTCAACTGGACAGCAACCCTGTACAAGAGTTCGGTTTCATACAACACGCCGATACTTTACGGCTTTGGCTTCATCGGGTTCTTCATTATCGGCGGCATGACTGGATTGTTTCTTGCGGCATTGGGATTGGATGTACACGTTCACGATACATACTTCGTCGTTGCGCACTTCCATTACATCATGGTGGGCGGAACGATCATGGGCTACCTGGGTGGATTGCACTTTTGGTGGCCGAAGATCACCGGCCGAATGTATCCGGAAGGGTGGGCTCGATTTGCGGCGCTGGTGATTTTCGTTGGTTTCAATCTGACGTTTTTTCCGCAGTTTTTGCTCGGTTACATGGGGATGCCGCGAAGGTACTATGCGTATCCGGAGGAGTTCCAGGTGTTGAATGTGATGTCTTCTGCCGGGGCTTCGATACTTGGAGTCGGGTACTTGATCCCGTTGGTTTACTTCGCATGGTCGATGCGATACGGGCCGCGGGCGGACTCGAACCCGTGGGGTGCGTTTGGATTGGAGTGGCGAACGAGCTCGCCCCCACCGCCTGAGAATTTCAAGGAGACACCGGTCGTGACGTGGGAAGCTTACGAGTTCAGGCCGAGACACGAGGCGGAGATTATTGATATCACCAGGCATTGAGAGCACTAGCGTTTGAGGGACGCAATTGATTGGTGTCAACCAAACTAGAAAGTCGTTGACAATGAAGGGAGAGGGGGATCTCAAGTAGAAGACTGCAGATTTCAAGATACAGATTCAGATTGCTGATTCAGATTCAGAATAGCAGATTCAGATTGCAGATGCAGATTGAGAGGCAATTTCAAATTGCAAATTTAATATTTCAAAAAATTTCAAAAGAAAAATGGCAGCTGAACACACAACAACATACGGGCTGGCGCATCATTTTGATGACATCGAGCAACAGCGCGAGGCCGGTACGCTGGGGATGTGGGCATTCCTGATCACCGAAATTCTGTTCTTCGGTGGAATGTTCATGGCGTACATCCTTTATCGCACTAAGTATCCAGATGCATTTGCCAACGCCAGTGCGCACCTGAACTGGATGATTGGCGGGGGGAACACCATTGTTCTGATCATAAGCTCGCTGACCATGGCGCTGGCGGTCTATTACTCGCAGGTGGGTGACCGTAAGAAGTTGATGCTGTTTATTGTGTTGACGATGATTCTTGGCGCAACCTTCCTAGGTGTAAAAGCTTACGAGTACCACGACAAGTGGGTGCACCACCTTGTTCCGGGATTCCGTTTCAATTGGGAAGGCCACGGCGATCCTCAACAGGTCCAGATGTTTTACTTTATTTACTTTGTGATGACGGGAATTCACGCGCTACACATGATAGTCGGGCTCGGGATAATGACCGTGATCCTGATAATGGCGAAGCGCGGCCGGTTTACGCCGGAGTATCACTCGCCGGTCGAAATATCGGGTCTCTACTGGCACTTTGTCGATATCGTCTGGATATTCCTTTTCCCGCTGCTATATCTGTTGGGAGCGCATCTCCACAATCAGTGAAGGGCTTGAGATGTCAGAACACGTAGTATCGAGAAAAGTTTATTTCTTTATTTTCGGCGCGTTGATGGGGTTTACCCTGTTGACCGTCTGGATTGCAAATTTTAATTTGCCTGGTCCGCTGAATGCGATTGTCGCTCTTTCGATAGCGGTTACAAAAGGCACTCTTGTTGTCCTGTACTTCATGCATGTTCGATATAGCTCCAAGTTGACCTGGGTATTCGTTTGTGCTGGTTTGGTCTGGCTGATTATTTTGTTTGCATTCACATTATCGGACTATCTGACGAGGGGATGGGTGCCCATCACCGCGGAGCCTTGGGCCCACTAGATTGGTCGTCCCGAATCGGGATAGCCTTCCAAAGAAATACGCCAATGAAACGCTCATCGACGCATATGTATGACCCCCAAAAAGGGCGACATTAGACGCCAGGCTGCAGAACTGCCGAAGCAAAGTTTGTGAAGCGTGTTGCAGGGAATGGTGAGATTACATACAAATGCGCACAGGCGTACGATGCTCTGGGAGACCGGGAGGCTTCGCTTCGCACTCTGGATCGAAGCGTCGACCAGGGCTTTTTTTGCGTTCCCTACTTTGCCAGTGATCCCTTGTTCAAGACCGTTCGCAGCGAGCCCGGCTTCGCCCGGATAGTTGAAAAAGCACAGCAGCGGCAGGAAGCATTCAAACGCAAGCTGGAAGCCAGTCGCTAGTATTGGTATTATCGCCCGAGGCCGATTTCTGAAGCTAATTTGAACGCGATTTTGTCTCTGTTTTCGAAGACACGGAACTTAGGTGAGGTTAAACATGATCAAAGTGTTGATATGTTTTGCGCTATTCGGTCTGCTGGCGTCCGCGACATCTTCGAGCGCCGCCGATAACGCTCGCACGGTCGTGATCTATGACGGAAGATCGACTGATGTTTCAGCTTCGGCTGAACCATCGAAGGACCTATGGATCACGATGGATGATCTGAAGCGGGCTACCGGGTTTGTGGTAAAGCCACAGGGTGTCTGTCGCGACGAACTCTGCTTTCCGCTTCCCGCTAAGAGAAAAGATGAATTCATCTTGAAAAAAGGAAAGGCGACCTGGTTTAACCTGACCGCTTTCGCTACGCTCGTCAAACAGCCAGTGGCTCGCGACGAGAAGAACGGTACCTGGTACTTCGGAAAGCGCGAAGACGAGCGAGGAACGTATCTCGCCTCCCTGGAGGCTCCAAACTTCACACTTCCGGATATCAGCGGGAAAATGCATTCGCTTGCCGACTATCGTGGCAAGAAGGTGCTGCTGATTACCTGGGCCTCGTGGTGAGGGTGCCGTTTTGATTTGCCAGGATGGCAAAAGTTCTACCACGACCTTAACGACAAGAACTTCGAAATCATCTCCATTGCGCAGGACACTGGCGGCGTGAAAGATGCCGGGCAGTGGATCACCGCTGCGAAACCGGAATACACCGCGCTAATCGACGACAAGCACGTCGTAACCCAGCTTTACAACATGGTGAATGTTCCCACCGCGGTATGGATTAACGAGAAGGGTATGATCGTGCGTCCAAACGAAGTTGCGTATGTGGACAATCGATACAAAGCGATGCACGGCATCGACGCGGGTCCCTACCTTGATGCGATTCGGGATTGGGTTGCCAACGGGGATCGAAGCGTGTTCGTCATGAAAGAAAAGGAAGTAAAGGAGCGCCTGAATCCTCCGAGTTCGGATAGAACGATGGCGGACGCGGAATTCGCGCTGGCCGAATACCTCTACAAAAACGGCCATGGCGATGACGCTATTCCACACTTCAAGGAAGCGCAGCGCCTGGATCCCGAGAACTGGAATTACAAACGCCAGGCGTGGGCTCTTTCCGATGCGGAAAAGAATTACGGGACGAGCTTCATGAAGGAAGTACAGAAACTCAACGGTAAACCGTACTATGCTCCGCGCAAATTGCCTCAGAAGCCTTGAGGTTGGTTGTGAGTAATTCGGCATGAGGATCGATTCCGAGAGCTATGAACTCGCTTCGATGCACCAACTGTCATACAGAGGTTGTGCCCGGTGAAGGCTGGTGCCGGAACTGTGGCGCGAGGTTGTCTTTTTCGCAACCTGGGCCCAGTCCCTCAGCGGGTGGGAGTAACCAGTGGACCGGATCAGGTATTCCTGCAATACCTGAGTACGGGCTTCCGCGTGCTGCGTCTTCGGTCGGCTACAACGCAGGGTTTGGTCAGGAGGGCGGTGTCTGGCGTGACGGCGATACGCTGGTTATGGCGAAGATCGCTCGATTACCGGACCGCTGCATAAAGTGTGGTCTTCCGACCAATGGCTCACATTTGAGAAAGAAGTTGGCGTGGCATCATCCCGCTCTTGCGTTACTGATTCTAGCTGGAGTGTTGATCTACTTGATCGTGGCCCTGATTGTTCGCAAGACTGCGGTGGTAGAGATCAGTCTTTGCGAGGACCACATTCGCAAACATCGGATCGCGGTTATTGGAAGCTGGCTGATCTTTCTTTTGGGTATCGTGTTCATGATACTTGCCATTTCCGCGGAGAGTCTCGGGACGGCCGGGTTCGGTATGTTGTTGCTGTTTGCGAGCGCCATCGGCGCGGCGACCTGGGCGAGGGTTGTTCATGTGAAGAAGATTGATG
This sequence comes from Blastocatellia bacterium, assembly GCA_035258805.1. Lineage (GTDB taxonomy): Bacteria > Acidobacteriota > Blastocatellia > UBA7656 > UBA7656 > Onstottus_A. Next base: position 19,693 of record DATFWY010000093.1, on the reverse strand, counting down.
ATTACTACGTCTGGCTTCGAGGCGTGGATGAGAGTTTCCTCTCGACCCTGCCCAGCGTGTATGAGAATCGTTAAGAGTTTGCCGCTGAAATTTCCTGAATGATTCTTGATGTCACTGCTGCGGGTGTTTTGCCTGTTGTGCGGATCTTCAACCGCGATTCCGCATAGAGCGGTTCCCGACGCGCCAACAGAGCCTTCAGTTCTTCCATTGCCGACGGTCGACCCTGCATCGGGCGCAGATCTCCCTGGCGTCGCATTCGCTTCATAAATTCCGACGGAGTCGCATGAAGCCAGACGGTGAAGCAACGTCGCTTTATGGACTCCCAGGTTTCGCTGTCGGTCACCACTGAGCCGCCCGGCACAAACACGCAGCCGGGCGATGTGTTAAGAAGATTCAACGCGGACTCGCGCTGCAGCTCTCGATAGTAGGACTCCCCGTGAGTGGCAAATATCTCGCCCAGCGACATCCCGGCTATCTCTTCAACTGTCCTGTCGAGCTCTATAAAATCGGTCTTAAGTCGTTTGGCCAGGATCGGACCAACCGTTGATTTCCCGGCTCCCCGCAAACCGATTAAAGCGATAAAGCGTGGTGTGAATTTGTCGCCTTTACGCCGGCTGAGCCACTGTTGAAATTCCCGAAGTTCATCGGGATTGTCGTGACTCAATGCGCGCCAGAGTTCGGCAGCCAAAGACTGATCACCCGGGCTGGGAGGGATTAGTTCGTAAATTGAGCGGCCGAGTGCGGCAGCAACCCGCGCGAGCCCGGCGATGGAGATGTTTCCTGTGCCGCCTTCCAGCTGATTCACAAAACGCGTCGATAATGTGGCCCGATCCGCGAATGCTTTGACGGTCAGCCCAGCTTCCAGTCTTAGCGTGCGCGTTCGTTGGCCAACCTCGTTCAAAAGCGCGACCTTAAGCGGATCATTGCGCATCTAAATGCGAATTATAATGCGCTTGCCAGGAATGTCAACGCGTAGTATATTGCCGAGCACCCAACGCGCAAGATATATTTAATCTATTCAGTGAGATAGTTTGCTAAAACATCGAGTCTGCAGGCACAGATGGATTTTTACGATCGAGAAAGCGAAACACAGGATCGCCACAGCCTGAAGCAATTTCAAGATGGTCGTCTTCGGAATCTGTTGCGAGAGTTGCGCACCAATCAGTTCTATCGGGAAAAGTTTTCCCGCGCTGGACTTGAAATGGACGAACTGCGCTCAGCTGAAGATCTAAAGCGACTGCCCTTCACAACCAAAGGCGAACTGGTAGCCGAACAACGAGCGTATCCGCCGTACGGCCGGCTGCTGACCTACCCCCTCTCTCGATACCGCTATCTTCATCAGACTTCCGGAACTACCGGCGTGCCATTCAAATGTCTCGATACTCGCGATGATTGGGACGCCTGGATGCGTGCCTGGGGTTATGTTTATCGTGCCGCGGGTGTGTGTGAGAACGACCTTGTTTTTTGCGCGTTCTCCTTCGGACCTTATCTAAGCCACTGGGCAGCGATTGATGGCGCCCGGCACATTGGAGCATTGGCGATTTCAGGCGGCGGACTAACAAGCGAGCAGCGGCTTCGGACGATTTTTGACAACCGTTGCACAGTGCTAGTGTGTACCCCAACTTATGCGCTTCATCTGGCGGAGGTTGCTCAGCGTCTTTCGCTGGATCTTGGTTCTTCCGCGATTCGGATAACAATTCACGCCGGGGAGCCCGGGGCCAGCGTCGAGAGCGTGAAGCGCACCATAGAGCAGTCCTGGGGCGCCACCTGCTTTGACCATGCTGGAGCGACCGAAGCGGGAGCCTGGGCGTTTGAATGTCAGGCTCAAACAGGGGCGATTCATCTGAACGAACTGGAATTCATTTTTGAAGTGATCGACCCTCACACAAATGGATCAGTAAATAATGGAACGCGCGGTGAGCTGGTCGTTACGACGCTGAGCCGGCCGGGAATGCCGGTTCTGCGGTATCGGACCGGGGATCTCGTCGAATTGCTCGAAGATCCTTGTCCGTGTGGCCGCACATCGGTGCGAATAAAAGGAGGGGTTCTCGGCCGCGCCGACGATATGTTGATCGTGCGCGGAGTCAATTTGTACCCGAGCGCAATTGACAATGTGGTTCGCTCACAGAAATCGATTGTTGAATATGAGGTCGAAATCAGGCGAATCGAGGGAATGGATGATCTGCTGATCAAGACTGAGATCGGCGATGGGAAGAACTTCGCCGATGTAAAGGAAGCGCTGGTTTCAGAGTTTCGGTCGCAGTTGAACATTAGAGTGAGTGTCGAGTCTGCAGAGACAGGAAGTTTGCCGCGCTATGAGTTCAAAGCGCGTCGATACAAACGCATCGCAGAATAGAGTCAAGTATTAATCCTTTTTTCTTTTCTGCTAATCTGCGTAATCTGCGGATAGTATTTTTTGCGCTGCTGACGAAACAAAAATGGTTCGCCGAGTGGATCGCGGGGCAGCTCTTCGTCACAATTATGACAACTATCAATAAACAAAAAGCGCATATTCAATTTACTCTCAACGGCGAAACGGCCGAGGTAGCATTCGCCCCTCACAAAACACTGCTCGAGGTTTTGCGAGAGGATCTTTTCCTGACAGGAACTAAGCACGGATGTGAACTGGGCGAATGCGGTGTGTGCACGGTGCTTGTCGACGGTCAGGCGACGCTATCATGCCTGTTCCTCGGTTTAGATGCTGAAGACCGCGAGATAACAACAATCGAAGGGATGGCTGAAGGCGGCGAGCTTCATCCGTTGCAGCAAACATTCGCGGATTTAGGCGCCGCACAATGTGGTTACTGCACGCCCGGATTCTTGTTGGTTGCGAAGGAGTTGTTGGAAAAGAATTCCAAACCGGATCGAAAAGAAATTCAGGAAGCGCTCGCCGGGAATCTATGCCGCTGCACTGGCTACATCAAGATCTACGAAGCCGTTGAACTTGCTGCCGCAATGATGCGCGGCGAGCAGGCTGAACCCCCTCGAGAAAGCATCTATGGATTTGACGTGTGAAGCGCGATGTGACAGCTCCCGTTTCCCAGAGCGGCGATTTTTGATGAATATAAACCACAAAGAAAAAAAGGTTATTGGCAAGCCCTTCCGCAAAGTCGATGCGAGGGCGAAGTGCAACGGTCAGACTCGGTTCGCCGACGATATTGCCCTTCCGAGGATGCTCTTCGCAAAACTTCTTCGCAGTCCTGTTCCTCACGCCACCATAAAGAAGATTGACGTTTCGAAAGCCTCGAACCTCCCTGGTGTTGTGGCGATCATCACCGGAAAAGAGCTGCCGATACCTTACGGCATACTCCCGGTGAGCGAGGACGAACACGCACTTTGCATTGATAAAGTCCGCTTCATCGGCGACCCGGTAGCCGCGGTGGCCGCAGTAGATGAGGACACCGCTTTTGATGCGATGAACCTCATCGAAGTCGAGTACGACAGACTCGCTCCCATCGCTTCCATCGAAGACGCGCTTGTTCCGGACTGCCCGCGCATTCATCAGTATGGAGACAGCGGCAACATTCATAAGAAGGTCGCTCTCGAATTCGGCGATGTTGAAGAAGGATTCTCAGAAGCAGACTTGATACGCGAGGACATCTTTTTCTATGAAGGCAACACGCATTTGCCCCTTGAGCAGCACGCCGCAGTGGCACAGTTCGATGCAGACCAGAAACTAACGTTGTGGAGCTCGACTCAAACTCCACACTACGTCCATCGCGCACTGGCGAAGGTGCTGGGGATGCCAGCGAGTCACGTCCGCGTGATTGCTACTCCAAACGGAGGCGGATTCGGTGGCAAGAGCGATCCCTTCAACCACGAGATGGCCATCGCAAAACTGGCAATGATCACCGGACGTCCGGTGAAGATCACTCTCACGCGAGAAGAGGTTTTCTATTGTCATCGCGGACGACACCCAGTGTTGATGTGGGTCAAAACGGGGGTGAAAAACGATGGAGCGATCACCGCGATGCACTTTCGATCGTTTCTCGACGGCGGTGCGTACGGCAGCTATGGCGTTGCAAGCACGTTTTACACCGGCGCACTTCAGACGGTGACCTACGATGTCCCGCGATACAAGTTTGAAGGGCTCCGCGTTTTCACCAACAAGCCTCCGTGCGGACCGAAGCGCGGGCACGGCACGCCGCAACCAAGGTTTGCACTCGAAGCCCAGATTGACAAAATCGCCGAACAGCTGGAACTCGATCCGGTTGAAATGCGCCGTCGTCACCTGGTCAAACCGAATACGGTCACCGCCAATTATCTTCGGGTTGGGAGCATCGGTCTTGGCGAGTGCATCGACAAAGTTGTTGAAGCTTCAGATTGGAACAACAAGTACAAGAAGCTTGGTTATGGTAAAGGAATTGGCTTCGCCTGCAGTTCATACATTTGCGGCGCTGGGCTGCCGATCTACTGGAACAACATGCCTCATTCGGGTGTGCAGCTGAGGCTTGATCGGCAGGGTGGGGTGTGCGTTATGTGCGGCTCCATTGATATTGGCCAGGGATCGGATTCGATCCTGGCCTACATCGTCGCCGAGGTTTTGGGGATCGATCCGTTTGATATTCGAGTTATTACGGCCGATACCGATCTCACGCCAGTAGATCTTGGCAGCTATTCAAGCCGGGTGACGCTGATGACCGGACACGCATCGCTGCAGGCTGCCGAGCGAGCTCGAGAATTACTAGCGAAAGCGGTTGCCGAGAAACTCGATGTTCCAACCGAATGTCTCGCCTTCGCAGATCGACGAGTGTTTGACGTCGAGGATACCGAACATGGGGTGACCTTTGCAGAAGCGGTACAACTTGCGGAAGCGAAGTTCGGTACTATCGGAACGGTTGGGTCTTATACTCCTCCGCGTTCACCGGGCAAGTACAAAGGCGCAGGCGTAGGGCCTTCGCCGGCATACAGCTATTCTGCAGCGGTGGCCGAAGTCGATGTAGACCCTGAAACAGGGATCGTGGTGGTTGATCGAGTGTGGATCGCACACGACATCGGCCAAGCAATCAATCCGGCACTGGTGATGGGGCAAGTCGAGGGCAGCGTTTACATGGGTTTGGGAGAAGTGCTGATGGAAGAGATGGCTTATCGCGGAAATCGAAATGTTGTTCACAAGTTTCCGTCGATGCTCGAGTACAAGAGTCCGACGACTCTCGAGATGTGCGATGTGCGAACGATATTGGTGGAGGATCCCGATCCAAACGGCCCGTTCGGCGCGAAAGAAGTCGGGCAAGGACCATTGCTGCCGGTTCCTCCTGCGGTAGTCAACGCGATTCATGATGCAGTTGGGGTACGAATTGATGAGGTTCCAGCGACGCCTGAAAAAGTGCTGGCGGCGATTCGAGCGAAGGAACAAGGAAAGGATTCTCGAATTGGGCCAAAGTCGATCCCGGAGGTCGAATGGCCTGAACCGATCAGAGTGCCGACACCGGCTGAGGGTGGTGATGGTAAGGAACTTCCTCGTGTCGCGGTGCATGTGAGAGACTGACCGTCGGAGGTTAAACATATGGCATCTCGACCAAAGCCGACTTGCAGCCCTGAAGAGTATCTAGAGCTTGAGCGAGAAGCAGAGTTCAAGAGTGAATACATCGACGGCTACTTCGTGGCAATGGTTGGAGCCAGCGAGCCTCACAACCTAATAGTTACAAACACAGTAGCTGCGCTGCACGCGCAACTCAGGGGACGCGATTGCAGGGTGTATTCAAATGACATGAGAGTAGACCTCCGCGAGCAAAAGCTCTTTGCGTATCCGGACGTGGTGGTGATTTTTGGAGAGCCGCAGTTGTCTGGGGACCGGCGTGATAACCTTCGAAACCCTGTTGTGATTATCGAAGTCCTCTCGGAATCGACCGAGAGCTATGACCGGGGAATAAAGTTCATCAAGTGTCGACGTATCGAATCCCTAAAAGAATATGTATTGGTAGCGCAGGATGTTGCTCTGATTGAGCATTATGTACGCCAGGAGAATGATGATTGGCTGATGTCTGAAACGTCGGGTGTAGACGCTTCAGTCCGCCTGGGATCTATCGAATGTGACCTTCGTCTGAGCGAGGTCTATGACAAGTTCAGGCGGGGAAGACTGACTAGTAGTTTACACAAAGACTGATGAGGTTCCGAGATCTTGTGATGAAGAGCTGGGAGAAGAACAGTAAAAGGTTCATTCAAGGTAATCAACAAATGCGTTCGAAATCTTCTCCTGGAACACCGCTTTCAGTAAGCTGGATCGAGGAGCCGCTTGCAGATCAGGCGCAGGAACGGGACGTTGAAAGCAATATACGTCGGTTCATCACTTTGTTTTGTGCATTTATTGCCGGCTCAAGCTTGGTTTGCTTGGGCAGTTGGCTTTTCGGTGAAAGGTTATGGTTCCTACATTCTTTCTTGGGCGGCTCCCTGAGTTCGATGTGGGTGCAGGGATGGATGGAGAAGCGTCACAAGTGGCCGTCCGCAACGCCTTCAAAGACCGAGGAGATGTCCAGTGCTGCAGAAATCAAGAAACGGCGATTGAAATACTCGCTTTTGGGGGTTTTTATTACAGCAGCTCCGTTCGTGATGATTGAGTTGCTTACGGGAGATCGACGCTGGGTATTTGATGCTGTCGTGGCTGGTCTTGCGGGCCGCGAAATAGCGATTGGCTTTTTCGAGCGATTTAGAGGATTGGCTACACTAGATGATCTTGCCCTGACGCGGATGAGAGAGGAAATGAGTCCGACGGACTTAACACTGAATGATGCGGTTCCATTGACTTTAAGCCCCAGGAAAGAGGTAGAACCTAAGCCATGATGCGACTTCCCAAATTCGATTACCGTGTGCCCAAAAGCATTCCCGACGCGGTAAAGATGATCGGCGATGCCGGCTCCGACGCAATGTTTGTTGCCGGAGGCACTGATCTCTATCCAAACATGAAGCGCAGACAACAAACACCGAAAACTGTCATTTCGGTGACTCGATTGCGCGAGCTCAAAGAGATTAGAGGAGACGCGAGCACTGGCTTGGTCATCGGATCATCCGTTTCTCTGACTGAGCTCTGTGATCATCCAATTGTCAATCGCGATTACGGATTTGTTGCAGATACTGCGCGCCAGATTTCGACTCCGATTCTACGGAACATGGGAACAATCGGTGGAAACCTTCTTCTTGACACTCGTTGCAACTACTACGATCAGAACTACGAGTGGCGCAAGGGAATCAACTTCTGCATGAAAAAGGATGGCGAGATTTGTTGGGTCGCACCGAGCAGTCGGAAGTGCTGGGCGGTTCAGTCATCGGATCTCGCGCCGGTAATGGTAGCGATCGGCGCGCAGGTAAAGCTGGTGTCCGGGAATGGAGAACGAATGCTTGACGCAGCGGATCTCTACAACAACGACGGGATTCAATATCTGCGCAAGCGACCGGATGAACTCCTGACCGAGATTTACCTTCCACCGCGTAATGGATGGCGTGCAATTTACAAAAAGCTTCGTCGCCGGGGATCATTCGACTTTCCTGTGCTAGGAGTCGCTGCCGCCTTGAATTTCGCTGACGACGGAAGCGTACGGGACGCGAAGCTTGTTCTTGGAGGCGTGGCGCCTGCTCCGATTGAAGTAACAGAAGCAGAGGAAGCAGTTGTTGGATTGAGACTGGACAGAGAGCAAATAAGTAAAGCGGCCGAAGCGTGTTATCTGAAGGCCCGGCCACTCGACAATACGGATTTTATTATGAACTGGCGCAAGCAAATGGCTCGTCCTTTTGTGCAACGGGCGCTTGAAGAGCTGGTTCGATCTTAGCGTTGGGGGTTGGGAGTTGGGGATTGGGGGTCGGATCGGTCCATCTTCGGGAGTAGTGCGACGGCTTTATTTACATCCTGGCACTCAAGTGCCGCCAAAACGACAAGGAATGAAACAAACCTCAACCCCAACCCCAGTCCCAACCACAATCCCAACCCCTAACCCCCAACCCCCAATTCCGCGTTTGACTTACACCCCTCCCATAATGATCATGCTCGTGAGCTAATCTCAGGTCGTCGATTCCAATTGGCTCTTGGTTCGTGTGCCCGTCGATGATGTAGCTTGTTGCGCTCTTCTAGTCGAAGAGTCGTCCTCCTTGAATGTCAACTTCTCGCCGAGGTCGCTGATGAAGGCATTAAAGCGATTTGTTGTTGCAATCTTTCTGCTCGCGCCGTTGATTCTTACATTAACCGCGCATTCCCAGTCTCAAACTCAGACTCAACAGCCGCAGCCACCACCCGCCGATGACAAAGCGGCAAAGGAAGCTGCCGAAGAGGGAATTCCGGTTACCAATAAACTGGTTATCGACCGCTGCGTTTCGTGTCACAAGAAAGACGAAAAGGGCCGGATGACACGAATTTCGTACGAGCGGACTACGCCCGAAGGCTGGCAACAAGTTATCAAGAGGATGATCAGGCTGAACGGCCTCACCGTCACTCCTGAAGAAGCAAGACAGATTGTCAAATACCTTAGCAACAATCACGGTCTTGCGCCGGAAGAAGCAAAGCCGGCCTTTTACGAAGCAGAGAAAAGAGTCATCGACGAAAAACTCCCCGATGAGTCGCTCCGCGCGACTTGTATCCTTTGTCACAGTCTTGGGAGAGTTCTTTCACAGCGCCGGTCCAGAGAAGAATGGGAGCTGCTTGGAAACATGCACATCGGGCTATTCCCGGTAGTAATGTTCCAGGGATTTTATCGTTTCCCGCAGCCACCCGGCGCGCCGCCGCCGACCGACCCGGATCAGAGGCATCCTGTGGACAAATCGATCGACTACCTCGCAAAGAATTATCCACTGACTACGCCCGAGTGGGGCGCGTGGCGTGCAAACATGCGGGCCCCCAAGCTTCAGGGTAGATGGCTGGTGAGCGGCAGTCAGATCGGACGTGGACAGATTTACGGGGAGATGATTGTTGAGCCGACCGAAATTGAGGATGAGTTCACAACGAAGCTGACATTGCGCTATGTCGAGGACGGTTCGACCGTTTCTCGCAGCGGTCGCGGAATAGTCTACTCCGGGTACAGTTGGCGCGGGCGATCAACGGCCAGCGACAGCAAGTCTCCAACCGAAAGTCGCGAGGCGATGTTTGTATCGCGCGATTGGGCGACTATGGAAGGTCGCTGGTTCTGGGGTTCTTATGATGAGTACGGAATAGACGTGTCGCTTCGAAGGATCAATGCCGACCCTTTGATCGCCGGAGTCAATCCCGTCGGATTGAAAACCAAATCGACCGGGATGCAGATTCACATCTACGGCGCCAATCTGCCGACTGACGTGAAACGAGAAGAGATCGATCTGGGTCCGGGAGTAACTGTAAAGAGAGTTGTCAACGCCAGGAATGACGATCTCACGGTTGAAGTCGATGTAGCCGACGGAGCAGCGAACGGCAACCGCGATATTTCTATTCGACGGTATTTCGCTGCTAAGGCGATCGCGGTATACGACAAGGTTGATTACATAAAGGTGATACCGGATGCCGGGATGGCGCGAGTGGGAGGTATAAATTTTCCAAAACAGTTTCAGCAATTCGGCGCGGTCGCTTACAACCGTGGGCCGGACGGCAAGCCTCAAACCGCCGATGACGTCAGCCTTGGAACTGCCGAGGTGGAGTGGTCAATCGACGAGTTCCCGGCGACATTCGATGACGATGATAAGGACTTTGTCGGCACGCTTGATTCAAAGGGGCTTTTTACTCCGGCATCGGACGGGCCAAATCCCAAGCGCAAAAAGGGCGTAAACAACTACGGCGACGTGTGGGTAGTGGCGACCTACAAGCCGAAGGATGATGCGAAAGACGCACAGCGACTCAAGGCTCGATCGTTCCTGGTGGTGACTGTTCCGCTCTATGTGAAATGGGATCAGTCGGAGGTTTCTCGATGAGCGCATATCGACAAGGTGAGTTTCATGCGTTCGAAGGTGGTGGCCAGGACTACCTCTACCTGGTTCCGAGCGCAGCGATCTTCGCTCTTGAGGATGTGTCAAAAGCGGTTCTTGGCTTGTTGAAGGATCGTGAATTAAGTCGCGATCAGATCGTCGCTGAACTGGTCGAACGAGGATATTCAAGATCTACAATTGAAGAGACTCTGAATGAGTTGCATCAGGCTCACGCGATCGCGTTCGGAGATGGGTTCACCGAACCCCGTCTTGACCCGCCTCAGCAACCGTTCCCGCTTCAAACCGTAGTAATGAACGTGACAAATCAATGCAATCTTAGCTGTTCGTATTGTTACGAGTACGGCGAGGATCGCATCTCTACACCGGATGGCAAGACGAAGTTCATGAGCGAGGAAACGGCTCGCGGCACTGTTGATTTCCTTCTAAATCAATCGCCGGGCCGCCGGATGGTTCATCTCACATTCTTTGGCGGAGAGACACTGCTTAACTTTAAGGTGGTCAAATCAACAATCGAGTACGCTCGAAACAAAGCGGCCGAGATGGGCAAAGATGTTGATTTCAGCATGACCACCAACGCGACGATGCTGACTTCGGAGATTATCAGCTTTCTCGCTGAAAATAATGTTGGGGTGACGGTCAGCATCGACGGGCCGAAAGAATCTAACGACAAGTTTCGAGTCTTTCACAACGGCAAAGGCAGCTACGATGTCATAGCGCCAAAGATCAAAGAGCTGGTCAAAGTTCATCGCTCGCGACCGATCGGCGCTCGAGTGACACTGACGGCACAGGTCGTCGATGTAAAAAAGATATTTCGACATCTCACAGACGAGATGGGGTTCGACGAAGTTGGATTTGCGCCAGTCACCACTTCACCAGTGAGGTTGTACGCGATCGGCAGCAACGGACTCGATAAAGTGCTCGAGCAGTTCACGGAGCTTGCGAGGGAATATCTCGAGTATGCGTTGGCTAATAAGCATCACGGTTTTTCGAACGTGAACGACACGCTGCAGGAGCTCCATCAAGGTGTGAGCAAGGCTTATCCCTGCGGTGCGGGGCTTGGGCTGCTCGGCGTTTCACCGTCGGGTGACATCGGACTCTGCCATCGCTTTGTTGATTCCCCTGCAGGCAAGCTCGGTCATGTTGATACCGGCATCGACCGGCAGGCACAGGCGGAACACCTCACCCGAGGACACATAAATACCAAGTACGATTGCCACACTTGCTGGGCGAGACCGGTTTGTTCTGGGGGTTGTTATCACGAGGCTTATGTTCGTTACGGCGATACATCGCATGCGAACTTGCATTACTGCGACTGGATTCGAGGGTGGACAGATGTATGCCTGCGGATCTATGGAGAGATTGCCGCTCGTAATCCCAGGTACCTCGAGCGGTTTGATGAAAGGAAAGCGATATGAAACACCTGAAAGCCGTTAACCGGAAGGCGGTGCGCGTCGAGGAATTCATCGCTGCGGAGTTTGGTGACGTTCATGGGCTCATGCAACAGGGGCCACCGCAACAACGGCCGCATTATCCGTTAGGCTGCTCGCTGGTCTTTTCACCGGGTTGGGAGACGGATTCCGCAGGCGGAACAGCGGGATTGTGCCAGCCAGTCGAGCGCGATTTGTACGATTGCTACATCACTTGCTTCTGGCCGGCGCAGGTACCCGACCATTTCAACAATTATCCTGATTGGACCAGCAAGTGCGCGAGCGCCACAAAAGATTGGCGGAATATTGATTTGGTGTTTCCATGAAGGTTCAGCGTTTAAAGGGCGAATAGGACGTATAGGTCCTATTGGTCCCATTAATTCCTGAACCCGGCACTTCTTTCGGGAGATTTCCAATGCGGAACAAACTCTTTCCAGTCGCGCTTTTGTTGCTTTCTTTCATGCCGGTTAGCGCCGGGGAGGTTCCCCAATCTGCAACTGGCGCGCTGATGTACATCGGCACGTGGCCAAATAAAATCCTGGTCATAGATGAAGCAAAACAACAGGTGATCGACGAAATCAAGCTTGCAACTGGAACGCCTCTTCAGATCGTCCTCGCTCAGGACAAGAAAAAGCTCTTTATCCTCACGACAAAAATGGGGATTGAAACAGTCGATCTCGCGTCTCGAAAAGTTACCAGCCACTTCGATCTCAATGAAGGCAATCGGCACGTCTATCCGTTGGGTGCTGCGCCCGATCCTCAGGGGAAGTTCATCTACGCCACACTGCGAACCTCGATAAAGGAGGTCGATCGTTACAAAATCGAGAAACCAAAGTTTGCTGTGATCGATCTCGAACAAAAGAAGATCACCAAGACGTTCGATTTCCCGAAGGAGTTCGATCAGGGGTTCGGATTTCTGGCCGGCTACAAAATCTCGCCAGATGGCAAACTCCTGTACGTGTTCAAAGAGGACATACTGATTTTCGATCTCAGCAATTTTAAGCAAGTAGACAAAATCGAGCTCTCAAAGCCACTATACCCGGGTCTTTTTCCAATCAACGTCAGAGGTGACGACGATCCGAATGAAGAACCGGGCTACATTACTTCGGTCTTCAATGCGACGGATACTGTGGTTCGCCGAGCGATATTCGGCATTGCTCGGATAAACCTGTTGACTAAGAACGTAGACTTCACGCCTATCGGTCCCGCGGCGCCAATGAATCGCTTCTTCCTTACTCCCGATCGCAAGAAGGGCTACACAGTGACATCGAGCGGTCAAGGCGGAAATCGGCGGACGGAATTTTGGGTGTTCGACGTAACTGCCAGGAAAGTAATCAAAAAACTCGAGTTTGAGAGCCGGTCCCGATTTGCATTTGCGGTCAGCGGAGACGGTCGCAAGTTATACATCTATGGCGCTGGACCTACGATTGAGATTTATGATGCGGACAACCTGACCCTCGAAAAGACAATCACCCTCGAAGGCGACGCCATCACGCAGTTGCTGGTTCTTAGACCTCAATCTTAGCGGCTTGCGGCTTTGCGCCTTTGCGTTTGTTGAGGTCTGCGAGGGTGCTAAGACAAGCTGAAGCGTACTCAAGCCTTGATGGGCGCAAAGGCGCAAAGCCTCGAAGACGCTAAGATCAGATGAACAACGACTACCGCCGAATTTTCAAGTTCATCCTTCCGTACTGGCGAGGGTTAACGCTGGTTCTAGCATTGAGCCTCGTGTCTACGCTCCTCGGGCTCGCTCAGCCCTACATAACCAAACTGCTTATCGACGAAGCTCTATTACGACGGAACGTTACCGCGTTGACGACGGTAGCGGCTTTGATGGTAGCGGTCACGGTGCTCGGATTTGCGTTGAACATCTTGAGCAGCTATCGCTATGTGGCGGTCTCGGCGTCAGTGTTGTTTGACATGAGGCTGGCGGTTTATCAGCATCTGCAGAAGCTTTCGCCGCGATTCTACACACGCACGAAACTCGGCGAGATTGTCTCGCGGCTGAACAACGACATCAGTGAGGTGCAGAGAGTTGCCGCCGACACGTTGCTCGCCGCAGTCAGCAATGTAATTTTCCTCGTCGGCAGCGTTGTCATTATGCTTATGCTGAATTGGAAGCTCTTTCTTCTCAGCATCCTGCTCATCCCCATCTCTCTGATCGCGTTGAAGCACTACCGAGCCAAGCTGGCTTCTAACGTGCAACGCATGCGCGAGCGCAGCGCGGATATCGGAAGCTTTTTGATTGAAACGTTGATGGGCATGCGACTGGTTGTGACGTCCAACACCCAGCAATCGGAGGTCGCCCGATTTCGCGACAAGAATCAGAGCTTCGTACAGGCGCTTCTATCCATGCAACTCGTGTCCTTCTTCGCGAGCGCGTTACCCGGAACGGTGCTCACTCTGAGCACTGCGATGGTGTTTTTGTACGGCGGCAAGCTAGTCATCGACGGCGCGATGACAATCGGCGCGCTGGTGGCATTCATGGCGTATCACATGCGGCTGTTGGCGCCCGTGCAGAATCTTATGGGCCTCTACACCAGTGTGACTACCGCTCGAGTGTCGTTGAATCGCGTGTTCGAGATACTCGATGCGACGGTGGACGTTAAAGAATCCCCAGACACGCTGGAGATTCAAGATGTAAAAGGCGACATTCAATTCGAGAATGTAACGCTTAAGTACGATCGCGAAACGGTAGTGCTCGATGGTGTGAGCTTTGGGATTCCAGCGGGGTCACTGTGCGCGATCACCGGGCCAAGCGGCGTGGGCAAGTCTACAATAGCTGACCTTCTGCTGCGATTTTATGATCCTCAAAGTGGCTCAGTTCGGATTGATTGTCACGATGTTCGTAAGATCCGGCTTGCAGATTTGCGCAGAGAGGTTGTTTCAGTAGAGCAGACAGCGTTTCTATTCAACACAACCATAGCCGAGAACATCAGATACGGGAGATCCGATGCCACGCTGGAAGAAATAATGCGGGCGGCGCAGGCGGCATCGATAGACCAATTCATTCGCTCATTGCCGGAAGGCTACGATACTCAGGTGGGTGAGCGCGGGCAGGCGCTCTCCGCTGGAGAGAGACAGCGTATCGCGTTGGCCCGAGCCTTTCTAAGAGATCCCTCAGTGCTGGTGCTCGATGAGCCCACGGCTTCAGTGGACTCGATTGCTGAACAGGAAATAGCTGCCGCAATAAATACCCTCAGAAAGGGTCGCACCACGGTAGTGATTTCGCACAGGCTGTCGCTGATCGAGTTGGCCGACTGGGTGATCGTTATCGACAACGGCAGAGTGGTGGAACAGGGTCGTCCCGAGCAGTTGATGGGCCTCGGGGAAGCTTTGGCCTCTTTGTTCTCGAAGGATCGGCAAGCTTCGGAAACACTGGTTTGAGGAATGATGGAAACCTCTAACCGCACCGTGGTCACGTTCCAAAGCGATTCGTTCAACACCAGCGAGCCGAAGGACTATTTCATCAATGACTGTTGCTTTGGTGATGACCTGGCTCGTTGGATGATCGAGCGGCTTGGTTCAAGCGGGGTGGAGACGGACTCAGAGCCTGGTCAGGAGGATTTCGGCTGGTACTTTAACTTCAAACTGACCGAGAACTTCTATTGTGTTGTACTCGGGTTCCGACCAGGCGAGGAGGGTGAGGGCGAGTGGGTTGCGTGGCTGGAGAGAGCACGAGGGTTCGTCGCGTCAGTATTCGGGTACCGCAAACGAGAGATAGAAGTGGCTGCGTGCAACGTGCTTAACGCTGCTTTGCAAGAAAGATCGGTGATTCGAAATGTCCGATGGCATACAAGGGCGAACTTTGATCGAGGAATTGAAGACCAGTTTTCTGAGAAGCCGTAACGTTTTTTACTTTGGGGGCAAGCCGGTCACGTAGTAACGAATTTATTCGTTTTGATTCGATCGCGCGCCCATGAAAATCAAACGAAAAAATTCGTTACTACGTGGGAGTGACCATATCTAATGAGTCACAAGCATTTCATGAGCTGCACGGGACGGGGCGTTAAGATCGCCGTCATAGACAGCGGCGTCAATCCGGCGCACCCTCACGTGGGCGAGGTGTCAGGGGGCACTCGGATCTCGTCGAATGACGCCACAACTTCGACAGACTATCTCGATTTTATTGGCCACGGCACCGCGATAGCCGCGGCGATCCGAGAGAAAGCTCCTGAGGCGCAGCTATATGCGGTCAAGGTCTTCGATCGCACTCTTACCACCAATATCGAAGTCATATTGAAAGCGATTGACTGGTGCATTGATAACGAGATGGATCTGGTGAACTTGAGCCTGGGTACCGCAAATAACGAGCATCGCGATTTAATGGAGCGGGCAACAGCACGAGCTGAGCAGACAGGAACTACGCTAGTTGCGGCGCGAGAAATGTCGGGCGCGCTTTCATTGCCTGGTTGTCTACCATCAGTGATAGGTGTTGGCGTGGACTGGAACTGCCCACGCGATGAATACCATGTTGAGCGACTTGCTGAGGGCCCGGTATTCATTGCATCTGCGTATCCACGAGAGATTCCCGGCATCCCCCGCGAACGAAATATGAGCGGAATCAGCTTCGCGGTTGCGAATATGACCGGTTTTGTCGCAAGAGCAAGAGAGTTTGCTCCGGAGGGTACGGCCACAGTACTAAAGTCATTATTGGAATGACAAATAGCACGAATACAAGTAGTTCCAATTCGTCCTATCTGTCCCATTGATAGAGGATCCAATGAAAACCAAAACAATGACCGCGATTTCGATGGCGATCGTCCTCTTGACTGTGATTATTGATGAACATGCGCGCGGCCAGGCCGCAGGGCAACAAGATCAACCGCGCCCGAACATCGGCCGGACCTACAAAGACTCAAAGCCTGCGTGGGTGCTTCCGCCGCAAGCGCCGAAGGGTTCTCCGAATGTGATCTATCTCGTGCTGGATGATGTCGGTTATGCGCAACTAGGCTGCTTCGGATCGCAAATTCAAACCCCAAACATCGATCGCATTGCAGCCGGTGGGTTGCGCTACACAAACTTCCATACTACGTCCCTGTGCTCTCCGTCGCGGGCAGCTTTGCTGACCGGGCACAACCATCACACCAATCATCTTGGGGTTATAACTGAGGCTGCGACCGGTTATCCAGGCTACGACGGCAGAATGCCCGCAAGTCAGGCGACCATTGCTGAGATCCTGAAGCAAACCGGATACAACACCTTCTACGTTGGGAAATGGCATCAAGCGCCGCCGGACGAAACAAGCGACGCTGGCCCGTATGATCATTGGCCGCTTGGCATGGGCTTTCAGCGGTTTTATGGATTCCTGGGGGGCGAGACCAACCAGTGGTTTCCCGATCTGGTTTATGACAATCATCGCGTCGAGCGCCCAAACCGGCCGGGCTATCATCTGACTGAAGACCTCACCGATAAGGCGATGCAGTTCATCGCCGATCAGAAGCAGGTCACTCCGGATAAGCCGTTCTTTCTGAATCTGGCATACGGCGCAGGCCACGCGCCGCATCACGTCGCCAAAAAATACATCGAGATGTACAAAGGGCAGTTCGACAAAGGTTGGGATAAGGTTCGAGAAGAAACGCTTGCGCGACAAAAACAGATGGGAATTGTGCCGCCGAATACTCAACTCGCGGCTCGCAACAGCGACGTAAAAGCCAGGAGCGAACTAACCGATGACCAACGTCGACTGTTCGCGCGGATGCAGGAGGTGTTCGCCGGTTTTCTGACACATTGTGATGAGAATATCGGGCGGCTAATCGCTTTTCTGGAGGACAGAGGTTTACTCGACAATACGCTCTTAGTGATCGTCTCGGACAATGGAGCCAGTCAAGAGGGTCGCGAGACCGGTACTTTCAACGAGAGCCTGTACTTCAATCAAATACCCGAAAACATCGAGATGGATATGAAATTGATCGATGAGTTGGGCGGTCCAATGACTTATCCTCACTATCCTCTCGGATGGGCGATGGCCGGGAACACTCCGTTTCCTCGTTACAAACAGGAAACCCATGCGGGCGGGATAACCGATCCGATGATCGTCCACTGGCCAAGGATGATCAAGGACAGAGGGGCAATCCGGACTCAGTACCATCATATGATCGACGTAACACCGACGGTGCTCGAGTTGCTGGGAATTCAACAGCCGCGTGTCGTGAACGGCGTCGATCAGAGGCCAATGGACGGAACCAGCATGGCTTACAGCTTTAGCGATGCGAAGGCTCCGAGCAGGCGTGAGCTACAGTATTTTGAGATGCTGGGACACCGGGCCATCTATTACAAAGGATGGGAAGCGGTGACGATGCATGTGCGTGGGGAGGACTTTGATAAGGATCCGTGGGAGCTCTTACAACGTCACCGAAGATTTTTCGGAGAGCAACAACATTGCCGCGCAGAACCCGGTAAAACTGCGTGAGATGATCGAGCGCTGGTGGAGCGAAGCGGGCAGGTACAACGTGCTTCCGCTTGACGATCGTGGAGTAATCAGATCAATCGAGCAGCCGGGATTGAATCGCCCTCGAACGGTCGCAACTTACTATCCGGGAATGACAGCGGTTCCGAGAAGCAACATGTTGAACTTTCGCAATCGCTCTTACACGATCACTGCTGACGTGGAAATCCCGCAGCGTGGGGCGGAAGGCGTACTTGTGTCGCTGGGTGGGCGGTTTGGCGGTTTCAGTTTCTTTATTGAAAAGAATCGCCTCAGTTACGTTTACAACTGGGTTGGGCTCGAGCGCTACACCGTAACTTCGACGGAGGCGCCGCCGGCCGGTTCAGTTAAACTGCGTCTCGAGTTCACAACTGCTGGCCCCAACAGCGGGGTTGCCACTCTCTTCATCAACGACAAACGAGTCGGCGAGGGGAAGATTGCACGGCTCGTTCCGATAACGTTTGGATTGAGCGAAGGTTTAACGGTGGGACGTGATCCGTCGACACCGGTAACGGAGAGTTACCAGTCACCGTTTGAGTTTAACGGAAAGATAAAGAAAGTTGTGATGGAGCTGAAGGAAGATCCGAAACAGGCCTCGGCCAATTAAGGATCCTGTGCGCAGAAACGTTTTCAGTTTTTGCGATCTTTGCGGAGTTTTGCGCTTTGCGCGGACTCTGGCTGGAGATTCGTGAAGCTTGGTAAAGCACATTTGAGGTTGAAAATGTCTGCAAATTTCAGTCTGAAGGTCTTGTTTGTTTGTCTGATACTTTTGGTCACTGTTCATCACAACGCAATCTCGCAAGCTCAAGAGACGCCTCCAACTCCGTCACAACCGAGCGTTGAGTTACCCGCCGATCTCAGCCGCGTCTTGACCGATTACGAACAAGCCTGGAGCAGCCGTAATGCGGGAGCCCTGAGTCGCCTTTTTGCCGAGGACGGGTTCGTCCTCTCGAACGGCTTTCCACCAGCAAGGGGCCGCGCCGAGATTGAGCGCTTCTATAACGGTCAGGGCGGACCGCTCTCCCTGGGAGCATTTGCATTCGCTGCTGAAGGCAAGGTCGGATACATCATTGGCGGGTATTCGTCGAAGAAGGGCGAGCCCGATACGGGCAAGTACACTCTGACGTTGCGCAAGGGCTCTGATGGCAAGTGGTTGATTATGTCGGATATGGATAATTCAAACCGCCGTCGATGATTTATCAGGAGCGTCGCAATGAAGTTGATCATATTGGTATTAGTGTTGTTGTCTTCTTCTTTTGGCGTGGGAGCACAGTCCAGGCCTGAACCTGTTTCAAGAGACGAGAAGGAACTCGTCCGGATAGCTCAGGAGCTTTTCGATGCGATTGCGATCGGAAACAAGCCGGTTTGGGAGAAGTATGTTGCCCCGGATGTGATTTACACCGACGAGAACTGGAGGATACTTACCAAGAAAGATCTTGTAGATTCGCTCGCGCCACTTCCGAAGGGCTACTCCGGTTCGATCCGCATGGCGAACGTTCAGTCACGGATCAACGGTGACGCGGCAGTGCTATCGTATCGGGCCCTTGAGGAAGAGACAGTCTTTGGACAGAAACTGACGCCGATATATCTCGTGACCGATACTTACTTCAAGCGCAATGGCCAGTGGCAGATGGTTGCATCGCACATATCGGTTCTTCCAAGCGAACGAAAATCAGTCTTGGTAAATGCTAAGCGATTGGAATCGATTGTTGGAGAATATGAACTCAGCCCCGGCAACACTTACACGATAACGATCGAAGGAAATAAGCTGATGGGTCAGAGGTCGGGAAGAGCAAAAGAAGAACTGTTAGCAGCAGATGAACATACCTTCTTTCCCAGGGGCTCTGTTCGAGGCGAGAAGGTATTTGTCCAGGATGACAGCGGAAGAACGTTAAAGATGCTTGATCGTCGAGAGAATAACGATCTTGTTTGGACGAAGGTCAAGTAACCTCGCTCACAATTGACA
>DATFWY010000092.1:0-7445 GCA_035258805.1 Blastocatellia bacterium | reverse complement strand
GCCCAGGTGCGCTCATCTTCTAAGGCGGACAGAACCCGGAACAACTATCACGGCACGAAAAATTTTCAGTGATAGTTTTCGGTCTCGCGAACCGCCTTAACTCATGAAGATATAGAAATCGAGATTACGATCATGTTTGTCATTGAGAACAAAGAATTCGGCTGGGGTGAGATCGTTCTCGCCGCAGAAACCTGGGGCGAATGGCGTCCATTTTTTGAAGCTACTCGTCAGTCACTGAGCTGTTTGCGCCACGCTGCGAAGACTGGGCATATGCCTGATACTTTTGAGACTCGGGAAATCGCCAACGCCTTTCGTTACGCCCGCAATCTGATAAGCGCTGATGAAGCCCGGAACTGGCTTAGCCGGCGGGGCTTAACGGTTGAGGAGTGGATGGACTACTTGCGCGGTCAAATGCTGAGAGAACGTTGGTCAAACAAGCTTGAAGCAATTCTTGCCGGTAATCTCGTAAGCGACGCGGAGGTGGTCAGAGTAATCCACTGTCATGCGGTATGCGCTGACAAGCTGAACGAATGGTCTGTTAAGTTAGCTGGGCGAGCGGCTATCGCCGCAAGTTCAGGCTTGTTCGAAACCGCACCGGTCCCTTCGATCAGGTCATCGAAAGAGCTTGTGCGTCGGATTGAAGCCGAATTTCAACTACAACGTCAGAGAAGCGTCACGCTGAAATTGATTGAATCTAAAATCGCCGATCATCGGCTCGATTGGATTCGCGTTGATAGCCGTTATATCTGGTTTGGCGAAGAGCGCATTGCTCGCGAGGCCGCGTTGTGCGTGACCGACGACGGGTTGACATTGGAAGAGGTTGCTCACGACGCGCACGCCATAGTTCAGCAATGGAGTTTCTTTCTTGATGAGATCGAGCCGGGAACGCGGCCTCGTTTCCTGGCTGCCCGCAAGGGTGACTGGTTAGGACCGATCAAGATGATTGAGGGTTTTCCCCTATTTTCTATCGTGGGCAAAAGGATGCCCGCGGCGGACGACGTCGAGATTCGCAATCGTGCTGAGGAAGCAATCATTGCGGGAATGATGGAGCAGGCGATTGATGAACGAGTGACATGGGTTCGTTGAGCTATATCAAAATGAACAGCAATCCAATTCCACTTGAAGAAGCACCGATGTTGGAATTTTTGCCACCGGAACTGAAAAAGCTGGTGATGGGATGTTTTGTCCCGGCAAGTTTCAATTTCGGTGGCGATATCGTCACGGAAGGCCAGGATACCGATGGGATCTACGTACTTGCTGAAGGTCGCGCGAGAATGGTCAAACGCGCACCAAATGGCGAAGAGATTTCGCTCGATGTGTTGAAACCGGGAGAGACCTTCGGCGCCACCGGCCTGCTCGATCCCACACTCGCAGGCAAACGCTCCACAACTGTTCGAGCAAGCAGTGACGTACGGGCCTACAAGCTTGATCCGGCCCTCTTTCAATCGCTTCTTGCAAATCGCCCCGAGATCAGAAAGTACATCGAGCTGGAACAGCGACATCGCCACCTTTCTAATTTCATAAAGCTATACACGGTTCTCGCGAAGCTTCCCGCCGAGGCGTTGGAGCTACTGGCGGTGGAATCGAGGTCGATCACGGTTAAGGCCGGCGATTCCGTCATAGTTGAAGGAGACGCCAGCGGTTCGATGTTCATAGTTGAAGAAGGACGGCTGCGTGTGTGGGAGCGACAGGGCGATCGGCAACGTCCCCGAGCTTTTTTACGCAAAGGCGATTTATTAGGAGAGCTGTCAATCGCCAGAAATCAACCACGTCGCGCGACTGTAGAAGCCGTCACTGACTGCCGGCTGATTGAGATCAACGAAAGAACCTTCGGCAAACTGTACGCGAGATTCCCCGAATTCAGGAAGAGAATTGAAGAGCGGATCGCCGGCTACGATTACAAAAAGACGGCGAGGCTGCCGCTGGATTTTGCGCAGGAGATTCTGCCCGCTAACGCTGTGGAGAGCGAGCAGGTCAGCCCAAATCAACTCGACGAACGCGAGACTGCTTCGAGGCTAGGTCCCTTTGCAACAGATGACGGCCACTTTATCAAACGTAACAAGCGCCTGAGTCGGTTTCCTCACATCAAACAGATCGACGAAATGGATTGCGGCGCCGCCAGCCTGGCAATGGTCTGTCGCCACTTTGGACGAAGAGTTTCGATAACGCGCATTCGACAGCTGGTTCACACTTCAACCGACGGAACCAGTTTACGTGGTCTTTGTCAGGGAGCAGAATCCCTTGGTTTGGCCGCGCGTTCGGTGAAGGCATCTAAGAGCAATGTCGGGCAAATGCCGCTTCCGGCGATTGTCCATTGGGAGAACTATCATTGGGTGGTTCTGTTTGAAGTTAGCGAGCGCCACGCGTGGCTCGCCGATCCGGCCAATCGAATCCGGCGGATTACGCGCAAGGAACTCGACGAAAAATGGAACGGATATGCTGCGCTCTTTGATTACACTGAGGTTTTTGAACAGGCGCCGGAGACGAAGACCGGCTTCGGCTGGTTGCTCCCGTTCCTGAAGCCGTTCACCGGCGTCTTCGCAAAGGCTTTTGGGCTGGCGGTGATTGTCAGCGCGCTGGTTATGCTGCTGCCGGTCTTCACTCAAGTGATCGTAGACAGCGTGTTGGTTCAAAACGATTCTTCTTTGCTGGAGATGATGATCGGTTCGATGCTGGTCGTCCTCTTGATTATGACTGTGGCGATGCTTGTGCAACGGTACTTGCTGAGCTTCGCAGCTGTCCGAATAGACTCGTCGTCGCTCGATTTTATAACTCGCCGCCTGTTGGCGCTTCCATTGAGCTACTTCGCATCGCGCAAGATCGGCGATATACAACGTCGGATCATTGGCGTGCGTCAGGTGCGTGAATTCCTGGTCCAGAATGGCGTCAACGCCCTCACCGCAGTCGCGCAAATCTGCGCCTCGGTAACACTGATGTTCTTGTATGGTCCGATGCTCGCGGCGGTATTTTTGGCGGTCGCGCCGCTGTACGCAGCCCTTATGAAGTACTCCAGCAAGCGACTGGGGCCTATGTTCGATGAGTTGGAAGAATCATTTGGCAAATATTCATCACATCAAATCGATGCGATTAAGGGTATTGAAACTGTCAAAGCGTTGGGGGCCGAGCCTCAGCTGCGCGAAAAGATGCTCAGTGAATTCCACTCACTGGCTCACAAACAGTTCAAATCGAGTTTTCTGCTGATGAGTTATGAAGGTGCGGTACAGACGGTCGGCTTCCTTTCGATGACGCTGTTTCTCTATGTTGGCGCAAGACAAGTCATGAATGGGGAGCTGACTATAGGTGCGATGGTTGCGTTCAACTCGTTGGTGGCGATGGCCAATGCACCAATCCTGACTCTGCTGTCGATGTGGGACAACTGGCAACTGGCTGCGGTGCTATTGAACAGAATGAACGATATCTTCGAGGCGGAGCCAGAGCAGGGGAGTGATCACTCGCAATTAAAACCGGTGCGCTCGCTCGAAGGGAATGTGCGATTCGAAAAGGTCAGTTTTCAGTACGGCGGCCCCGATTCTCCGAAAATTTTGGAAGACATATCACTCGACATTCCGGCTGGGAAGACCGTCGCGATCGTCGGGAGAAGCGGTTCAGGAAAAACAACATTAGTAAAATTGCTCGCCGGGCTGCAGGAAGCGACGGAGGGTACGATCTTTTTTGACGGCATTGAACAGAAGAAGCTGTGTTATCGAGACCTGCGCCGGCAAATAGGATTCGTGTTGCAGGAGAATTATCTGTTCGACGACACGATCGCGAAAAATGTAGCATTCGGCGAAGAAGATGTGGATCTGGACAAAGTTGTTTGGGCGGCAAAAATCGCCAATGCTCATGAGTTTATCCAACGGCTGCCTCTGGGTTATGACACGCGTGTCGGTGAATCGGGAATCGCACTCTCAGGCGGCCAGCGTCAACGCATCGCGATCGCGCGAGCGGTGCACAATAAACCGCCGATTCTGATCTTCGATGAAGCAACCAGCGCTCTGGATACTGAGTCGGAGAAAGCGGTAAAAGAAAACATGGATCGCCTGCTGAAAGGTCGAACCTCATTCGTGATCGCACACCGTCTGAGCACTATTCGTGATGCAGATCTCATTCTGGTCATTGAAAAAGGAAAGATCGTTGAGCAGGGCACCCACGAAGACTTGATGGAACGTCAAGGCCTCTATTATTTCCTCAGCAGTCAGCAGCTGGACCTTTGAGAGGTTGCTGTTAGCGTCCTAACTCGTTCTTTGGCCTCGTCGAAGGACGATCACTTTCCCCAGGACAAGCGTCTACTACTCCGCTTAAACCCCCGATCTTGGTGGCGTTGCGGTGGTGGATAAACGCAATCAATCACCGCAGATACACAGGTTTCGCAGGGTTTACCGGAGAGGTCACGTAGCGCGACTGCGATTCTGCTGGCTAGTTAGCAAACTTTTGATATAAGCTCCGAGCGTTCTTGCAGCCAAAATTCGTTAGTCCTAGCGATTGACATAGGTCGAGTTGCGAAGAAACGACCAATCTCCGCAATCCCCAAAATGAACTGATGAGTCTCGCGGCCGGTACACGACTAGGACATTACGAGATCCTCGCGCCACTCGGCGCGGGTGGGATGGGCGAGGTGTACATGGCTGAAGACACACGACTCGATCGGAGGGTCGCGCTGAAACTGTTGCCTTTGGAGTTCGTCGCCAACGAAGACCGACTACGAAGGTTCGTGCAGGAAGCGAAAGCCACTGCGGCTTTGAATCATCCAAACATCGCACATATCTACGAGGTCGGGGAAGCCGACGGCACTCACTATATCGCTATGGAGTTTATCGATGGAGAGACGCTGACGGCAAAGATGCAACGCGCAAAATGTCAGGTCAGCTTGTTACTCGACTATCTGTGCCAGATGGCTGAAGGATTGGCGAAAGCACACGCTATTGGGATTGTTCATCGTGACCTCAAGCCCGACAATGTCATGATTAGTCAGGACGGCTATACGAAAATCCTGGATTTCGGCCTTGCGAAGCTCATCGAGAATCGAAGCTCAGCGATCCCGGATGAAGACGCAGCGACGGCAGTGATGCGAGGGCAACCGCTCTCCGCAGCGGGTGCGGTGTTAGGAACGGTCGGTTATATGTCGCCTGAGCAGGCGCAAGGCAAGGCGGTTGATCAGCGTTCGGATATATTCTCGTTTGGCTGCATTCTCTATGAAGCAGCGACCGGGAGACGGCCATTTGAAGGCGACTCGGCACTCGATACTCTTCACAAAATCATCTATGCGACCGCGATTCCTGTAGCGGATATCAATCCGGCTGCGCCGCTGGATCTGCAGCGAATAATTCGACGCTGTTTGGCCAAGGTCCCAGAGAAGCGCTACCAGTCGATCCGAGATACGTTCAATGATCTTGACGATCTCCGTCGAGAGATCAATGTCGATTCCGAGACTAGTAACAGCTTGCTACCGGTTGATACGTCAACGGGGGCCGCCTCTGCTGCACAAACCGTTACCATTCAACGTGAAAGCGGATGGAGCGATGTCCCGGTGACTACGGTTCAGACTTCGAGCGCTGAATATCTGGTCGGTGCGATCAAACGTCACAGGCTGGGCGTTGTGCTGATACTGGGCCTGCTCGTCGTCGCGCTGATTTCCTTATTCTTATACTCTCGCCAACAGAGAGGGTTGATTAGTTCGCTCGCGGTGATGCCCATTGTCAATGAAAGCGGCAGTGCTGATGTCGAATATCTTTCGGACGGAATGACCGAAATACTCATTGGGAACCTCTCTCAGTTGCCCAATTTGAACGTAAAAGCGCGAACTAGTGTGTTCCGCTATAAAGGCAAAGAGATCAACCCACAACAAATTGCAAGGGAGCTCAATGTGCAAGGGATACTAACAGGACGCCTGGTCCAGAGGGGCACTAGTTTGACTCTGTATGTCGAATTAATCGACGCAGCCACCGAAAACCTTTTGTGGAAGGCTGACTATAACCGCTCAATGAGCGACCTGGTTTCGTTGCAAAACGAGATCGCGCAGGACGTGTCGCAGAAACTAAGAAGCAGGCTGTCGGAGGCCGATGCGCGAAAACTAGCGAAGAAAAACTATACGGCAAACCCGGAAGCATATCGGCTCTATCTACAAGGACGTTTTTTCTGGAACAAGCGAAGGATTGGGGAAATGGGGAAAGCGATTGGGTATTTTCAACAGGCGATAGCCGCAGATCCGAATTATGCGTTGGCTTACGCCGGTTTTGCCGACGCCGTTGCTCAGCCCTCGGACATCGTGCCACCTCCCGAACGAGCGGAGAAGGCGCGAGCTGCGGCATTGAAAGCACTATCCCTCGATAATGAACTCGCCGAGGCGCACACGGCGATGGCGCATATTTTAACCAGATATGATCTTGACTTTTCAGGAGCCGAACGCGTCCTAAAGCGCTCTATCGAGCTCGACCCAAACTGGGCGGATACTTACCAGCGTCTCGGTGATCTGTATTCATTTCTCGGCAGACACAATGAAGCGATTGAATGGCTTCAAAAAGGTTTGGCGATTGAACCATTCAATATGCCCTTGAACTCAAGTTATGGCGGCGCTTTGGTTAGTGCACGACGGTACGATGAAGCAATAGCACATCTAAAGAAAGCCCTTGAATTGGATCCCAATTTTCGGTTGGCTCACGTGGCGTTGATCAACGCGTACAGAATGAAGGGTATGTATGCGGAGAGTGTCGCTGAAAGGATCGTCGCTCTGAAGCTTGCCAATGAGGATCAATGGGCGGCAGAACTCCACGATGGATTTGCGAAGGGTGGGTGGAATGGATTTCTGCAAGCTGAGTACAGGCGGGCCGCAAGCACGGAACATTCTGTTGATAGAGTCTCATATTACAACGAGGCAGTTGTTCTCGCGGAGCTCGGCGAAAAGGAAAAAGCGTTTGCAGCATTGAACAAGTCGTTCGAAGCTCACGAGAACCCATCACTGGTTGTTCTAAAAGTCGAGCCACGCCTTGACGCGTTGCGAGACGATCCGCGGTTTGATGGGTTGCTCAAGCGAATAGGGTTTCCGCAGTAAGTCTGGACAGGATCAGTAACAGCCTGAAGAAGGTCTGCAATTCGTTATCGAGAAAACGTGGAGAGCCGAGTCGCCCAGCGCTTAAATGGCGGCGTGCAATCCGGCTAGTTTGCGAATTTTTGAGTTAGGCTGCGACAACACTGGACGTCACCGTTAGCCAAATGGAATCAACAAACGCCGGCTGCAATATTTCGCTTTTAAGGTTGCGCGAACGTACAGAAGCGCGGTATCAAAGAACCGCCTCGATTAAAGCCTCGATTGTTGCCAGCATCGTGGTCTGCTGCTTTTCGTTTATCGCTCAGGCCTTTCAACCAAACGAGGGTCTGGAAACCGCCCCAACCAGCTTTCGAGAACACACCATCGCCACCGATTTGACTGGCGGTTACCAGGTGGTGGT
>DATFWY010000091.1:0-4809 GCA_035258805.1 Blastocatellia bacterium | reverse complement strand
CAGGCGGTCGGCTAACGTTCGTGTCTCTCGATCTGGACTAAGCCGATTATTAATTCAGAACTGGGAAGGCGGCCAACGTGCCGCCTTCTTCTTTTATACGGCTACTGCAAACATCATCTCGCTGTACGAAGCAACTCTTCCGTATAATTCGCTAATGACAAAAATGATGGCCTCTCGCCGAGGTGCTCTAGTCGGCGTTGCCGTTCTGCTTCTAAGCATACAGCTAATGGCTAACCAACGGGTCAAACCACTCTATCAATATCCTCCTGAGCTAGTAAGCGAATTAGCTCGGCTCCACAGTGCAGCGCTCACGAGCGATTATGCGTACGGTCAGCTGGCGCATTTGTGCAACAACATTGGTCCGCGTCTGAGCGGCTCCGCGCAAGCGCAGCAAGCCGTACAGTATGTGACCACTGAGATGCGACGGCTGGGACTGGACGTCCAACTCGAAAAGGTTATGGTGCCGCACTGGGTTCGAGGCGTTGAAACGGGTGAGTTGATCCAGTTCACGGGGCAAGCTCCGGGAACTACACAAAAGATCGTATTGACTGCGCTTGGGGGAAGCGTCGCTACGCCAACCCAAGGCGTAACTGCGGAGATAGTTGTTGCCGATAGCTTTGCACATCTCGCATCGCTTGGGAGAGAGAAAGTAGCGGGCAAAATAGTCTTGTTCAATGTTCGCTTCGACAAACGACTGGCGGCGCAGGGATTTGCCGGGGATGCTTATGGACAGGCAGTAATCTATCGCGGCATAGGTGCGAGCGCTGCGGCCCGGTTAGGTGCCGTTGCTGCAGTTGTTCGATCCGTTGGAGGAGCCGACTATCGTCTTCCTCACACTGGCGCACTCGGATATGAGGAGAATGCTCCAAAGATACCGGCGGCGGCCGTCACTGCGGAAGACGCGGACCTCATTGCCTATTTGGTTGCGCAGGGTACGGTCAAAATGCACCTGACGCTTACGCCGCAAACACTGGCGGATGTAGAGAGCTACAATGTTATTGCCGACATCAAGGGCTCCGAACACCCGGAGCAGGTAATAATTGTGTCTGGCCACCTGGATTCCTGGGATCTGGGCACCGGGGCTATCGACGATGGAGCCGGAGTCGTTGTGGCAATGCAAGCCGCGCAGCTGATCAAGAGCTTAGGGCTGAAGCCCAAACGCACGATTCGGGTGATTGCGTGGATGAATGAGGAGAATGCTCTGATGGGTGGAAGAACCTATGCCGAAGATTACAAGGCCCAGTTCTCGAATCATATCGCTGCGATCGAGAGTGATTTGGGTGCTGGTCATCCGGTTGGCTTTACAGTACACGCGAGCGCCCGGGCGTTAGAAATGCTACAGCCGATATCCGCGGTTCTTCAGGCCTCGGGCGCTGGGGTTGTGAGGCAAAGTCAAAATGCGGAGGGTGCCGATGTCTCACCGCTTGATACAGCTGGTATTCCGACGCTTGCCCCGATCCAGGACAATCGAACGTATTTTAATTATCATCACACCGCAGCGGATACTTTGGACAAGATAGTTCCGCGCGAGCTTGCTGAGAACGCCGCGGTAGTGTCAGTTATTGCTTACGCTATTGCGAATCTGCCAGAAGCATTGCCACGATAGGGTGATCATGTATGAAAAATCTAAATCCCACCCATTGCCCGTGGGTGGGATTTGGACCTTTCGGACAGTCTCTGCCGTGGGTGGGATTTAGGATTTTTCGCACAGCTCGACAACGGTAGCGGCAACTTGCTGAGGTGCTAAATTTAAAAACTGATTCCACGAGAAGGAGAGGAGCGATTATGTTCGAAGATCTGAGTGCGCTCGAGGCTAAAACAATATTTACTCGCAGGGAATTCGTTGTGACCACGCTTGCTACCGGGTTTGCGCTGGCCACGCAGCCCGTATCGGCACAGACGATCACTACCGACTCAGCCGACTTGATCGCGGGTGAAGTAAAGATCCCGGTTTCGGACGGGCAAATACCTGCGTACCGGGCAATGCCGGATAAAGGATCATCTTTTCCGGTGATATTGGTAGTGCAGGAAATCTTTGGTGTGCACGAACATATCAAGGACATGTGTCGCCGATTCGCGAAGCTTGGACACGTTGCTGTAGCTCCAGAGCTGTATGCGCGACAGGGAGATGTATCGAAGATCACCAACATCAACGAGATCATATCGAAGGTAGTTTCGAAGGTTCCTGATGCGCAGGTTATGTCCGATCTCGATGCCACGACAGCCTGGGCTAAGAAATCGTCAAAGGGCGACGTCAATAAGCTGGGGATCACCGGCTTTTGCTGGGGCGGACGTATTGTCTGGCTTTACGCTGCGCACAGTCCGCAGCTCAAGGCGGGAGTCGCCTGGTATGGGAGACTTGTCGGCGCGCCTGATGAGCTTCACCCAACGCACCCTGTGGACATCGCGGCGAAGCTCAAGGCCCCGGTGCTCGGTTTATACGGCGGAAAGGATACGGGAATTCCGCTGGATACAGTAGAGAAGATGCGCGAGGCTGTGAAAGCAGCCGGAGGAAAGTCGGAGATAGTTGTCTATCCTGACGCAGGGCATGGTTTTAATGCTGACTACCGGCCTGGCTACGACAAGAATGCCGCTCAAGACGGGTTTCGACGCTTGCAGGAATGGTTCAAGAAGTACGGGGCAGCTTAACCGGCTATGGGATTCACGTTGCAGTCTGGTCGAATCGAGGATCTGGATACTCCTGAGTCTCATTTGGCCTTTATCAGATCACAGTGGCGCGACTTCGCCGCTTTTGCGTGGGAGAAATACACAATTGAAGGCCGAGGGGGGATCGTTGTTGACCTGAGGAAGGCTGCGAAATCTTCTCACAATCTACGGGTACCAACTTTTTATGTCGCGAACGGAAGTGAGCGGCTCGAAAAGCTCGGCGGATGGCCGGACGAAGAAATTGCCACGGCGATCAACAACTATGATCCCGAGCAAGATGTGATCTTTATATTTCTTCGACTAAACGGCGATGTGTACAACTACAATGTATCCGATGAATTGACCCCACCGATGGCTTTCGCCAAGAAAGCGGGTCTGGAATCAGGTTGAGCAGTTAACTCTGATTCCAGACATTGCTATCTCAAATTAAACTCGACCTCGACGTTCAGCCAGTATGAAACCGGCTGTCCATTCTTTACGGCTGGCCTGAATCGCATCTGATATGCGGCTCGGATAGCTTGTTCATTCAAGCCATCGGGAAGGCCGCGTACAACCACGACCTCTTTCACGGAGCCGTTTGCGTCCACCAGGACTTTCACCCGCACAACTCCCTGAACCTTATTTGTGCGCGCCTGCTCTGTGTAGAGAGGTTGAGGTTGGTTTAAGAGAACTGGACGACGGTCTACGCTTTCCTGTGAAGTGCCGGGACGTCGTAGACCTCCTATTCCCGGATACCGGCCGCCGATGTTTTCATCATTACCCGGCCCCACGCCAATCCCAGCACCGGGTCCGATGCCGCCTCGCGACCCCGTTCCGATACCCCCATCAGAGCCTGGACCTGCTGACGGAGGAACGACCGCCCCATCAGGGAGCCCGGTGAGCATCAAGTTATCTCGTTCGACAAGAATTCTGGGATCTACCTTTACTGTTTCGATGACCGGCAAGACCGGAGGTCTAATTGTTTCTTCGGGTCGAGGGGCGATGATTGGATCGGAGTACACGAAGGGAGACAGAGAGCCTCGAGATGCCGGCTCCGGCGTGTGGCGTCCACCGCCTCCTCCGCCCCCGGATTGCTCGTCATCTTCCCGCATCCTGGCTTGCGGCACGTACAGCGGTGGTGGATAGAGGATGACGAACGGTTTCTGGTTCTCTTGCGGCGGTTTATGGATGGACCAGACGATTAGAATAGCGGCGAAGGCAACAGCATAGAAGAGCAGTCCGATAGCTAATCCGAACTGGAGCAGCATCCTGCGGCGCTGAGTTCCAGCCGCATCGACCGTCGTCGGTCCCCGGAAAAAAGTCTTTGGGTCTTCTCGGAATTGTCGCGAGGCTTCTCGGATTTCATCAAGCAGCCTGGTGATCATACATGGGTGGTCGGTAAGCGTTAAGAACGAATCATTGTTTTGCATATCCTCTCCGTGCTACCGGTTTGGCTCAGCACGGTTGGGCAGGTACCGGGTATGTGTATGTGGAGGGCTATAATCAGAGAAGACGAGCTTAGAGACACAGATATCTAAGCGATCTTGTAAACACTGTCTCAGAGATGGAGTTGTCTCAAAAAGCGCGGGAGCCTTTGGAGGCGGTATATCTCATCAAAAGCGCGCGCGCAACTTTTCAAGAAGGATATCTCATCAAAGCGCGCACAGCTTTTCAAGAAGGATATCTCATCAAAAGCGCGCACAGCTTTTCAAGAAGGATATCTCATCAAAAGCACGAGCAGTTGCGTTAGCGAGGGATATCTCAAACCGCACGTATCTCAATAGACAAGCAGATTATTCACCCTCTACCATTCTGTTTTGTTATTTTAAGAATGAGCGGGAGTAGATGACTTGCAATGAAAGTCTGATTCTGCAATCTGGATTTGAATCTGAATCTGAATCTGAATCTGCAATCTGAAATTTGAAATCTGAAATTTCAGTCACACCCTACTTAAACTCCAGTCCACAATTGAGACACTTATTCGGGTCCTTTACCAACAAAAAAAGCAACGACAGCAAACAGGTAAACGGAGCTCCGATCACTGCAACAAGCACCGCCCACAACGGAACAGTTCCCTTGACGACGCTGGTCGAGTTGCATCGCACGCAAACCTTCGCCGGAACGACTGGTCGCGCCATCGGCTGCGGCGTCTGGTAACTCGGT
>DATFWY010000090.1:0-6094 GCA_035258805.1 Blastocatellia bacterium | reverse complement strand
CCGGAACCGGCGTGCCGACACCCGGCGCATAATACGGATCGACAAAGTCCATATCCATCGACACGTGAAAGCCCGCAGTGCGCCGCGAGGCCCACCATATCGCTTCATCCATCACCGCGGCCATCCCGCGTTCGTCGAGCTCACGTATAGTCACAATCCGAATACCGGAATTTTTGAGGGTGACGGCTTCCTCAGGGTCGATGCTGCGTGCGCCGATCAGCACGCAGTCTTCAGGATAAACCTTAGGCGAGAATCCGCTGATTTGTGTTAACTCTTGCGCCCCATGACCGAGGATTACGGCAAACGGCATCCCATGTATGTTTCCCGAGGGCGACGTCTCGGGCGTGTTCATGTCTCCATGGGCATCGAACCAGATGACACCGACTTTATTGCCACGTTTGCGGTGAAAGGAAGCGAGTCCTGAAACGCTGCCGATGGCGATCGAATGATCTCCGCCGAGGATGAGTGGAATCGCATCCTCTTCCAGGGCAGCTTCAACGCGATCGGCGAGCTTCTGACAGGCTGTGGCAATCTCGGGCAAATATTTCAGTCTACGATCTGTGATCTGCATCATCTCCTGGTTGCGCACCACGATATTGCCCTCGTCAATAACTTCATAACCGAGCTGTAAAAGCCGCTCGTTGAGGTCGGCGTCGCGTACCGCTGACGGGCCCATGTCAACACCGCGCCGATCCGCGCCTAGGTCCATCAAGACGCCGATAATTGTGACCTTCTTGCTTGGGTTCGTAATCAAACGGAAAGAACCAGAAATCTTTCCATTTATTCTCTCATTTTCTTTTGTTCCGCGATCTATCTTCATTATGATCTGCTTGTAAGTTCAATTGACTTGCGCAATGTATGACGATTTTTCAGCAGATTGAAGAGGCCCAAAACGACGCTAATTGGTGTGATTGCATAATCTTCGTATCGGCTCTTTTCTGAAGATTAGCGCAAGTGTCGTGCCAGAGCACTCTAAGCTTAGAGACAGTTCATAGTGCTCGGAATTACAAGCCATACATTGTGTCTTTCTCTGCGGTTGGTGACGATCTTCGCGGACTCTGCCGAGGTATCGGCGCGTGACGAAATAGCAGCGCCATTTTAGCTCCGAACACAGACAAATCTATTTTTTCGCTGGTCGCGCGACTGTCCTAGTTTGCCTCTATGTTTGCCTTCCTATAGGCTCAACCCGGGCCGAACGGCTTTGCATTGGAAGCGTCGTAGACCTCAAATTTTTCCCCGCTTTTAACCATGCGTTTGCCCAAACGGGGAAAATACGCAACATCGAATTCCCGGTTTTCACCGCCCATTAAGTACACAGCTTCTCGTCAAACGGATTCGTCAAATGATGAGCGACCGATGGTGTGGGAAACGCCATAAAGTCGCCTGGACCAACTTCGAGCTCTTCGCCGTCAATCTCGGCGATTCCTCGACCGGACAGAATATACAGCCATTCTTCTTCATGCTGGTGGGAATGATGCGTCGCGGAGCTAGGCTGGATCACAAATGCCGCTGCCCCCATTCTCGCAATGCCTTCAGCACGGGCCCCAAACTCTTTCCCTTTTCCGTGAGGTGGTACTCAACTCTCGGTGGATGGTCGCTGTAAAATCGCCGGGCGATGATGCCGTGCTCTTCCAGGGCTTTCAGGCGGGCCGACAGTGTGTTGGGAGCGAGGCCAGCCAGCGATTCCTGAAAATCCTGAAATCTCCGCGGTCCCTGCAGGAACAAGTCACGCAGCAGTAAGATCGTCCATCTTTCGCCAATGACGTCTAGCGTCCGGGCGACCGGACAACTCTTTTGTCGGTACGACCGTGCCATAAAACAACTGTACCCCATTGACATCAGTTCCTCAAGTAGCTATGTCTAGTATAGTCACTATTATATATATAGCCTCTAAATATGTTTTTGAAGAAAGGAAGATCTGTCATGAAGAGATATATTCGCTGGTTGCCTGTACCTCTATTGATCGGCATCTTGCTGGGGCCGATTGCTGCGAGAGAAGATTCTCCTCCCACGATCTCGGATCGGCCCGAGCTCGAATACTTGAAAGCCGTAAATCGCGCCGGGCCGCCGCGCGATCCTCAGCTGCTCTTTTTGCTAATGGGCCAGTACATGAATGCGAATAGGCATCGCGACGGCATCGAGTTTTTCTCGTCGCTCGTGAAACAGTTCGAGCCGCGCCTGTCGGACGGTCAGAAGTCTTTGTACCTCGGCGCGATCGGACTGTTACGGGCCGGACAGGCGAGCAATGTACCATTTCTTAGCAGGATCGGCTGGGTCAAAGAAACCATCAAGACTTTGGAAGAAGCCAAGCGGTTATCAGGAGGCGAGATTTTTATTGTCCGATGGATATCGGGAGTGGTCTATGCTCAGCTTCCCGGCATCTTCGATCAGAGGAAAGCTGCGTTCGCTGACCTTAGGTGGTGCGTAGAGAACGCTGACAAAGCACCCCATGCCGGATGGTTGAGAGAAGTCTACTACCGCCTCGCCACTCTATACCAAATGGATGGTCGCACAACCCAGGCACAGGACTATCTGCGGCTTAGCGGATATCCTGACTTCAGGAAGTCTTTGACGCTTACAACCCCCTTTGCCGAAGATGTTGCCGCAGGGCACACGTTTTCTCCAAAACGTATCGCTGAGATCGTACCGGGAAAAGTGTACGCGCTATCAGGCTACGAGTTCACGGAATACTATTTTGTGATTTCGGACGACGGACACGAGTTGATCGGTATTGATGCCGGCACGCGACCCGATTCCGCACGAGCGGCCTACGAAGCCCTTCGAGCATACGCGCCCCGATTGCCCGAGCTAACAACCGTTCTGATAACCCACGCGCACTGGGACCATGTCGGAGGCCACAAGTACTTCCGCAGCCTCAATCCTCGCCTGAAGTTTTATGCGCGTGAAAACTACCGCGAAGAGCTCTCCATAGTGCTTAACGGTCCTGGTCGCTTCGGCCAGCGCCTTTTTTTCGGGAGCCGGTTCAATTTGGAGGATGTTCGGAGCTTCAAACCCGACGTCACGATCGACCGCCAAACTCAGCTAAAGATCGGAGGCACGCGAATCGAATTTATCCCGGTGCAAGGCGGAGAAACCAAAGACGGTCTTCTCATTCATCTCCCCGATTACGGCGTGATGTTTGTCGGCGACTTCATTATGCCGTATCTTGGCGCCCCTTTTGTTGAAGAGGGCAACCTGGATGGATTGCTTGATGCGATCGATATCGTCGTGCAGAAGAATCCACGCTATTTGCTTCATGGTCACGAGCCGTTGACCCGTATCTTTGCGTCCCCGGCCATGCTGGCGAATCTAAAAACCTATCTCGCATGGCTGCGTGACGAAGTTCTAGCTGCAATTCGGCGAGGAGAGGAACGGGCGGCGATTCAGCAGGCCAATCTCATTCCCCCAGGGCTTCTCACTGGCGACCCCGACGCCCATCTGCCGTATCTCGTGATGCGCGAAAACGTCATCAACCGAATCTACGACCAAAGAGTCGGCTATTGGCAACCGGATCTGCAAGGCGTGGATTATCTTGGCCGGGCTAACCGAGGCTCTATTCTGATCGACTATCTGGGCGTGTCAGAGCCGCAGCTTGTCAAGGCTATAGAGCAGATGATCGCGGATGGGAAGTACGAGCTTGCGGCGACTACGCTCGAATGGACCAAAGGCAGATTCGCAGGAAGCAAGCTAGATGATGCGAGGCGCGTAACCTACCTCAAGCTGATGGAGAAGTATCAGGAATTCAATCCGTTCAAGTTCATCATCTATTCGGGGCAAATCGGCGCTCAACTGCCGCAGCTAGAATCGAAACAGCAGGCGCTCCCCTCTACGTCTACTCAACAAAGCAGTCAGTGAGCGCTGGCTCCTAAAGGAGCGCCGAGCACCGGAGCAACAAGGTTATGCGCTCGCGCGCAGGCGCGCTTCTCGCGCAGTTTTCTGTTGAGCCGTCTCTGCCAGCATACACTCGGGAGCAACCGGCCTGACCTCAACGGCTGCGCCGTACTCTAAGCACGGAAACTCTTTGGCGATCTCCGTGGCTTCGTCTAAACTGCCAACTTCAAGCAGGAAAAAACCGCCGATCGCTTCCTTGGTTTCAGCAAACGGACCGTCTATCACCAAGCGGCCGTTTTTTTGCGAAACAATCTTGCCTTCGTGAAACAATGGTTTCCCGGCCTTGGCCTTACCTTCAGCGGTCAAGCGGTCGAACCAGGATTTCATCCGATTCACCACCTGGTCGATCTCTTGCGGTGAAAGCCCGATGTGCCAATCTGTGCCGCGAAATAACAACATGTATTCTGATCTCGCTTGCGTCTTCATGCTTCCCTCCGTCTAGAATTGTTTTATTTGCTTTGTCACCTCGAAACACAGTGGGCGCAACCCCTCGCTTCCTGTCTCGACGTGCCCTGTTTCTCTCTCTCTGGCAAGCGTCGCGTTTTTCAGTTCGTAACACGCTTTACTGTCGGATGTTCTGATAGCGAAGCCACAACCGTTCTCTCTCGGTCGGTTAGAGTTAAACAAAAACGCGGCGTCCGAGCGAACAATTCGTTTCTCTTTCACCCTAATGACAGGCTGGTTGGTACCCATTCGCGCCTCTCGAGAGGTTTGGCAATCGATGTGCCATACGCCGAAGTCTCGAAAAATGCCGATACGTAGCGAGAATTGAATAGTTCGATACATTCTGGTGTTCGGTCAGGCATGATTGGGCGTAACGCCTAACGCAATAGCGCAAAACACAGTGGGCGCCGAAGCGACCGCCGGTTGCAGGATTCGAATGTTGACTACTCTTCCTGCCGATTCTCTTGGTGCTCCGGCAGCTCATCTGCCAATTTGACCCAAGCGAGTTTGCTGCTCATGTGTGTGTGATCCTTTGGCGGGAGCTCTTCCGGAGCGTCGAGACTGCAAGTCGTGATGTCGATTTCATCCGGGAAGTCTTCGTGCTCAAAGGTCAGGTGCGTGCCGCATTGTGAACAGAAACTCCTCGTGCCCTTCCCGCTCGACTTAAACCGCATCGGCTCGCCGCATACGAGTCGGAACTGAGACCGCGCGACGCTAAACCACGCGACGAATGGAGCGCCAGTGGTTCGACGACACATTGAGCAATGGCAGTTTGTCTCATGAAAGGGAGTGCCCGCTGCTTCATAACGGATCCGACCGCAAAAGCATCCGCCTTTTAGCATTCACTCACCTTGCTTCGCTGCTCTTCATTACCGGTTTTCTATCACTTTACTTCCTTGAAGGCTCCTCGATAGGCCTATTTCCGGCATTCATCCATTGCCGCCGGGGAAACTTTGTTCCGATGAAATTGCGGCGAAAGCCTCGGCGATGCGCGGCGGCGCGCTCGGGCGGGCGTACATCCGTTTCATGTAGGCGAGTAGCTGTGGGCAGCTCTCCAGCAATTTGTATTCGTTGCCCCAGTCCAGCGTGTAGCCCATCACAAAGTCGGCGACGCTCACGCTATCGCCGGCGACGAACTGCCGCTCTCGCATGTGCTTCTCGAGCACGGATGCCATGTCTTTGAACTCGCTACTGGCGAGGCTCACGTCGTCGGGCAAGCGTAGTTCTTCAGGGTAGAGCGCCGTATGGCGTGCGATACGCCACAGGGGCTGCTCCAGTTCTGTCGCCGCGAACAGCAACCAGCGGTTGACCTCGGCTCGCTCGTTGAGGCCGGCCGGCAGCAGCCCCCTGTCGGAATATTTTTCCGCCAAGTAGAGCACGATCGCCACAGACTCAGTGAGCACCAGGTCGCCGTCGACGAGCACAGGGATCTTCCCGGCGGGGTTGATCTTTAGAAACTCCGGACGGCGGTGCTCACCGGCGACTAGGTTGACGCAGATAGGCTCAAAATCTGCGCCGAGTTCTTGCAGCGTCCAGCGCGCGCGGATCGATCGTGTAGGGCCGAACTCGTATAGCTTCATCTTCATGGATAACTCCTTAGTCGCCGTGTTAGTGTTACGTTCTCGCAATCGCCCAGGAGCCCGCGCCATGAAAGCTTTGGCCCCTCGGGACAATGGCTTGCCGCCTTCACGGATTGAGGTCAACTCTGCTTGACGGCGCTCGCGTCCATGTAGAACACCTCCCAAACATGGCTGTCGAG
>DATFWY010000089.1:0-5248 GCA_035258805.1 Blastocatellia bacterium | reverse complement strand
ACGATGGCTCTTCCTTGAACTCGCGACTCAGCTGGCGTGTGTTTCATTTTTGTTTTCTCCAGTAACAACCTAACGACAGGAAAATGTGACAGCATTGGTACTCATAACGAGGACCTAGGAACGCTCCGTTCAAACCAGAGCAATTCGCGAAGCAGCTGGCTTGGGACTTAGGTCGCATAGACTCGTCCCTTCGGAGAGTCATCAGAGGACCTTTTGCCAGATCGGAGCGTGGACTTCGAGGGAAGCACTGTAAGAGTCGTCCCATAGGGCCGTAAATGCGTAGGTCTTGCCGGGCTTTGCAACCAGAGTGCGTTGAGTCAGCCTTGTCAGTCCTTCGGTTCGCGGATTGGTAGTCATCGACAACACATGTTTTCCGGGGCGCAGTACTCCCTGGTAACTTTGATCAAGCCCGAGAACTGCCACTTGGACGCCGTCGATGGACAGGTTGATGGACTCGCGTGTGCCAAAGTTCGCTGCCCTGTTTACGACTAAGTAAGCATTATCGGAACGGGTCGACGCAGAATTGGCTCTCAGCTGGCGCGCTTGAATTGGAGCAACAGCAGCAAAGCTCCAAGCAATCGCAACGATAATCAGTTTCGTAGAAACGTAACGTAATGTTTTCATGATGTACCGTTCCGACCGAAACCCGCTACCGGCCATTCGGCATCAGTAGGATTTTCGAGTGCCACCGAGGGTGCATTCATAGCTCCCTCTTCAGAATGAGACGCGGCGTGGTCCTACTGCGTCACGTCGACTGCCATCATCATGCCTTTGTCTTCATGTTTCGCCACGTGGCAATGAAACACGAAACGCCCGACAATTTCCGGATGGGTAAAGGCAATGATGAGTTTGGCCTCGTCCGGTTTCACATTCGCCGGGGAGGAAGGCTGAAGGTGTCGCGAAGGCCGTCGAAAGCCGTCGGAGCGCCGTTTACCTCCGCTACCAAGAATCCGGTCTGATGAATATGAAAGTGTGCGCCTTGCTGCTCCGAGATCGAGGCTTACGCCCGGTATCCATCTTTCTGCCACTGGGCGAACAACGCGAGCTGGTCCGCTGTCCAATAGGGCCCGCCGGGTGGCATGGAAGGCGGGTCGCCTTCGTGCGATGAAAGTGCTCCAAGCACTTTGTCAGCATTGTTCGGATCCGACATGAAGGTGTAATCGTCCAACTTTACGCCGTGCGACTTCATGTGCGAAACATCGACGGCGCGAAACAATGGCCTGATATCACGCGCGAAAGAAATCTTGGGCGCCTTTTTATGTTTGCTCTGCTTTTTTATCATACGTTCTCCTCCATTTTCTTTGTGGCTTATCTGATTTCGGCGCGGCTGCTAATCATGCAGCGGGCCGAGGTACGGGAACTCGTCTAGCAGATCGACGTGCGGCCCAACCTTATCTCCTGTCACCTTGCCATTCGTGTAGATGGACAAGAAAACGTCGACAACATCGTCTGTAAGTGTCCGGCCATTGTGCGGAAAACGCACGGGCCCGCGAGTGTCATAGGAAAGAATGTCTGGTAACAACTTTCTCGCGACAGCCGTTGCGTCCTGCAGTGTATAGCCGCCTGCGTGTTCCAATTCGTGCGCGAAGACGCGAATGAAGCGATCATCATCTACCGGCTCTCCGCTGAGGTATGCCTCCCGCTCCTCTCCAACGAGGAAAACCGCCTGCATTGGCCTTCCACCCCGATCTGCCTGGCCCCAGCCTTCTTCAGTTTTGTCCACTGTGCGGGCCCAAATGCCAACCGGATTCCCTCCCAGAGCGGAATTGGGCAGTTCAATCACGATGCTGCAAATATTTTTGTCTTTGAAGAAGTCGTCCCCCGTGAACTGCATGTGATTGAAATTGCCGTTCACATCGAAAAAGAACGGATCGCTGCGCCAACCGAAAAAGAAACGGTAGTCGCCGGCTTCCGTCACCAAGGCTTCCCGGCCGACTGAGACCGGTGCGCCCGCGACGATAACTTCGCCGTCGTCGCCCACGCTAGCAGCTCGTTCACCTTGAACACGGCGCACAGTCGCAGTCTGCTTACCATCTCCCGATGACGCGAACTGCACGCTGTAACTTAGATCGGCAACCGCATCGCCGTCTGTGTCGATCTTGAATTCGTACAACGCTCCTGGCGCGAAGGGCTCCTTAGTCGTCGGCTCCGGCGAGTCCAACCTGAAAGAAGGATGTACATTCAGGACGATTATTGACTTGCCAGGGTCTCCTGGCTTGGTGAAGGCGTAGAGATCGGTCATGTCCAATCGGGCATCTCCGTGCGGGAAGCCGAAGTTGGGACCGGAGGCATGATGCGACATGGTATTCTCCTTTGATGAGAGGCTTAGCGCTTGAGTTGACCGACGTGATGTCCCAACCGGGTTTCCACATCACCCGGCCTGTGAAAGCCTAGCTCCATTAACTTCTTAATTCTCTCTTGTGCGGCCGGTCGCATGATCGAGGCAATGCACACATCCCACTCTGGAGCGACTTCATAGTCAGGCGGCAAACTGGCAACGTCGACGAAGTGCTTGGTCTCGCTGATCGCCCGCTTGTCGAATGACGCGATGCGAGTTGCTAACGAATCGACAAACTCATCAAGCTCAGCATCCGGCAACGATCGGTTAACGTATCCGTATCGTTCGGCCAGATCGCCCGGAATGTCGTCGGCTCCCAGAAGCACTTCCAGTGCACGTCCTCGCCCCATCAAACGCGGCAGCCGCGCCATCGGGCCGCCTCCGGGAACTATCCCAGCCCCAACCTCGAAGTGCGATAAGATAGCTTTTTCGCGGCTGGCGAAACGCATGTCGCACGCCAAGGCGAGCTCACTTCCAACACCGGTCGCCCGCCCCCGAATCGAGGCGATCGACACAACTGGGGCGCGGCTCAAGCGAACGAGCATATCGGGCAGCGGCTGCAACCCGGTAGGTCCCGGCGGCAGAGTGATTGTATCCTCTATTTTCGCAAGGAAATCGTAATGAGTCAGAAAGAACCCTGGAATCGCGCTGTCAAAAACGACCACTTTGACATGCTCGTCAGTTTCTACCGCGGTGATGACCTCGTTGAGCTGTGGAATGGTGTCCGGACCAAAGATGTTGAGGGGCGGGTGATTGATCGTGACTCGCCAATACGCAGCCGATCGTCGCGTCAGAAGAATCTGTTTTGTCACTGTTGTATCGTTCATTTATAGCTCCTTTCATTGGCGATCTGCTCACGGCGCATTGGCTTGCTTCAGAATTACCTGCGCCGAGTCCTTCAAGTCGGTAACAATAAGAAAACGCTTCGGTACGGAGGATGTGGTGTTATCCCCAGCGAGTACCTTCAATGGCCCGATTGCCTGAACGATGCCTGCACCATCGGGATTTGTTTTGAGAACAGCCAGTGGCTCAAGTTTACCGAATGGGGATCGATTGGATTCCGCAAGATAGACTTGATACTGCGCCTTGGGAGCAAGACCTTTCGCTGCGATCTGAACAAGGTCCAATAGACCGAGTGAATTTACTGCCACCGACGCCTGGGCTTCTGCCAAGGCGGTTCCACCTGCTTCCATGTGCAAACGCGCCGTGTTCGCCGCAGTGCCAAGTGGCATTAGATTCTCTATGCCGGAGCCACTGGGAACTGCATTAGGGACATAGACCAAAGCTTGTGTTGTTTGCCCAATAGGGACGCTAGCGATGACCTTGTTGGTTGCAGTATCGATAGCGACACAGTGTTCGCCATTTTCCAATGCCACATAAACTCGCGAGCCATCGCCGGATGGCCAGATCCCATGGGGAAGCTCTCCTACTGGAATGGTCGCGACCAGTTCCGGCGCGGCGCCTCTTCGGTACGCTTTAACTGCGTTTTCCCCGCCGATAGTAACATACGCGAACTTGCCGTTACCATTGTTTGCGAAGTTAACATGATTCGTGATCGGCCCGGTATCCAACACAGCCTTTTGCTCAAACGGTGGCTTCGCGCTGTAGATCTGCACTTTTCCAACGTCCTTCAACGTGATCCACACTTCGTCGTTTTCCGGAGTAACAGCAATGTTCGGCGAAAACGGACTGACTTGCGGTAATCGCTTGATGATCTTGTGCGACGGCACCTCGATGACCGCGAGTTCGGGAGTAAAACTGGAACACACGAAAGCGTACTTGCTGTCCGGTCCGAACATGGTCATGCCTGGACCATTAGCCAGTTGGATACGTCGCGTCTCTTTCATCCGCTCGGGATCGATCACTGATATGTAGTTCTCTCCGCGCACGGTCACCCATAACTCGCGCCCAGTCGGAGTGAAGAATGCCTCGTGTGGCGAACGGCCGACGTAAACGACTCCTTTCACTTTGTTGGTGGCGGTATCGATCAGAGTTATAGAATTCGATGCTACTGACACGACGGCGAGCGTCTTTGAATCGGGCGAATAACCGAGACCATGTACAAGGAGCTGTCCTTTGTAGAGGGGGCTCAAAGCTCCAGGCACAGGATCTCCCAGTCTGATCACGCCCAGCAATTTATTCTCGGCGGGGTCAATCACCGAGATTGTATTGGAGGTTTGGTCAGCAGCGTAAACACGATCGTGATTGGAGATCGCAACGTTTGGGCGTGCCCAGGGCGCCTGTTGTGCCAGTGCGCATGGGAGCAAACAAAAAAACAAAAAGTAACGGATCGTCTTCATATCAGTTGCCCTTTTCAGTGCCTGGAGTGGGCTTGTCGTTCTCTTTCGACCGCACAGACTCGCGCGCTTTTAGCCATTGTTCCATTAACTGAATTTCTGATTGCTGATCAGTAATGATCTCCTGCGCCAGCCTGAGCATTTGCGGATCTTTGCCGTGCAAGAGTTCGCTTTTTGCCATATCAATTGCAGCCTCGTGATGT
Organism: Blastocatellia bacterium; assembly: GCA_035258805.1. Classification (GTDB taxonomy): domain Bacteria; phylum Acidobacteriota; class Blastocatellia; order UBA7656; family UBA7656; genus Onstottus_A. The sequence continues at coordinate 410 of DATFWY010000089.1, read as the reverse complement.
GGGAGCATCAACCTCACAAAATCGACATCGCTATCACCGGATTGTTTCACTGCTTCCATTGCCATGTGCATTTTGTCCATGCTCGCATTTAGCTCTGACCATGCGGCGTCTGTTTGGGACTGGCTGTCACCGCTGCGAGTAACTGCGGGAAACCCCAGGATACTGATAGCGGTAAGAGTTATCCGTAATGTAGTTAGTTTCATCTGACTGACTTGAAACCCTTTCTAGCGAGCATGCGATGCAGCTTCTTCAATGAAAGCCGCGACCTCTTTCGGCCTGGAGACGTACACAGCATGACTGGCGCCGGAGACTTCCACTTTGTGGCTCTTCGCTCGCGCGGCATACCAGCGTTCAAGGTCTGGATTGATGGTTCTGTCTTTGGTGGCTACCAGCATCCAGCTCGGCTTCTT
>DATFWY010000088.1:0-3229 GCA_035258805.1 Blastocatellia bacterium | reverse complement strand
CACCCGGCGATGTGATAAACGACAAGGTGTACGGACGCCACTCGACTTCCCAGCCACCATCCAGAAAAATCATTTCCCTGTTTTCCGGTACGTAGCTCAATACCTTGGACTCTTTGTTAGCCGTCAAGCGTTCGTTGCTCTCTCGGATAGCTTGCTTGCCGACATCCGCGGGCGGGACTGGGCCGAGGCGCACCGCGTCATCGGTCCACAATTCCGTCAGCGCAACATGATCTAGCGACAAACTAGCGGCGATGTCCTGCTGGCGGGGCTTCTCGATGCCGGCGACGTCTGCAGCGCGGTCCGCTCTGTTTTTTGCAGCCGACGCAGCCGGCACCTGAACCACATGCCCTGCCAACGGCGCTGTGAACGTCGGCCCCCCCATTCCGCGGAAGCATTTCCAGCCCCCGTCCAGCATCTTCTTCAGGACCATCAGCCGCGTTCCAAGAATCTGCTTGACCTCACCACCCGGCGTCTCAACATACGAACCAGTGATGTAGCCCCACTCGATCGCCCAGCCGTCGAGTATCGTGATGTCCCTGGTTTCTGGAACGTAGCTCACCACCTTGATGCCTGGCACGGCGGCCCAGCTTTGGTAGCTCTCTTGAATCGCTTTCTTGCCAAGCTCAGGCGACTGGCCCATTCTGACGCGCACCGCGTCATCGGTCCACAAATTCGTCAGGGCAATAGGATCTCGCGACAGAGTAGCGGCGATGTCCTGCTTGTGGAACTTCTCGATGCCGGCCATATCTTGCGCCTTTTTATCGGTTGTCTGTGTCTGAGCAAAAACTGGTGTGTCAACTCTAGTGGCCCATGCCACTAGACTCACAAGAAAGAAAACGGCTCTCCATTTTGTCATTTTTGCTCCCATAGCTCTAAGCCGCCTAACGATTCGCATCAGCGGGGCGCGGCGAGAACTGGAATCCAGGCGAGCGGGGCGCGTCCTCGCTACCCGCACCATAGAAAGGAGAAGCGCCTCCGCTGCGACCACTGTTAGGCGCGGTAATCGGCAACGCCTGCTCTTTGACAGCGGGATTTTAGCCTTTATCAAGGATGATGTCCCAAACCATGAGGAGTGAGTCCGGTTCAAGATTCTTGGCAGGTGGCAGGACCTTGCCAATCGCTGCATCTTTATCCGAGCCCAGCCCCATAAAAATAGCATCCTTCTCATTGAGCGGCTCACCAGGGAAATACATCTGAGTCACTAAACGGTCCTTCTTTCCCATCACGTCAAAATGGATATGAGGGGTGCGCATTGAGTTCGCATCAACACGATAAGCACCGGGCTTAATCGTCTTAAAGCGATAATGCCCCTCTGCGTCAGTGGTCTGGACGCTGTAGCCCTGGAAATTGGCATCCAGCGGCGCCGAGTTAGTATCCGACGGATGAGCATAGCGACCGTGTGTATTGGCTTGCCAGATCTCAATCTTGGCCCCCCGGACCGGCTCTCCATTCTGATTCAAAACCTGACCTGTTAAATGGATGATTTTGCCTTGTGCGTGTCCGTGTTTACCTCTGATAACAGTGAGGTCAGCATCCTGTTCGAGTGGTTTCAAAATTGGATAGAACGGCCCCATGATTTGTTCGGGCGTAAGCCGACGCTTTCCTTCCTGACCAAACACAGAACTGATCGGCTGCGCAATGGCAAGCCCTCCTAAGGCCATGGCCATTTCTAACAGCTCACGACGAGATAGTGCTTTCCTTTGATATTTCATTTCGCCTCCTCCTAGTGGTTATTGCGCCTAACGACAGCGTCACCGGGCCGCGCGTTGCTACAAGGCCAGTGCACGCAACAGGACCCCATCATAAGAAACTAACTCGCGCGGCTCCGGTGCACGCAGAGTTCGGCCACGTTTACACAATTTACCGCTGATTCGTCGACAAGAACGGGGCATAGAGTGGGTTGTCGCACAGTGTTTTTCGTCTGAGATCATATTCGATAGAATTTAGCCTTCTATGCAGGAAGGCACAGGCACTTTCAAACTCGCCCAACGGCACGGATAAAAACTCGAGAAAAATTTCAGCATCCTCCGGAATATTCAGGTTTATGTTCACCATATCGAGGGCGGCAAGAACCTCGTTAGTAACTGAATTCGATTCTTTTCCTTCCCGATCCTCGTACTCACATTCGGTATTGGGATAAAGCGACCCCGCCCATTCGAAGATCTCCTCGGTGGAGATCTTACCATCACGCCAGTCGCGAAGTTTGCGAACTTGCTCTCTCGTGATTATCATGGTGTCCAAACCCGGCCGAACAGCTTGCCGATAACCCGCGCCGAGCGCAGCGAGGGAACCGCGGTGGGCGCGACAGCGACCACGCGGCGTCGGGTTCATCGGCGTGTTAGGCGGCTATGTGACAAGTGCGCGCCTTCCACTTTTCGTTAACAAAATGCTCAAGGGCTTACCGGACGCCAGCAGCTTAGAGCGCCACTGGGATGCTGCGCTGTCATAGACAGCGGAGTCTTGAGGAAGCCCAACGGCGCAGTCCTGCCACTCAATCAAGCCGAACTCAAGTAAACCCTCAAACGTGCGAACTGTGGCAGGCGAAAGCGTACCTCCCGAGCCAGGAACGATTCTTAACGTGTTCAGCAGCGTAGCAATGGTTTCCCCGCCTGCCTCCTCGAGTTGTCGAAGGATGTCGTTTTGCTCAGGTGTCAGCTTAATTCGGTATGGCATCGACTTCACCCGTTTGCAACCAGCCGCCTAACGATACGATCAGCGGGCGCGCGCCCTCGAAATCGATTCATTTGAAGATTGCGGCGCGCGCTCCGCTGAATCGATAGTTCGGCGAGGATGCGGGTAGGCTACAATGCGAACAGACGTCTACGATTCTAACCATCATCAAGCAACTCCGCGAAGTCATCCGCAAGCTTGTTCACATCTCCGGTTTCGTGATCCCACCAAAATATGCTATCGCCAAAGCGATCGCTTCCCGACTCCGGTAACAATATGAGTTTGTCACCTCCGCCATTGTCGCCAATCGCAACCTCCTCTGGGGCAAAACCAGTCCACGCCTTCGACGACGCTGTCTCGCTCACGATGTCATTGCAAGTCCGCTTGAGTCGTTTCTTGTCGCTGTCATCTAGGATTGGATGCAGCCACTAGGAATCTGTTCCCGCGCCAACCTCACCGCCGTTGTTGCGACACATCTTGGCAACGTAGCTTGAAGGTAGCCTGCGGCCGAGTCTGGCTTCCGCGCGTTTAACAAATTGGATTTCGAGTGGAAATGGCA
>DATFWY010000087.1:0-3121 GCA_035258805.1 Blastocatellia bacterium | reverse complement strand
CCCGCCGATATACCACAGCGCCACTTGCGATAGTCCAGCGTAGCCATCACCCGCGAACAACGGCTTGCCGCCCTTCCATAACGACTGGTGCGTGTGCATTCCGCTGCCATTGTCTTGAAATATGGGTTTGGGCATGAAGGTTACAGTCTTGCCGTACTGGTTCGCTACGTTCTTCACGATGTATTTGTAGAGCATCATGTGATCGGCGGATCGAACCAGGGAATCGAACTTGAGATCAATTTCCGTCTGCCCCCCGGTCGCTACCTCGTGGTGGTGGCACTCCACGTCCAGGCCGCAATTCTGCATCGTCATTACCATCTCGGAACGCAGGTCCTGATAGTGATCGGTCGGAGGCACCGGGAAGTAGCCCTCCTTATAACGCGGACGATAACCCAGGTTGTGTTCTTCGCGCCCAGAGTTCCACCGGCCCTCTTCTGCATCGATGAAGTAAAAACCGTGCTGCTCGCGCTGATCGAAGCGCACATTATCGAAGATAAAAAACTCGGCTTCGGCTCCGAAGTAGGCGGTATCGGCGAAACCGGTTGACGCCAGGTACATCTCGGCCTTCCTCGCGATGTAACGTGGATCGCGGTCGTATCGTTGCTTTGTGATGGGGTCCATCACATCGGCCACCATCACCAGGGTTGGAATTTCAGTGAATGGATCAAGCAGATAGGTGTCTGGATCCGGCACAAGCAGCATGTCGCTTTCGTGAATCGCCGCCCAACCGCGAATAGACGAGCCGTCCATCCCGAAACCGTCTTCAAAGGATTCTTCGCTCAGTTGATCGATAGGATAGGAAACGTGGTGCCATAGACCGGGCAAATCCGTGAAGCGAAGATCCAACATCTTGACCGCGTTTTTCTTGACGAAATCGAGCACCGCTTTCGGTTCGACGTTTCTGGAATCAGGCACAAAGACTCCTTTCGCCCTCACTTGGGGGCCAAGCTCACGGCGAGTCAAACGGACGAGTTCGCTCCGTTCGACCGCACGCAATTGAAATGTTCATGGAAGGATGACTAAATTGAATGTCCGCAAATGCGCACCAATAGCCTGACTCTAGAACCCACTTTGGGCTCGCTCCAATTCATTGTTTTTATGGCAGGTATAACGGGCGTTTATGAGCCACAAAGGACAGGAGTGAGCCAAAAATGCGAAATCACGCCCTTTGTTCAACCGAACGGGTATTATGTTGCAAAGAAAAGGAAGCACTTAGCGGCGGGATCCTCTCTCGGCTACCCCAGTAGGGCTCCGTAGATGACGTCCCCGATCGTTGCACATTGGTTTAACGCGCAGCTGTCTCATGGATCTGGACCAACTGGAAACTTTTCTCGAAGTCGCGCGCCTCTCATCTTTCTCACGAGCGGCGGAGAGGCGTTTCCGCACCCAGCCGGCTATCTCCTCACAAATTCGTGCCCTTGAGGAGGAGGTCGGTGCCAAACTGCTCGATCGCTCGGGAGGAAAGGTCTCAATTACAGCCGCCGGTAAGATTTTTCAGAAATGGGCGGAAGAGACTCTCGAAACCCGAAAAGCTGTGCTCACGGCCATCGCCGAGGCGGAGCGCGTGCCGCGAGGTGAGATCGTGGTGGGGGCAAACGAGGGGACCTGCCTTCATATCCTTCCCGAGGTCTTTGCCGACTTCAAAAAGCAGTATCCGACAGTAGCCGTTAGCATCAAGCGCGCTGATTATGCCCGAATCCTCGAGAGTGTTATCGATAATTCGGTGGATTTCGGCGTAGTCTCTCTGCCCGTCACTGACAACCGGCTCACCGCAGTTCTGATTCACCGAGATGAATTGGTCATCATTGCACCGCCTCAACACCCGTTGGCAAAATTGAAATCGGCTTCGGTTGCAGATGTCACGAAATTCCCCCTTCTGCTCCCAAAAGCTGGCCACACACGCGATGCCCTCGAAGAACTATTTCATGAACGCAAGCTGAAGCCGCATTACTCGATGGAGTTGGATTCCAGTGAATTGCTGAAACGCTTTGTGGCCGCCGACGTGGGCGTCGGCTTCATCGCGCGATCGAATGCCCTGGAAGACGTTCGCGCCGGGGCTCTGCAAGTCATTTCTATCTCAGACGCTCAAATCCGTCGCGATTTAGCGTTGGTTTTTCGTAAGGACAAAGCGCTTAGCCGTGCTGCCTTGGCCTTTATCGACATTGCCGTCAAACTGAAGACGGCGCAAGCCGCCACACAAAACCCCTCATGAGAGCGTTTGCCAAAATAGCTGTGGTTCTGCTTCTTTCCATCGTGACGCAGAGCCAGACCAAGCCCTCCAACAAACGCCGACCGGGAGCGATTTCTGCCTCGGCCCACAAATTGGTCGAACTAAAGGTTACCGGCACGAATCTGTATTCGCCCAACCAGGTGATTGCTACCACTGGATTGAAAGTGGGCCAGAACGTTAATGAAGAAGCCTTGAAGGAAGCCACTCAAAAGCTGGGCGAGACGAGGCTCTTTACCAACGTTACATACAGTTATTCTTTCACCGGCGAAGGCACTAAGGTCGAACTTCAACTCGCTGACAATGAAAAGCTGGTGCCGGTTGAATTCGATAATCTCGTTTGGTTTTCGAACCAGCAACTGCTCGACAAGATCCACCAAGCGATTCCCTTGTTTCAGGGCAAGGTGCCCGCCGGTGGGGGCCTGGTTGACGAAATAGCAGACATCCTGTCGGTGCCATTGGCGCAGAAGAATCCCCAGCTACATCTCGATTACCTGCGCTCCGGCGCAGATTCCACAAATCCGGTTGTCTTCTCGGTGAGCGGAACTCAGATAAGTATTCAAAAGATTGAGTATCCGGGCGCAAGTTCGACTCGCTTGCCTGCGCTTAACGCAGCCAGTCAAAAAATCGAGGGGCGGACCTATCAGCACTCCGTGCTGGCAGACTTCACAAAGACTACGCTTGAGCCCATCTACCTCAAAGACGGCTACCTCAAAGCGGCTTTCGGCGAGCCGGAGGCTCACGTTGTGAGCGAGTCGCCAGATGAGACCGTCGTCGATGTGAAACTCCCGATCGCCGAAGGACAACAGTACAAACTCTCCAGCCTTTCGTTCTCGGGAAACGCCGTTTTCTCGTCCGACAAACTGCAGCCTCAGATTCACCTTCAACCTGGGG
>DATFWY010000086.1:0-11865 GCA_035258805.1 Blastocatellia bacterium | reverse complement strand
CTGATAGGGTCGAACTCCTCTCTACTTTTGAGAATTGCCAATGTTATGGCTGAGATTTTTCGTGCCACTGTTAACTTTGCCATCTCTGGGCGAATGTTCTTATCTATCAATCTCTGGTAATACTGCTTAAACGGCTCCCTGGCTATAACAGTTTTCGCTGCCCCCTTAAATACCATCTTCAATGTTCGATTGAAGTTCTTGTTGAGACCTCGAGTCCGCACAGCTCTTTTCCGCCGCCGGCGTTGTCCGTCAACAATTTCGTACTCGCTTGATTCGTGGACTACCACTCCAAGTCCACAATATGGCCAGAACTGCCGCTTGGTTCTAAATCGATGTGGTGTCCCAACAATACCGAGAATCTGTGCAGATCGAACTGCTCCAAGTCCCGGTTGTTTTACCAATAGCTTATAAGACGGATGCTTTTTCGCTCCTGTGATCATTGCGTCTTTGGCCTTCTTCCGGAGCTTTGTCAGACATTCCAGTTGCTCATACAAACTGCTTACTCGAGCTCGCAATGAATCAACATCGATTTTTCTGAGCCAATCTTCGCATTCGGCCTTCCTATACACTGCTTGGCCTGCGCAACTGATCCCCCGACTTCTGAACGCAGCTTTCAACCGACTCTTAATTCTGACTATGTCTTGAATTAGGTAGTCGTATCCTCGTATCAGCTCTTTTAGTTCTCGATGACCTCGCTCTCCTTGATACACACGTCGGAGTTCACCCTGCCGCAACTGCCTGACCAGCTTGTAGGCATCAACTCGATCCCCTTTATTTCCTCGGACCTTCTCTCCTCGTCTATCGCACACCACTACCTCTTCCACCAGCGGCTCGATCAATTCGTATAACCATGCCGCTTGTGTTCCTTCTTCAAACCCCACGTGGATCCGCCCTTCAAGTCCCTTGAAGAACGTTCTCAAATCCGAGGCTTTTGTAGGAAGATAGGTCTCCATCACAAAGTTACCAGCTTTGTCCTCGATCACTATTACACAGGTTGATTGGTCAACATCCATTCCGACATACTTATCTCTGTTCATAGGGGTTCTCCTTTAAATGTGGTTTCGTTTCGTAAACAAAACCTAGCACTAAAGGGGCGCCCCTTTCATATTACGTAGCGGTTTAGTTCAATTACCCTTATCCTGCATTCGTTATTGCCAAACCCTCTGTTGTCCAGCCCTTTCAAACCTTCGCAAAAGTGAAACGCGCGCCGGTGCACGCGGGTGTTCTGGCAACTTCAACGCTCCACGGAAATCAACGTGCCATGGAATCCACGGAACGGAGACAGGGACTTAACACCCCATCGTTTCATTTACGCTGGCGCTGTACTCTCTTAACTCTCTCTTCTAGAAAAGCCTTCAGCGCACTGTCCAGTTTGAGGCACTCGTCAAAATCTTTCTTTGCGTCAGCTGCCTGGCCCTGAAGGAGACGCACTAACCCGCGGTTCAGATGGGCTGAGGCATAACGCGGGTTGATTTCAATCGCCGTGCCGAAGTCGGCCATTGCTTTGTCCAGGTCTCCGCGCGTAAACCACACGATGCCGCGATTGTTATAGGCCAGTGCCGCACGCGGGTCAAACTTGATAGCCTGGTTAAAGTCCTCTAGTGCTTTCCCCAAGTCGCCTTGCTCCTGCACTGCAGATCCCCGATTGATATAGGCCAGCGCGAAACGAGGGCTGATTTTAATAGCCACGTCGAAATCGCTTATGGCTTTAGTCAGCTCGCCTTTGTCCTGCCAAGCATTGCCGCGGTTGATGTAGGAAGCCGCATGGCGAGGGTCAATCTCGATGGCCCGGCTGTAATCATCAATCGCTGCGTTAAAGTCTCCCTTTGCCTTGCGCGCATTACCTCGATCAAAGTAGGCTTGGGCCCTGCGTGGGTCAAACGTGATCGCTATGCTGTAGTCCGCGATGGCCCCGTCCAGGTCTCCTTTGGTATAACGCTCATTAGCCCGGTCATGATATGCCTGTGCCCAGCGGGAAGTTTGCCCTAAGGAGATCGAAGCGGTAACGGCGAGAGAAATCACTAATAATGAGAGGCGGTGCATAGGGTCCTCCTCCTACGTTTGTCGGGCAAGGGAGCGCCCCGCAGAGTTGTCAGTCTGGTTAGCTGTAGATGGCTCCGGGCCAGACTCCGCGTTACAATCTGAACCGCTCGGCCTCTGATCCAACAATTTGCTATCGATTAGCCTGAGCCGGATAGTAGCCTGAGGGCATCGTAAAAATCCTTTAACGGTTCTCAAAAAGGATTAAAAACTCTAAAGCTGCAATGAACAGGCAGACAAAACCCATCTACGAGTTCGGCCCATTCCGACTCGACGGCGCCCGGCACCTGCTGCTGCGCGACGGCCAACCTGTGCCCCTGACCACCAAAGCGCTCGACACTTTGCTCGCACTGGTCGAACACGACGGCCACCTAGTCGAGAAGGACAAGCTTATGCGGCAGGTCTGGCCTGATACCGTCGTGGAGGAAGGCAACCTCGCTGTGACGATCTCGATGCTGCGTAAGGCGCTGGGTGAATCGCCGAACGAGCACCGCTACATAGAGACGGTGCCCAGGCGCGGCTACCGCTTTGTGGCAAGTATGCGAGCGGTGGGCGGCGAGGGCGTAGAGTTTACTGAGCAGGAGCAAGGCGCATCAGGTACGCCCCTCTGGGAAGATGAGATGGGCGAGCCTGCGAGAAAGCGCGTAATCATCGCGCGTGGCCTGATGTGGCCGACGGCCATCGTGGTCGCGTTGGCGGTTGGCGGCGTACTTTGGTTCAGTTTTTTTCGCACCAATCCAAGATTTTCACTGCCTCCGATTAAATCAATTCCCTTAACCAGCTTTCTCGGTCGAGAGGAGTGGCCCGCATTTTCGCCGGATGGCAAGCAGTTGGCTTTTAGCTGGAATGGGGAGAAGGAGGACAACTTTGACATTTACGTCAAGCTGGTTGATGCCGGGACACCGTTGCGTTTAACTAACCATCCCGGCATTGACAGCAGCCCGACGTGGTCACCCGACGGTCGCTACATTGCGTTCAGTCGTTTCGACAAAGGCGAGGAAGGGATCTTCATGGTGCCGGCCCTAGGCGGGCCCGAGCGTAAGTTACTCAGTTTTGATACTGAATGGTTTGTCCGTGATCCCGCCATCGTAGTTTGGTCGCCGGATGGGAAATACCTTGCCTTTACTGACAGACCTTTTATTCAGGGAGGCAATAACATCCTCTTACTCTCCCTCGAAAACCTCGAAACGCGGAGGCTTATGGCTCCGCCTGCACAATCTCAAGGCGATTGGCATCCCGCTTTCTCTCCAGATGGTGAGACACTCGCCTTCACTCGCTGGACTAGATATGGTGTATGTGACATTTACGTCGTGCCCATCCGAGGCGGCGAACCTAAGCGACTGACCTTCGATGATCAACCTGTTGGCGGCTTAGCCTGGACAGCGGATGGTCAGAGTATTGTGTTCTTATCATCTCGCGGCGACGCGAGTTCCCGTCTTTGGAAAATCTCGGCTGCGGGCGGCACGCCTGAACCGTTAGCGCTCGGCAGTAATCCTACCTGGATAGGAATGCAATTCTCTATTTCCCGACAGGGAAACCGCTTAGCTTATTCCATAGCGTTTAGCGACAAGAACATCTGGCGGATGAAGGTGCCAAGCTCTAAAGGACATTCCGCTTCGCCAGTCAAATTGATCTCCTCTTCACTAGATGATTGGGACGCCCAGTTCTCTCCGGACGGCAAAAGAATCGCTTTTGAATCAGTGCGCTCAGGAACTCTTCAGGTCTGGGTGTGCGAAGCGGACGGCTCGAATCCAATCCAATTGACCTACATAGGCGAATCTTTTAGTGGACATGCCTATGGGTCAGGCTCCCCATCCTGGTCACCCGATGGACGACAGGTTGCTTTTGACGCGGCCGTGGAAGTTAATAATGACGATATCCGCCACATCCACGTGGTGAACGCGGAGGGAGGACCCCCACGCTGCATCACCACCGGTTCCAGCTACGATGGGATGCCGAGCTGGTCGAGAGACGGGCGGTGGATCTATTTCGCTTCCAACCGTAGCGGGGCTTGGCAGGTGTGGAAAGTGCCCGTCGAAGGCGGCGAAGCGGTGCAGTTGACGAAGAACGGGGGATTCCGTGCCTTCGATTCTCCTGATGGCAAGTTTGTGTACTACTCTAAACAAGATAGCTCCGGCCTATGGAGGATTGCGGCCGAAGGCGGTGAGGAAAGCCTGATTCTTGATCAACTGCAAAAGGGATATTTTCATGCTTGGGCGGTGGCAGACCGTGGCATCTATTTCATCCACCCGGAACCGAAGCCTCCCGCCGCGATTGAGTTCTTCAGCTTCGCCAAGGGACGGGTAACGCGGATCGCATCACTGGATAAAGAGTCGTACCAGTGGAGCTCAACTTTATCCATCTCTCCAGATGAGAAATGGATTCTGTATACGCAGAGGGATCAATCCGGCAGCGACATCATGCTTGTGGAAAACTTCCGCTGAACAGATGAGAATCTCGATTGCTCCTGGGACTCTGCGCCAGCTCCGCGGCAAGTCACCCGATAGCCTTTTGAAGTACCAACGAAAGAGGAATTCTATTTTTTCGGAGTCTGTATTGACTGCGGTCGAATGCAAGATAAGAGTGATAATCGTGCATTCAAATCATTTCACGAGCTTGATAAGAGACTTACCAATGTGAACAGCTCTTAAACAAACAAGCAGCTCAACTTTATACGTTGCCTTGGGCCGGAACATACCTTTGAGACGGATATCTTCATCCCACCCGAGCATCAGGATATGAGGACCGAATAGCCAACAATCTTCATTTAGAAACCGAGCACAAATGTGATAAGTTGCTTCTCCGCAATTAACGATCGCTACAGGTCGTTCAATGTCCTCTCCTTCACAACAGGAAATCACCCAAATGCTCCTGGCCTGGAGCAATGGCGATGAGTCGGCTTTTGAGAAATTGACTCCTGTTGTCTACCAAGTACTGCACAGGATTGCGTATAAGTATCGGGACCGGGAGCGCATAGGTCACACACTGCAAACCACTGCGCTTGTCCACGAGGCTTTTCTGCGGCTGATTGATTGGAAGAAGGTGCAGTGGCAGACCGCCGAGGTGCTCAAGATGGCGCCGACTACAGTCAGGCGCGACTGGAGCCTGGCCCAGGCTTGGCTCCATCCTGAGCTGAGCAAAGGAGAGCAGCGATGACCCATGAGCGTCATCGCCAACTTAGCAAGCTCTATCACGACGCATTGGAGCTCGAGCCTGCACAGCGGTCGGCGTTCTTAGATGACGCCTGTGGGGTCGATGAAGCCCTGCGTAGGGAAGTCGAATCTCTTATCGCCTCACACCAGCAAGTCGAAGGTTTCATCGAAGCGCCGGCGATAAATGTCGCCGAAGATTTGAGCAACCAAGCCGAGGCGCCAACCCAGCTGCTTCCCGACCTTCCTGTCGCCAAACCAGCTTTTTTCTGGATTGCTCTGCTGCTGGGATCCGGGGCACTGGCCGTCTATGTTTTTTCAGGGATTATGATCTCTCGGTACGCCGGCCTCACTAAAGAGTTCGGTTGGAAATATGGCTCTGATAGTCAAAACGTATTCGTCAGAGAAGTAGATCCAGAAGGCGCAGCGGCCGGAAAGCTTCAGGTGGGAGATCGAATTCTGTCGATCAATGATGAAACCCTCGTTAGCCGCGTGGCGCCGCTTTACGTACTGCGGACAATAGCTGTCGAAAGCGACTACACCATTCGCGTTCAACGGAGCGGAGATGAAGTGATACTCAAGCTGAGCCTTCCCCCGCTGGCACACGACTCAAGCTACCTCGGGCCGCTTCTTTCTCGCCTTTTAGTTAGTGCCGTCTTTTTGATTCTGGCCATGTTGATCGGCTTAGTGAGACCGGGTGAGCGGATCGCTCAGCTTGCGTGTATCGGATCTATTTCCGGGGCGATGATCGAAGTCGAAAGCGCTCTGAAGCCAATGGTCGCATTCTTTCACGGACCTGAGAACGTCATCTATGCTCTGTTATCGGCCATTTTCACCACAATGAGCTGGGCTATCGCGTACCATTTTTTCTATCGCTTTCCACCGGGTGTCCCCAAAGGACGGCTCTGGCTATTCCTGAAATGGCTGTTTTACTCGTGGGCTGCAGTGATTTGCATAATACTCGTTTCTCAAAGACTAGGATATTTGATTAATAACCGGACAATGATCGCAATTCTCTTTAGACCGGACCTTTATCTGAAAGTTATTCCGGCCTTCAGTTCGCCCTTTTTCATCCTTCTTCCGTTTGCCCTGGTTGGGATAATCGTGCCCAACTATCGTCTTATCAAAGAACCTGATCAACGTCGGCGGATGAAGTGGGTTATATACGGCTCTATCGCAGCAACAGCGCCTACGATAGTAAACGCGATCATTTTCTTTCTATTGGTTACGTTTGGCCAAAGAGGAGTGACTCAAAGCTACTTTCAACTTGGCGATTGGTCTCGCAGGCTGGATCTGATTTCAGATTTAGCGTTTGTAATCGTCCCGATCACCTTTAGTTATGCAATAATCAAACACCGAGTATTTGATATCAATGTCGTTGTAAGACGCGGCTTGCAGTACGTTCTCGCGAGAAACGTTCTGCAGGTAATCCTCGCTTTACCGCTGATCGGACTCGGCTATCAACTAATCTCCAATCCCAACCAAACAGTCGCAGACATTGTGTTTCGCAACCCGATGTATCTTTTACTGGCGGCGGCCGCGGCTATTAGCTTGAAATACCGCAGACGAGTAACTGGTTGGATCGATCGCAAGTTCTTCCGCGAGGCCTACAATCAAGAACAAATCCTGATCGGGTTAATGGATGAGATTAAAGAGCTTGATTCAATGGCTGACATTTCCAGATTGGTCAGCGGCAAACTTGATTCCGCCCTGCATCTACCACGGATTTACGTGTTCTATCGCGAGCCGACACCCTTGATCTTTCTTTAGGTTACTCGTCAGGCGGAGCTTCGCCGGCGTTAACGATACCCGGCGGAGCGCATTTATTAGACTTCATGGAAAGACAGCAAAGCGCCCAAGAGTATCCTTTCCCGCAACGTCGGATTCTTCCGCCCGATGAGCAAGCCTGGCTCGACCGCCTAGAAATCAATTTGATTGTGCCAATGAACGGGACCGATGGGCGGCTGGTTGGCCTGTTACTACTTGGTGAGAAGAAATCCGAGCAGCCCTATACTGCGGATGATCTTCGGCTCCTCGAAGCCATTGCGCAACAAATAGCCGTTGTTTACGAGATCATCCTGCTCAAGCAGCACGTGGACAAAGAGGCAAAGATCAAACGCGAGGTGCTGACACGCCTTGAGGAAAAGCAGATCAACTTAGTGAAAGAATGTCCCGGTTGTGGCGCCTGCTACGACAGCACGGAGCAATTCTGCACAACTGATGGTCGAGAGTTGTTGTTAGCGTTGCCCCTCGAACGAACCATTGACAGTAAGTACAGGCTTGAGCAAATGCTTGGCAAGGGCGGGATGGGAGCAGTGTATCGAGCGACAGATTTGCGTCTTGGTCGGCAGGTTGCAATAAAGGTAATCACGGGGAATCTGTTTGGCGATCAAACTCTCTTGCGCCGTTTCGAGCGTGAAGCAAGGGCGTCGGCTAGATTAAATCATCCGAATATCGCTGGCATTCATGATTTCGGAAGAACAGCGGGCGACGGCGCGTATTTGGTGATGGAATTAATCGACGGTGTCACTCTGCGCCAGGAGCTGCGACGAGTGGGCCACTTGCCTGCGAGGTTTGCGGCCGATTTATTCAGCCAGTTGCTCGAAGGAGTCAAAGCGGCCCATGCAGCAGGTATCATTCATCGCGATCTTAAACCGGAGAATGTATTGATCGCACAGGGGGAATCCGCGGGTAAGGTCATCAAGATCGTGGACTTTGGACTGGCGAAACTGAGACTGGTTGATGCGAGTGATCCAAATACCTTAACGACGCCTGGAATTGTAATGGGCACGATAAGCTATATGTCACCTGAGCGGCTCACCGGCGAAGAAGTTGACGAACGCAGCGACATCTTCTCGCTCGGGGTGATATTAGTGGAGCCATTGACGGGTAGCCGCCCATTCACCGGAAAAACATATAACGAATTTTTGACCTCCATCCTTCACAAATCATATCACCTGAAGGACAGCAATAAAGAGTCAGAAAGGCTTGATAAAGTCGTGCAGAAATGCATAGCAAAAGATCCAGAGCAGCGGTATGCCACGGTCGCGGAGATGCAGAAAGAGTTGATCCCTGCGCTTGAGATCTACTCACGATTTGAAGGAGTTGTGCATGCAGAAAACCAGCAAGCGTGCTGAAATAGTGCAGTCGATGAGAAGGTCACACTGCGTTAGACCACGACGCCAAGACCACAAATGATCTCGAGGTTAGGTTGACCTAATTAACGCGTTCCTTGGCGTGAGTGTAGCTTCTTAATGACAAAAACATTCAACTCTTCGGGTTCATCTGAAGAAATCTTTCTCTGAGATGCCGGATTTAAACACTGTCGAGGCATGCTCCCAACTCTCTTCAAAATAACCAGCATCAACTAACACTAACCATTCTTCAGCCGCCCTAACTGCCGCTTGGACGGCTTCCTACCGATTCTAGCCCAAGCCGCGATCTCCTATAGTCCCGGGATTCAACACTACTTTGCAAATCACGTGCTCACACGCGACCGTCTGCTTAAATTCGACCTTCTTAATTGAGTGTGAAATGAAGCACCGGAGGAAGCAATACCTCTATGACGCCTAAAACGACGATTGAGCCGACAGTGAATCGAGCGCCGACAGAGCGAGACTCGCCGGTTCAAGTCCACTCGTCGCTACCATCATCATCCATCTTGCCAGTGTTTAATGCGTGATTAACAGCGGCCATCAACGGTCACTTTCCTGTTTTGTGGCCCACTCATATGTAGTTGACATCGTACTCAAGGAGTCATATATTCGCGGCTAGCGGTACGACTCTCCTAGCGTTTCCAGAGTCTCCCCCTCCTCACTCTTAGCGCATCAGGTCACCGCCCAAACCGTACCCGAAGTAACATCCGGGTTCGCTTCGCCGCAACGTATATTCGATACGAGTCTCTGACAGGAGAGGCCTGTAAAAACCAGCGATCTTTTCAGATGGAGGCAGAAATGAAAAGAGCTTGTTTGCTCAGTCTATGCACAATCTCATTACTCATGGTAGTGAGTTTTCTACTCTTGCAGTCGCCGCTGGCTGATGGAGGCGCAAATCATCAAGTTAGAAATATGCACTTCGGAGTTTCCGGGGGCAATGTCAATGACATTAGCCGGCGTTTCTGTTGTAGCGGCACGCTCGGCTCATTGGTGCAGGATGCATCGGGCACGCAGTTTATCCTGAGCGCTAATCACATACTTGGGCTTTCTGGAAGCGCAACAGTCGGGGATGACATCTCGCAGCCGGGACTGGTTGATAATAACTGTCAGGTGTCAACAGTCGTCGCCGATTTCACGGTTGCGCCGGCGCTCAGTTCCAATGTTGATGCCTCGATCGCGAAACTTCGCGACGGAACGATGGATAGTACGGGATTTATTGAAGATATTGGTACGATAAGCAGCGTTGTAAAAGCGCCAACTGTCGGACTTTCCATTGCCAAAAGCGGGCGCACAACAGGCTTCACAACCGGAAGCATCGCTTCGATTAACGCAACAGTAAGGGTCCAGTATCCAAAGTTATGTGGCCCACGTGGAGGGAAGCCTCAGACATTCACCAATCAGGTGGTTATTAACAGCACGACATTCAGCGCGGGCGGTGATTCCGGTTCTCTCATTGTCACCAATGATAATTGTCATCAGCCGGTTGCCTTATTATTTGCAGGCAGCAGCAGTGATACAATCGGCAATCCAATTGGTGAAGTGTTGACCCAGCTTTCCGCTTCGCACGGCAGCACGGTCAGCTTTGTTGGCGGCACCTGTACTGCTGCTGCCACTACCGCAGCGATTCTGGATAACCAACTGCCGCAAGAGATGGTTGACCGTGCTACGTTCATCAAAGAACGCAACGAGGATAGATTGTTGAGAAAAGGCTCGGTGATTGGTGTAGGCGTGAGCGCCGCAGACGATGTTACGGATGAAGCCGTGATTGTGGTTTATGTAGATCAGACCACCAGCACGCCTCCAAAAATTCCAAAGACCATTGAAGGATTACGCGTGAAAGTCGTCTATACCGACCCGTTCATTGCCTACTGAACGGCGTAATGTGTTAACGTCTTGGCCCGCAGGTCCGGCTGAACCTGGTGTTGCTGGGCTTTTCTTTTGCTTCCCATGGCTGGTCGACTTTTTTGCTGCAGCTCCTCACCCAGTTCGAGCGAGAACATAACCACGGACCTAACCGATATGGCAAATGCGATCGGAGTACGGAGGAATGTGGAGTGATTCAGCTACCCTTATTCGGCGGAATCGCCGTTTAATCTCAAAAGCCAGATCGTCAAGAGCCGTTCCTTAGCAGTACGAAAGCCGTGAGTCGATATTGTCATTACGCGATCCGAATGCAAGATTATTGACATTATCTTGCATTCGAAGCGATCAGAGTTCCCGACATCATACAGCCCTCCAAGTATGCACAGTCTGGGAAGTCCAATTCTACTGGGCTCGTACAAAAAAAGATGTATTGGTAGGCGATGGCGAATGATTCATCTATAGCCAGCGAAAGGGGGATCGTTGAGCTAGAGGTGCTCATTCCCGTCCGAACGTGTGCGACGAGCAAACTCCGCGACGCTTACTATTATCTTGGGCCGCTTGATCCCCCAGGTTTCGCATAGAGGAACCTCGATGGTTCTCGTCAGCTGGCGACACGTAGGAATTAGCGAAGGACATACGCTGGTGTGGCCGCCAAAATGAAGTGGGACGGCGGTATAAC
This sequence comes from Blastocatellia bacterium, assembly GCA_035258805.1. Classification (GTDB taxonomy): domain Bacteria; phylum Acidobacteriota; class Blastocatellia; order UBA7656; family UBA7656; genus Onstottus_A. Next base: position 979 of record DATFWY010000086.1, on the reverse strand, counting down.
AAAGGCCTGGAGCCGACGCGCTAAAGCGCGCGGCATGCCCGCGTTAGGCCGCACGCACATATATCTCGTCATCCCCTCTCTTGGGAGAAATGAAATGACCCACAATGCATCGAACGAAAATGCTATTCGCGGTTTGCTTGCACAATGGGCGGCAGCCGTCCGAGCGAAGGACCTCTCTGCAATCCTTGCCGACCACTCCTCGGATTTCCTAATGTTCGACGTGCCGCCACCCTTCCAATCGCGAGGGCTCAAGGCATATGAGGACACTTGGAGATTGTTCTACTCGAGTCAGCCCGAACCCGTAGTGTTCGATATCAAGCACCTAGAGATAGTCGCGGGAGACGACGTGGCGTTCGCTTCAGCACATATGCAGTGCGCGGAGATTGATGAGAATGGGCAAAGAATCCCACTCGACTTTCGGCTAACCGTTGGACTTCGAAAAATTGGCGATCGATGGACCATCGTACATGAACACCATTCCGTTCCCGCAACGTGACGACTGTCGCGTGCCGGAGCGACGGTTCGCGGGTGGGCTTAAAGCCGAGTTGTGGGAAGCAATGGAAAAACAATTGGGTCGCTTCCTTCACCGTGATCGGCGGTGCGCCTCGCGCGCGCGCGTAGAGAGGGGACATTTGGGGACTGAACCTAAGGGATAGGTTCTCAGATCATCTGGTACACGGAGCGACGTCCCCGAGGCAATCCAATTCTGGATATCAAATAATCTGCGACTTGGAAGCTTCGCGCGCTTATTCGCCAGTTATGATCGTTCGATTCGTCAAATACCTACAAACAGCCAGTGTAACTCAGCTTGGAGAAGCGGCCGGCGTTTGATAGCATTCGCACAAACACCAAGACTTCTTCTCGAAAGGAATAGCTATGACAATATTCGGCAAGCATCTCTCTGAATATCTTGCGTTTGCGAAGATCATACTGTTGCTGATCGTTGTTGTGGGAGTCGCACGTCTTGGGCTGTCGCTGG
>DATFWY010000085.1:0-3560 GCA_035258805.1 Blastocatellia bacterium | reverse complement strand
GCGCTGCCCGAACCCGCCGGCTGAAGGCAGGTACGTCGATCATCGCTTCGAAAAGGGTTCCAGCGGCCTCTTTGGCGACGAACTCCCGGGCGAATGGATGTCTGAACGGGAAGCGCTGAGATCCTACCGATATAAATTTCTCCGCTATCGACTGGTTGGAGACGAGTCCTTCCTGTGGCGATCGAAGTATGGACAATACCTTTATAATCGATTTGTTACGAGGTTACTTAGGGTCGGTTGGTACGACACACACGCAACGATATGAAGCTTTGATCAAACAGTCATTGCAAAGATGTCAGTGTCCGGCTAACGGACGGAACCGGCATTATATCTGCCGCTGGCATGTGATTGGGTAACAACTCACGTGAATTGATCGTCTTGGACTCGGCAGGCGATGAACTCGATGCCGCAGCGTTCAAGCTGTCCCCTCATGTGGTCGCAAAAATGGTATTGTCTATGGAAAAAACATTGAATCCGGCATACACAAAGTCGCGATCCAACGCGCTCACGCATCTCAGAAACGGTCGTGAGACGGCCTTTCTCGGCAAGATCTTGTCGTGAAGTTCGATAATTATAATACCGGTATTTTGAACCCAGTCCGTGTTTTGCCTGAAGAGTTCTTCTTCCGCCCCTTCAATGTTGATTTTCACGAGGAACGGGAACGCCTGGGAGCCACAGTATTCCCGGTAGAGAGAATTAAGTGCGACGCAGGGGAGTCCCGTTTCAAAGTCAGTCCTTTCTGTCCGAAAGCCCCAATGCCCCTCACCTGGGTCCAGCACTCTTACGCGATGGGCCTCGGAAGAGAGCGCCGCCTGAAGGCATCGCACGTTCAGCCCTTCGATATTCTTCGACAAGAGGCCGAAGTTGCTCCCTTCCGGCTCGATGGCGATCACCAATGCGGTGGGGAACATGAGCGCGAAGAAGACAGCACTGATCCCGATATGCGCACCGGCGTCGACAATGAGCGGGCGACGCCCTCGGTTGTGTTGCGCCTCCAGGAAAGCTCGGATCTCTGGCCATCGTCGCAGGCGAGTTAAGCTGAACGCCTGTTCTTTAAAGACATAGCGAATGACGTCGATGTCCGTGGTACCCGGCCTGAAATTGAGCGAGTGGCTGATCCCCGGGGCTTCAATGTTGAAGCGACCGACGAGCTTTTGCACAAAGGGGAATCCGTACAGCCTCTGCAGTATGAAGCAGTCTGGATCGCGCTGGCCCAAGGCGATCCGGCGGAACTTACGTTCGAGGCGGCATAGAAATGTGGGTTCGATCAGATTGCTCGCCGACATGGTTGCGCAGTCCACGAAATAATTGCCCGGTTGCGACCCTATTGTGCTCAAGGGGGCTCCCCTTCTTGTCCAGTAGCTCGGATCAAATTGGGATTTTGCTTTTCCGCAGCGTGAGCGGAGCGGGACAACACAAAGCGCTGTAAGTCACGCGGTCGGCCTTACGACAGCAAGCCCAGCTATCAAAGCTGATGGTCTCAAATGGATTTTATCGCTGCATTGCGAGCGGATTTGGGCAGCTGGTCGACCAATGTCGCGGAAAAAGGCCAGTGGTCCTTACCCGAAAGTACCAACTAATGAGCGGAACACGCGTACGACGCTATGACCGACCAATATTTGTCAATCGAGCTAGTCCCGAAATCTCGCGCACGTTCCTTGCTTCGCTGTGAATACATGGTCCTGATGCTCTCGCTGCATCCGATACGGATCGCCTTGGCAAGCAAATCGGCCGAATTCACTGGAACCAAGATTCCATAATCTGCGAGCATTACTTCTTTACATCGGGCCCGCATTTTTCCCGTCAGGATCTCCATCGGACCCGTATCACAATCGGTAGCAACAACTGGGCAGCCCAATGCCATCGCCTCAATTAGCGCATTCGGAAACCCCTCCAAATTGGAGGAGGAAACGAACAAGCGCGCGGCCCTAATAATCGGATAGGGGTTCTGCATGTGGCCGGGCAAGATGACGCGCCCGTTCATTCCGAGACTCGATACAAGTCTCTGTAGCTCCCGGCGCTCCTCTCCCTCACCGAGGATAACCAAGTTCTCGCTAATACCCGACGACCTATAAGACTCGATCAGTAGCGGAAAATTCTTACTAGGAACCAGACGCCCAGCGCTGACTATGTATGGTTCTGGAACACTGGTGCTCGGCGCCTCCAGCGCTCTTTCACAGATGCGGTTCGTATCGACTGCGTTATAGATTACGCGAATCTTCGCTCCATGGACGCCAAAATGCGCCATCAGATCGTTTCTGACCCCTTCTGATACAGCAATCACTTGGTCTGCATGCGGATATGTGAGCCGCATAATCCCTTTGATGATCACGGCACTCAGACCGGTTCCAAAACGGGTGGTCGGGTGAGTTCGCTCGCTAATTATGCATGGATATTTGAGGATCTTGGACGATATGACGTTGGCACAGTTTGATCGGTTCAGGAAGCTCAGCGTTACCGCAGGTGACAACTTTCTCAGAAGTCGAGCGAGCAATACCGTGCTCCAAAAGAAATCAAAATTGGCATTGAGAACATGCTTTTGCACCCAAGGGGGCACGGCGTGCACTTCTTCTTCGACGTCGAGAAGCACAAGATGGACAATGTAGCTTCTTAGATGATCCTCCAGGTACGCCAGCATGTCGACTAATGCACCCTCTGCCCCACCAGCGGTGAGCGAGTTGATAACAAAAACTATGTCTCTGGGGGCTGATTGCATCCTCGAAATATTATATCCTCGGCCACGTACGAATCCAAAACCACGGAACGTCAGACTCTGGCGTGCTGACACCGAGACGGTGCGGCGGCAGATCCGCGAACGCGTGTGCGCTGACATCGCGGCCTGTCCTATCACGAAGCCGGACATGCCGTCGTCGCATGGCTCTTGGCTTCCGCATCATCAAGGTGGGCAATCGGCATGACGGGGAGGATGGGGGACTCGTTCCTGCTACGCGCCGACGAGATCCTCCGTTAGGTCCCAAACAGGGCTGTGCCTTTTCGTCTGACTAAGCTGGAGCAAACCATGGCACGGGAAGAATTGAAGTGGCAGAATATTGATGCAGATGATTTGCCTGCCGAGGTGAAGAAATCCTTCGACGCAATGGTTGAAGCGGAGGCGGCGTTCAAGGCTGATTTGGAAAAGCTGCTGACGAACGAAGGCCACATGCCGGAGGACAAGTTTCTGGTTATGAGCCGGAAGGGCAAGCGCTTGGGTGTAGCGTATGCGAGCACGGCAAGAGGTGAAGGCGGAGCAGGGACCCTGAAGTTCAAAACTAAGTGAGCGAAAGGCAGGCGGCCAATTCACCCCATCAGAGTTCCGCTCGCACGCGAGGCATTACTTATACCTTCGTAGACATGATTGTTTCTCCACGTCCCCGCATCCGGCAGTAGCGGATCGTTCTCTCGCACCGCACGAAAGTCCGAGCAAAGCATTGTCGTGCCTCCTGCAATAGCCTGAGAAGCAGCCTGACCATCTGCCCAGCCTTGGGGCGGGTCGAAACACAATTGAAACGAAGTTCGCTGTCCACGACATCACATTTCACGCAATTGGTTTGAACTCGCGG
>DATFWY010000084.1:0-7775 GCA_035258805.1 Blastocatellia bacterium | reverse complement strand
ATTGGAGAAGTTTAAGCCGCTGCAGTAGAACAATAATGCCGCCGTTTTCATGTGCAGTGCGATGACTCCATTTATGAATCTGATTGGCGTTAGCTCCAAGAACCGCCGCAAGAATCACCATCGGACCTAGACGACCGAGGGCATGTGCGATGAGAAGCGCAACGAGACATGCGGCAAGCAACAATTCTGCGCTCGCATACCAGGAATTGCTGATGAAAGCCCTTGGGCGATAATGATGCAGGAGATTGGGCTTAGTCACGCGTCTGCCTACCAATGGCGAGAATGGATGTCCATAGCTGTCTTCTAGCCAGTGAACAAAGCCGGATATCCAATCTGTTATGAGCCAGGTACCGAGGGCCTTGAAGCAAAATACAAGGATTATCATCTTAACGAGGGGAAATCCTTTGAAGCGAATCTCAAATATCAGCTAACGACCAAAGCTCAGTGACGGCGGCCACGAGACGCTCCGATTGGAACCGCGACGGCTCCCGCCGTTCGCTGCAGCGCTTGGCTAGGCATCGTCCAGCTCCGGCAAAAGTCCGTCTCTCGTATAGAACAGAGCGCAAGCAACATAACAGCTCCCGTTCAGCGGGCGCGGGTGCGGCAATGGCAGAACGATAAGGGTTGCGCTGCCCTCTCTACTTTGAACACGGTTTATGCTTCTGATCCCATGCTTTGGCTTCTTCGTCAGTCGGGAAATAATAAAGTGCCGTTACGCCAGCCTTTGAATCGGAGTAGCCGAAGCCTTTCTGTCCATCCCAGATGGTGCAACTATAACCGCTCTCATCATTGCCAATGCAATCGAGCTCTTGTGACAACCAACGACGATATGATTCTTTCAGTGCGGCTTTATCTCGTTTTCTTGAGACCTTCGGATTCGGGGCTTTATCTGGTTCGCCTGAAACCTCTGATATTGATTTAAGAGATACTTTCGGCGCCACAGTAACTTGATACACAAAAGCATCTGGATCGACTGAATGTCCCTTAATGATGGAATCTCGGCCATAACAGTCCGGCCGCTTCCAACTGATTGTTATCGTCTGATTGTCAACCTCAAAATATTCTCGCCCATCTGATTGGCTATGTTTTGGCTCTCCAAGGAGTCGAAGAACCTCTGCGCGTGTGGTTTTCAGAGGCGAGATGTTATGCCACTGCCTGGCTGAAGAGGGTGCAGCGAGTGTCAGTAGCCATAAGCAGCCGATTAGTATGTCGGACGATTCATAAGTTTGTCCCCGCTATTCGTTCCTTTCCCGATACACGAGGCAACATAGCGATTTTGATGACCGGGCCGCGAATGTAACACTCACCGCACGATACGAAATTCGCTTGCGCGGCTCCGGTCGCTCGCGTTGTAGGCGCGGTTCATTGAGCGTCCCCCAAACAAAACTCCTGCGCCTTCCCATCAAGTAAGGAGACGGCCGGTGTGTATCCGTGTTGAAATCGTAGTGCGCAAGTAATTTTGTCGCACTCTGCACAGCGAATATCTAAATCCACAACTGCTCGATTCACTGCGGCCTCAGTTCATCATCACGCATCGATTCACTCGCCGGGTAAGGGAGATAACCAGCAGCCGACGGCTTTCGTAACCGAAGACCTAAGAGTAACTGTTAACCGGGCGACACTTGGGTTTCTCACTTCTCGAAGACTATCGCCGACACTAGCACGACGTGAGCCAGCATGTGTGCCACAATGGCTGCTTCCAGCCCTTTGCGCCAATAGAGATATCCGGCTATTAAACCGAATACTGAATTCGCGGAGACGACGTACACGACTATCGCCAATGTCAAGTTGCTACCCAGCGCGACCACAAGTGGCAGATGACCTATACCAAAAATAACGGACGAGATTACAATTGCGATGACGATGTAAACGCCTCGTGGCTGGCCTCGCCGTTTCTGAAAAAGTCGCCATGCGGCCCACACCATAAAGGTCATCACTCCCCACCGCAGCAGTAATTCTTCGGTGATGCCTCCGTAAAGCAGCCGAGTTGGAACCGGAAGGAGTCGGTTCATCTGTACAGCTTTCACGACAAACTCCGCCGGCAGAAATGGTTTCCCCAGGACCCAACTTAGAATGATTGCACCGCCGCCAACCGCACCGCCAATCAAACCCGGAATGATTTGCGGCTTCAGGGCTGTCGCGAAATTATCGCGTCGGGCCCATGCTTCGAACGCCGGAGCAAATAGCCCGACTTTCGGAGCCAGTGCGATTCCGACAAATACCGCTATCGATAGAAGGACTGTGGGTTGAACCAGGCTCAATAGTTTTAGTAATAGAGGAGAGAATGGCATCCTTGCCTCCTCCGTTACCGGCATAATGGCCAAGAGTTCCGATAGATCGACAAGAAGGAATGACAGAATGCCTGCGAAGCCTGCAAGCAATAAGATCACAAAGAGCCTGATCCTGAAGGTCATAAGGAGATTCAAGGCTGCCCAACACTTGGGATGACCGGGCCGCGACCGGCATTGGTAAAACCACGAGAAATCAGCTTCTCGCGTTCCAGTCGATCCCGACGTTAGGCGGCGCCACGTTGACCCATGATTATGTAGAGGTGATGAGCCTCGTGCAGTAAGAAGAACACTAGCCACGCGGTAACGTCCATCGCCCCATACTTCGAGTGAATACCCACGCGACCTCGATCGGACTCAGTGATGGCCTCGACCTCCCGAACCAACGCAGTCCGCAGTTCCTGCAGCCGCGTGAGGATCTCTGGCAGCCCCGCCTTTGACCAAGCGGGCCAGTCAGCGTCTCGCTCCGCAATGTAGCGCTGCAGTTCGGGGCTTTGCTCCCTCAAAATACGATGCAGCCTCTCGAGCATCACCTCATGATGCCGCGCCAAATGGGCGAGGTGTTCGCGCGCCGACCATTTGCCTGAGCTTGGGCGTTCCGAGAGCGCTTCTTCTGGAGCCGTGCCCAGTACGAGAGGAAGTGCATCCAACATATGCGCAAGGTGATTCGCGACCCATTCATGCCGCATTTCCCATCTCCATCCTCCCATCACGCCAACGCTCACGATCAGCGGGCACGCGTCGAACACTGTCAGCTGGACGTCACCGGTCCACTATAACGCATGGCGCTACGAGCTGCGCCCGGCGCCACCGTGCCATGCCGGTTCGGTGCCGGGTCGATTAAAATATCCGAAATGTTTGTAACTTAATTTCCAGAATTTCCTCTCCGCGTTTGACGGATAAAACCCGATCACGACCATCCATCATAAACATCCGTTGGATTTCACCCAGAGATAAACTTGATACTTGTTTGCCGTCAATCGCCAGCAGGACATCGCCGATTTTCAAACCTGCTTTGCCTGCCATTGACGCTTGAAACATATCTCCAATTTTGTAGGTGTTGCCGTCCTGAATGACTTTGAATAAGAAAAAGTCAAAATCGGTCGCGACATTGAATCGCTCTGTTGGTTCCAGAATCACTTGCTTGCGTGAGTAGTTAACAATCAATTTGAACCGATTGAGCAATCCGTTACCGATTATCCCGTCGCGCCGGTCTGCCGCCCCTCTAGTTGTAGAAAAATCAATCAATGGATTCTCAAAGACGATGTTGCCTACCCGTACTGCTTTCGCGCGACCTTTATAAATCAAATTGCCGCCGCCAAGTCCGCCTGCCGCCAATTTGACTGTCCCGTTGGTTGTTTCGAGTAGCTTGTTTTTCTCGACAAACGGCGAGTAAATCAGAATCGTCTGTGATGCTCCAGTGTCCAGCAGCAGTTTGGCAGGCAGCGAGTTAACATCACCTTTAGAGATGTTGACGACAATGTGTGGGATCTCTTCGATAATTTCAAAGGGAAGCCTCTCGCCGTGCCCCATGTATTCATAATTCTTTGGCTCAAACAATTTGATTGTCTTGGCGATGTAATCTATTTCAACGACGAAACGCTTGAACAGGTCGGAACCAATCAGGCCGACGATTTGCGGAGCGTGTCGAAATTTGGCAGGCATCACCGCAAGTTGTTCAACCGGAACTCGAATGCCTGAAATATCGAGTGAAGCGTCCTTTGCGAAAGTTGTCGTGACCGTGTTTGTTTGTCCTAAATTCAGAGAGCGTTTGCCTTCGGATCTGATCTTTAACTCGTTTGCTTTGTCCACATCGAGAATCGTCCAAGTCGCGCCCGTGTCGAGGATGAACCACATTAGCTCGGAGTTGTTTATACGAGCCTGAACATAGATTTGATTGGTAATCGGAATTTCAACTGGAATTATCTTGCCCGTTGCCAGCGCGACTGAACTTGGTTGCTTGTCTCTATTCTTCCGTTTGATTTCTTGCCCGGACGCGGGCACCGCAATCGTCAAACAAACCAATAAGACAATGGCTAAAAACATTTTACCCATCAGCACCCCCGATCCTTATCGTTACCCTGATGTGCGCCCGACGCCTGAATTAAGGCGCGCCGCGAAGCGGCGTCGGCTTGAATGAAGTGTCAGGTCGCAGAGAGCGCACTGATCGTGACGTAATAGCCGTCGGGATCTCGGAGCGAGAATTCCATAGTTCCTGTGTTCGGGTTCATGTGGGGCTCCTCTTCGAGGCGAGTGACGAGAGCCCGTGCCCTTGGCAGCGCCAAGTCGAAATCATCCACCCGGAAAAACAAGATGAGGCCGTTGCCAGGCTTCCCGTGATCGGGGCTTACCAGAGAGGGGTGCTCGTGGGCACCCCACCCGTGAAGGCAGAGCAAGACCGTGCCATCTGAGTCGAGGATTTGCCCGAAGTCGTCATGGGCGGGAGACGTCTCCGGCTGGCCAAAGAGTGACTGGTACCATTTGAAGCTGGAAGGAACATCGCCTACACCAATGATCGTCCACGTGCGTTTCATTTTTGAAGGTCCTCCTGCCGCCGAACGGATAGGTGTTCATTTCCGCGACCCTCTAACAGTGCGCGTGAGTCGCGCCCACGCAACTTAACCAAGAAGCCTGCTCACGGCGAGTTCTTTCGAAGCTTGTTATACGCGCCATTCACCCATCTCTCTTCTTGCCGAAAGCAATTGGGAAAAGAAGGAAGAATGTGCTGAGTGCGAAGCTGCTTACAATCGTCCAGATACCAACTACTCTCCCGCTCGGTGCAAAGAAACCTGGCGCTAACAGATCGCGAAGACCAACCAGCAGCCACAGTACTCCAGCAACAGTAAATACCAATCTGACTTTTGGATTCATCCTCATCTTTTATTCCTAATTCCTATAAACCGTATCTGCCCTATTCACCGCGAATGGTGCAATTAACCGGCTTAACCCAAACCGCTGATACATCGTAGGCTTATGCAGCGGCAAAGCTAATCATGTTTAGGATTGCACAATACCGATCATGCCGCTATTCAGTTCGATCGATCTTGTTTAACGACCGGGCGCAGTTTATTTGAGCAAGCGTCTAACGACCCGATTCAGCGGGCGCGCTGTTAGCCTTGATAGATCTTACGAAACTCGCTTCACGCTCCGGTGAACCGATAGTTGGCGTCAACGCGACGAGCTAAGATTTGAATGGCACCCTGCTATCGCGTCCCAGGGTTTTTCTTCTCATAGAGTGCCAGCCCCCTAATCGCCCCCTGGGTGAGCTGAACCAGGACATCCTCCACCTTGTCGCACTGCCAGCGCATCTCGTATCCTTCATACCCAACCTGCCAGGATGCAACCATACCTCGTTGGTGCCGCCGCACCCGCCAGCCCTTTTGCCCCGCGTCCAACTCTACTAACTCACCTAATGTCAGCGACTCCCACTCCGGGACCAGGATCGACCTTCGCTTCCCATCTACCACTCTGTCCAAATAGAGGTACCCGAGTTTCCGGCACGTTCGTATCCCCTTCTCGGCAAGCGAGAGGAACTGCTCGGGGTTCTCGGCGCCAAACCTTGTGTAGAGCGAATTCAGGATGTGACGAAGGCTTGCGACACCGCCGCGGTCTGCCGCTGTTGCAAATCTGAGGATGTGCCGAACGATCGGGCTCAGCTTGACCTTCTCGCGTCCTCTCATACTTGCGCTCCTGTTACGGACGCCAGCACTTTTGTTCTGTACAGCCTAACCTCACATTCATCGGGACCGCGAACGGCAGAATGAGAACCGCGCTTCGCGGCCTGCGCCGCAGCGTGTTCTTTGCGCTGATGCCCGGATGGCCAATTCATATCTAATGCAATTCTCTGCAAGGAGCCTAATGCGGTGTTGACCGCGCTCGCATTCAGCGAAACGGGGCATAGGCCTGGTCCAACGTAGAGAGCGACGACACCGCGGTTAAGGCGTCTTTCCTGCGAACATCTCTCGTATCCAACCGCTCTTTGCCCAATCCAGCACGGATTTGCCATTGCCGTTTTTGATCGTAGGACTTAGGCCGAACCGAAGAAACTCCTCGACGATCTCGTGTTGCGCTGCTCGTGCTTCCTCTGTCCTCGTTCCGCCGCGACCTGTGTTCTGCACCCCGAGATGAAACGCGGTCGATCCAGCCTTGTTCCTCAGCGTCGGATCTCCGCCCGCCTTCAGCGGGACGCAGGCCGCCGCCGCGCATCGCGTACGCACTGCTCGGTGCAATGCAGTCGCACCGTTCTTATCCTGGGCATTCACCTCCGCGCCGTCCTCGAGCAAACACTCGATGGTCTGTACTTGCAGCTCGGGATCCCACGCGGCGCCCATGATGTAGCCGTCCGCCGCGTAATGAAGTGGGTTGCTGTGGCGATGGTTCATCGACGCATTAGGGTCCGACCCGAAGGCAAGCAACTGTCGAACGATCTCGACGCTATAGCCGGCCGCAGCCAGTTGCAGGGCCGTGTCGCCAATGTACAGCTAGTGAAAGATCTTCTCATCGTAGAATCTGGCCTCGCTAACACGTTCGGCGACAAGCGACGAATCCCGTCAGCAGACCCTCGGCGACCGCGCGGTTGTCATCAAGGATGGCTTGAAGGAGTGCGTCCATTGTTACCTTGCGTATGGTTGGCCAGCAGCAGCGCGCCTGCCGTCAAACGATGGCGTCACCGGCCCGCGCCTTTGTTTCAAGAGCACGCGACGAACAGTACCCCATCACAAGAATCGAGTTTGCGCTGCTCCGGTGCACACGCACAATTAGGCGGGCCCTTGTCGCTGTAGCCTTTGCAGTCCTTACAATTTTAAGCCACAGCAGATTGCAAGGTCTAACGCCGGCATTAGCTGAGCGCCAAGAAAACACTCTAGGCAACGTCGCGAGTCTGCTGCAGCCGGTTGTAAGGCGGCGCACTGAGAATTGGCCGCTTTCCTCAACAGATTGCTGCAGCCGTCTCGGCCTAGTTAAGTAAGAATTTCGTAACTGCTTCGGCGAACTTCTCCGGAAGATTGTCCATGGCGTTGTGTTCCTGACCCTCAAAACCAAAGAGACTCCTATCCGGCCATGGCGTGGGTGCGAGCCCGTCACCATATAGCCCAGATGGAACAATGTAGAACCCGGTCGCCGCCTTGCACTTGATGCAAGTTATTAGGCAAAGTTGTTAGGTCGCCTGCTCGCAGAAGTCGTTCACTCCCTCGTATCGACCGCGAGCGCCTTCATCCTTTCCTTCTTGTCGACTGCTACCGCCGTTTTCCTTGAGCGCTCACGCAAAGCGTCTCCGAGGAAATCAGGTTCTTCTGCCAGCACCACCGATAGAATCATATCATCATCCCTTTTCTTGATTCTCAGGAGGCGGTTTACGAGGATTTCCAACCCCCTCCAGAATCGGCACGAGTCAAGAATTGGGTTCATGAAATTAGTCAAGACGCAATAGTGAGAATCTCTGCTGCCGATGTGATGCTTATTGTGATGATCCGGCGATTGGAGAAGTTT
>DATFWY010000083.1:0-29045 GCA_035258805.1 Blastocatellia bacterium | reverse complement strand
CGACGATAGGCATTGCAGGCGCCCTGCTGTACGTTTTGACAACTCACAAACGCGAACTGTACCGGCCGAGTATCGGTGCTTGACGGTGCAGTGATCGTGCGACCGATGCGGCTTCCGAGCCCAAACTCATCGGTGAAGCGATACCAATAGACGCGACCAGGTTTTAGACCCGCGGCGAGCACACGACAGGTCCAGTCGCTGTCGCCTGTGATTCTCGCTACACTTCTTGCGGTCACCTTCCGAAAGTTGGAGTCGGCGGCCACCTCGACTGACAATTGCCTGGCTGCTTTTCCAGCGAGAGGTGGTCGTCGAGTCCATAACATGACGCTGTCCGGGTGCGGGTCGGCCGAAGCAACGCCCTGGGGATATGCGTCCCTTCGTTCGCGCCATCCACTGACGGAACCGACAGAGGGAGAGCTCCAGGCCAGAACCGCTCCGAAGGATGCTGCGAGTTCCAAAAACTTTCGCCGATTGATTTCGCTCAACCTCTTAGCCCTCGATCGCAAAAGCGACGGTACGTTTTGCTGTGTGCTTGGATTTTGAGTTGCTTACAGTGATGCGCAATTCGTAAACGCCTGGCTGCAGCGTAAGCGCCAGCTGCCCGCCGATCTCAATTCCCTTCTTGTCTCGCCCAATCACGCGCGAGCTGACGGGCTGCCATTCAGTCTTGTGGATCACTTTGCCAGCTTCTGCAATTTCCCATTGCATCATCAAGTCTGACTCTCCCCGCGCGCGATGGTGTTCGCGCTGACGTAGGCCACAAAGACGAGGGCGATTGCCAGTCTGATATGTCGATCAACCATTCGTGTTCCTCATTAGCGTTTCTCGAGTTGGGCTCCAGGTATTTGCAGTTTTGGCACGAACTGAACGACTGCTGTGTGTGGATACTCCAGGTCCAGTCTTGTTCTGCGTAATCTGCGGATAAGTTTCTTCGATTCAAGTACGACCACTATTCGCAGATTTGCGCAGATTACGCCGATGAGATGGCAGATCGTCCCTCGCGGCGATATTGTTAACCCTCGCGAGGATTAATACAAATCAGAATCGTAGCGCTGGTTTCGGCTGTGCAGAGTTCATCTGCAGCGATGCCGATGCTCTTTGGTACCGCCAGAATGAGATGTTGGAGGAGATCGACTGGAACGAAGAGAATGAGTGATCTCGAGCACGATTTATGCCTTATAGAGATTTCGATCTGAAAGCACTCTATGATGCACTTGAAGAACGATGTCGCGAGCGAGGAATGACGTGGTCGACGGTTGCTAAAGAGGTTAATCGCCACCGCACGACTGGGCGCCCCATCGCTGTGTCGACGATCACCGGGTTGCGCCAAAAAGCCGTCGGTGAAGGTGAAGTTATACTTCAAATGATATTGTGGCTGAAACTGATCTTCACCGACTCCTTGTCCTTCAAAACCTTCTTGGGAAACTGACACTAAGATTGCCCTTCGCAATTTCAGTGCTGAACCTTCTAACCCGGCATTCTGATTGCGACAGCCTACAATGCTGTCAAATAGACAATCGCAAATAATCTCAATGTACGGGACTGGAACGCTGCTGTACGTCTCTATCACGTACGAGTGCTAAAGTAAGGATTAACAGGGAGGAACTAATGACCCAAAAAGCAAAAAAATCGTTCGACAAATCCGTTCAAACTGGTGCAATTGCCGCGGACAACAAGAGCTTCGTCAAGGGCCTCTGGGGAGTTCGATATCAGGTCAAAGACGTTGCCCGTTCAATCGAGTTTTATTCGCAGCAGCTGGGTTTGAAGCTGGATCAACAGCATTTGCCGGCCTTTGCCCAGGTCTCGGGCGCCAATTTCAAATTGATCTTAAGCGGCCCTGGAGCCTCAGGCTCGCGCCCAATGCCCGATGGCGAAAAGCAAGAACCGGGCGGGTGGAACCGGGTAATTTTACAAGTGGATGATTTGCCCGCGCTCATCAAGGTGCTCAAAAAGACCGGGTTACATTTCCGAAACGAAATGGAAGAGGGCCCGGGCGGCAAACAGATCCAGTTGGAGGACCCCGATGGCAATCCAATCGAGTTGTTTGAGCCGGCACGTTAGTACTCCGAATTATTGGTTTTTGTGATCCGGCTTTAGCTGCGCGATAGGGTGGCAGCCGACCGTGGCAGTCTTGGCCTTCTTCGCGCCTTTGAGATCGTGAGAGATTGAGCTGACAAGGTCTACCGAAAAGTTGTCGAAAAGAATCGAAAATGCTAGACTCGCGTCGTGGCTAAGCCGGAGTTTCCTAATAAGAATCTGATGGGTTGAGTATTGAAGCGAGACTGCGGTCAATTCTTATTGATCCAGTTATCTCCTTCGGTTACGAAACGACCTGCTAGTGGTGACAGACGCAAGACGACGATGCGTAAAATCGTACACATCGATATGGATGCGTTTTATGCGTCCGTCGAACAGCGGGATGATGTACAACTGCGCGGTAAACCTGTCATTGTCGCCTGGGACGGAGGTCGTTCCGTCGTCTGTGCCGCGTCATATGAAGCAAGGGATTTCGGAGTTCGCTCGGCAATGCCTCTTGGTCTCGCGAAACGATTGTGCCCCAAAGCGTTTATAGTCCCACCAGATTTTGCGCGTTACCAGGAAGCCTCGCGAGCGGCGAGAGAGATCTACGCGCAGTATACGGATTTGATCGAACCGTTGTCGCTGGATGAGGCCTATCTCGATGTAACTGAGAACAAGGCAGGTTTGCCGACTGCGACGCGTGTGGCGATCGCCATTCGCAAGCAAATCAAGGACGAACTAAATCTGACTGCATCGGCTGGTGTGGCGCCAAATAAGTTCCTGGCAAAAATCGCTTCGGACTGGCGCAAACCGGATGGGCTCTTCGTCATCACGCCAGAAAACGTGGCCACTTTTCTGCCGCCGCTGTCCGTTGGACGCTTGCCGGGCGTAGGCAGAGTGACCGAAGAGAAGCTTCATCGGCTTGGAATAAGAACAGTAGGTGAGTTGCAGAACCTGGATTCAACGATACTTGAAAATCAATTTGGTCGCTATGGACTGCGTTTGTACGAACTCGCCCGTGGCGTTGACGATAGCAGAGTCGCTTCACACAGACAGACGCAATCGGTATCCGCCGAGAACACCTTTGAGCAAGACATACCGTTGTCGCAAACTGAGCCCGTGATCCGTCGTCTCGCTCAAAGCATTTGGTCCAGCTCGCGCAAGGAGTCTCGAGTCGCACGTACCGTCGTTCTTAAATTGAGAACAAGCGAGTTCCACATTCTCACCCGAAGCCATACGCCGCCCTCGCCCCCTTCTTCATGCGAGGAATTGATTAACATAGCGTTGTCGTTGCGGGAGCGCGTAGATCTGAACCCCCAGCAGCTCTATCGCCTGGTCGGAGTTGGTTTAAGCAACTTTCGGGAGCTCGAGGATGACTCTACGGAGATTCCGGTCTTGTCGGAGTCCCGGTGAATCTTTCGGACGTAAGCTGACAATCAAACGCGCGTCGTCCGTGAGCGTTTCGAACAGTTTTATTTAGTGATAAACGTGCTTTTCAGCACAATTCTCAGTGTCTGAATCTGTTGTTCTGCGTCTTAATGTGATCGACGTCTTCTTAAGACAAACCTAGAATTCCTCTTCTCGTGTCAAATGGATTCGCCGGAACCTCAAGGCGACGATGCCATTTTACTCAATACAGATTCTGGACTTGTCTGGCGTTTAATTCGATGTAAAATGCGCAGCTGGGATGGGAATTTGCGAGCTCGCCTAACTCCGGCTTGCACGGCGCGCAAAACGGATCTCGCATGTTCATTCCCCGTTAGGCGTGCGTCGCGTGAACCAGGTCTAATTGCGATCAATGAGACGGCACAAAGATGGCTACAAATCTTAAAGAAACTCTCGCGCAGCTCAAAGCACTAGGCGATGAGAAGGTCCGCGCACAAAACCACAGGAATGGCGCCGGCGACAATCAGTTCGGCGTCAGACTCGGTGACATCCGAAAACTGGCCGCGAAGATTAAGGCCAACCACGATTTGGCCCTGGCTCTCTGGAAAACCGGCAACCTTGATGCACGGCTCTTAGCAATACTTCTGATCGATCCAAAGCATCTGTCAGGTGACGAATTAGATCGCATGGTGCGGTCCAGCGGATCTGCGCAAGAGGCGGACTGGCTCAATTCGTACGTAGTCAAGAACCACCCCGACAAGGAGACCCTCCGCCAAAGATGGATGACTGATGATAATCCCTGGGCTGCACGCGCCGGATGGAACCTGACGTCCGAGCGAATCGGCAAGAATCCCGAAGGGGTCGACCTCGCAGCGCTTTTGGACCGTATCGAGTCCGAAATGGGGGAGGCCGCTCCGGAAGCGCAATGGACCATGAACTTCTGTCTTGCCGGGATTGGCATTCACTTCCCCAAGTATCGCAAGCGCGCAATCGCTATTGGAGAAACTTTGGGAATCTATCGCGACTACCCGGTTTCCAAGGGTTGCACCTCACCCTTCGCGCCGATCTGGATCAAGGAAATGGTGAGACGTCAGGGGTGAATCCTCGATTTATTTTCTTAACCCAAACAATCCAAAACTCGCTGAGTCAAGGGTTGAAAAATGTATGCAGCATCACATTCTAATTGGAAAGGGATTAAATGATGCGTGACGCCACCAAACGTTCGATTTTTCGCTGGGTTCACATCATCTTTGCCATTCCGATAGTCGGATATATTTATAGTCCTTTCAAAGAACTTCCAAATTACGCCCCCGTTGTTCGGTATGTCGCTTTTCCGATCATTGCCCTTTCGGGACTTTGGATGTGGAAAGGCCATCTCCTACGACGTCTCAGTTCGAAAAGATCCGTCCAATAAGTTTGCTTTCGATAACTCGCACAGCAAGGCACTCGTAATGAAATGAGTCGCCAAGATTCAATTCAGTCTGTAATCGCGAGGCGTTCGAACTCCCGCTCCCGCAAAATGCGCAGCTTAAGCATCAACATCGCGTGGCTGACTAGATAAAGCCAGACGACGATATTTGGTCACTCTTGTAAAGAAGGGACCCAGTCGTGCGTATTTCGAAACGTCGCGCTACGGCATCGAAGTTGCGACCCGTCAGATACTAGCTTGTTACCGCGGGTACCTCGACGGTCGGCATTCCCGTGCTTGTCGTGAGCACGCTACCTCGTCAAGAACAAGCTTAGCGGCAGTAACATAAGAATCAGGAGAGTGAAATGGGGAAGAACAAGGAAAGAGATAAAGAGCACTTGAAAGGGCGTCTTCAAATGAACACACCCCCGATCGTGTCATCGGAGGAGTGGGAGGCTGCGCGCCTGCAGCTCCTCGTAAAAGAGAAGGCGTTGACCCGGGCCGGTGACGCGTTGGCCGCCGAGCGCCGGCGGATGCCATGGCTCGCTGTGGAAAAGGAATACGAGTTCGATGGGCCCAAAGGGAGGGTGAGCCTGCTCGACCTGTTCGATGGCCGCCGTCAGCTGATCGTCTACCGCGCCTTCTTCGAGCCAGGCGTCTTCGGCTGGCCTGAACATGCCTGCCGAGGTTGCTCCTTTTTGGCCGACCAGGTCGCCCACCTCGCCCATCTGAATGCGCGCGACACCACCCTCGCTTTCGCCTCCCGCGCGCCGCAGGCTGACATCGAACGCCTCAAAACACGAATGGACTGGAAGATGCCCTGGTACACGATAAAGGACAGCTTCGACACCGACTTCGGCGTGGACGAGTGGCACGGTACGAATGCGTTCATCCGCGACGGCGACAACGTGTTCCGAACCTACTTCATCAACAACCGCGGCGACGAGGCGATGGGGAGCACGTGGACTTACCTCGACATCACTGCGCTCGGGCGCCAGGAGGAGTGGGAGGACTCGCCGGCGGGCTACCCGCAGACGCCGCCGTACAAGTGGTGGAACTGGCACGACACCTACGACGCCGAGGCCTCGCCCGACCCCAAGTGGGTCAAGGTGTCCGACGCTGGAGAAGCAGCCTTCCGAAAGCGCGATGCAGACACAAAAGCATGACCGAGTTAGATTTTCGTTCTCATTTTGCTTATTCGCAGACAATGTATGTATAAACGGCTCTTCGCCGCTCTCCTTCATCCTGGACACTGGAGCGAGTCACACCGTTCTCGGTCTGCGACATGGAGAGTCTCTTGGTATGAGACTTCAGCGAGTGCGGAGGGTAGACGGCAGCGTCGGATCTGAACCTCCGGATGCTTACGTAGTCACAGATAAGTGTCACTAAGCTTGCCGGGGAGTGGTGCTTTCCGATCGAACGCTGGTGGCGATCTCGCTAGATATGACACAGGAGTTCATTGGCAGGGCAGATGATGGCGGAGTTAAAGTTGTCGGAAAATTTTGGTCCCCATAATAGCGGTTAGTTATCCGAGCGTTGATCATTCCGCGTTAAATCATTGTTCAATGAGCGACGGTAGCTTTTTTTATTGTTGCTAACAGCACTGAAAGGTCAATAGGTTTTTCGACGAAATCTTGAAACCCGGCAGTCAAGGCCTGTTGTCTCCTACTGTCCCCCACGCTGGCGCTAACAGCTATCGTTGGAATACAGACACCCTGAGCCTGGGATATCTCTCTGACTTTCTTGACGAATGCGTAGCCGTCCATCCCCGGCATCATGATATCGGAGATGACCGCATGTGGGTGACAACTCTGGATGCACGGTAAGGCGAGACTTGCATCCAGGAAACTGTGGGTGAGCGCTCCCGAAGCTGTCAGCAAAGATCTGATCAATTCGTTGGTGTCTGGCTCATCTTCGACTAGAACGATTCTATACCCTGCCAACGAGGCTGGCGCAGTTTTCTGTACGGCGGGGACCGAAGGTAATAAATCACGCACTATCGGGATATGAAACGAAAATACCGATCCCTTCCCTACGCCTTGACTTTCTGCATGAACGAAACCTCCGTGCATTTCTACGATATAGCGTACAATGCTCAGCCCCAATCCTAGCCCTCCGTACTGTCTTGTGGTGGAGGTGTCGGCTTGACTGAATCTATCAAACACGTGCGGTAAAAAGTCTGGATGAATGCCTGCACCGCTGTCTTTGACAGCCACCTGAGCGAGATCTCCTGCGCTTCGGACGTGAACCTCGATCGATCCCCCGTTTGGAGTAAATTTCAAGGCGTTTGCCAGTAGATTCCATAGCACCTGTTCAAGGCGCTTTGGGTCAGCGGACACCGGTAAACCATGGTAATCAGTAACTATTCGCAGGTTGATGTCTTTAGCGCGCGTCGTCTGTTTCACTGACTCGACCGAAGTATTTACGCTATCGATCAAATCCACGGATTGGAGATTTATCGACATTTTCCCGTTGACGATGCGGGAGACGTCCAGGACATCGTCTATCAACTGTCTCAAGGCAGCACCGTTCCTACGAATAACCTCGACGCCTTGCGCAAACACTCCCAGGTTATTCTTTGTGCTCTCCATCAAATCCACCCAAAGAAGTATGCACGTGAGAGGAGTCCTTAATTCGTGGGAGAGTATCGCCAGGAATTCGTCTTTCACCCTGGAGCTCTGTTCGGCGATTTTTAATGCCTCATTCCGCTCAGCAGCTAACGCTGACAGTTCTTCTGCGTGAATCCGGGCTGTCTCGGCTTCGATATTGGCTCGCTCCAGATTCTCGATATAGGTCTTGTAAGTCAGAAAAATAATGATGACTAGAGGCGTAGTTATCAATAGAGCGTATAAACCTATCGTGCCTATCAATCGAGCCGACACGGTAGCAGCAGACGCTCCAGCCAGATAAGTTATCGAGGACCATAAGTATTTTTCTTTCCAGGTTTGCCAGATTGGCCGGCCGACTTTCATTGCTGCCAGAACTGAGACGATTGCAGAATTTCCGGCGTATTGAAGCATCCCCATCAGACCTGCAGCGAGGACTACCCTGCCGGTGAAATTACCAGTGAGCAGATCTGCTACTGGTCCAAACGTGAATCTCAATCCCCAAACTGTGATCGCGGTTGCGGTGCTGGACGCGGCGCCGTTAAAGAGAACCGTAGATGGCTTCCTGGAAAAGTTCAGACTGGCGGATGACTCTGCCGCCGCGGCGAGGACTATCGCAGCATCACCCCCAAATATAAACATCACCAGGAAGACAAGAGTCTCCGACATCGAGAAATAGCTCGGCACTCCGGGTATTTTGACAACAATTCTTGCGCCTATGAGGACCGCGACTGACGCGATGAATATCAACGTAGGATCGAGCCAGTTGACTGGACGTAGTGGGTTGAAAATTGAGTTTAGTATTACCAATCCCCCACAGATGGTCACCAGGCGAGTGTACCTACTGATGTTTTTCACCACCGGGGGCGACGCGGCCTGCGCCGGTCGAGTTGTGAGGATTCGTGGGGCAAAGTCACTAATAGTCCGCGTCAGTTCCATCGTCCACCTCAATGGGTGATCCACCCAAATCTCCGTTGTTCATTGCCGAGTAAGCCAGGAGGAAAGAATCCGCCGTTATGCCACTGTCTCCGATCAAAACTCCATCACCGATCAGAACCCCGTCGGCAATCAGAACGCCATCGGCGATGAGAACCCCGTAGGGCAAGAATACACCTCCGTCGGCGATCAGAACTCCGTCTGCAATAAGTACCCCATCGCCTATAAGAACTCCGTCGGCAATGAGTACTCCATCGGCGATTAGAACTCCATCGGCGATGAGGACTCCGAGCGAGTAGATTTGCTGATACTGGGTGATCAGACTAATCCCCGAGAGAGACGTGTACTTAGTGAGGATTATCGAGCTCCAGTTAAACGTGTTCCCCGAAATATTGCTATAAGTACTCGGAGTTCCTGTTAACAGGGAATCGCCGAGCGCAAGGCTTGCCCGATCCGGGCGCACGAGTCTGGCCAGTCTAACCGCTCCTTCAATGTTGATCTCACCAGCGCCTTGCTCCAGATAATTAAATCCGGGTAGGGGTTGGGCCGTATATTCAAGAATCGTCTTAACCAGGTTTGGAGTGAGACTTGGATTGGCCTGTAGCAAGAGAGCTGCTGCGCCTGCAGCAACCGGGGCGGCCATTGAACTTCCAGACAGCGACATCATATCGCGCACGTCTACCGCGCTGACACTCGCATCCAGAGTAGGATTCTCGCTGACCAGGAAGTTTCCAGGAGACTTCGCAAATACGAGCTTGTTTCCCGGCGCCACCAGGTCGGGCTTGATAATGTTGTCGTAATGGGTGATCCCGGAATTGTCCGTCCACCGGCTTCGAGTAGGACCTCTAGAACTGTAGCTTGCGACTTGATCGTCAGTTCGAGAATCCGTGCCGAAGGTGTTAGAGGCTCCCACGGTTATTGCGGACGGTTCAATACCAGGCGAGTGAATCTGCCCGTATACCTTGTTCCCCTCAACATCTTTTCCGTTGTTGCCGGCCGCGGCAACTACGACGATTCCTGAGTCGACCAGCCTTCTAACCGACAGGCAGATCGGGTCGTTGAGATACGAGTCAATAGCCGGCATACCTAAACTCATGTTGACGACTCGGATATTGAATGCTTGTGCGTTTAGGGCGACCCAGTTGAGGGCTTCCAAGACTCCGGCGACTGTCCCACGACCTTCGGAATTCAGAACTCTGAGATTAAACAATCGTGCGTTCGGGGCGATTCCCAGATAGCTTCCCGATGCTACCCGCCCATTTCCGGCAGCGATAGAAGCCACGATGCTACCGTGTCCGTAGGGATCATCAACTCGATTCTCTCCCGTGAAGTCTAAGCTACGGGCTATCCGGTTCCCGTTGTTCCGGTCAAGGAAAGACACGTGATTCGCATACATTCCTGAGTCTAAAATCGCAATCCCGATTCCTGTCCCATCTACCCCGCTGACGTTAGTTCCGGAAGTCACACGGACAAGATCCGCTCCGGTAGTAGCGGAAAGATGTCCCAGTAATTGAGTTTCTCGATTCGGAGAGACGTAAGCCACGTCAGTGCGATCGGAGATTGCTGCGACCGCGGATTCCGGAAGATTCAAGACGTGAAACCCCAATGCAGAAAAGCTGCGTAATTCACTACCTCCGCGTGCCTGTAGCTCAGATCGTAAATTGGAGTCGTCAGGCCCAATTTGTTGAACTATAATTGAGACTTTTTCGACCCGGTTATTAAATCCCGGAGAATGTTTTGGCCGCGCCTCGGCCCTCGCTTTCTTGCCGATTAAGAGCCCTGCATGAGGTGTGAGAGTGAGCAGGACAAAGATAAACCCGAAAAGAGACACACTTCTGCTGTTCATGCCTTACTCTCCGGGGGCGGGGCTATTTGGGGGCGAGATCATAACACGTTTTAGTCCGAGCAACAAATTTATTTAAGCAATCTTTGGTTTGTCGGATCTGTGGTGCTATTTCTCCGCTGTTAGTGTGATTAGGTGCTGCAGCACAGACCAACAGTAATCACTCATTCGCAGGATGATCATTACTGAAACGTAACCGCACCTAACGAGAAGTATATGACTTCGCTGCTTAGGGCAGGCTATCCTCCTCCTTGAAAAGGATGACTGCGTGTCCGATTATCGAGGCAAGGTGATTATTATGAAGAATCTCGTCATCGTCACAGTCTTATTCGCGTGCAACTCTTTGAATGCCGCGCCTCAAGCGCCCGTGACCGCAAACACAGAGGCTCCAGTGTTGCTCAAAGGCGGTGGTGTGGCGTTCGCACTGCCCGAACAGGAATATCTAAAGATAGCTGACCAGTTATCGAAGAATCCCAGGTTCGTGCCGATAAAACGAAGGCCCACCGCGCTCACTGCCGCGGCGAGGTTCGGATTCAATCTGACTTTCGGCGGGCTGAACCGAAGCTGGGTCTTGGATGGAGATGAGAAACGAGGGTATGTCCTTTATGCCGACCTCAATGGCAACGGCGATCTCGCCGATGACACGCCACTTCGATTTACAAATGAGAGCGGCAAGTACTCCGTGCTCGTGAAACAAACCGTCAATGAAAAGATTGACGGTCGCGAGGAGAGCTACCCTGTCGAGATTAAACTGGAGGTTGGCACGGTTACGAAACCTGACCAGACTGATCCACAACTAGCATTGACAATAAGCAGCGAAACCCTTCGCAGTGGAGTCATCCGGGTCGGTGGTCGTGAGATTGCTTTCGCTTTGAGAGGATCGCAAGGCGTCTACAATTGGGATTACAACCGAGTCTACTTTGATCTCAATGGCGATGGCCAGTTGGACATGACGACACCAAAATCGGTGGAGAGCTATGTCGTCAGGGATAAGTTCGTGAACCTTGGGGGAGTGAGTTATGAATTCACCGCGGACCGGCTGGGGCGCAGTTTGACGCTTAAGCCGCTCGCCGAGAAATTACCCGACCGCGCGTCGCTCGACCTGGGAAGCGCTACTCCGGAATTCTCTTTTACCGATATAAACGGTAAACCGCGTCGGCTGTCTGATTATCGAGGCAAGGTGGTGCTGCTTGATTTTTGGGGAGTATGGTGCGGCCCTTGCGTCGCCGAAGCCCCGAAGTTGGCGGCTATTTATAAAAGGCTCCATGAAAAAGGATTCGAGGTCATCGGAATTCATATGGGCAAGGAGATGGCGCCGGTGCGAAAGTTCGTCAGCGAGAAAGGCATGACCTGGGCGCAAACAACTGAGGATGAGCGCGGCCCGCTTCACCGGTTGTTTCGCGTTGACGGTTGGCCGACGTACTACTTGATCGGCAAGGATGGGACGATCCGGGCAAATAATTTAAGGCCCGGAGACGAGCTTATAGAAAAGATAAAAGAACAATTCGAAGTAAAGTAAACGGCGAGGACTCAGGCTCATGAGACAAATCCAGAATGGCTGCCAGGCGCTTCGCCCTCGGTGCTCCGGACGTTGGTCTGACGAGATCGGCCCTAATATTTGTAATGGATAGCCTACGCACAGAGGTAATTGAACTGCAGAAGGCTCGCTCGGACCCCCTAAAGTGGAAGTTACTGATCGTTGCTGGCGTGGGCGGTGTCGCGTTGGGCCTTTCCGGTCAGGACCAGAAAATCGGGAATGCGCGCCTCGCCTTGGTGGTGATCCCTTTTGCTTGTGCGTACGTAGATTTGCTATGCCGCCATCTATCTCTGCGGATAACCACTATTCGCATCTTCATTGCCAATCGAAAAGATGAATCATCAATACTGCACGAATTTGAGGGATTCTACAGTCGAGTTTCCGAAGATGTTTGGAGCGGACACTCGCTGAGTCGTTAGCATTGATCGGCTCAACATTGTTATTGTGTCTGGCGGTTGTACCGGTGGGAATACTGGTAGGCCCAAGCCCACGCTCATGGTGTCCATGGAAGTTGCCGGAGGGCCTTGTTCTACGCCTCCAGCCTATTCGGCATATTGCTCGCATCCTGGATAGACTTTCGCTACAAAAAACTGAGAAAAGGAATAAAAGAATTGTTGTCGCAACGCAAGGAGGAAAGTCGATGATTACGGTTTTGAGTGACTCACTATAGATTTTCAAGCATCTTTGAAGAAGATCAGGAATGCGCCGCTAACAGCGATTGACGACCACACGGTCTTAAGCGAGCGTTACTTCATCAAAAGAATATTCCGAACCACGCTTACGCGATTCCCGTAAGACTTTTTTGTTGCCTCCTCATGCGTCGAGTCGCGCGTAGATATATCAGATATTTCAGACGCGCATTGGACGAACGGCCGCTATGCACATATCGGTCCGGAAGGAACGAGTGTGCAGTACAGCTGAAAGCCAAATCCATGACCTTGCAACCGTCGACTTATTTGAGTCACTAACAAAGAAATAGTCTTCTCCCGGAGGAAATTGATGGATGCTCTCGCACAAGAGATTCGACTAAGCTTACGAACCTTATTAAAGAATCCATCCTTCAGCATAATCGCCATCCTTGCTCTGGCACTCGGAATCGGCGTCAACTCTTCAATTTTTAGTGTTGTAAACGGCGTTCTTCTAAAGCCTCTGGCCTATAAGGACCCCGGTCAGTTGATCAGAATCTGGGAGAAGTGGGGTGGATTCGATCAGGGCTCAGTCTCTTATCCCAACTTCAAGGACTGGCGCGAGCGCAATCAATCATTTGAAAAGATGGCGGCCTACCGATGGACTGGATTCAACCTGACTGGCGTCGAACAGCCCGAGCGGCTTTCCGCCCGCCAGGTGTCCAGCGAGTTGTTGGATGTGCTTGGGGTGTCTCCCGCCGTCGGCCGAAACTTCGGGGCCGACGAAGATCGCGAGGGTGCAAGCCCAGTTGCGATCATTTCCGACTCGCTTTGGAAGCGACGTTTTGGAGGAAACCAGTCAGTCCTTGACCAGAGATTGATCCTCAATGATCAACCTTATCAAATTGTGGGAGTGCTGCCTTCCAACTTCAATTACCTCGGCAAGTCAGATGTACTCGTCCCTATCGAAGCTGCGAAAGAGCGATCATTGAAAGAGCGTTCATGGCATCCAGGCACGCAGGTTATTGCTCGCCTTAAGTCCGGTGTGAATCCGGAGCAGGCGCGCGCTGATATGACATCAATAGCGGGCGCATTAGGTGAGCAGTACCCGGATTCGAACAAAGAGCATTGGGTCACTCTGGGATCGCTCTATGACGCACTCGTAGGTGACGTGCGGAAGTTGCTACTTTTGCTGCTTGCTGCCGTAGGTTTTGTGTTGTTAATCGCGTGCGCGAACGTTGCAAATCTGATGCTCGCTCGAGCATCCGCTCGGCAAAAAGAGATTGCTATTCGATCGGCTCTCGGGGCGAGTCGTTTTCGGATCATTCGATCCCTAATGGTCGAGAGCGTAATGCTTGCGCTCATCGGTGGTGTTTTAGGCCTGCTCACAGCATATTGGGGAACTGGCATGGCTCTAAAGGCGCTTCCCGACGCGTTGCCTCGGGTGAATGAGATAAAAGTTGACGCTAATGTGCTTCTGTTTACGCTTGTTGCATCCATCATAACGGGCCTTGTGTTTGGTGTGGCGCCTGCACTTCAAGCGTCAAATCCGAACCTTAACGAGATGCTCAAAGAGGGCGGAAGGTCCGGCAGCAGCGGGAGACAAGGCCTTCGCAGTGCGTTGGTAGTTGCCGAAATAGCAATCTCGCTTGTACTCCTTGTAGGATCCGGATTGCTTATTCGCAGCTTCATCGCGCTGAATCGAGTCAACCCTGGGTTCGACGATCGTAACCTGCTGACGTTCGATGTCTCTTTGTCATCGAAGGAATTTGCCGAAGCGCCAAAGGTGCGACGGTTTTTCATGCAACTACTCGAGAAAATTGAGGCGCTGCCAGGTGTGCAGCGCGCCGGCACCACTGATCTGCTACCCCTGGGCGGAAGTGACAGCGAGAATCAGTTTTTCATCACCAATCGCCCGAGGCCTTCGCCTAGCGAGCTCCCTTTAGCGATGAGCTACATAACGTCGCCCGGGTATCTGACTGCAATGAAAATCCCGCTGCTGCAGGGTCGATTCTTTGAAGATAGCGATACACTTGCTTCAACGTCTGTGATGGTCATTGATGAGAATATGGCGGCGCAGTACTTCCCTGGAGAGAGTCCATTGGGCCAGCACATAAGCATCCCAACTGGCCCCGACAAGACAATCGACTTTCAAGTCGTCGGGATTGTTGGACATGTGAAGCAGCAGAATCTCGATACTACCGAAGGAGCATTGGTTGGGCCGCAGATGTACGTTCCGATGCATCAGATTCCGGACGAGTTCATATTTTCGGCTTCCACGATCGTCGTGAGAACCAGTGATAAACCTTCGACATATGTCTCGCCTATCAGGGAGGCTCTCGCATCGATCGGAGGCAACGCTACATTATCCGATGCGAAAACTATGGAGCAGCTAAGAGGAGATGTAATCGCCGATCGGCGTTTTACTTTGATACTTGTGGGTGTTTTCGGGGTGCTCGCATTGGTGTTGGCATCGATTGGCATTTATGGAGTGATCTCGTATTCCGTCGAGCAAAGGACTCGCGAAATCGGAATAAGAACCGCGCTCGGAGCCAGCCCTCGGCGTGTGCTTGGCATGGTCCTGCGAGACGGAGCGAAGTTAGCGATCATTGGCATTGCCATCGGAACGGCCGGCGCGCTGGTCTTGACTCAGTTCATACGAGCATTTCTCTTCAGTGTCAGTCCGTCCGATCCGCTGACTTTTACTGGCATCGCTTTCGTTCTCTCAGCAGTGGCGATAATCGCGAGCTATGTCCCCGCGCGCCGCGCAATGAAGGTGGACCCGAACACTGCGTTGAGGTGTGAGTAGATAAGAGCCTGATGCGAATGTCGTGTATGCAGAAAGACCGAGGAGGATTCTGGCAGCTACTTCGAAGGAGGACGGATCGCTCTCCGCAATAACTAAGGCGCTCTAGATCGCTTGCTATAAAAGACAACCCCAAGCATCACAAGGCAAATGCAAGCGAGAAAACCGAGCCAGAAGAATACCGTCCATTGTGTTGCGACCAGCTTTGGGGAGCCATTGGTACTCGAGCGTTCGCTATACATCAGGTACGCGCTTAAGCTGCCCCCGACTGTCATTGAAAGTGCGGGGATTATCGGTATCTTGTCGCTAACATTTCTGAGTATGGCCAGGGTTATGATAACGAGCATAAAAACCGGCACGAGCCATAGGAGATTATCTCCTGATCGGGCAAGGTCGTAGCCGCTTACTGAATCCCTCAATCCCATACAGCTCAACTCCACCCAGGGCAGAAAAAAACACAGCAAAACGAAAGCTGCCAGGCTTAAGCTTGTTCTTGAAGAACTGTTCACTATGAAGTCTCTTAGTCAGCCGAGAAAATGCAAACTGCTTGTTGACAATTGTCCCAGCTTGATTAGCCCTGGTGATTTCGTAACTACCCGCCAAATTCTAGTGCGTGCAGCGGGCACTACTCCGTAACGTATCACGTCTACCAGCTATCAGGGAGCAATCAACTCTGATCGCAGGCCGGGGCTTACGATTGTTCGGAGAGCAATACACTCACGAAGCATTTCAAGAGTGTCAAGTCTTAAGCTCCTGTTAACAGCCGCATCGATTGAGTATGGGCCAGCGGTGCTGCTCTGGTAGAATATTTGTCTTTAGAGTTCAGGCCCCGTGACCTGGAAGCTCAAGACGTCGAGCTTCGCAAACTTTTTTTGCATAACTCGATACCTACCAAAGGAGATGCTTGGCTCAAAAGGTTTCACTGATCGTCCAGCCTGGTGACAGCTTCTTCCCTATTGTCCGCGCAATCGACAAAGCGGAACGTTGCATCAATCTCACCGTCTTTCGAATGGATGACCCCATCATTCAACGGGCTCTGGTCGAAGCGCACGCCCGGCGGGTTCGAATCCGGATTCTGATCTCGAGCAGCGCGCGAGGCTGGGAAGAAAGGAACCAGAAGCTGTTTAAGGAAGCGAGGAAAGCTGGAATAGCAACAAAGGAACCGTCCGCTGACAAAAAGAAGGCGCGTTATCACTACAAGGTAATGACCGTCGACGCGTCAGTCGCGCTCGTGTTCACTTTCAATCCAACGAGGGAGAATCTTCACTACACTCGTGATTTCGGTATCGAGGTTTACAATGCCCAGGTTGCCAGCGAGATAGATCGACTATTCGCGGCAGACTGGGACAATACCTCGTTTACGCCGAACGAGGATTCGCCACTCTTGATCAGTCCATTCAACAGCCGCAAGAAGATGAATGCGATTCTGGAGGGTGCGGAAAAGTCGATTCACATTGCGGACGCAAAGGTGGAGGACCCTGCGATTCTGCAATTGCTCGTGAATAAAGCCCGAAGCGATGTCGAGGTGCGCATCCTGGGCTCACAGCAAGGTACGCCGCTACCTTCGTCGCTCGATTCGCGGGCGATACCCCGCTACAAACTCCATGCAAAGTGTACGATCGTCGATGGCGTGCGGGCGGTGATTGGGAGTATGAACCTGCGCACGGAGAGTTTCGATAAGCGTCGAGAAGTCAGCATTCTGGTTGACGATCCCGACGTTCTTAAGCGCCTCAATGCCGTGTTCATGAGCGATTGGGAACAGAAAGCACCGACATTATCAGGCGACGTAACGAAGATTGTTCGTGGATACGACATGCAGGGTGCCCAGCCAACCGCCCCCCTTGAGAAAGGGATGTTTCTCATTTCACGAACGGACGCGCTCGTTAGATACTCACTATCGCAAGGAACCACATCCCTTGGCCGTGCCGAGGAGAATGACATCGTCATCTCCGAGGCACTTGTCAGCAGGCATCATGCCACGATCACTCTCGACCAGAGTGGTTGTACGATCACCGACCTCGAGAGTGGAAATGGTACCTACGTTAACGGGGAGCGAATTCAGGGGCATGCCGTGTTAAAACTGGGAGACGTAGTAGCTCTTGGCGGTGCGCAGGAGTTCCGGCTTCTGGAGTTGTAGATAACTTGCAAGGTCATTCTGCGGACTACAAGACGGACGACTCGGGCAATGCATACCCACCTCGTGAGGTGGGTATGCAAAAAGATGCTACCTGCAGCTCACTTTGATGGCCGCTGCAAAATCTCCGCCAGGGCCTGCAAGCGCTTCGAGTCTACAGCGCTCTTGGTCATCCTCGCCCTTTCTTTTAGCGACGGCGCCAGGCTCTGCAGTTTTGCGAAGTCTTTTGGACTCAGATGTGAGCTCTCTGCGCTTTGAATAGCCGCCCGAACCGCAGCGATTTTGTCCGACGGCAAAGCCTGCGATCGCTCCAGCTGATCCACATAAGCCTTGGCTACTACCAACTTAGCCGGCCAAACTATCCTTTGCTGGTTCTGTACATTAAGCTCAGACACTCGCACCGTTTTCGCCGCTTCAATCTCATTCTGGCTAAGAAACTGGGTCGGGCTTAATTCAAAGACGTCCAGCCCGCGGGCGATCTCCGAAGCATAGATGTGGCCGTTGTACCAGTAAGCGGACCAGTCGCCACCTAGTATGAGCATCTTTGGATCAATTGGTCCTCGATCGAAATATGCTATTTCAAATGGATGGTCCGCGTCAGTGAAGTCCATAACAGAGATGCCACCCTGGTACCAGCCTTGCACTTCGATATCCCGGCCCGGGATTGGGATGAGCGAACCATTGTGGGCCACACAATTCTCGCTATCGCCCTGTGCTGCCGGCATCTTGTAGTAGCTCGCGAAACTCAACTTGTTATTCTTCAAATGGAACACCGCGTCGGCGCCCCATTTGTTCGGATCGTTGGCACGACAGCGCGCACCCAGTCCGCCTCCCCACTCATCGGTGAACACGATCTTTGAGCCATCGTTCGAAAATGATGCTGAGTGCCAATATGAATAGTTCGGATCGTTTACTGCGTCCAACCGCTTCGGATTCACGGGATCTTTTATGTCCAGCACGATTCCATTTCCGGAGCAGGCGCCTGCGGCAAGTCCTATCTCCGAGTACACCGTAATATCGTGACACTGGTTGCTGTCGGTAGGCTTCTCCATGCCGTCCTTGCCATGGGTCCCTCCACTACTCAAGCCGTTCAGTGCACCCGTACGAGGATCGATAAACACACGGGGAGTGGACACTACCTTTGCATCCTGCGGCGCAGCCAGTGGAACTTTGATTACATCAATGCGAAACAGCGCCGTGTTGGGGTCTTTATCCGGTGCTTCACCTGAACACCCTGCCAACTCCTCATTTTGGCGCACAAACGATGTGCCGGAAACGTAGATGTAGACGTTGTTCTTATCCTTCGGATCAACCACAAGCGTGTGAGTGTGCGAACCGCGGCAAGTTTGCACTGCTGCTACCTGTTTCGGACTCCTGATGTCGGATATGTCAAAAATCCTTACGCCGCGGAACCGCTCTTTTTGCGGGGCGGGAATAGTCCGTTTTTGCTCCTCGCCGGGGGCCGGCGGAGGCGGGGGTGGAAATCCCTGAGTTCCACAATCCAGACGGCCATTTGGCATCTCGACCGACATAAACATCAGATTTTTGTAAACCGAGACATCCCCTTGTCCACCTGGACAGATCATCGACGTCAACAACTGCGCTTTAGCAGGATTGGAGATGTCATAGATATTGACGCCATAAAAATTACCCTGAAATAGATGGTTGCCCTGGAACGCCAGGTCCGAGTTTGCAAACCCGAGTTGAGCCATAACCAGTTGGAACGGCTTTGGAATCTTTGAGGTGTCGGCAATGCCGAGCACACCCAGGGTTTTCTGCACTTTTGGATCATCAGGATGAGCCGAATCGAGCTGAAAGGCATCTGGTTTCTTGAAGAGCTGAAGGTGCGTCAACCCCATCGATGCTTCTCCGGCGTCGTACATTCCCGGTTTCAGTTTGGCTCGCGGGTCGTTGACATCTGAGCCGGTCATTCCGGGTGGGAGCGCCGGCGCCGGTTCAAGTGAAAACGCGTCTTCTGCTTTCTTTTCGTCGGGCTTCGTATTAGCTGGCTTCGTTGGCTCCTGAGACGAAGGCGTTTGCGCTTTTATCTCTACAGCGAAACAGGACCACAGAAGAAGGAGACCTACGAGTAAACGGAAAAAAGAGCTATGTACTCGGTTCATCATTTATCCTTTAAAGGTATTTTCTCCAGCATGCCTTGCATGATTCGAATTTCGGCGCGCTGGCCGCTGTCTACATCGGTTGCGAAGTTGAACAATTCAGCGTCCTGTCCGGCGCCCGCGGTGTCAAACAAATCTTTCACCATGATCAAAGCGCCGCCGTGATGCTGAATCATCCCTTTTAGAAACAGACGGTCGAACTCATCGCTGGTTGCTTTTCTGAGTGCCTCCATCTGCTCCGGGGTAAGCATGCCAGGCATAAGCCCCATCGCGTGGTGCGACATATTCTCGTGGGACATATGCGTGTGAGGCATGTCACTTGGCTGTCCACGCACGGCCAGCCATCGTTTCATAAACTTTATTTCGTCGGACTGTGACCTGCTGATTCGCGCGCCGAGCGACCTCAGATCCCTGTTCTCAGTATGCGAATCCATCAGCGCTGTCATCTCAACCGCTTGCGCATGATGCATAATCATACCTTGCATGAACTGCACATCGGCTGCAGAGACTGGCGGCAGCGTAGCCTTCGTCGTCGAGGGAAGAGCCCTTGTCGGTTTCCCCGGCGCACCAGGTTGGACCACCGCCGGTGTCGTTGGTGAAGTTTGCTGTGCGCAGACGGCCGAAGGAAACAAACTTGCGAGAGTACTCATTGTGACAAGCGCGAACGAACTCGCAGCGCGCCCTAATCTAAGGGGAGCTTCGCCGCTCAACCTCAGATGGCGAGGCAGCATGTATCGTATGTACTTAATCATTGTCGGCTTCACATTACCACATTTAACGGTAACTTAACATTCGGGTTGAGCTGTTGAGCTTTGATTCCTGAGATCGGCTTCCCCTGTTAAAAAAGAAAACCTATTCGCAGATTACACAGATTGCGCAGATAAGAGAAAAGATATTGAGCGAGTGGGGCATTTCTCAACGCCCTGTAACCTAAATTGTTTTGTTATTCACACCTGAGCGCGACCATTGGGTCAACTTTTGTCGCGCGTATTGCCGGAATCAAGCAAGCTCCCATAGCGATTCCTACGAGCGCAGCGCTCGCAGCGAAAAAAGTCAAC
Organism: Blastocatellia bacterium; assembly: GCA_035258805.1. Taxonomy (GTDB): domain Bacteria; phylum Acidobacteriota; class Blastocatellia; order UBA7656; family UBA7656; genus Onstottus_A. The sequence continues at coordinate 8,566 of DATFWY010000083.1, read as the reverse complement.
GGATCTGTCGGACTCACTTCATAAAGCAATGACGACATAAGCCGCGTTAACACAAACGCTGCTGCCGTCCCAAATCCAACGCCAACAAGCGCAAGCGCGAGTCCCTGTCTTAAGATCATTCCTCGCACACCAGCTGCATCCGCTCCCAGTGCCATTCTAATTCCAATCTCACGTGTCCGCTGTGCCACCGAATGTGCGATCACACCGTAGATGCCGATTGCTGCCAGGGCCACCGCAAGCAGCCCGAAGATGCCTATCAATCCGGCGGCAGTGCGCTGCTGCCACAACGTGCTCTCGATCTGCTCTGTCATCGTCTTTACCGAGAACAAGACTAGATCCTTATCGAGAGTCGCCACCTCCTCCCGGATTGCAGGAATTAGAGTCGCCGGATCAATCGTGGTTCGAGCGACCAGCGTCGCTCGTCCATCGTATGATTGAAGTTCCGGCAGGTATATGAGCAGCGGCATATCAGCCAGCAGCGATCTATGTTTCGTGTCTCTTGCAACGCCGATGATCTGAACGAGTGGCCGCGGTTCGCGCCAAAAAGGTACAGCGAGCAGTTTCCCTGTTGCGATTTCACCGGGCCAAAGCCGCGTCGCTAATCTCTGGTTAACAATCGCGACGGGCGTCGTACCTACTCTGTCCTGTTCAGTGAACTCGCGGCCTTCGAGAAGTGGAACGCCTAAGGTGCGAAAGTAATTTGGCGCGATCCTGTTCGCATCTACTCTCAATCCCGCATCGTCCAGGCCTGTTCTGATGATCTCCGGCGGCGGTGCTTCCTCGGGAAGGAACACTGAAAGCCGATCGCTCCAGTCGTTGGGTGGAACCGTTTTTGCAAGGCTTGATGAGATCACACCAGGCAAAGCATCGATTCTTTTGAGTAGATCTTCGTAGAACGCCCTGCCCTGAGCCTCGCTGTAACCTCGGATTGTCAGATCCATGGACATCAATGCCATGTTTTCCGAATCAAATCCTCGATCGAGCTTCAGCGCCTGGTGCATCGTTCTCACCGCGAGACCCGCGCCAATCAGCAAAATTAATGAAAGCCCGATCTGCGTCACCACGAGGCTGTTCCTCAACCTTGACTTGTTTTGATCCGAGGTTGGTGCTCCATCTTTCAACGAAGTGATCAGATCAGGGTTAGAAGACTGGAAGGCCGGAACCAATCCAAACACGACCGCGGTTGAGATAGATAATATCACGGTGAAGACCAGGACTCGCGCGTCCAGTCCGAAGTCTACGCCGCGTAAGCCATAGGCCGGCTGAAGGTTTACGATCAGCTCGGCGGTCCACGGAGCCAACAGCAAACCAAGAGCGCCAGCCGTCACGGATAGTACAAGCCCTTCGGTTAACAACTGGCGGACCAGCCTCCCTCGCGTAGCTCCGAGAGCCAACCTCACAGCGATCTCGCGCTGCCGCGATACGGCTCGCAGGAGCAGAAGGTTTGCGACGTTGCTGCAAGCTATCAAGAGCAGCAGCAGAACTACTGCCAGGAGCAAAGCCAGAAAATTGCGAAAACGCGCTCGAGTATCGGAATTCAAGCCAAGCCCCGGGACTACTGTTACACTGCGGCCGGCGTTAGTGTCGGGATAGCTCTGTTCTAATGCGCGAGCTATGTTGATCAAATCGATCCGGGCGGCTTCTGCAGAGACCCCTGGCTTTAGTCGTCCGAAGACCGCCATCCAACCGGCAGTCCGATCGTTGAACCAGTGACGCCCCAGTGTTCGCGGAATTGCCTGGACTTGCATCTTGAGCGGAATCCAAACATCGTATGAATTGCCTGTTTCAGTCCCGCTGAACTCCTTCGAAGCAACGCCGACGATCGTAAAATCATATCCGTTCAATTTCATTTCGCGGCCGATGACATCCTGATCGGCGCCAAAGGATCGCAGCCACATCGCATAGCTGAGCACCGCCACTGGATGTCCTCCAATTTGAACATCGTCATCTGGACTGATGAGACGTCCAAGAGCGGGCTTCACTCCCAGTACGGCAAAATAGTTTCCGCTTACGAGGTCGCCACGCAGGCGTTCGGCAGAGCCGTTATTGAAACTCAGCGGTGTTCCGCAATGCGCCGCTAAATCGTCTAAGGTATTGTTCTTTTGGAGATAGTCTATGTAGTCTGGATAACCAAAGTTGTATTGGAGACGACCGTTCACCATTCTCTCGAGTGTTATGAGTCGATCAGGATCTTGAACACCTGGAAGAGGGCGCAGCAACGCTCCATTGACCAGACTAAAGATCGCAGTGTTCGCTCCGATTCCCAGAGCCAGCGCGATTACTGCCATCGCAGTTACACCAGGGGCCTTAAGAAACAATCGAGTTGCGTACTCCAAGTCTTGCTTTACGTTATCCATGGAGTTTTCTCCAAATCGATTACCCAGTAGCGCCCAGAATTGTTAGACGGGTTGAGCCCGGAATTTCTTCGCGATATCTACGGAGTTTGTCGATATTTCAGATCAAGACAACCATTTAAACAATCACCTTTGATTGATCGATCCGATTCCCGAGGCGTTCTTTTTCACAACCTTGGGATTCCCATAATAATTGATCTCGCCAACACCCGATGCCTTCGCTTCAAGTTGTTCTGTAGCGTATATGTCGAGGCTTCCTACTCCAGTTGAATCTGCCTTAGCCTTCGCTGCAAGCAGGTTCTTTGCATCTACGCTTCCGGCGCCTGAAAGCGTAATTGACGCTTCCTTGGTTTCGCCTGAGGCAGTCAATTCGCCGGCCCCGCTCAGCACAATTTCGATTCGATCGTTCTTTATGTTCGATAGGTTGGCGTCTCCCGCCCCTCTGAACGAAAAACTTGCGAGATCAGGATTCGACAGGGTAATCCGAAGCTTTTCGCGAGGAGCGATTTCTTTAGTAGACCGAATGTACAACGTATTGTTCTTTACTTCGGTGGTGATCAAAGGAATCAGATTATCATCACCGCTTATTTCAAAAGTTTCCCGCTCCTGGAGGCGCACCTCGAGCGAAGCGGGACAGTTCACATCCAGCGCCGTGTATTGTGCGAGTGATCTCTTTTCGGTCTTAACGACCCCACTTCCATTAACTTTGTTTACATTGATCAGACTGCAGCCCGCCGTTCCGATAACTGCGATACAGATAAGCATACATATCTTCATGTCGTTGTTCCTCTTCAGTTTGGGTGTGGTTGCTGACTTCTTCTCAAACCTAACAAGAGCAAATTTGGTTGCTGCTGCCCCAGGGAGCTTGTCCGGGGTTTCTGCTGACAATTTCAATTCGTTTACAAAGGGCAAATTTACTTTTTTACGAACTTCGGTTCAACTGATTTCAGCTACCTTCCCCCGATCTTCGCGAATCGTCGAATGAGCTCCTTAACCGCATTCGTCGACGCTGTCGTGGCTCGTTCACCACCTGCATTTGCAAAGACAGCTACTCCCAGATCGCGCGTCGGTTGAATAATAGTGATCGCATAGAAAGTACCAGCGCTGCCCACGTGCACGCTGGCTGGCGCTTCGTAAAAGTCCTGCAATCCCCAGCCAAGCCCGTACTTGTCGGGCGGAGTAACGGGCGAGGTATGCAGGTGCTTTATGGTCGCGGCCTTTAGCAGCTGAGTGTCGCGACCTTGGAGGCCGCGCAGTTGGACTTGAAGGAACTTCGCATAGTCCTCTAGCGAGAGTTCCACTGAACCGGCTGGCCAGATGATCGGTGGAACTCGTTCCCCAGGATCGCGCGGGTCTACAGGTTTCGTTCCGTTGCGCGTCTCATAGTGGCCCCACGGTTGATTCAAGTCGGGAGAATCGGACCATGCAAATGATCCGTTTAGTCCAAGGGACTTGAAGATCCGTTCGCGCACAAGCGATTCCCAGCTCTTACCCGCGATTCGTTCGGCAATTGCTCCGGCGATTGTGTAGCCTCCGTTTGAATAAATCGCTTTCCCGACGGGACCGGCGGGTTTACCACGTAACACCCAGGCGCTGAATGCTGCGCGTTGCTGCGTCGGTGTTCCGGAAAGACATGGAATGCTTCTGAAGTCCTTGGCGTTAGTGTCCTCGAACGGAGAAATACCGCCGTGATGTGATAGCAATAGATCCATCGTGACAGCGCGAAATTCTGTCGAGATCGACGCTTTCAAGTCGGAGAAGACATCCGCCAGCGTGGTTGTCCACGACAGCTTGCCTTCCTCAACGAGCGTTGCAAGCAAAGTAGCGGTGATTGCTTTTGTGTTGGATCCAAGCTGGAACCGATCAATAACGTCGACCGGCGTGGTGGAGTTGAAACGTCGCACACCGGCGACCCCGCGTGCCAATACAGTATCGGCGCGAAATACTATCGCTCCCATCGCGGGGACGTTGTGCTGACGCCTGACGGAATCGATCCAGATGTCGAGCGACTCGATACCAGGCTGAGTAATCTGTCCTACAGTCCTGGATACGTCCGCACCGCGGACGTCTGTCGAAATCTGCGTTGCACAAAAGATCAGGAAGACAGTCACAACCGCGGACGATCCTAGGAGCCAAACGGTTTTCATCTGTAAGAATCTCACAGATCCATTTAGGTCTGAGGCTCGACTGGTCGCGCCGATCGCTCTTGATCGTGAAGAGACTTCGGTCGCGCCCTACCGTAGCAACGACTGTTGGTGTCGTCTTTCGACACGTTAGTCGCAATCTATTAACAAATCATTCTAATCATGCTAATCATTCTGTAAATATCTGATCTCCAGCTTGCGCCACCGCTGATAAAGCAACATTTCTGCTAACGAACAAGAAGTCCACCCGGACGAGCAAAGGATCAGGCAGATATTGTTTGGCTTGAAGAGTCAGTTGATGACGACGCCTAACAAAAATTGCCTGGAGAAAGCGCCGAGATCTCTCGCCTCGGTATTTTCGAGATGCAGCAGAGTCCTGGTTCCTCGATATGGATGAAGAGTGTTAAAGGCATCCATTCATAGGTAACACTTATCCGTTTGGACAGGATCAACGGCTTAAGGCCAAATTGGGGACCGGAGGTGAGTTTCTTGACGATTGAAACGTCGTGACAAAAGACACAATACCTCGCTAGTCTCACGCCATGGCAAACACTCAGTACCTTGCTCTCCTTCGCGGCATAAACGTTGGCGGTTTGAACCTGATCAAGATGACGGATCTAAAGGCGTGCTTCGAGGCCAGCAGATTTGAGAACGTTACAACCTATATTCAAAGCGGCAACGTGTTATTTGAAACCGCCGAAACTGGGCGCGCGAAGCTGATCACAAAACTAGAGAATGCCTTATCCGAAACTTTTTCTCCCTACAAAGGGCGCGTTGTTTTGTGCTCGCACAAAAAACTAAGTCAAATCGTGCGCGAGGCACCAAAAGGTTTTGGGAACCAGCCACAGAAATATCGTTACGACGTAATTTTCTTAAAGGAACCGCTGACGGCTTCCGAGGCGATCAAAAGTGTGACCACCAAATCAGGAGTTGATCAAGCTTTCGCTGGTCGGGATGTATTGTACTTCTCGCGCGCGATTGCTAAAGCCAGTCAAAGCCAATTGTCGCGTATCGTTGGACTCCCGGTTTACCGAAATATGACTATTCGCAATTGGAATACGACCTGTAAGCTGCTCGCACTGATGGACACGCGCACGCAACGTTAACGTGGTGAACAAGAACGGAACACTGACCAACCACGGACTGAACACGGACCGACCACGGACTGATCACCGACCACTGACAAATCAACGGGCACCCCAATACCGTTGCCGTTGGCCTGCAGGAGGTGCCGAAACCGCCGCCGGTGGCAGCCGCTCAAGAAACCTGTCATACAGCCAATCGACCGTATTGACTTGAAGTTGCGCCGCATTCGACTGGGAAGCCAGCACCGCCTGTCGGGCATCGCTCCTTCCACTGATGCCTGCCAGCCCGATCAGCCTGATGCTCAACCTATAGCCTTCTTCGAAATCATTCGCTCTCACCTGTACTCTCAAACCATTCCCGAAAAGCTCCGCGCCGGGAATCATCGACGCCAACCGTGCTTGCCCCTCATCCTGAAACGTCAACGCGAACCGATACGGTCCACGCCAGTCCGGCAACTTCGCTGCCGCCAGGTTCTGTAGCGCTTCCCGCGCGGCTGTCTCGATACGCCTCGCAACGTCGTCGCGACGAAAGGCTTCTGCCTTTCCGCGATCCACCGCGTGTTTTACCGTGGCGTATTTGACCCACGGCATTTCGCGACGAATCTCCTTTTCAAGCTGGTCGTCTCCACTCACCATGATCACCGGAATCTTCAAACGGGCAGCACCTGCGGCCAGAATCATTGATTCATTGAAAGGCACGCCGTTTACCTGATATTCCACATCCTCAAACGTGTAGGTATGAGAAAGAAATCCCACTCGATTACCGGCGGCCGCATGCATGCCGATTGCTACAATTGCATCAAATGAATGATCGTAGCTATCCATGTAGATGTCGAAGGGGACGTCGCGATAGTGCATTTTAGCCGGCGCCAGCAATTGCTCTTCAAGTACATCCGGACCGGTGTTGTTGCCAGAGCCGTGCCCATCGACTACCACAATCTCGGTTGCTCCAGCAGTTTTCAGTCCGGCGATCGCCGCGTTCACGTCATCGGTAAGCGATTTCCGGCCCTCCGCATATTCCGGCGGATGCCCAAAACTGGTGTGCTTGAAGTCCGTCGCTCTGGAGACGCCTTCCATGTCATACAGAAGCATGACCTTGAGTGGTCGCTGCTGAGCAAAATGTGATGGGGTAAAAAGAACACTGATAATCAGCACCACCAGAAGCGTTTGTAATCTCATGGCTTTCTCTCCTCGATCTTTGACCGTGTGTGAGCGATTTTGCCTAGGTATAATGAACAACTATCCTATTGGTGTAAAACGGTTGAAGCACGAGATTGTTGAAATGAATGCAGACCGTATCGGAAGCGAGGCCAAGGACAAGCTCGACGATGACGTGGATGCGCTGTTCAAGCTCCCATTGTCAGAGTTCACTGGGGCACGCAACGATCTCGCCGCAAGGCTTAAGAAGGATGGTCGTGCTGACGATGCGAACTTTGTAAAGGCGCTAACGAAGCCTCCAATATCAGCGTGGGCCGTTAACCTGCTCCACTGGAACCATCGCGACGCCTTCGATCGGCTGCTTGAAGCCGGTCAGCGCTTGCGTAAGGCTCAGACTTCCGGAGGGGGGATCGCGGACTTACGCGAATCGCTCGACGCGCGAAGCGAGGCACTTTTTCATCTGTCGGATCTAGCTACTGTATTGCTGCGCGATGCAGGTCACAATCCAACGCCCGATACGCTACACCGCATCACGACGAACCTCGAGGCTCTCTCTACCTACGCGACTCTTTCGGATGGTCCAATTCCGGGTCGTCTTACTGAAGACATAGACCCACCCGGTTTTGGCTCGCTAGCCTCATTGATGGTGGGCACCGGTACGACAAAACCGCCCGAACTCAAGAAAGCCACTCGCTCACAAGAGTCAGGCACAGCTGAAACGAAAACATCGCAGAAGACATCTTCAGCGATTGATGTACAAAAAGGCCGGCAGGCCGAGGAGACGCGTCGCGCTAGAATTTCTGCCACCAAGACTACGCTGCAGGAAGCCAGAAGATCGTTGACTGAAGCGCAGCGCAAGTCAGAGCGCCTGGAGGCGGCGCAAAAGAAGGCGTCTGCAGAAGCGAAGGAAGCCGATGCCGAGGAGAAGCGAGCCGAGAAGCAGCTGCGCAAAGCTGAAGAGCACTTCAAGAAAGTAAGCGCGGCTTCGCAACAAGCGGTGCAGCGCGCGCAACGAATCACAGCCGAGGCAGAAGAGAGTGCACAGGCTGTAGAGGACGCCAAGCGCGAAATCGAAAAGGCATCCAAAGAGCTTGAGTCACTTCAAGAATCAGAAGCAAGGTAGCGGGACAGCATTCAACTACACAACCAATGGAATCAGGGCGTTACCTTTCTTCACCAATACTGCGCTTCCTCGTTCAGCGGACCTGCAAGTCTTGCGACAGCTTATCTTGAAAGTCAGATCATACGTGTGACATACTGGAAGTGGCAAATTGCCACCCATTGAAGGAGAAAAACGATGGCAGCCCGGCAAACTAAGCGAGCAACATCACGGAAGCCCGATAGGATGAACTTTCGTCTCGATCCTGAGATCAAAGAACGAGTTGCCCGGGCCGCCGCAATCACCGGGCAAGGTTTGACTGATTTTGCAGTATCTACCTTAAGTGAAAAGGCGGACGAGATCATCGCGCGTCACGATACATTGCTGCTCGACAGAGACGAGTTTAAGTTTTTTCTGGAAGTCCTGGACCATGCTCGCGCACCCTCCAAAAGATCACTCGCAGCCGCCAAACGCTATCGTCGGGGACGCCGTGAAGGCGCGAGGCACCGCGTTTGATAATCGAGCCAATCTCGAAGTATCACAACCGAATGATATTCGACTGTGGTGATGAAAAGGTCAGTATATTCTTACGGGAAAAGGCTCTTCAGGACCACGATAGGAATTTGAGTCGCACAATGGTGATGGTTGATGAAGAGGTCGATCCCAATATTATCATCGGATATCACACCCTGCTCATGGTGCAAGTAAGGCAGGAAGACCTTCCAC
>DATFWY010000082.1:0-2157 GCA_035258805.1 Blastocatellia bacterium | reverse complement strand
TGTGATGATCGTAGAAGCGGCCGACGGCGGCGGCGAGCTAAAGATTATGGACTTCGGCATGGCGAAAGTTCTTGCTGGAGAAACAGGCGTCACCGATTCGCTTACACAGGCAGGGGCGGTAATGGGCACATTCGGCTACATTGCGCCGGAGGTGTTCACCGGCGGTCCTGTTGATGAGCGCGCTGACATCTTCGCTATCGGAGTAATGGTGGTTGAAACGCTGGTTGGCGAACGTCCGTTTGCCGGTCAGACACCACACGAGGTTCTCCAGGTCTTGATGAACAGTGAATACCATTTGCCGGGATCGTCGATTGAGATTCGAGCGATCGATGCGGTCGTGCAACGCTGTCTGGCCAAGGATCCTCGGGATCGCTATAGCTCGGCGACCGAGGTCGCGCGGGAACTGGTCCCAACGCTCGCGCGCTGCGCAAGCTTCCCGACACGCGGTCCTGTCGCTGCCGCACGAACGGACAACGACCGTATCGTCAATGGCGTGTTAGACTCGATAGCTGCGACTGAAGTCGATCCTTAGTCCAGATTCCCCGCCAACACCAGCGCTGGTCCCCGAAGTTTCCGGGATCGCTCCCTGGCGATTCGAGCATCTATTTTCCGTCGCGCCACAGATGGCCTCCGTCATTCGCGAGTTCCTATTCCGATAACGACATAGTAATCGAAATCCTTCTACATCGGTTATTAAAGACGTTTATGAGCGTTGCAATAACATTATGATTGTTATACACGGCTCCGGTTTAGATGCACCGGGCGTAGTGTTGCCAAAGGCCTCGTATCACTCGTCCGTTTCTACCGCACTACGTGGAGCAGTCGGGAAGACTGTACAAGAAGCAGGGACTATCCCGATCTTGGAAGACTAGTGCTAAGCATCCAAAGGGGCGTGGCAATCCCGTTCCCTTTCTTCTACCAAGCAGGGCGATGCTTAACGGCGACATTGAAAACTGCCAATTTTTGACCTTCGGATATCGAGACAATCAGCAGATCTGCTGTAGATAATTTTGTAGATGCCAAATCCCCAAAGCTCCACAGACTTCAACAAGCTTCCACAGCCCTGCCGTATCTACTTGAATATAAAAGCCTAGTTTTTCCTTATAATTTGGATTTTTCATTCTTTGTCCGAATCTGCCTTCTAAGCAGGGGGTCGCAGGTTCGAGTCCTGCCGGGCGCGCCAACAAAATCAACACTTGCCCCTAGAGTCGGGAGTCTCTCAGAGCCCAGACTGTAGATACATCTGTAGCTGTTTATTTCCTCAAACTTCAGCGGCTCTTATGCGAGCTTCGGCAAACCAAGGATTTCTGTTGCGAGTGGGGAAGCTCTGAAAAGGCAGCCGTGCGTCAAACCGTCGGATCGAGCCGCCGTCGATCACGTAATCGCTTCCAGCGATCGGTCGCCGCTTTTTGCTTTTGTGACTATCTTATGACAAATTCTTTCAGGAAATTACCAAAAGCCCCAAACGCGGAGAACCAGCGTGGCCCTCGGCGAGCCGATTCGCATCCTGAGTGTCGATGATCATCCGGTCTTTCGTCAGGGTCTCGCCACGATAATCGAGACTGAACCCGATTTGGTTCTTGTGGCGCAGGCCACCAATGGCATTGAAGCAATCGCCGAATTTCGCCGCCATCGCCCAGACATCACGCTGATGGACCTCCGCCTCCCCGGGTGTCGACGGAACAGATATCTTAGTCGCTATTCGAGGAGAGTCTCCGAAAGCGCGAGTCATTATGCTCTCTTCTTCGGATAGCGACGGCGAGATCCAACGAGCTCTGCGATCCGGAGCCTCGGGTTATGTCCTCAAGAGCATGCCGCAGGATGAATTGCTCAAAGCCACGTCGTAATTTCCGGAATGAGTTTCAAGGTGCTCACCCCTTAACCCAAAGTCTTGAGCGCAGCCATTGGCCCATCTGCTCAATTGCCTCGTCGACTTCAGGTACCCGGCCCGCACCCAAGATGAAATTGTGTTGTCCTTCTGAAACAGAATGTACTATCATCTGCCTCGCATATTCCCGTACCGACGTTAGTTGAATTGGAAAGTTGCGTAAGGTTTCTTTCATATCAATCGTTCCCACTTCATTTAACCCGATCATTAGGCCGCTAAATGTTTTACCCAGCGAGTCCGGAGCTGCCGCGATCTGTGCCCGCAGTGCT
>DATFWY010000081.1:0-81818 GCA_035258805.1 Blastocatellia bacterium | reverse complement strand
TAGATATTATGTTGAGAAATATGGGGAAATATCCATGATTTGGTTTAACGAACCGTGGCCGCTATAGCTGACTAGAAACTTGCTCCCGGTATTACCGTGAATTTCTGTATCTACGCGGCCACGGTTAACTTGCGAGACCCTCAATTTTCTCGGATCAAACGGTGCTGCACACTTGAATGAAACAAACGTTCATTGGCTATCTGAGTTTCATCGTTGGATCGCCGATCAATATCCAAGTCCGCCTGATATCCTGATCGGTGATTGCCGATTTAGCTTTCGTCGTCAGATCGCCCAACAACATACTTTGCCCACTCGCACCAAACAGTATTCGGTAGAGCTCCCGGTTCATTTCCGCCTGCTCGGCTGGCTGCGTCATCCCGCTCGACGACCACACCGCTGCGGCTCCCCCATCTGCTTTCACTAGCGCCTTCGCCAGGCTATCCAGCGCTGGATCGTGAGTGTAACCGTTCAAACACGTCATCATTATAAACAACGAGGGTCGCCCTCTATTCTCCAATAACCTGGTATCATCACTCGTCAATAGATTGGCTCGCCATATATCTACTGACCCGTGTCCGGTGTAGTTCACTATCCTCTGTCCTCGGTTGATCGCCTCAAACAACAGGCCTCTTGCTGCGCCGATATCCAATCCTCCCCTCTTTATCTCATTCACTCGAAGATTCGGCGGTATCAGAGTCTTCAACTCGGCATCCGCACCCTCAAAGTCAAACCCGTCGTTCACATCGGCAACCAGCAACATCTCTTCTGACGGGCTCGCGCTTTCATAGCCGATGATCTTCGCCACCATCGTTGCTGCTTCTTCAGCTGAACGGGCCGGCAACCGACCCACCCCCAGCTCCGGCAACCCGTCATTGTCGAAATCTCCCAGCCAGTCATCCGATTCTGTCTCCATTAGCGCCGTATCTATCAGCTTCGACGGCGCGATGTCCCAATCCCCAAACCCTAGATAGTTCTTCGGATCATAACTGGAATCGCCTCCCATCAATACGAATCTTGGCCCGCTCCTCCAGTTTGACTTCGCGTACAGCAGGAAGTCCTTTACTGCCTGGGGCGTCTTATTGCCAAAGCTGAACTCATCGTAGATGTCTTCTATGTTTATCAGTTCAGTCTTGATTCCCTGCCCCGCTCGAAGTTGTACAAGAGGGTCAAACGCCGAGTAGAAATCACTGCGAGTGATTATCACCAACGCAGCTGCATTACTCTTACTTCGCAGGTTCGATGCCTGATTCGCAGTGATGCCGACAGGTCTATCCGCTCTTTCGTTTGCTAAGGCGAGGAACTTCCGCTCGCCAGCACGCGGCGAAGCGAAAGTCGCCGAATACCCACCGTTGTGCTGTTCGACTTTCGCTCCAATCTCTTCGATGCCACCGGTATCAGTTACGTCGAATACTCTGATCGTGGCGCCACCGAATCCGCTCACCGTAATTGCCTGGCCGCCGTCCGCCGTCAGTCGCAGCAGGTTGTCTTCTGCGGTGAACGTATGCCTATAGGTGATTTGAATGTAGTCCACCAGGCTCACATCGCTCGGTCCGCCCTGCGCTGTGAGCCTGACGGTATTTACTCCCTCAACCAACAGCGATTGAGCAACGTTTATCGTGGCTTGTTTATTTGATTTGCCCTCAAACTGCAGCTCTCCGGCGAACGTGCCGTTTACGTTAACCGAGACTCGATGCTGAAGAGTTGTCACTCCCTGCAGTGCCAACTCTATTGTCGCCTGGCCCTGAACCGTCGTATCAATATCGCGAAGCAATAGCGTTTGGTCGACCGGCTCGCCTGCGATTACCCCCCCGAAGAAGTTTTCACGCTCTCCATTTCTCAAGCCCGAGAAATACACCGTTCGGTCTCTTCGCTCAACCGTGTACGAGAAACTGGTTGACGTGGTCGGGGAACCGTTCCCTTTGACTTCAGCAATTCGCAGCCCCGCTTGCGCGCCTTCAATCAGCCAGTACACCCTCGTATCCGTTGCCGCGGTGTCCAGTCCGATTCCGTAGAACTCCACGCTTGCAATGCGTCCTTCATTATCTGTATCGACCTTTATCGGCACCTGGATGCCGTCGACATACAGTTGAATCTTTTCAGGCTTCGCTTTCGGGTCCAGCCCGGCGGCGAAAAGATCCGCACCGCTTACACGGTAGAATCCCTCGCGTTTGACAGAGAGTTTCACTGCAGATTGTCCAGCGAGCGAGTCAATAATCTTGGCCTGATCGGGTTTCGCTAAAACAAGCGGCGCGGTTACTCCCAAAGGCTTTGTAACCATGGACTGAGCGATGCCCAAGCGGCTGAGCATCGCCGCAGAACTCTTTTCAGCAGGAGCACCACCGACCTGCTTGACCGATACCGGACCATGAAGCGATCTCTTGCCGTCCAGATCAATGGCTTCAATCCAGTATTGTGCCGCACTCCCTTTGACAGCAGCATCCCACCACCTATACGTGCGGCCTGCGCCGAGCGTCACCCCAGAACCTATCATCAGTGCCGATCCGGCGATTATCTGTGGATTGATTGGTGTTGACGTGCCCCGATCATCTCGGTAAACGTTGAAGCCGAGGTTATCTGCTTCTGAGCCCGTCTGCCACTCGAGGAGATTTCCTGTGTCGTAACCGGTCGCCGCCATTGCGTTCATCTCTACCGATGTCGGACCCGAAAAGTCTCCCGCCGTCCAGTCTGAAAAACTCGTAATCCCGTTGATCGTGGCTGTGTTGTTCGCCGGGTCTACGCACGGCGCCGACGGACAAGCGTTCGCGAATGACACCGCCGTCATAGACGACACCCGTATCACTCGATAGTTCGCTTCCGTCCCCATCACATCCGACTCCAGATAGTTGAACACCAGGTTTGCCGTGATGCCTGTTCCGGAAAGCGTCCAATACCTTTGCAGCGTCTTCGCCGAGTCAAGCGCCGGCGTCGCGGGTGCGGTACCTTGATTGGCTTTCACCGACAAGTCGCCTGTGCCCGCGGTGATGTTGACATCAACCGGCGAATATCCGTTCGCCGTGCCCACGGTATAAGTAAATGGTCCTGTCGCTGAGAATGTCTTCCTTAGATTGCCCAGTACATGACCGCTCGTGCGGCTGATCGTGGCCGCAGCTGTAAGCTGCAGCGTGTTTGCCCCTGCGTTCAGATTGCCAATCGTCAGCGTAAATAATCCGCCTACAGTCGCGTCTCCACCGAGACTCACGCCAGCAGCGTTATTGATCGTCAGGTTGTTGTAGACACCGAATCCTGCGGGAGCCGTCTGAGCGCCTGACCCGTTGTACTCCACCGTGCTGCCCGTCACCGTGTGTCCTCCTCCAGCCCCGGTCGTGAAGCTTCCCGCAATCCTCACCGTGCCAGTCGACGGCAGCGTCTTCGTGAAGTTGCTGAACGTCAGGTTCCCATAGTTAGCAGCCAGCACAGCCTGTCCGTTCGTCCCCTGGTTGTAATTAACTGTGCCGTTAGCTCCGCTCGTGAGACTCCCACTAGTTGCCGTCACTGCCCCGTTTAGCGTCAGCGTCTGTGTTCCGATGCTTAGTGCGCCCGACGTCAACGTCAGCGCTGCGCCAACCGTAACGTTTGTGCTTCCACCGAGGCTCACTCCGCTGGTGTTGTCGATCGTCAGATTGTTGAAGGTCGTGGTCCCGCTGATTGTCTGCGCCGAGCTCCCGTTAAAAACGACTGTTCCGGTGTTGGCGTTGAATGTCCCGCTATTCGTCCAGTTGCCGCTAATGTTGATCGTGCTCGCCGCTACTGCCGCAAGCGTCGCTCCGCTATCGATCTGCACGTCCTTAAAGCTGCTGCTCGTCGTGAATGTCCCTGCTTGCACTCGCACCAATCCCTGCACCGTCAATCCCGCAAACCCAGTCACACCCGCCGCATTGTTCAGCGTCAGGTTGTTGTAAGTCGTAAAATTCGATGGCAGCGTCTGCGCGCTCGCACCATTGAATTCAACCCTGCTTCCCGTCAGTGTATGCCCTCCTCCCGCGCCCGTAGTGAATACACCAGCGATCTTCACTGTCCCGCTTCCGGGTAAGGTTTTCTGGAAATTGCTGAACGTAAGGTTCCCATAGTTCCCCGGTGCAACACTCTGACCATTCGATGATTGATTGTAGTTGACCGTTCCGTTCGCGGCGCTCGTGAAGCTCCCGCTCCCTATGGAGATCGCGTTGTTCAGCGTTAGCGTCCGTGATCCAATCGCCAGCGCTCCCGCTTGCAAAGTCAGCAGCGCATTGATTGCTATATCGGCGCTGAGATTGACACCGGCTGCGTTATTTATCGTCAGATTGTTGAACGTACTGGTTGATGACCCGCTGATACTCTGTACTGCGCTCCCGTTGAATATTAAAATGCCGCTGTTGGGCGTGAATGTTCCATTATTAGTCCAGTTGCCGGTGCAATTGATCGTGCTGCCTGCAGTTGCTGCCAACGTTGCCCCACTGTCTATCTGCACATCTTTATAGGTGCTGCTGCTCGTAAACGTCCCCGCCTGAATCCGGAGCAATCCGAGTACAGTCAACCCTGCAAATCCGGTCGTCCCTGCCGCGTTGTTTAGAGTCAGATTGTTATAGGTGGTAAATGTGGATGGCAGTGATTGAGCGCTGGCGCCGTTAAAAACCACTGTGCTGCCGGTAATCGTGTACACATTTGTCCCGGGTGTGAATACTCCTGCTATGCCGATGTTGCCGCTGTTTGTGAGCGTCCGTCCCCCGCTGCTGCTGCTTGTCAGGTTATTGTACGTAAACGCAGGAACTGTTTGGCTGCCACCGCCATTGAAGTCAACCGTGCTGCTGGTGATCGTATGACCAGTGGCGCTCCCGGGGGTGAAGATTCCGGCAATTCCCACCGTGCCGCTTGACGGCAACGTCTTGTTGAAATTGCTGAACGTAAGATTGCCGTAATTAACCGCGAGCACCGCTTGCCCGTTAGACGATTGATTGTAGTTGACCGTGCCGCTAGCTCCGCTAGTCAGGCTCCCACCGCTCGCCGATACTGCGCCATTGAGCGTAAGAGTGCTAGTCCCGATCCCAAATGCTCCTGCCGTCAACGTTAGTGTCGCGCCGACCGTAACGTTTGTGCCACCTGCAAGGCTCACTCCACTCGCGTTGTTGATAGTGAGATTGTTGAACGTAGTGGTCCCGCTGATCGTCTGCGCCGAGCTGCCATTAAATACCACTGTTCCCGTGTTGGCGTTGAACGTCCCGTTATTGGTCCAGCTACCGCCGATGTTTATTGTGCTCGCCGCAGTTGCCGATAGCGTTGCCCCGTTATCGATCTGCACACTGTTGTATGTGCTGCTGCTCGTGAATGTTCCTGACTGTACCCGCAGCAGTCCCTGCACTATCAGCCCCGCAAATCCCGTTACTCCCGCCACGTTATTCAACGTCAGGTTGTTGTACGTCGTGAAACTCGCGGGCATTGTTTGGGCGCTGCTTCCGTTGTACGACACCGTGCTCCCTGTGATCGTATAAACATTGCTACCAGGCGTGAACACTCCCTGGATGCCAATCGTCCCTGTGTTCGCAAGTGTGCGCGTCCCCGTATTGCTGCTCGTCAGGTTGTTGTAATTAAATGCCGGGATTGTCTGAGCCCCGCTGCCATTGAAGTCAATAGTACTGCCTGTAATCGTAAAGGTATTGGTTCCAGGGGTGAACACGGCCCCGATACCGATCGTTCCCGCATTTGCCAGCGTGCGCGCTCCTGCATTGCTGCTCGTCAGGTTGTTATAGCTAAACGCCGGGATCGTCTGAGCGCCGCCTCCGTTAAAATCAATCGTGCTGCCCGTTATTGTATAAGCGTTGCCGCCTGGGGTTAACGCTCCCGCAATACCTATTGTCCCCGTGTTTGCCAGCGTGCGTGCCCCTGCATTGCTGCTTGTAAGATTGTTGTAGTTGAAGGCCGGAATTGTTTGAGCCCCGGCCCCGTTGAAATTAATTGTGCTGCCGGCAATGGTGTAGACATTCGCACCCGGAGTGAATACCCCGCCAATGCCGATCGTGCCACTATTCGCCAATGTGCGCGCGCCGCCGTTGCTGCTGGTCAGGTTGTTGTAGTTGAAGGCGGGGATTGTTTGCGCTCCACTGCCGTTGAAGTCCACAGTGTTATTGGTAACAACGTAATTACCCCCACCGAAGGTCGCAGTTGGAGTGAACGCTCCGGCGACTCCAATGGTTCCGCCATTAACTAATGTGACGTTGTTGACGCCGCGCGCACTACTGATTGTTAGATTGTTGTAGTTGAAGACGGGAACGGTTTGCGCGCCGGTGCCGTTGAAGTCGATCGTACTGCCGGTGATCGTATGGCCGGACGTGACACCGTTGGGATTGAAGGTTCCAGCAACTCCAATCGTGCCGGTGGAGGCAAGCACCTTTGTAAACGCACTGAAAGTGAGGTTGCCGTAATTCGCTGCAATCACACTTTGACCCGCGCTACTCTGATTGTAGTTGACTGTACCCGTAGCTCCGCTCGTCAAGCTACCACCGCCGACCGTGGTGCCGTTGTTAAGGACGAGTGTACTGGTGCCGACTCCGAGCGCTCCCGTCTGCAAAGTTAATAAGCCGTTAACCGTAGTAGTGCCCGCTCCCAAAGCAACTCCGCTACCATTGTTTATCTTAAGCTTGCTGTAAGTTGTTACACTGGCCGTTTGGGCGGCAGCCCCAATGTATTCCACTGTCAAATTAGTCAGCGTTTTGGTGGTGATTGAGTACTGACCAAAGAACGAGTCTGCGCCGGTACGCGTGACACGAGCCGTTCCTATACCCGTGAGGTTCCCTACGCCGCTGATGACTGCGCCGGCGACCGGTGCGAAAATCGCATTCGCCCCATTAATGTTCAAAGTGCCGCCAACGGCGAAATTGTTGTTCGCGGTCAGGGGCTGCGTGACGTTTGAGTCAGTTAGATTATTGAAGGTGATGCCGCTGGCTGTATTAGTGATACTCTGGGGGGCGGTACCGTTGAAGTTGAAGCTCCCGGTGCCGGCGTTGAATTGACCAGCCGCGCCTGAGCCCCCAGTGCTAAGGTCAATATTCATATTTCCCTGGATGTTGATCGTGCCAGTGCCTCCGTTGAAAGTCCCGCCCTGGCTTGCTTCATGAGTAAGACTGAGGTTACCTGAAACGTTCATCGTGCTGTTGTTGGCATTGAAAATGCCACCAGCGATAACGAAATCTGTCGGAGAAAGCGTACTGCCCGCGTTGTTGGTCCATGTGCCGTTCGTAGATGTATAGGCGCTGCCGCCGATACTTACTTGAGTGCCGGATACAGTAAGAAGACCCGAATTGGAGACGCTGCTCCCCCCGCTTGGCGCAGTGTTGCCAGTGAATGTAACGCTGCCGCTTGAGCCGTCGAGTAGCATGCCGGGTCCCCCTCCGACATGGATACCACCGCCGAAGAATTGCGCGGAATTATTAGTAAAGCTGCTTGAGGCCACGTTGAGCTGACCGGTCTGCAAAACAATGGCTCCGCCACTACCCATCGCATGATTGCCCGTGAAGGCGCAGCCCGAAAGGTTCACAGTCGCCATGCTCAGGTTGCTATTTGAGACCGTGAGCCCTCCGCCGTGGTTCATTGCTTGATTGTTGGTGAATGTAGAGTTCGTCAGCCCCATCGTTCCGACCAGACCGAGGGTAAGGAAATCTGACGCGTCGTACGCGAGGCCGCCACCGCTAGTGACGCTCTGGTTAGGATCGGTCGCACCGATCCCACCAAACGTGCAGCCAGTTATGGTTACATTACCGCCAGTGATATTGACTGCGCCGCCTCCAAGACTGCCTTGGTTTGGATTTGCTGTGATTATGTTGTTGACGAACAGGCAATTTGTAAAAGTGGTGGTATTGGTGTTGCCACCCACGAATAATCCGGCGCCGCCTATATTTCTGCCGATCTCGTTATATCGGCCGCCGGTCATCTTCAAGCCGGAAACGGAAAACGTGAATCCCGCCGCGCCGGTCGCATTGTCCACGAGAATCCGATCAAATGTCGTTTGCTGAATCGTGGTAGTGGCCGAACCCGCTCCCATGATTGTGGTGCCAGAGCCGTTTGCATTCAGATCCCCGATCAATGGATTGAAGCTAATGAAATCGCGATCATTAGCATCACCGGCGATTGAAAGCGTGTAAGTGCCCGCAGGGATCGATATGACAGTTCCCGGAGCTGCATTTGCATTTATCACGGCGCCACGCAAACTGCAGTCATTTGCGGCTCCGGTGCATGCGGTAGCGGCCGCCGTGTCGTCCGTTCGGTCGACGGTTATGGTGGCAGTTGGCGCCAATTGAATTACTGTCGGTATGGCATTCCCGCCCTTTGTCACGATCAGATCGCGATGGCCGTTCAACTTTTGGGGCAAAGCCAAAAAGGCCGTTGGTGCTTCGTCGATATCCACAATGGTAGAAACTAAGTCATCCCGCGAACTCTGACTCGCATGTTTCTCGTCGCTTTGACGGACAACGTTTAGCTTGCGCCCGCCTGCGTCCGACATCAGAATGTCGTCAGTCTCGCCATAGGAAAGGTGCGATTTTTGAAATACATTTCCAGCGACCGGTCCGCTCCCCGCGATTTCTCGGACAATAATCCAGGTTGCAGCGGCGGCAGGTTGCCAATCCGCCGCGGACTCGACGTCCACGGTTTCATGTTTCTGTCTCCCTTGACCCTTTGAGCGCTTCGCCAGTTCCTGAGCGGTAAAAGGTCGGGCGTCCGAACCGGCCCGATCAAGAATGTGAACAGTTCCGTCATTCGAAAGCGCGGCTATCTGACAATTAACTTGACGGTTCCAAACGAAAAAACCAACAGCCAAATCCCGGGCGCGGTAGCCTGAGCTGACGTGTTCGATGCGCTTTTGCGGATCTACTTCTTGTTTTCGACTCCAGCCGTGAATGATCTCGATCTCATCACCTACTGCAGCGGCAATGTCCCCAAACGGATCGTCGTCGAGTCGCTCGATCTGCAGCGCTGACGCGGGAGCCTTTAGCAGAACCCTCATCGGGTCACCGGCCAAACCATCCTGGCCGTCGAAGATCAGCACCGCTGGGCCGGCCGCACTCTCCACGCCGACGGCCACGTCGGTCCAGCCATCCGCCGCTCGGAACTCGCCGGTCGCTATGCTTGTCACCGTCCCAGACAGTGAGACTTGCTCGGGGGCGCTCAGTCCACCTCGGCTGTCTCCCGAAAGCAGGAAGAGGTCCCCGCCGCGCATTCCCACCAGAACGTCTATGGAGTTGTCATGATTGAAGTCGCCTACGTGAAGGAAGTCGGGTCTCTCCGGGACCAGGTATGTATCCGCAACTGGCGATAACGAATCAGGATTGTAGCCTTGTTGCATACGCACGTAGATCGACTCATCTTTGGGCGCAAATGCCTCCGGGTTTCCGCGCTGCACGGTAACAACGCCCTTCCCATCCAAAGCATATCCGGCAATCAAATCCGGCGCTCCATCACGATCAAGATCTGCCGACGCTAATGTCCGTGGCTGAGCATGGTTCGATTGCAGCGCCGTAACAAGCGCACTCTCGCCCGAATATGCGACCTTCATATCGACTATTGATCCAACTCTAAGAAGCGGCTTTCCGAGTACATCGCTTGAAGCCCTCGTTTTAGAACCCGGTCGCCACGAGCATACTAACAATGCTGCTAACGAAAGCAGGCAAATAAGAAATGATCTCAGTCTACTCGAATTGCGTCTTGTTGTTGCTCGCGCCATTATTAATCCTCATTTCGCTGTATTCACCCTCGTTAATCGGCGTGCGGGGTCGAACACTCGGCGCCTTCAAGCAGGGGTCCCTGAAGTTCCGATAAGTGTTTTATTGTTTAGTCGTAAATGTGGTGTCCTGAGTATCAACCGATTTGAGCGACACTCAGGCAGAGCCTGTACTGCAAAAACGTTTCAAGTCACGAATAACAAGTATTCGAATACTTCGCGGTAGCAGCACTCCACATAACGCAACCGAAACAGTTGAACTCTGCGGGGGGTGAATATTGGTGAGCACCCTAATGTTACGCAGATTGGAGGCCCCAGGCAATCAGTTTGTGGCACGATCACCGCTTGAGTTATTATTCGTCCGAATTATATTGAGGTTCCGCCTGATTCCTGTCGAAAACAACCTGCAGTATAGCTTGAGAGAAACGCCTGAATCGTTCCACAAAAGACGCGACAATTCGAGATTCAGTGGAACGTTAATTGACGGAGCTTTTCTATAGATTAGCTAGCGAGGCTTTTTCTATGGATTTAGGGGATGACCAGCATCGCTTCCAGGCCTGGCCCGAGTGACACAAGCTACTGATGACCAAGGCGGATACTAACGATATCTCTTTCGGTCTAGCGTACGAACTCGCCTATTTCATTCACGTCAACAAGGAAACCGCCTGTTTCGTTGCAGAAGATGCCGTGGACCACCTACCTGCGATGCTTGGCAAGCAAGAGACCTATCGAAAACCAACCGGGCTCCTTAGCGGCTTTTGGAAGGGGGGCGAGCGGAGCCGACCCATCAGAAGAACCCTAAAACTAAACGAGCGGCAATTGCTGCAATGGCTGGTCTATCTACACTCGGAGTCCTGGGAGCGTGAAACCGAGAGAGGTGAGGGCCTCTATCTTGCGACCGAAGAAGATATGATCGTGCGTTACTTGAAGAATCTAGTGTTTATCACTCTGAGGCTTGGTTCCTTCTACGTCAGCCTCGCGATCGGCCAATTGCTTCATCAGTTCGACCGGCGACAGACGAGGCTCTTTTACGACATTCTCACCCAAAGCGATTCGGCCCGTATGAAGGATATGGGCTACATTGGCAAGCAACGACTGGAGTTGCTAAGAAGAATCTGCGAGCGCTTTGACGGGATGATCCATACTACCAAAACACCCCGAGGGGAAAGGCAAATCGTCACTCAACCAACGACTCAGTCGATCTTCCAACTGGCCTATGAATGCCTGCGGCTCTTCACTCCGTGGGAGACGGCTTGCATCATTGAATCAGGATTCGATGTAACGGATATTCCAGGCCTTTATTTTTCAGGAGCCGATATTGATGAAGACCGGATAGAGATGAATCGCATTCACACCGTTATGGATCCGGATTGTTTTGTGCGGTTTTCCGAGGGACTTCGCCAATATGCGCGGGATCTGCCGAATGATAGCCTGGATAAGGGCTGTAATTTTGACCCCCCAAATCAGCTCGCGGTCCCCCAGTTTTCCGATTTTCCGGGTGGTCCGTCACGCGGCGACCGGTATCAAACTCCACCCTTAACGAAAGCAGATTATGTTCGGCTCCGACGCACCCTCGATGCACGCGCTCACCGGAGGAAAATCTTCACTCCTAACCGGCTATTTGTTTATGTTGATTCAACGCAGACTCAATCCATTGATTTGAGTAGCACAAATCGAGGTGAGTTCAAAGTCGGGGCTGACGCCGGCGTTATTGAAGTGTGTGGCTCGGATGAGCAAGGACTGTTGACGCTGGCGACTCTGCTCGTGGAGTTCGATCGTATTCCAATTGGAGGAATATTCAGAGATTCGGTCGTGCACGAAGGCGGACAGAAGATCGGTGTCCAACTGACTCCGATCCGCAGTGCTTCCGGGGAGATCGAAAGTGCTCAGGTTCTGGTGAGCTACGCCCAGATTCGATTGATGCGGATCATATCCAGGCCGCCGAGAGAAGATCAGCCTGAGATTTCTGAACGCCCAAGGCAGCAGTATGCTTGGGTATTAAAGGCGTGTGTGACGCTGGCGCTAGTGGCTGCGGCGATCATATTCGTTTGGTTTCAACTCCGGTCGAGGCAGCAACAAGTAAGCCCTCCACAACAGGCCGAGCAACCTTCAACCGAAGAAGAAAAGCCAGCTCCTCCGGCCATTCCACCCGCGCCGCCTGAGCAGCCGACGAAGAAGGATTTCGCGCCAGCGATCGCGCGTGCCACCTGGAGCGGTGACCCGCAGTCAGCGCTCCGCTCCATCCCGATTGAGCCGACGCGGGGCGAGGTTAAGCAGATTGATCTCTCCCGACGTGAGACGCAGGAGTTCCTGAAGATCCCCGCATATAATAATGATGGTGCGAAGTACTCTCACTATCGCATAACTCTTGCTCAGTCGGGAAAACGGCTCTCGCAACAATCGCTCCGCGCGCCGTCAGTCAGTCTGACCAGGAACTCTCACATCCTTGATCTCGTGCTATTCCCAAGCCGAATGTCTGGGACAGATCCTTACAATTTGCAGGTTGAGGGGCGGGCCCAAAGCGGATGGAAAGCATTAGGTCACATATTACTTAACTCAGTAAAACGATAAACTATCTCCATTCGCCCTGAAGCACAAACCCAGCCCAGTAATATGCTGCCGTCCATTGTTTCTCTTTAGACATCGATACTTGCGCTGCTCGCAGCGCCGCCGCTGGGCGCAATCCATCTCTGAGCATCTTCTGATAAAATCGTTTCATTAGCTCGGCGGTGGCTTCGTCACTCACCTTCCACAGACTTGCAACCACCCTCGGTGCTCCCGCATACATAAATCCTCGCGTCAATCCGACAAGCCCTTCTCGCTTGATCTCTTTTCCCAAGGCCGTCTGACAGGCGCTCAGAACCACAAGATCTGCTTCCAGTTTAAGATTGTAGATTTCGTATAGTCGTAAGAATCCGTCCTGGGGCCGTCCTTGCTCATCAACCAGCGACAAAACGATGCCTGATAGCTCTGGTTGCTGATTGTTCAGCAGACTATGCGTGGCGAAGTGGAGTATCCGATATTGCCCAAGCTCGGGATTGGTCGCTGTCGCGCGACTCGCATCAAAATCAAGAGCCTTTAGCGGCTGTCCCCTGGATGCCAGCGCTGCGATTAGGTCGGCCTCGCGTCGACTGACCACTAACCGGTCGAATTTCGTAAGCCCCAATTCTCGGGTTGCCCGTTGTAAATCGGGAAGTCGAGCTGTCTTTTCATTATTTTTCTTTATTTGGGGCTGCTCTTCTGCCTTTTGAACCTTGTTCGTACCCCTGACTCGTTGATCATTCTCATCAAATACCGGATCGGCCACGACTGCCAGAGCCTTAGGAGCGGATCTACGTTCTCCCAACTCGCGACGGAGAACTCCCAGAACCGATGCCGAAGGCAAGCTCACGATTTCATGATTTTGGATTAGAGGAGTTGAAGTATCGCGCAGACGCGACGACGAGACACGACGCTTAGAGACTGCGACGCGCATCTCAGAAACGGGCAGCGCCGCGAACGGTATGTATTGCAGCGTTCCATCACTCACAATGAGCAATCGCTTCTTCCCCAATTGATCGGCCGCCGGATTCAAAAGCATCTGGCTCAGCTTCGTCAATGCTTCCGGATAGAGATCATCTGACTGTGCAACTAATAGTTCGTAGACGCGTCGCGCTGCAGTTTCTATCTCTTCTCGCCGCGGCAGCTCAAAACTCTTTATTGTCGTAGTCGTAACTGCCCACAGGTAACTCCGCTCCTCGCCCAGCGCATACTCCAATAAAACGGTATCCTCGTCTAACAACTGCTGAATTTCTTTCGAAGAGAGCGGCTGTGGCTGTGTCAATGCGGCGTAGCGGGGACTCTTGGCTCGAATCTGTTCCTGTATATCTCGGTAATCCGTTAGGACGCCTTGAAGCTCGCTTGTGGCTGCTGTCTTTTGTTCTTCAGTATGCTTGTCGCCAAGCAGACGCATCAGCCGTTCCGACTTCAGACTCAGCTGCTGTTGCAGCAATCGTTCGCGTTCGAGCAGAACCGGATCTACACCCTCTCGAATGTCGGCGCGCGATTCGGTCAGGATGTCGAGCAAACTGCGCGCTCGCGCACGTTCGCTGGCATGCAATGCGGCAACATCGTAACCGCCGGAAGGCTGGGTTCGGTGCCTTTGCATCAACAGATCGATATAGAATTCATAAAATGCTTGCTTTGACGCCAGGTAAGAGGAGCGCAGCCCCTGGCTGGCTACCTTGGTGCGCGTGGATTCAATGATGTTGAGCGCCGCTTCAACGTGCCTGCTTGCTTCAGCGATACTGCCACGCACAACATTCTCGCGCGCGATACTAAGCAGTATCGTTGATTCCAGAGTTTGATATCTAAGCGTTCGACTGAGTTCGAGTGCCTGGTTGTAATATTCCAGGGCGAGATCCGTCTTGCGCAACTTACTGTAGATCATGCCGATCTTGTGTAGTGAGGCCGCTTCTCCCCATTGGTCGCCGAGGGTTCGCCTGATTTTCAGAGCGTGATCAAAATGGTCCAGCGCTTTCTGTAATTCACCCAACCGATCGTAGACCGCGCCGATGTTAGTGAGAGCATAAGCTTCGCCATATTGGTCGCTCACCTTGCGCCTCAACAAAAGTGACTGATTGTGATAGTCGAGCGCTTTCTGAAGCTGGCCCAAATTGAAGTAGACTCCGCCGATGCTATCCAGTGTGTAACTTTCCTCTTTCGGGTTTCCCACGGCGCGCTTGAGTGAAAGCGATTGCTCAAAGTACTGCAATGCGAGTTCCAGCTCGCCCAGTGAAAAATAGTTCTCGCCGATGTTGTGAAGTGTGGTCGCCTGCCCCGGGCGGTCAGCTAGAGCGAGTCTAATCTCAAGAGCCTGGCCATAATACTGCAGAGCCTTATCAAGTTCGCCCATTTGGTTATAGACCTGGCCCATATTGTCCAGCACGTAAGCTTCATTAAAGCGATTATCCATAGCACGCATTAGTCGCAGCGCGTCCCCGTAATATTCAAGCGACTTCTGCAACTCACCCATCTTGGTATACGTGTAGCCAATGCTGTTAAGTATGCTGGCCTCGACAGAGCGGTCGCCAATGAGGCGGGCGAGCGGTAATGCCTGGTTGCAATAGTCGAGCGATTTCTGAAGCTCGCCCAGTGATAAGAAAGCCTGGGAGATACTGATCAGCGTGTGCACTTCGCCTAGACGGTATCCCACTTTTCGTATGAGTGTGAGTCCCTGCTCAAAATACTCCAAGGCTCGGTGCGTCTCGCCCAACTTGTTATAGACTTGCCCAATGTAAACGAGGCTAGTGCCTTGTTGTAGCTCATCCTTGTGCGCCCGAGTCAGCGCCAGTGACTGGTCGTAATACGCCAACGCCTTCTGATACTGGCCCAACTTAAAATGAGCGGCACCCATGTTGTTAAGGGTTCTACCCTCCTCTATGCCGTCACCAACAGACCGATACAATGGTAATGCCCGGCTATAGTACTCGAGCGACTTCTGGAATTCGCCTAACTGAAACAGATAGATTTCAGCGATTTGACTGAGTGATTTCGCTTCGTTTCCGTGATCCTCGACCCTGCGCCATAGGGGTAACGCCTCATTGAGCTTTTCAATCGCCTTACGGAGCGATTCTGCCGTTGCTTGCGCGCGGGACTGCGTTGCTTCTGCGACGGCTCTTTCGGCGGCAATTCGGTCTCGATCCTTCGCCGTCGCTGCACGCAACTCCTTCACGATTACTTCATAGCGTCCGGGCGCGACCTTCTCTTCAAGCGACGCCACCTGCAACCGGTAATTACCGGCGACCTCCGCTATCATGGAGAGCGGCTCAGGTCCCTGCGTCCCATTTGGGCTATCCACTTCAGTGAGCTTCTGACCGTCGGGTCCGAACAACCTGACCACCACATCTATTCCTTTCTGCTCTACAACAGCGCGCAGGTATTGACCAGCGGTAAGTGTCACGGAGTACTCATGCATTTCGCCTGCTTTGAGTTCTCGTTCCACCCGCGCGCCTATTTCAAGTTCGAGAATTGGTGTTTTGGAATCTTGAGACGTTTGTGGATCAGGCTGGTCATCTCTAATGAAAGCAAAACCATTGTCGTTATTTATTGACCCGGCGACGAGAATAAACGAAGTAACAAAGATCAGGAGAATATGGGTGCTCGGTTTTCTTATCTTCTGTGTCGACCTATTCATCATTGCTCTCCACTTCTAATGAATGCATAGGTCAAGTCAACGGTGGGAAAAGGGCGCGATATCTTGTTGACCTGACAAAGCGCCGGCAAACTCATCCTTTAACCTCTATTAACATATTTCCCGGATTTGCTACCGTTTAGAATGGGTGGTTCTCCCGCGACATTTTAAAATCCACGGACAGGACGAGGATTAATTTTGTATTCGGTCGATGTTTTGGGACTGACGGCTGATGATGAGTGTTGCTTGGTAACGATCTTATGGTCACGATTCGACGCTACTTTGATGACCGCAACGTGAGCTCGACCGACCACGAAGCCAGTCTCTTGAACAACAACTACTGACGCCGCCTTGTCGGTGGTTCCGAACACGTCAGCAGCAAAAGCTTATTTTCAGCGATGCGAGATTAACGTTTTTTCGTTCAAACGGCAAGAAGTCAACGTTCACTTCTAAATAGTGAGAACGAACATTTCTAAGCACACGTACCGGCATTACAGACAGAGCTGCAACACTGTGCGCCTGTAGTGCACGCTCGACCTGAGGGGATACAGGTTGCTGCCTGAACCGCTCCCGGTGCGACGATACTCGACACAACCGGCAACGACACTGCTACAGCCGCACCTGCTCGACGAATGACGTCTCTTCGAGACAACCTGGAGGATATGGACTTGGCCAGAACCTCACCTTGCAGAAGTTTGCACGTTGCAAGCTGGTGACAAGCAAGCAGCACTACCTGATCATCGACCTGCGAGCCTGTTTCATTCTCCAAAACGCTGGCAATTTGGCTGACGCTCAACTTTCCATCACAATGCGTCCAAACGAGCGCGGCAGTTTGATTCAAGCAGTGCGCCTTATTACTGGCCAAATCATAGACGAGCAGCTCGTCTTGGAGTTCCTGTATCAATAGTCTTTCCGTTCTCGCAGAAGGTACTGGGAGATCGCTTACTTTCACTTTGAAAATGTCCTAATTTGAGAAATTATCAATCCAAGTCACTCGATCGGCTCTGGTACGTTCCCAGACACGGCTTCGCCTAAAGAAATCCAGCGTCAATATACCCTGTGATCAAGAGGGAATCTGTTCCACAATAAGCTTGATTTTTGACAATTCAGTGGGAGACCAAAAGGGTTGGGGATGGGTTCTGATCACGTCTTATCATCTGTGTAATATGCGTCATCTGCGGACGGGTTTCGTTTATCCACAGATTACGCAGATTAGCGCAGATGATTAAAGCACTGAGGAAAGCTGATAGATTCTACCGACGGTTTCGTGGAAGGGTCTAACTCCGGCACAAACAAAATTTCCGATCGGGTCCACTAGCAACTACTCAAATGCGCTCGAGCCGGTCAAATGCTGGCCCAGTATCAACGTGTGCACTTCGTTCGTACCCTCGTACGTGTAAACCGATTCCAGATTGCACATGTGGCGCATTATCGGATACTCGCCGGTGATTCCGTTCGCACCTAGTATCCCTCGAGCCGTACGCGCGCATTGCAATGCAATCGACACGTTGTTCATCTTGCCCATCGATACGTGTACCGGCTTTATCTTCCCCTCATCTTTCATTCGCCCCAGGTGCAAACTCAATAATTGAGCCTTGCTGATCTCGGTCGCCATCTCAACAAGCTTCTTCTGGGTCAACTGAAATGCCGCGAGCGGCTTCCCAAACTGTATCCTTTCCTTCGAATACTTCAGCGCCGTGTCAAAGCAAGACATTGCCGCGCCTATCGCACCCCAGGAAATTCCGTATCGCGCCTGAGTGAGACACATCAGCGGGCTCTTCAAGCCTTTAGAGCCCGGCAACAGGTTCTGCTCCGGAATAAGGCAATCCTCGAAGAAAAGTTCTGAAGTATCCGAAGCCCGAAGGCTGAGTTTGTGATGCGTCTCTCGGGTGCTGAACCCTTTCGTTCCTCTCTCGACGATAAACCCTCGAATCTCGTCATCATCATCTGTCTTTGCCCAGACCACCGCAATGTGAGCCATCGAACCATTCGTTATCCAGGCCTTCGAGCCATTCAGAAGCCAACCGTCACGTTCTCTTTTGGCTCTGGTCAGCATTCCACTCGGGTTTGAGCCGAAGTTCGGTTCGGTCAACCCAAAACAACCGATAACCTTGCCAGCGGCCATTTGCGGCAACCATTTGCGCTTTTGGTCCTCGCTCCCGAATTGGAATATTGGATACATACAGAGAGCGCCTTGAACCGAAGCGAAACTCCTGATCCCGGAATCGCCCGCTTCGAGCTCCTGCATCACAAGCCCGTAAGCGACGTTATTCATCCCTGCGCAGCCATATTCCTCTGGCAGATTGGCTCCCAGGACCCCGAGCTCTGCCAGGCTGGGAATCAGTTGGGTTGGAAAACGAGCCTCTTCGAAACACGCCGCAATGATGGGCGTAATCTCCGCTTCAACGTACTTCCTGACCTCGGTCTGCACCAATCTTTCTTCATCGGACAGCAAGCCGCCGATTCCTAAAACGTCAACTCCATCAAAGGCCATCTCGTTCTCCCTTTTGTTCGCGTATAGGATTGTTCACGTGATCAATAATCTCCGCCAATATTGCAACCGCGATTTCCTGGGGCGACCTGGCTCCAATTTTCAGTCCAATCGGAGCGTGCACCCGCTGAAGCTCGCGTTCCGAAACACCTTCGCTCTCCAGCTTCTTGAATACCGACAGCACTCGCCTGCGGCTTCCGATCATACCGAGATAGATTGCGTTTGAGCCTAAAACGCTCTTGAGGCACGCCTCGTCGTATTGATGTCCTCGAGTAACAATGACTACCGCGGTGCTCGATGAAATGCTCACCTTGCTTGCCGCACTCGCGTAATCGCTTACCAGCAACTCGATTCTCGGATCCGGCAAACGCCGTCGAGAAGCAAACTCTTCTCTGTCGTCGATGACGATTACATCATAGCCGATTAACGCGCCCATCAGGGCAACTGACTGGCCGACGTGACCGGCGCCAAAAATAACGAGCTGAAGCTTTGGTCGCACAATTTCGATGGCGATACGAAGCGGACTTCCCTGCTCATCTGCGGCTTCAACTAGTTCGGCAACACCACCTCTTGCTTCAAGTCGCTCGACCGCAGCAAGAATCTGTTTCACAATCTCTGGATTTCCTGGTCCTGGAACGAGCTCGCCGTCCTGAACCACCATCAACTTATTCTCGTTCGCTCCTGAGATTATCAGCCTCACGACTGCGATGGATTCACCGCGGTCTGCTGCCTCCTGGATTAGCTTTAGAGCGATTCCGTGGTCCATGCATGTCAGTGGTCTGTAGAAGTCACTACTGCGAGAGTCTGTAAGCGGGTCGCGCTCGTACGATCACTCCTGGTCGCGTAACTCTGACGGTTATCTTACGCGTCGTGTCATCTTTTTGCTTGTTGGTTGGGTAATATCCAAGAAGGTATTGGTGTCGAAGCTCGTTCGCTATCCGGCCGAACGCAGCCTTCAAATCACCTAATCTGTCGGCACGTTCGACAATACCGCCGGACATATCGGCAAGCTGCTGCAGATACTCATCGGCTCCGCGGTATGCTCGATCGAGCTCGCGCCGGCTTTTCTCTAGTTTCGCGTTTACCGGTTCCGCGGTGTTCGACGCAGCGGTTATTCGAAACCTCGCTTCCATCTTCCGCTCGACATCCTCGCGCGTAGCGTATCGAACAGGATAGACAATGATGTCTTCGCATTCGATGACTGCATCGAGCGTATCCTCCAGAGAGATCTCGCTGCTTGCCGTGTCGACCCCATCGCTAAACACGATCACAGCTTTTCGACCCTCGACATCGCGCAGCCTCTCCCAGACGGCGGTATAGACCGCCTCATAGACCTGCGTGAACTCTCCTGATTTGATGGACCTGATCGCCGCGTTGAGCTTTGCAGTGTCATTTGTCAATTCTGACAGCACCTCGACGCTGTCGTTGAACGAAACGACCATCACTCGATCGTGCGACCTCAAATTGCCTACAAACGCCATCGCCGCAGACTTTATTTGCTCAAGAGCACTTTCGGTTGATCCGCTCGAGTCCAGGAGCAACGCAACGCTGAAAGGTTCCTCGACGGAGCCGAAGAAGTCTATGTTTTGCTTGACCCCATCTTCAAAAATAGTGAACTCATTCTTAGTCAAGTCGCTTACGTACCTGCCACCCCGTTCACTCACCACAACAGGCACTTGAACGAGTGTGGTATTTAGCGTTATCGGCTCGTCATCATGCGACGTCGGCTTTTTGGGCCGGTCCTGTTGCCCCCAGGCCGGCATCGACACCAGTGATAGAACAACAGCTACGATAAACCACATCAACAAGCGTCTACTACGACTTCTCATCGCCGCGACCTCCCTTCCTACTGGTACGCGGCCGCATTTCAACTGCGACCCATTGCCAGATATCTGAATCCGGCAGAACGCATAGTTTCTGGTTCGTAAAGATTCCTGAGATCTATGATATTCGGCTCCCGCATCGCTTGATGCAAGCGGTCCATATCCAAACTCCGAAACTGGTTCCATTCGGTAACTACGACAAGTCCATCGCTCCCGCGAGCGGCCTCATACTCATCTTCGCAATAAACAATGTCCGGTAACAAGCGCCGCGCTGATTCCATCGCCACCGGATCGTATACTCTTACCCTGGCGCCGGCTTTGACGAGATCATTAATAATCCTTAGCGACGGCGCCTCACGTATGTCATCGGTTTCAGGCTTAAAGGCCAAACCGAGTATCGCCACTGTCTTGTCTTTCAGATGAGGCAGCAGACGCTTTATCCGCTCAATTATAGAATTCTTTTGGCACTCATTTACTCGCAATGCTGCATCGACAATTCTCACTTCATAATCAACGCTGCGACCTAAAGCCACCAGGGCCTGCGCATCTTTCGGAAAGCAGCTTCCGCCAAATCCTGGACCGGGATGCAAGAATTTCGATCCGATCCGTGCATCCATACCCATACCTCGCGATACATCGTGGACATCCGCGCCCAGCCTCTCACAAAGACCGGAAATTTCATTGATAAACGATACCTTTGTTGCAAGAAATGCGTTCGAGGCATACTTGATCATCTCTGCCGATTCCGGAGTGGTGATCACAAACGGAGTTGAGATTAAGTATAACGGGCGGTAGATGTCTTTTAGTATCGCGACCGCTTCGTCATCGGTACAGCCAATGACAACCCGATCGGGGCGCATAAAATCATTGATCGCTGCGCCCTCTCGCAGAAACTCCGGATTCGCCGCGACTGAGAACCTGCTCGGGGTGGTCTTATTCTCCCCGATTATTTTCTTGATTCGTGAGGCGGCACCGACCGGGACTGTGCTCTTGGTTACAATCACCTTATAACCGTTTAGCGCTTTGGCAATCTCATTAGCAACCTCGTCGATCTGGCTCATGTCTGCTGAGCCATCACCGCTCGGCGGCGTCCCGACCGCCAGAAACACTACCAGCGACTGTTCGACGGTACCCTTTACATCGGTGCTGAATCCAAGCCGCCCCTCGCGTACACCCTTGGCAACCAGCGCATCGAGGCCTGGCTCGTAAATCGGCATTTTACCTTCGTTGATAGAAGCGATCTTGTGCTCGTCCTTATCCACACAAGTCACTCTCATGCCTAAATCAGCGAAGCAAGCGCCAGTCACCAATCCAACGTATCCTGTTCCGATCACCGCTATATGCATTGAGATTTCAACCCAGCTCGAATTTAAATTTCACTTGCAAAGTATCCAATTGTCTTTTTTAGACCTTCTTCAAGGCTAACCATCGGTTGCCATCCAAGAACTTTCTGAGCCCGGCTGATGTCGGGCTGCCGTACGCGAGGGTCGTCAACCGGTAGCTCGTTATATTCGATTACGCTCCGGCTATTAGTTAACTCGATCACCATGTGCGCCAATTGAATTACGGTAAACTCCCCGGGGTTCCCGATATTTGTCGGCAAATGGATGTCATCCTCACCTGCCTCGGTTCGGGATTGAGAGTGTTCCGAAGCCATCAAAAGCCGCAATATGCCTTCTATCAAATCGCTGACATAACAAAAGGATCGAGTCTGACTGCCATCACCGTAGACGGTGAGCGGCTCGCCCTTTAGTGCCTGGACGATAAAATTTGAGACTACTCGTCCATCGTGGGGCCGCATTCGAGTTCCGTACGTATTGAAAATCCGCACGATACGCGTATCGAGCCCATGATAGCGGTGATAAGCCATTGTCATTGCTTCCCCAAAACGCTTAGCTTCATCATAGACCCCCCGCGGCCCGACCGGATTCACGTGGCCCCAGTATTCTTCCCTTTGAGGATGTACTTGAGGATCTCCGTAAACTTCCGACGTCGATGCCAACAGGAATCGCGCGTTCTTTGCTTTTGCCAGGCCAAGCGCTTTGTGAGTGCCAAGACTTCCGACCTTAAGTGTCTGTATCGGGAGCTGAAGATAATCAATTGGGCTTGCGGGAGAAGCAAAATGGACGACTGCATCGAGGTCACCGCCAACATGCAGATATTCAGTCACATCCTGCTTTACGAATTTGAACCGATCGTGGCCCAAATGGTGCGCTATGTTGGCCACGCGGCCGGTGAGTAAGTTATCAAAGACGATCGCCTCGTGCCCGCCCTCTATCAAACGATCCACAAGATGCGACCCCAGGAAACCTGCCCCGCCTGTTATCAAAACCCGCATTTCCGTTTGCCTTTGTGACTTCATGCGCCGGCGTTCCGGTAAAACGCAGCGATTGTGTCGACTATGTAGCTTTGCGCATTTGAGTCGAGTTCGGGGTACACGGGGATAGCAAGTGCTTCTTCTGCCGCACGTTCAGCTTCTGGAAAGTCGCCCTTGGTGTAGCCCAGGTCTCTAAAACATTCTTGCAAATGCAAGGGAAGCGGATAGTAGACCTCAGTTCCGATACCTTTTTCGGCTAGCCATTTCCTCAATCGATCTCTGTCAAGCACACGAATGACGAACTGATTGTAGACGTGAAGCGAGTCTTCTGACTCCGCGGGTAACTGGACGCGGTTTCGTTCCAACAATCCGATTCTGTCAAATAGTTTGCGGTATCTTTCTGCGTTTTGCCGGCGTGCCTTCGACCACTGATCCAAATATCGAAACTTCACTCGAAGAATTGCCGCCTGTAACGAATCAAGCCTGCTGTTGATACCGACCCGATCGTGATAATACTTCTTTCTTGCTCCGTGGGCTCTTAGCATCCTCAAGGACTCAGCCAACTCTGGACTATTCGTAGTAAGAAGCCCGCCGTCGCCTGCGCCGCCTAGGTTTTTGGAAGGATAAAAGCTAAAGCAGCCAATCGCGCTAAAGCTCCCTGCCCT
Organism: Blastocatellia bacterium; assembly: GCA_035258805.1. Classification (GTDB taxonomy): domain Bacteria; phylum Acidobacteriota; class Blastocatellia; order UBA7656; family UBA7656; genus Onstottus_A. The sequence continues at coordinate 58,665 of DATFWY010000081.1, read as the reverse complement.
TCTCTGATGATATTCAGCGCCGATTGCCTGTGCAGCATCCTCGATGACCTTGAGATCGGAACGACTCGCAATCTCGTTGATCTTGTCCATGTCCGAGCACTGACCAAATAAATGAACGGGCATAATCACCCGGGTGTGCTTATTGATTGCAGCTTCAATCTTATTGGCATCTATGTTGAAGCTGCTCGGCTCAATGTCAACAAAGACTGCCCGCGCCCCAAGACGCACAATCGATCCGGCAGTAGCAAAAAAGCTAAATGGAGTTGTAATTACCTCGTCGCCTGGACCAACTTCACAAGCCATCAAGGCAAGGAGTATGGCATCTGACCCGGATGCACAGCCTACGGCTTCTGCGCAGTGGCAATAAGGCGCCAGTTCGTGCTCGAGCGCTCGAACTTCCGGGCCAAGGATAAACTTCTGGTCCTGGAGCACTCGTGCGATCGCCTGGTCGATTTCAGTGCCAATCTGTCGATGCTGGGCCCTCAAATCGAGTATTGGGATTTCCATCCGAGTTTTTTCTTGCATTTACTATTCGCTCTCCGTGGGTGCGTAAGCGCCGAGCTGATGGGGGCCGTTCTGCACGGGTGCTTTATCATACCGTGAAGGAACGACGGCCGTCAAAACTCTAATAACTTCTGCCTGATCTACTTAATGTGTGATTGCAAGGTCCGACCGACCTCTTTAATTAACCGCAAGGTGACAATGACCAAAGGACTACGGAGGGCTTGTTAATGTTATTGCGCCTTTGTGACCTGGCAATTCGTGGGATTAACAAAAACAGTGAGGGCAGATGACAAATTCTGTGAGACTTATTATTGAGGAACCGCAAACCTCACTAACTGTTCTTAGTTTATCAACGGTTTAGAGGCAGTAAGTATCTCCAGTGGCTGTGGCACCACGCTTGCCAAACGTAATGTCGAGCTTCGAAAACGGAAGGGCCGGACTGATCAGGGCAACGGGGGCTGTGCTGATCGCTTCGGTCCTTCTTTATTTTTGACGACCGAACTGTCAGCAAGTTCTGCGATTCAACACCAGGGCTAATAGTAAGCCACAATCAAAACACAAATCGTACGCGTTAGATTGAGTTCGTCGAAGCGGAGCCAAGAGCCTGAGGATTCGAACGCTCGATGAACGCCAAGAGCCGACGGCCCTATTTCACCTCTGAACGAGGCGGTCGTTCTGATGATTTTGCTCGTTGAGCGAGGTAGTCATTGATCCAGTGATACTGGCTGACGTACTTGCTGGTCTCGTTTTTGAATATAGGCTGCGAATACTGCTTCACGACGTAGCGTTTGCTTGTTTTTCCCTTACGAGTGCGCACTTTCACTGGTACCTTTTTGCTTACCGTCATGGTGGGCTTTCTGCTTTGATCCGGATCTTCCATCCAGTCCATTTCATCGTGAGACAACACGTTTAAGACGCGACCAACCCCACCGTTGTAGGCAGCCGCGAGGTAGGGCCCAACCCGATCCGCCGGGAGATCGGTCTTTGTTCTAATTGCTTCCCAGTCCGAATCGCACAACAGCACCTGAGCCATTACAGCATTGACTGGATCGCCGACCGCGGAGCCAAAGTTCGATTTAAGGCCAGCCGAAGTGTATTTGTTCAGTAGTAGGGCGTATGTGGAAGGCATCATTTGAACAAGGCCTCGCGCTCCAGCCGGGCTGATAGAATACGCATAAGCCTTATCGTGATTTGTGCCGATGATCGTTAGCACGCGCTCACAAAGCGCTTTCGTCGCGCCTTCGCTTTTGAACTCTCCCGGGTCTATATGCTCATTGAGCAGTAGAACCCGAAGAACATCTCTTGGTATCACATCAACGACCCGTCGTCCCGGAAATGCGCGAGAGAGAACCCCGCGCTCGCGAAGGTGGGAGTACGCCTTTTCGATGAATGAGTTTTGAACATCAATCCCTTTATTTACAACTTCATCCGTCCTTATCTCGGCGGAAAAAGGTGTGTAAATCGCCTCGATTACCGGGTCTCCAGAGCCAAACCGATTCCCCTCATTCGACACTGGGTATTTTACAGCGACCACTTTACCTCCGGGCGGATTGATGCAAGCTATATCGGAGTTGATTCCGTTCTCGCGGCGCATAGTAAGGGTAAAGCCAGATGAAAGGACTTCGAATCCAGGGTCGCGTTTGATTGCCCGAGCCACCCTGATCGAGCCTTCATTATCGAGAACAGCCACAGCCATCTCACGTCCAACTATTCCGGTAATCGGGACCTCTTTATAGCTTCGTCGGCCCACTTTGACTCTTCGGGTTCCGACGGTGCCCATAATCATCTGAACTGATTCCTTCTTGAGGCGGTCCCTTCCCTCTTCGATCTTTTTCAGAAGATTACTGCCGGAATGTTTGTCGCTATCGGATTCAAACGTGAAACCGCTAACGCTCAGGAGAGCAATAAAACAGACAACTAGATTGTGCATCCGATCTCCCACCTGTGAACAAAAGTGGAGTAATATTAACAATCGTAAGTGGCGATTCTCAATACCTTTCTTAAACAACAAACAATTCGCAATATTCAGCGGTCGTTAGCTCCACCTTTTTTGGTAGATAGAGTAATAGTTCATTTTGGGTGTGTGACGGCTTGCGTGTCTTGATATCGCAATGTACCTTCCCTGTGATTAATAAGGACGGCCTCGAGATGCCCCAGTATGAAGCGATAAAGGAATTTTTTATCAGCCACGCCCTGCAATGGATTGGGGCGTTGATTATCCTGATTGTCGGTGTGCTCGCATCGAAGCTGAGCCGGCGCTGGCTAAAGCCGGTTCTAAACCGCAGTCGCGTTCGAGACGATCTGTTACTGAAGAGTTTTTTCCTGCGATTTATATCCGTCTCCATTATCATCGCCGCTATTATCGTCGCGCTGGAACAGGTAAACGTACCTGTAACCTCGCTTATCGCAGGGCTGGGAATAACCGGAATCATTCTGGGTTTTGCGCTCCGGGATACGCTTTCAAATTTCGCCGCCGGCTTGTTGCTCCTGATCTATAGACCTTTCCGGGCTGGCGAACTCATCGAGGTTGAGGGGGCGCACGGAGTTGTCGAAGAGCTTACGATTGTAAATATGCAAATCACCGCTATCGACGGCGTCCGCGTCATAATGCCGAATTCAAAAGTGTGGGGCTCGAAAATTGTTAATTACTCGCTCAGCAAACAACGCCGCCTGGAACTCATACTAAAAGTTAGGGATATTGATTTAGAAAGGTCAATCGACACCATAAACGAGACCCTGGCGAACGACAAACGGATTTTGAAAAACCCCGCTCCCGTTGTGAAGGTCTCTTCAATTAGCGGTGACTCTGCCAGTCTGATTATCTGGGCTTGGACTGATCCTCAGGACTTCCAAAGTGTTTCGGCTGATGAATATCTCAGCCTGTTAACTAAGCTGACCGAAGCTGAAGTTCAGATCCTATAGATGCGCTCAAACAAGAAAGGCGAGCCGTTTTGGCTCGCCTTTGACCTGCGATCTTAGCGCATTCATTACACTCCGGCGTAAGAGTGCAGACCGGGTATGATAAAGCTCACTCCAAGCCAGGTGAAAATCACAAGCGCAAATCCAAGGAGCGCGAAATAGGCGCTTCGGCGACCACGCCACCCATGTGCGATTCGGGTATGCAAGAACCCTGCGTAGGACATCCAGGCCACCAATGCCCCAACCTCCTTGGAATCCCATCCCCAATAACGGCCCCAAGACTCATTGGCCCACACGGCTCCTGTGATTAACAGAAGTGACAGGAGCGGGAATGCCACTCCCACTGTCCGGTACAATAACCCATCGATATTCTTTAGAGGCGGTAGTGCTGCAAGAAGCGGCTCACTCTTTTTCTCAAACAAGGCTACCAGGAATAGCGCGACAAAGAGACCAATAAGTGCTCCAAACTCCACCGGATTCGAAGTCATCGCGAGCTTTAGACCCTGCGAGTTTTGCTGAGCCCAGCTTTGAGCCTGCTCGGGAGTCACAGACTGCTGCGACTGTTCGGACATCCAAACGCTAAAAGCGGGATACTCGCGCGCCGGAATATGCGCCGCAGGGTTGCTGAGGTTCCTCATCTGGAAGAACAACACAAGCAATACAATTGCCTGCAGAACCACGGCAGCGTGAAAGAGCCTCCAGCCCCAGGTTCTCGCCTTGTCGTCTCTCTTATAGTGGTCGAGAGCAAAAAACCCAATCGCTCCGACCAAAGTCAAAAACGTAATCGTGACCAGAGGCCCAACCATTGGCAGCGCTGCGCGCAGCGGCAGTGAATTCTTCTCCAAAAGCAGGTTGACCGTGTACTCACCTCGGAAGACCTCAAAGGCTGACGCGGTGCCGTACCCCAGCATCACAAACGTGAGCAACCCGTAGAGGCCTGCCCACAACGCAACGGCCTCAAAACGAATCCCATCTTTCAACAAATAGGCGAAGGCTAACCCGAAACTGAACAGACATACACCATACGCCAACGTCGCGATAGAGACATGAATGGGACGCCAATAGCTGTCCAGAATAGGCGGCAGCGTGCTAATTCCACTTCCAAGCATCATGCCAAGGGCAAGGATTACCACTAAAATTGGCATAGACATTGCGCCTAACACTCGGTACTTGGGTTTACGAATTACCACTAATGTAGTCAATGCAGCGCCGGCGCAAAAACCCAGCGTCAATGCGTATAGATTATCCAGAGGAAAATAGCGCCACACTCCATTGATGCCGGTCTTCCAACCTTCCCGATCGCCTGCTTCAATCCAGCGAATCATCCAGCCGGACAGATTGAAACAGTAGCCCAGTGAAACCGTGATAAGTCCAAGCCGATTCAAAACATTCTCTTTGACGAATATATTGGTAACCAGTAGTACCCCGCCACAGATGTAGCTAATCAGCGCAAGCATTATCAGTGCGTCGGAGTAAATAAAGCCCACCGGTCGGCCGGCTTGAATCCGAACCATGATCAGGAGTATCGCCCCTACAATCGGCGCTACAACCGGGAGTAAGCCTATTGCTTTTTCCGGGACACTCAGCTCAAGTTCCGGCACCATTGCTTCTTCGCGATTGATCGCTCTACTCATCTTTTGTTCCTCCCGTAACAGACTGCACAAGCGAGTTGAACCGGCCTTCGAAGGCTGGCTTGTTCCGGTTTGTGTTCCCGCCAAAGTAAATCTTTGAGCCTTTACCATCCGGCTCGATTACCGCCCATACCCGCTGATGGGAGAAGAAGAAGACACCACACAAAGCCATAACCAGCAGGGTGAAGCCCAGGTAGACTGGTGTCCGCCCGGGATCATATTGAATTGTTAAAGTATGGGTAAGGGCGACCTTCTCGAATCCTCTCAGAACAACTTTATTTCCGTTGATCAAAATTCTGTTTGCGTCGCCGTCGGCTCCCAGTTGCTCCTTTGCGGCAACGATCATCTGATCGACTGTTTCGGGTCTGAAGGCGAACATAGTGCGCCGAGTTCCATCGGCCCCGACTATTTGAAGCTGCGCCGCAGGTTCATTGTACTCTCGGGACCTCATCACCGGCTTTCCGTCCTCAACTCCAAAATCAGGCAGGAAATCAACATACCTGACTGTGCCGATGCCGGGCACATCCGCCGTTTCTTTAGCCTCCGGATCTTTAGGATCTTCTACAGAACCAGGTCGACGGAGTTTGACCGTCGTTCGAGCGCCGCCGTCTGCGGGTTCAAATCCAATCGTCACCGTGCGCGCATTTCCCACCGGCACGAAAGAGTTCTGAAAGAAGCGATATCCGCGATAGTCGCCTACATTGTTGAGATGAACAACCATATCCTCGCGGTGATTGCGTTCCTTGTCCTTGATCCTGACGTAACTCAACCAGTCGATGGTGTTTGAAGCATCGAGACTGCCTTCTGCTCTGATGAGCATTTGCTGCAGGTCCGTGCATTCGATTTGAAAAGGCAGCTCCGCGGTGCCCTCACGTGCTCCGTCAAGTTGGACCTCGCTGGTGGTGAATTTGTTTGAGCTCTTCCCCGGCTTGATCTCCATTGAACCGCCTACACCATATCGACTCGTAAGAAAGCCACCGGTGAAGATCGTGAGCAACGCAACGTGCACCACGTAAGCACCAAGCCGGTTCCAGTTATTACGTTGCGCAAAAACCGTCAAACGATTGTTCTCTTCCGTTGTGCGACCGCGAAATCCGTGCTTTCGCCACGCGGCACGCACCTTCTCTGCCGCAGATTTCGGATCGGAGTGCTCGGTACTTTCGGCGGTGAGCGCTTGCGCGGCTATGAACTTTGGCGTGGCGGTCAGCTTTGGTTTTCTGACGTATTGCCAGGCGGTCGGAAAACGATCAATTGACGCGAGAATAATATTCAGGCCGGTAATCGACAACAAAAGCTGGAAATAGTTCAAGTGCGTCGGCCAGAACGGATCAAGAAACCGAAAGGGGGACGAAGGCATTGGAGCCCCCCTACGATAGATGTCAAAGAATCCCAAGGCGCCATAAACCAGCTTCTGTGCCGGTTTAAGATTAGCGTAATACCTTTGAAATCCGTCGACGTTGACCTGCATCACCAGCATTCCGATCATACAGCACAGGAGAAGAATGCCGAGCATCACGATTCCAAATCGAACGGAGCTGAGAAGGCGCAGGACTTTGTCGAGGGCGGAATCATTCTTTTTAGAGGTGACCTTCACCGCCTTTACCGCAGTAGATGGAGCTTCGGTGGCGGAGGCTAACTCAGTTTCAGTTGTTGCCATAAATTGAGTCCCGGTATGAATTGCAATATCGCGATAACAACCAAAGCCGATTCTAGCAATTGCTCTTTTCACGTGTCAACGTTTGGTAAATTGCTGGTAATCCTTCAGTTTCAGCTCAGGCGCTAAACCTCAGAACCTCCTCGCCGTGAAGCATTTGCTCGAACATTTTGGGGAGGATTTCACGACCTTATTTCTTAGGTTCTGAGGGACGAAGCTCGAGTTGACTGGGCAGGGCTCGAGGGTCCATTTCGAGCAAATTAATAACCGCAGACGCAACGTCTTCAGGTGAGAGTTTCCATGTCTTGCCAGGATCCTGTCCCCCACCCCTTCCGAAACCGGTGTTAACTGAGCCAGGCATCACATGGCTCACCCGAATGTGGTCGTATCGAACCTCTTGCATGAGCGACTCCGAAAACCCGACAAGGGCAAACTTTGACGCACAGTATGCCGCCGATCCCGCCGATGCATGTTTTCCGGCGAGACTGCCGATATTGATGATGTATCCGCCACGACCTTTCATTAACGGCAGCGCTTCATGACAGCAGTAGAACACTCCGAAGAGGTTTGTTTCGAGAGTTGCACTCCATTCGTCGACGCTCATCTTCTCAATATAGCTGCGGGAACCAACTCCGGCATTGTTCACCAGAATATCTAGTGAACCCATCGATGATCGCAGCACAGAAAACAACGCACGAACGCTGTCGTAGTCGCGCACGTCGCAAGCGCTTCCGAATACCCTATCAGGGTGTTCAGATAAAAAGGAGTCTACTGTTTGTTGAACATCGGTCGCGTCCCTTGCGCTAATAAACACGCGACCACCACGCGCCAGTATCGCTTCGGCGATAGCCTTACCAATACCTCTGGTTGAACCCGTCACCAACGCAGATTTACCTTCGATGTTATTCATAATGTCTCAGGTTAGTCTATTGCGGATGGGACGAAAAGTCAGGTTGATGTTACTTAAGAAATGAGTAGCCCAGCCGGCGCGCGAGTCGATAAACAAGTGGTATCGGGAGACCAACCACATTGTAGTAGTTTCCGGCAATCTCATCTACAAACAAGCCGCCGAGTCCCTGGATGCCATATGCTCCGGCCTTGTCTTTCGGTTCACTGGTCTGCACGTACCAATCGATCTCACGGTCTGTAAGCTGCGCGAACTTGACCAGGGTTTTCTCGTAATCTGCGACCTCGTGCCGGCTCTCGACGTCGTAAAGCGCGACCCCGGTCATCACCGCGTGCCACCGTCCGGAAAGCTGCTTGAGCATACTCTTAGCTTCATGAATGTCGACGGGTTTTCCGAGAAGGCGGCCATCAAGCACGACTACGGTGTCAGCACCTATTATCAAGCCTGTTTCCTGGTGGCGCGCAACGGCAATAACTTTAGCACGTGCAATGCGTGTGATATAATCCGGCGGTGCCTCATCAGGGTGAGGCCGCTCCTCGATCTGGCTGGGAACGAGCTCAAATTTGACCCCGATTTGATCCAGCAGCTCAGCTCTTCGAGGAGACGCGGACGCTAGTATTATTTTGGGCTCTCTCGCTGTCATCTTACCTGATGGGCCAAAGCGACTTGAGGCTAACTTACAATTCGGTGCTTAGATTCCTGGCTCCGCGCGATACTGATCGATCTGGAGGTTGCTTTGCGTCGAAAACTCTCTTTGGTGATCGCGGCAATGTTTATCACCGCGCTCGCAGTAATCAACCACGGATGCTCTCGATCCGCGTCGGACGCTGACGATAATGACGACTCACTCGCGGTTGACCTGAATGACTCAAAGATAAAGGAGCGGCTCGGCGTAGATGATGGCTACGCGTTCGCGATTATGTACGGGGCTGATATTCACGGCAGCCTTGAAACATGTGGCTGACCGAGCCACCCGATGGGTGGACTGGCACGGCGTGTCAGCTATATCAAAGCATTCAAACATAGATCGAATATGGAGGTTCCGACGCTTCTCGTCGATGCAGGGAACCTTTTCACCGACGACCGGTTTACCGCTTCCCAACTGCCCCCGGAGGTTATGACAAGAAACAAGTGGGTAGTCAAGGGGTATGGCGCCTTTCGTCACGATGCGGCGAATATAAGTTATCTCGACCTTCCCTACCTCGCCGAGTTGTTGAAGAAAGACGGCTATGACCAGAGACTTGCAGATTATCCGTTCATCGAGAAGCTCGTGTCGGCAAACATTCACCCGATGGATGAGCAATACCGTGAACCATCGCCGTACGTTATCAAGGAGATAACTTTGAAGCGGGGCGCTTCGGGTAAGACCCTTAGAGTCGGCATCATAGGATTCTCCGAACCCAAACCCGCTGGTCCCAACGGAAAGGAAACCGTATATGCCGGTTTCCGAATTGACGATCCCTTCGAAGCCGCTAAAAAAATATTGCCTGAGCTAAAACGGAAGACCGACTTTATCGTCGCTCTTGCCTATATGGATATAGGCTCGACACAGCGATTGGCCACGGAGAACAGTGAGATCGATGCGATCATTGGGGCTCGACAAACAAGTAACATGGATGAGCCGCAGCACTTCAATCGAGCGACGATAACTTATGCGTATAACCAAACCAAATACCTGGGCGAGCTACGTGTCTATATGAAAGGGGATGGCTCTCCAGAAAATCAGATCAATCGCTACGTTGCTCTTGATTCGACGATACCAGACGATGTTCCCGCTCAGGACGTTGTAACCCAGGCTCACACCGAATTCACTGCTGACCAGAGTGCCAGCGCATCCAGCGCAGCTGCCGCACCAAAATCACCAGCACTTTTGGCGGCGGTCGATTCCCCGTATGTGGGCGTTGAGACTTGTGCCGGCTGCCACGAAAAGGAGAATCAGGTGTGGCTGAATAGCCGGCATGCGCATGCGATGGCTACTCTCGAGCAGAGAAATCAGCAATTCGACAATGAATGCGTCAGGTGCCACGTAGTTGGATTTCAACGCGGCGGCTTTCAGTCTTTATACACAACACCGCAGTTTGCGAATGTCCAGTGCGAGGAATGTCACGGTCCGGGCAAACAACACGCGAGCAATCCAGGCAAAGGTTACGGCTTTATGGCCACGCCGTCAGGCTGTGTGCAATGCCACAAAGAACCAAATGATCCGGACTTTAACTTTTCAGTGTATTGGCCAAAAATACAGCACTAGGTAGTGCGACTGAGAATTTTTTGCGACCGGAGACTCGCGGTCATGCTTACTGATCTGTTGATGCTGGTTCCACAGATGCTGCGTAACGCCGCTGACTCCGATGAAGGTCGGGAACAAGCGGTGTTCGCTGCCTGGCTCGTTGCAGTTGGTGGTCCAATTCGTAAGGTCACGACTCCAGTACGTCTGGAACGAAAAACACTGATCATCGCGGTTCCCGATTCAACGTGGCGGACTCAACTTGCCAGCATGCGCGGACAAGCGCTGTTTAAGCTTAATTCCCTGCTGGGCGCGCCCCTGGTGACCTCGATTGAGTATATCGTCAATCCTGATTTGATCTCATATGACCCAGAAGGCCAGCAGGAGATAACGTTCAGCGCCCTAGAACAGCAAACACATTCCCTCCGCGAACAGGCCGATAAAATCGGTGATTCAACTATCCGCGAAACCTTTCTGCGCGCGGCAGGAAAGTGTCTTGAAAGAAGAAAAGCCAAATGACCGCGAGTATCGGAGACCCTGCGGAAGTAGTGATCGACATTGTAGGCCTGACAAAAGACTACGAAGTTGGATTCCTCAAAAAGCGCAAAATACGAGCTCTAAATCAACTAAACCTTGAAGTGCGCCGCGGTGAAATATTCGGCTTCCTGGGACCAAATGGAGCCGGTAAGACCACTACGCTAAAGCTGCTGATGCGGCTTATCTATCCAACGCAGGGTAGCGCCCGAATCCTTGGACACTCTATAGAAGACGTATCCACCAGAGCGAGAATCGGGTATCTTCCCGAAAACCCGTACTTCTACGATTATCTTTCCGGTCGCGAACTGTTGGAGTATACAGCCGCTCTATTCGGTATCCCGTCAGAGCATGCAAAGAGTAAGGCGAAAGAGCTGCTTAGTCTCGTGGGACTTGATTCCGAGCGCGCGAACCGACAGCTCCGAAAATATTCGAAGGGAATGCTTCAACGGATCGGAATCGCACAGGCACTGGTCAATGACCCCGAAATTGTTTTCATGGATGAGCCTATGTCTGGACTGGATCCGATTGGCCGTCGTGAAGTGCGCGACCTGTTGCTCGCACTCAGAACTCAGGGTAAGACAGTTTTCTTTTCTTCTCACATATTGTCCGATGTCGAAGCAATGTGTGATCGCGCGGCGATTCTCAGTCGCGGTAAGCTGGTTCGTTGCGGAACTGTTCACGAGCTGACTGGCATCAAGGACACTGCGGTTGAGGTTGTTGCTCTCGGGATCGACCCATCAGACCTCGGAAAATTCACGCAAATGGTCTCGTCATTGCAATCAGCATCCGCCACGCCAAACGGCGTCCATCTGGTCCTGGCTGACGAAAGCGAAATCGATCACACCCTTTCCCTGATCCGAGAGTGTGGCGGCAAGTTAATCTCCGTTAACCCAAGACGAGCTTCACTCGAGGATATCTTTGCGGACACTGAGCAAGTAACATAAGCCAAGACTATAATTCCTCTTCTCTATTTCGCACGGGAAATTAAATGGCCAGGTGTATAGACGTCTCATTATCTCTTTTTTGGAAAGGTCCAGCTGCCGTTCTAAGGAATTGCCGGGTTCCCTTCCCTGTTTACGCACTAGTATTGTCGACCACGGTGTCGGTACTTACATCGCTAACGGCCGACGTTAAGTCCAACTGCTTACCACCTGTTCAATCGTCTGATCTAAACAACCTTATAGATGGCCTGCAGCGAAAGTATTCTCGGATGCAGGGACTCGGCGCTGACTTTGTTCAGGTTTACAGGGGGTCTGATGGCCGAATCATCCGGGAGGCGGGGCAATTACTGTTGAGACGTCCAGGAAAAGCCCGTTGGGAATACACATCACCCGAACACAAGCTTTTTTTGTCGGACGGCAAAAACGTGTTCTTCTATGTCTATGGTGAAAAAACCGCTACCGTTTCACCGATAAAGGAAACCGTTGATCCGCAGATACCCTTCCTCTTTCTTCTAGGCCGCGGAAACCTCAGACGTGATTTTTTACGAATTGAAATCGCAGCCGGCGAGGCTTCGACTGACAGCGATCATCAAGTCTTACGATTGTTCCCTAAGAAAGCTCCGGAGGAGTTCAAACAATTACTTGTTGAAGTAAACAGTCCGTCGTTCGAAGTGCGAAGAATGGTAATCTTTGAACGAAGTGGGGCGAGGATGGATTTCTTTCTGTCGAATGTGCGCGAGAACTTCGTTGCCAGCGAGGAACAGTTCCGGTTTTCGGCGCCGCCAGGCGTCATCGTGAAACGAGCGCAATAGTCAAATCACTTCAATTTCAATCCGTAGAGCTCGATTGTCATATCCATTATTTCCAACGGATCAGGTACGCCTTCTACCGATACATCAATATTCATCGACTGGTGCGGGTCCAATTCATCACGGCTGTTTGGAACCGGCGTGAAGATCTTCTCCTTTATGAGCTGATTGCCGGTTCCGATGATCGCCGTCCGAAGCTGCAAGCCCACCAGCACCGTGTCGCCGGCGTTCTCGACCGTGCAAAGGATTCGTGCGTATCTAATGTTCATCCTCACGCCACTGCGTTTGTCGAGACTGCCGATCTTGATATTGGCGGCATATGAGTCGAACTCAGACGAGCCGGCGTGAGCGAAATCGGCCTGCGCGGTACGCTTTCCAAGCGATGAAACGACGATGATCAGGACGATCACAATCAGGACGGCAACCCCGCTCAAAATCATTATTGTTTGCGATCTATCCTTCTCCGATCTTGCCGCGGATTGTTCAAACATACGTTTCACCAGGATGTACCGTAGACTGTCCAGTCTGCGGTTTGTATTTCCTTTAGAGGCTAGTACGAGACAGATCAAATCCGCAGACTAAACAGTCCACGGTACAGCGCAGGTTGCTCGAGACCTCAAGCCCCAATAGTCATTCTACCAATCAATAGTGTTGGAGAAATGACGCTACCTCTAAAGTCAAGGTCGTTACCGATCATCTCAATCGAGTTCAACATCTCTTTCAAATTACCGGCGATGGTTACGCCCTGAACCGGGAATGTCAGTTCGCCGTTCTCAATCCAGATTCCTCCGGCGGATCTCGAGTAATCGCCTGTTACGATGTTGACTCCAAATCCGAGCAGCTCGGTAATCAACAGCCCTTTTGAGACCGATCTGATGATTTCCTCCGGGGTGTGCGGTCCCGCTTCAATATAAAGGTTGCCGGCTTCAACGCCCGGCGGTCCTGACAAACCGCGCCCTGCATTGCCGGTCGACTTAAGTCCAAGCTTGCGGGCGGTATAGCTGTTCATCAGGTAGTTTTCGAGAACGCCGTTTCTAATCACCACTGTACGACGCGTCGGCAAACCCTCGCCGTCAAATGGACGGGAGCCCAGTCCGCGCGGGATCAGGCCGTCGTCAACCACCGTGAGCCTTTCGCTTGCGATTCTTTCGCCAAGCTGCCCGACCAAAAAGCTGGCCTTCCTGAAGATAGACTCGCCTGAAGCCGCATTGAATATGTCACCAAGCAGATCACGAGCGATATTTGGTTCCAGGACTACCGGCACCGCCTGGGTTGGAACTGATCTGCTGCCCAGTTTGCGTATCGTGCGCCGCGCGGCAGTCGCTCCGATTTCTTCAGGGCTGTCCATCTGGGAGAGCTTCCGTCGGACGTCGTACCAGTAGTCTCGCTGCATTTTACCGTCTTCAGCGGCCACCGGTACCGACGCCACCGAGCATGATGTCGTCCGGAATTCACCGGCGAATCCAAGGGAGTTCGCCAGTATTAAAGAGCCGTGTGATGAATCGAGACCGCCACCGTCGAAATTTGATACCAGATTGCTGTATTCTTGCGCAGCGCGTTCGGTCCGAAGTGCCATCTCGATCTGATCTTCAGGTGAGAGATTGATGATTGCTTCGTCCCAGAGATCCAGATCTGGAAATGTAGTAGCGAGCTCCTGTGGGTCGGGAAGGCCGGCAGTGTCATCCGGTGACGTTAACCGCGCTAATTCTACTGCATCGTCGATTAAAGACCTCACCGCATCGGGACTGAAATCCGAACCCGACACCGAAGCCTGGCGGCCATCGATCAGTACTCTTAATCCCAATCCCTGGTCGGTCGACTCCTGGAGAGTTTCAATTTCGCCGAGTCTTACTCCGACAGAGAATTCCGTCCATTGTCTGATTATTACTTCAGCGGCGCTTGCCCCCGTCTTTACCGCACGCTCAGCAACAGAGGAGGCGAATTCTTTATTGAGGGTTGGTCTCATTAAGGATGGATAAATTGCTAGCACACTTTAGCGAGGACGCGTCAACTCTGCGTCCCGCCTACTGTCATCTCGCTTATCTTTATTGTAGGAATGCCGACACCGACAGGAACATTTTGGCCGGCTTTTCCACATACGCCTACTCCTGGATCGAGCTCGAGATCGTTTCCGACGGCGGTCACATGTTTTAGCGCTTCGGGTCCGTTCCCTCGAAGCGTAGCTCCTTTGACCGGCACAGTAACTTTTCCGTCCTCTATCAGATAAGCTTCGGACGCGCTGAATGCAAACTCTCCACTGGTTATGTCAACCTGTCCGCCGCCGAATTGCACGGCATACAGACCACGTTTCACAGATCGAATAATGTCTTCTTTACTGTCCTGGCCAGCGAGCATGAAGGTGTTAGTCATTCGCGGCAATGGCATATGCTTATAGCTCTGTCTCCTGCCGTTGCCGGTGCGTGGAGATTTCATTAAACCGGCGTTCAGGTAGTCGCTCATGTATGCTCGCAATACTCCATTCTCAATCAACACAGTACGAGTGGTAGGTGCTCCTTCATCGTCGATGTTGAGTGATCCACGCCGGTCAGGTATCGTGCCGTCATCCACAATCGTACATAACTCTGAGGCCACCGGCTGACCGATAAGACCGCAAAAAGCTGAAGTCTTTCTCCGGTTGAAATCCGATTCCAAGCCGTGGCCTACAGCTTCATGCAGCAGGATTCCAGGCCAACCCGGGCCAAGCACGACTTCCATTGTGCCCGCAGGTGTAGCAACCGCCTCGAGCTGAATAATTGCCTGGCGCGCTGCTTCGCGCCCGAATTGCTCCGGAGCCATATCACCTTCAAAGAAGTCTATTCCGATGCGCCCACCGCCACCGGCACGACCAACTTGGAGGTTGCCGTCATCATCAGCGATACAAGAAATGCCGAAACGTGCCAGCGGCTGAACATCTCCCACAAGTCGTCCGTCCGATGAGGCGATCATTACGTATTTGAGCTCATCGTTTACTGAAGACTGAACCTCACGGATTCTGGGATCGAATTCGCGAGCTGCTTTATCACCTTGTTTGATCAGCTCGATCTTTCGCGATAGCTCAACTGAGGACACCGGAGACGCGACCGGGTAGAGGTTTAGTGTGTTAGGTGTGGCGTCAACTCCGGAAAGCTCTCGGCTCCCACCACTGCGAGCGATATGACTCGCCATTTCCGCGGCATGACGAATTGCGTCAAAACTGATCTCATCCGTATAGGCGTAACCGGTCTTGTCACCGATGACCACCCGTACGCCAACTCCTTGAGCTATTGAACGGGCTGCCTGCTTGACGATCTGCTCTTCAATGTTAACGGTATTCGCAACTCTATATTCAAAATAAAGATCAGCATAGTCACCGCCTCGCGCCAGCGCCGCGGCAAGCAGCTTGTCAATATCGCCGTTTGTTAAGTTATGTCGATCGAAGAAGAATTTGATTGCGTCAGTGGCCATATAGTCCTTAGTGGGAGCAGAGAAAAATTTCTTTCCTGCGTCTTGCCAATTTCGCCCTGAATTAGGCAACTTGCATATTACTTATCGCCAATGTGCAGCGACGCCACACCGCCAAAAAGATTGTAGTATCTGACATCTGAAAAACCAACCGACTCCATCAGGCCGGCAAGCTCCTTCTGATCGGGAAAAGTCTGCACTGATTCGGGGAGATACTGATAGGCGAAGCTGGATCCGGAAACGGCGTTTCCAATGCGTGGAAGTACTCGCGTAAAGTAGAAATTAAAGAGACTGCGGAACACCGGAAGCTGAGGACGGGAGAATTCAAGCACTACACAACGCCCTTCCTCCTTTAACACACGATAAATCTCACTCAATCCAGCCAACGTACCATCAATATTTCTCAATCCGAACGCAATCGTCACGACATCAAAAACCGAATCAGCAACTGGCAGGTTCAACGCGTCGCCTTCGATGAGTTCAACCGCCAAATTCGAGCGCTGAACTTTTTTCTTTCCCAAATCCAGCATCGGCCGACAGAAGTCTACTCCAACGGTCGCGCCTATCGCACCGAGCTCGATCGAAAGGTCCGCGGTTCCGCAACACAAGTCGAGAGCCAACGCACCTGGCCGGCTTAGATACCTTGCAACCTGACGGATTACGAGCCTACGCCAACGTTTGTCTATGTTCAAAGACAATGCGTGGTTAAGAAAGTCATAACGAGGGGCAATCTCAGCGAACATCGAACGCACTTGCAGAGCTTTGCTGCTAGGGCCGAGATTCCTTGCGGGACTTTCCATGAATTCCGAGAATGCGCAGCAGTGGTTCTATTTTAATACTGCGACCGCGCCGATCTTTTTCATTGGATCTTCTAATCGACTTGCTGGACCGGCGATGACAATCGTTACCGAATTTGGTTTCAAATAGTTTTGCGCAGCGCGCTGAACATCTGCCGGCGATACCGCGTTGACTCTGTCGGCGAAATTAATCATATAGTCGCGGCCCAGTCCAAAAGTCTCGATGTCCAACACCAATTCCGCGGCTCCGGCGGTAGTTTTGAGCCGGTCGGCCATCCCTGAAATCATTCGCGATTTAGCCGAATCAACCCGATCATTCGAAGGCGGGTTGGCCTGCAAAGACCCCATCGCATCCAGCACTACTGCCAGGTCTCCACCCAGATCTCCGGGAGCCGCTTTAAGGCTTACGATCAATGGACCCGCAAGCAACCGGGCCTCGAGATCACTCGTAGTCCTCGTCGCGTCGTGAACGGAGGTAATTTGCGCTATCTGTCGCCCTAGCACATCAGCCATAACAGCGGCCGCAAAATAGTCATCCGCTCGCCTCGAAACGCCAAGTTGTGCGACAACTGCTTGCGCGGGTTGTCCTTCAGGCCGGTCGATGATGATCACACGACGTGCAGCTTGCGGCTCCGGCGGCTTGAATGTGGGCGGAATCTTTTCTCCTTTTTTCCAGGCTCCCAGTTTGGAGCGCCCGAGTTTGGTGACCTGATCACCGGTGACATCACCGGTCACAACTAACTGTGAGTTGTTCGCTATATAAAACCGATTGTGAAAATAAAGAAGGTCCTGGCGCGTTATCTGGCCGAGCGATTCCGCTGTTCCGTGGAGGGGTCTGCCAAAAGGATGAGAACCAAATACAATTTCCAGTGCTTTTCTCCTGACGGTGACGGCATCTTCCTGAACTTCCGTACTCAAAGCAGCAGTACGAGCTTGTTTTAGCGGTTCTATTTCCTTTTGATCAAAAGTAGGGCTGATTACCATCTTTCCCAGGAGATCGAAAACTGGATCCAACGTGTCGGTGGGTCCGCTGATGACGATGTCCGTTGAATCCCAACTTGTGGCGATGTTGACAGTTAGCCCGAGTTGTTCGACCGTGTCCGCGATGTTCTTGGCAGTAAGTCCGCCGCATCCTTTTCGCAACATTGCAGCCGTGATGTCAGCAAGCCCACCCTTTCCTGCGAGGTCGAATAAACCCCCGCTGTTGATTCGAAGGTGAGCCGAAATGGACCCGGTGCCGGGTTGTTCGAGCGTTATAAGCTGAAGTCCGTTTAATAATGAGTCCCTCTTTACTATAGGCAGGACAAAATGAGAAGCCTGGGGACGATTACTACCGGAGGCGCTTGCAGAGTGCGGGAGACCGAGACTAAACCCTATGAACAGCAGGAATAGACTCGCAGACAATGCCCACTTCTTCACTCCCAAGAAATTCCTCCACTGTTCGCTTATTTCAATCGAGTGTAACGATGAAGTCTAGAGCCCGTCAACTGAATGTGCTATACTGCGCGCGTTGCCCCTGCCACGTAACCGCTTTCGGGGATTAGTCATCTGAACGAGCCGCTTCTGCTGCGCCGCTGTCGGTTGAAACCCCGCCTCGCCACCCTGGGGAGAACTGACAAAAATGTATTGTCCAACCTGCTCGACCCATTCAAACGACGGCACTAAGTTCTGTAAGTCGTGTGGGATGAACCTTGGCGTCGTAACTCAGGCGCTGAACGGCGGCGTTGTTGTTTCCGACCCACTTCGTGATCGAGAGTTCAAGCGCGCGCGCAAGCAAGTGAGCGACGGGATCCATGGCTCTGCAGTGGGCGCAGGGCTTTTGATCGCCGCAGCGCTCCCGTACTTTTTCATACCAAGGACGCCCTGGGTTTACACTGCCTCGTTGCTCCTCGCGTTGGGTGGGATCGTCAAACTGTTTCGTGGAGTTGGATGTATCGTCGACGCAAAGGTGGGTCCAAAACTGCTCGATCCAGCCCTTCAGCCTCGCGGCACTGGCGGGTTGAGTAGCACGCAATCCATGCCAGTCAATGTTCGGCCCAGTCAGCGGCTGGTTGCGAGTCAGCCGGCACATACGCGCCCAGTCTCGCTTGACTCGGGGAGCGCCATGTTACCACCGGATCTTTCCGCTGAAGGCCTCGGGCGTTCAATGACCGGACGAATCAATCGCGAGCACTCGAGTCCGTTGAGAGCGTTTGATAAAGACGATGACCTGATGTCGAAGCTTAGAAACTAGAGCTGCTGGGATATCCATCAAAAAGGATGCTTTCAGTATCACGTTCAATCAGGCACATGCGATAGTCCACTGCCTTACGTCCTACCTCGATTTTATCTCGGTCCACCATCTGTCATAAATGCTCACAGCCGGTCCGATCTCGCGGATCAATTCGCATCGGTCGATTGCGTCTCGCGGGGGATATGCAGCCTCATTCGCGAGCAGGTCAGAACGAATCAAAGGACGCGCAGCAAGATTTGGAGAAGAATAGCCTGTGCCGTTTGCTATATCAGCAGCAATTTGCATCTCGAGCACAAAGTTGATGAACTCGTGCGCCAATACTTTTTCCCGAGCGTTGTGCGGGATGCACATATTGTCTACAAAAATGGTGCAGCCTTCTTTCGGTATGACGTATCCGATGTTCGGGTTGTCGGCGATCGCTTTCGCTATTTGACCGCTGTATGATTGAGCGATCCAGGCGTCTCCAGACAACAGCATCTGGTCGAAGCCACCGCTGTCATACGCCTTTACCAGCGGCTTTTGCTCGAGTAACAGTCTCGCTGCAGCTTCAACCTCAGCCGGATCAGTCGTATTCTCCGATTTCCCCAGGAATTTGAGTGCAGCGCCAAGCGGTTCGCGCACGTCATCGAGCATCGCTATACGATCCCTATACCGAACGTCCCAAACCGCCGCCCAGCTGTCCACCGGACCAAGTACTTTATCCTTTCTAAAGGCAAGGCCGGTTGTACCCCACATGTAAGGCACGGAAAACTGATTCCTCTCATCGTATGGAAGCCCAACAAATTGAGGGTCCAGGTTTGAAAGATTATTCAATAAGTCGAGATTTAGCTCCTGCAGCAACCCCTGCTCACGAAGCACTGTGACCATGTAGTCGCTTGGTACAACAATGTCGTACGCCGCACCACCGGATTGAAGCTTTGCTAGAAGCGCTTCGTTAGAGTCGTAGAGCTCCACGTTAAGCTTTGCGTTATATCTTCGCTCGAACTCTGCAATAACTTCGTCCGGTAGATAGTTGGACCAGATATATACATTGAGCTCTCCGCCGATCGATCTGCGATGTTGGCCACCCATCGCAAACAACAACAGCAGCGCGAGCCCACAGGCGACCGCTCCCATCGCGCCTCGCGAATAGCGACCGGCTGAAAGACGGTCTGATACAAAGATGAGAACCATGGTAACTACCAGTAGTACGGTTGATATCGCGTTTATCTCCGGCGTTACTCCGGTCTTGACCATAGAATAGATTCTCAACGGCAATGTTGCGCTCGAAGGACCCGCAACGAAGCTTGTAATGACATAATCATCAAGTGAAAGCGTGAATACGAGCAACGCAGATGAGACGACAGCCGGGAGAAGCAACGGCAGCGTAACTTTGTAAAAAGCCTGCCAACGGGTCGCGCCAAGATCCAGCGCCGCTTCTTCCAATGTTGGATCGAGCGCTACGAGCTTGGCTCTCACAATAAAGACCACGTAAGAAATTGAAAAAGCAACATGCGCCGCAATGATTGTGCCAAGCCCGAAAACAAACCCAAGCATTCCGAACAAACCCGCGGTCGCAAAACCAATTACGATCTCTGGAATGATTACCGGCAAAAAGACCATGCTCTCAACCGCTTGTTTCAGTCTCATGCGTTGGCCAACAAGAGCAATTGCCGCAGCTGTTCCAATGGATGTGGCAATCACGGTTGTTAGAAATCCAACAAGCAGGCTCACTCGCAAAGAGGCGATCAGCTCGGAATCGCGAAAAGCCAGGGCATACCAATGCCACGTAAAACCCTGCCAGATCGTATTGAACCGCGAGTTATTGAACGAAAGCGCGACGAGAACAATGATCGGCGCGTAAAGAAAGGCGTACACCGCGCCGGTTACAAGACTTAAAGGTGAGGGCTTATGTTGGTGGGTCCGTACCGGCACAGCAATAACACCTTAGGTGAGCGTTTCAGAGTGTTTACTGACAGGTCTTTGATTGTTCTATGCCCTACCAAGTACTTCCCCTGTCTGAGTGTTCACGCGGACGGTTTCCCCTTCCTTGATAAACAGTGGAACGCGCACGGCAAGGCCTGTCTCCAAAGTAGCCTGCTTGGTTGCTCCGCCCGCTGCGGTATCGCCCCGCAATCCAAACTCAGCCGAGGCGACGACGAGATCTACAAACTGCGGCAGCTGAAGCGAGACCGGAATCCCGTTATGCTTTAGAACTTCCAGAGAACCGCCTTCTTTAAGGTATCCAGCATAATCCGTCATCGCTTCGGCAGAGAATGTGAATTGTTCGTAGGTGGCCTCGTCCATAAAATGAAAGCCGTGAATGTCACTGTAAAGGAATGAGGCCGGAGCCAATTCGACGTCGGGTTCTTCGAACTTCTCGCCCGCCCTAAAGCTCTTCTCGATAACCGCACCGGTTAACATGTGGCGGAGCTTCGTTCGGACCATCGTGGCAGCGCCGCGCGCCGTAGGAGACGCAAAGAAGACATCGACTACCGTGTAAGGTTGACCGTCAATGGCAATCATCGTTCTGCGTTTCAGTTCGTTAGCCATTATCAGCGCCATTTACTCTTACCCTAACACTGTTTCCAACCAGGTCAGCCGTAGAAGACTACCAAGTCGCCAGCGCTTTCTGCCACCTGCTCGCCGACGATTGGAGAATTAAATCGAGCCCCAATCGTCAATGATAGAGGAGTCATTGATTGACACCCCTATTGTCGCATTCTAGAATTCAGCTTGCAGGGAACAACCAAGGAGAACAAGGATTGACGATATCTTTGGGGTTCGCACTCTCTTTGATTCAGTCCACTCAAACTCAGACCACCAGCTTTCTGGAACTTCTGTTGCGCGCCAGCCCAGTTGCCAAGGGCGTGCTGATTCTATTGTTGGTGTTTTCGATTTACTCGTGGGCAATCATAATCTCAAAGTGGCTATGGCTCAGAGACGCTGAGCGTGAAACAAAGGGATTCCTGGCGCGGTTTCAACGCGGCGGGAAACTGTCCGAACTGTCTCAGGCCGCGGACCCGAATTCACGCAGCCCGCTGATACGCGTTTTTCTTTCCGGCTACGACGAAATCAGCAATCAATTGGGCGAGTCTGGTGGACGTGTTCGTAGCACGGATGCGTTGAGTCGAGTATTGCAATCCGCGACGATCGCTGAAGTTTCGCAAATGGAACGGCGACTGGCGTGGCTCGCAACTACCGCAAATGCCTCACCGTTCATCGGATTATTCGGTACGGTAGTCGGCATCATAATCGCCTTCCGGGGTCTAAGCACTGCATCCGGTTCGTCGATTCAGGCCGTGGCCCCTGGAATTGCAGAAGCCCTGATCGCTACCGCAGCCGGAATCGCGGCAGCGGTACCCGCGGCTATCTTCTACAATAATTTTTTAAACAGAATCAAAACTTTGACGGGCATTATTGACAGGTTCTCTCTGGAACTAATCAACCTTGTGGAGCGTCATTACGTCAAAGCAAATGTATGACAACACTCTGCAGCACATTCATTCTTGCTGGATTGATCGAGAATTAGGTTGTCGGTTATGGCATTTACGGATCAACGGGGACGGACGCAAACCTCTCTGTCAGAAATCAACGTTACACCCCTTGTAGACGTTATGCTCGTGCTCCTGGTGATTTTCATGGTTACTGCGCCAATACTCCAAACGGGAATTGAGGTAAACCTGCCGAAGACCCAGGAAACACGCGCCGAACAACCAAGACCCAGGGCGGTTGTCGTAAGCATCGATAAGGATGGAAACCTGTACCTCAGTACGCAATCCGAAGCGAAGCAGGTCAATGTCAACGACCTGCCTGCGTTGCTATCCGAAAAACTAGGCCAATCAGGTGAACGCAAGGTTTATGTCCGAGGGGATGGTGAGACACCTTACCGCATAATCGCGTTCGTGCTTGACTTGGCGAAACAAGCTGGCGCCGATGTCAGCCTTGTAACTGAACCAACGGTCAAAAAGAAATGAAGGAACGGTTTGAGAGCTGGCTATAGCCAGTTCCTTAATCAAGGATCAGGCGAATACAACTGTAAAGTTCAGAATGGCGGAGTTGGTCACATTCAAGATTGAATCGGAGGAACCAGGGTCACGCCTCGGCGTGACTCTCTCGGTAGCCCTGCACTTGATCGTGTTTGCGGCCTTATTTATCGCTTTCAATCGGGCAATATCATCCGAGATTGTTGCTGCGGGTCCCGGTGAAGGTGGTGAGGGAGGCGGAGGTTCCATAGAAGTCGGGGTCACTGACAAATCAGCTATCCTGGGATTCGCGAAGCCACAGCCGGTTTCTCACCTCGGCGATGCTGATAACGAAATCAACAACACCAGAGTTGAAACTTTGCGCCGTTCGGATCCAACGTCTGAGGCGCTTCTTCCCCCAACTGAAAAAGTCGTGCCTGACCCCAAATCGCTTAAGACAGATCGTCCGGTCGTGAATCAGCAGGAAAAAATCTTCACTGGAAAAGACGAACGAGGACGTTCGCAGAGTCAAAGTGCCCAGGTCGGTCGGAGTTTTGGCAACCCCACTCCGACTGCTCTGATCGGGGGCGTGGGGATTGGGTCCGGCGGCGGATTTGGAAGCGGGACCGGTTTGCCTGGAGGTTCGGAGTATGGGCGGCGGATCCAGTCAATACTTGGTCGAAACTATTCGCCCCCGTCAATCGATTCCGCGAATATAGAATATGTAGTGATTGTTCTCCGAATCGCGAGAGACGGACGCATCCTATCCCTATCCGGTGGTCGTCTTGCGTCCTCATATGTCAAGCGACGATCTGCAAATGCCCAAGTCAACTATGCAGCCGAGCGAGCCGTGATCGCCGCAGATCCGTTGCCGCCCTTCCCCTCTGGATTTCTTGCTGGCGCGCAGGAAGCGACCGCGGAGGTTTGGTTTCGCTATCCGAAGTGAAGTAGCATGTTTGTTATCGAACCAATGTAATCACCTTATCCCGCATCCTTAGCTCGAATTATGAAGATAAAGGCATCATTTCTGCTCTGCTCGGTTCTGGCAATATTCTTGCCGGTGTTATCGGTGGTCGCCGAACGTCAGCCGGCGCAACCACCTCAGGAAGATTTTCGCAAACAGATCGGCACGATCATCGTCACGCCCGGTAATGGTCCGAACCTGGCGGTCGCCGATTTCATTTCACGATCCGCCGGTCTTGAGGCAGCAACTGGCACGTTTAACCAGGTTCTATGGGCGGATTTGGAGTTCGCGGCTGTCTCCGGTCTCGTAGGGAGAAGCTTGTATCCTAAGACGCTCGTCCCCGATCCAGCCTCTTTGAAGTTTGACGAGTGGAGCGGCGACCCTATTAAGGCCGACTATGTTGCCTTTGGTAATTTGCAGAACACGGGCGGAACGGTTTCCGCTGATACATATCTTTATGATGTAAAAACGAAGCAGCAGCTTATTGCCTCCCGTCATAGCGGGGAGACCCGGAGGATAGCTCACGAGTTTGCGGATGAAGTGGTGAAGCTTCTTACAGGACGTGATGGAATTGCTACGTCCAAGATCGCGTGTGTTGTGGGCGACTCTATAAAGGTGATGGATTATGACGGATTCAATCAACGCAATTTCGCAGGCGACGGGCCGATGGTCCGCTTCCCACAGTTCTCGCCAGACGGCCGTTATCTCGCCTATGTGAGTTTTAAGACAGGTGTCGCAAACGTCGTTGTGCGTTCTGCAGAAGGAGGGTTGATTGGTGGTACGAACTTTACTTCGACCACAACATCGCCAACGATCTCCTCAAGCGGACAACTCGCTTTCAGCTCAGCCATAAGTGGCGACGGCTCGATGGAAATCTACGTTTCAAACCTTGACGGTTCTGGCGCGCGCCGGCTAACACGTACTCCGCGAGGAATCAATATTTCACCACGATGGAACCCGCAAACGGGTCGCGAGATCGCCTTCATATCGGATCGTGCGGGAACGCCGCAAGTGTATGTAATGGACTCGAGTGGCGCCAATCAGCGGCCTCTGATCGCCAGAGGGGGGCAGGCGGATTCCCCTTCGTGGTCGCCAGACGGTCGCTACGTAGCATTCACCTACGGGGGAGCGGGCAGCTTTCAGATTTTTGTGGCCGATGTAGCATCCGGTCAGCTCCTTCAGTTAACATCACAGGGGCGAAACGAGAGCCCCACGTGGTCACCGGACAGCAGGCATCTTTCATTTCAGTCAAACCGATCGGGACGTTGGGAAGTTTGGCAGGCGCATATTGACGGCAGCGGTCAACGCGCGATTACGCGAGGTGGCGGCCGTTCGCCGACTTGGGCAAAGTAATCTTACTCAGCGCCGAGGACTCGGGCCTCTCTAGAACTCGGTTTCATACTCGATCCTCATTGGGCGCAAAGGAGCTTGTGATGGACACAAAGTATTCTAGACTTGCTGCGATCATATTTACTGCCTCTATGTTGGTCGCCGTGGTGGGATGCGCAAAGCCGAAGGTTCAGCTTCAAGTTTCGCGGGAGCGACTGCAACAGGGCGAAGAAGTCCGCGTTTCCTGGAGTTCCAAGGATGCAAAAAAGGTCACCTTAAACGGAAACCCTGTTGACAAGACCGGAGCCCAGGTCTTCACGCCGGATAACACCACAACCTACATGGCCGAGGCGACTCGCGGAGATAAAATAGCCCGCGACAGCAAAGTCGTAGCGGTGGATCCTCGACCGGCGCGCCCGACGATTCGCATTTCTGCCGATCAAGAAGCCATCACCAGAGGCCAAAGCACCACTCTCCGCTGGACCACGAATAACGCGGATCGGGTGACGATAAGCGAACTGGGAACTGTCCCAAGCTCGGGATCGCGAGTAGTCAGTCCCTCTCAATCCACAACCTATAATGCAACCGCGGTTGGACCAGGGGGAACAGAGAATGCGTCGGCTCGCGTAACTGTAACCGAGGACGCCGGCCCGGTAGACCGACCCAGAACTACAAACACGGGTCCAAACCCGACTATTGCCGCCATCTTCAATCAGATGGTTAGACCGATTTACTTCGAGCTGGATAAGTCAGATCTCACTCCTGAATCGCGCGATACGCTACGACGCGGCGCTCAATGGCTTACGCAGGCACCGAATAGATCCATTGTTTTTCGCGTTGAAGGAAATTGCGATCCTCGCGGTACTGAAGAATACAACATCGGGCTCGGCGAACGACGAGCGCAGTCCGCAAAGGAATACCTTGCGTCGTTAGGAGTCGAAGCATCCAGAATACAAACGGTCAGCTACGGAAAGGAACGCGCGTCGGGAACAACCGAAGGTGCGCCGGCCCAAGCACCGTCCTGGGCTCATGACCGGCGTGATGACTTTATTTACGTAAGTGGTGGTACCCCGCGCAATCCATAGACGGCGGGATGAGTTCGCAAGGTGAAGTTAGATTGGGCATCCGTTTGAGGCTTAACAGGATGTTCCTTAACCACAGTATCATTCGAAAGTAACTTAGGAGAGAGTTTTATGCTGTTCAAGTGGGTCGCGATCGGTTTTCTTGGTGTGCTGATAACGTCTACGGGAGCCAGCGGCCTCGCTGATCAAAAGGAGGCGCAACTTAAGCTGGCGCTGGACGAATTAAAGGCAGAGGTGATCGTCCTGGAACGTCAAGTCCGCACGATGCAGGAAACAATGGACAAGAACAGCGGACAACTCAATACACTGGTAACCCAAATCGTCGATAACGTAAACGCCATAAGACAGGCACAAAGCCGGATCGCAGAAGGCAGCTCCAGCGCCATTCAGTCAGTGAGCGGTCTGGGTGAACAGCTCAGTTCGGCAAATCAACGGATCGACCGGCTATCCGAGCAACTTGCCCAGGTCAGGAAGTTGATCGAAAACATGCCTAAGGCTCCGACGTTTGCCCAGATTACGCCTGGCAATCCCGATCAGCTGTTTGCTGCGGCTTATGGCGATTACAGCCGCGGCAACTACGATCTAGCCATAAGCGAATTCCGCCAGTATGTGGAAACCTATCCAACGAGTGAGATGGCTGACAATGCTCAGTATTGGATTGGAGAGTGCTTCTACAGCAAGAAACTGCTTAGCGAAGCGGTCGTCGAATTCGATAAGGTGGTGCAGATGTTCCCGAAAGGCGACAAGGTGCCCGGGGCGCGCTTTAAGAAAGCTATGGCGCTGATCGAAATGGGACAACAGGACTCCGGTCGCGCCGAGTTGACAGCTTTGATAAGACTTTTTCCAAGAAGCAACGAAGCTGTTTTGGCGCGACAACAACTCGAGAAGTAACTATCCAGCGGTGTGACCATTGCTACAAGTCTGCTCCGCTTGTTATCGCCCATCTCTGTGAAGATTCCTATTGACAGTTCCGTCAAAATGACTTAGATTGCCCAGACCCTCAGTACAGATTCAAACGCATTTGCCCCTCAATTCGACCATAGCCCCGGATCAGTGCAGGCGCGCGTATGTCTGGCCCTAACGGGTTATCTGACCGCATCCTAATCCTCGGAGACGAATCAAAATCAGCACGGTCAATCCAGCGACTGCTGGCCACTGCCGGGTATGATGCGATCTCAGCTCCTTCCTTCGAATCGGCCCAGGAAGAACTGGCCAGCCGCGACATATCAATCATTATCATCGAGACCTCGGCATCGCGTCTGACCGATTCCTATTTGTTATCCGCTGACGATGATTCCGGTGAGAGCCTTCGTAGGCTCCACTGGGCACACCTTGCATTAAACTTCTGCGAGGAAGTTAGAGCCGGCGAAACAACAGCTGATGTCCCGATCCTGGTGATCTCCAAGAGTCATCGCGCCCAGGACAAAGTAGTTTGTCTTAATCAAGGAGCAACCGACTACATAACCCGTCCCTATCAAAGGGCCGAATTGTTGTCACGGGTGAGGGCGCACCTGCGGTTATCCCGCTACGAACGAGAACGAAATGAAAGATTTGAACAGTTAAACGTGCTTCATACTGTATCGTCGGTGCTCGCCAGCTCCCTGGAGCCCGAGGTTCTGATGGAGGGAACGCTAGCCGCGACAATGAAGTACGTTAGAGCCAACTCAGGAGTCGTCTTCCTCAGGGAAGCCGATGAGCGCCCAATGACCGTCGCGGCTGCGGAAGGATTGTCTCTGACTGACGCTGGACACGTAAGTCTGCTGGAATTGTACGCGCGAATCGTCCCGATCATGAATGGCAAACCGCTGGTGCTTGAACCACTGCCGGAATCCGCTCGAAGAGTGCTGGCTCAGGATTCTTTTGCCGACATTCAAGGACTTGCTTGCACACAATTGGTGTCGAAAGGCAAAACGCTGGGAGCGGTATGTCTATTCTCGAAAGTCGGAACTCCGCTTCTTAAGCATAAGACCGAGCTGCTATCAACAATCTGCAATCAACTGACGATTGCGTTGGAGAATGCGCGATTCTATCTTGAAACCAAGAAGAGCGCCGCACAGCTCTCTTTTGTGTACAATCTTGGACACAATTTGATGACCTCGCTCGAAATGGACGAGCTCCTCAGCTACGCCGTCTTCACGGTGGGGAAAAGCCTCGAATGTGATGCCTGCGCGGTAATTGTAAGAAGTTCAATCGACTCGACAGATTTAGCATCGGCCATATGCTCTCGCTCGCACGGAGTTCAGCCGGAAGGTAATGATTGGTTTCATAAGGAACGAGTTGTAAATTACCTCACATCGGCTGATTGGAGAGTGCAGCCGGCGATCCAGATCCGAACCGCTGAGCGTTTCCTGCACGACCCAAACGTACTGCTTGAGACCGTTGTCCCTCTCATGTTCGATGATCGAATGCTGGGAATCCTGATTTGCGGGAGTTTTGTTCCACGTCCGATCAGCCCGGACGATCAGAAGTTGCTTGGCGCCGTCGCTCAACAATTAAGCCTGGCTATCAGGAATACTGAACTATATCGACGGACCAAGGATACTTCGATCAACCTCGCGGTCGAGGTCTCTCAACGAACTCGAGAGGCCGAAGAACAAAAGCGTTTCACTGAGAAGATCATCGATTCCCTTCCCGTTTCTCTTTACGTCGTGGATCGCGACATGCGAATCGTCGCGTGGAACCGAAATCGTGAGGTCGGTGGGCTTGGCATCAACCGCGAGCAGGTCCTGGGCCGCAACGTCTTTCAGGTGCTGGTCCGACAACCGCGCCGCAAACTGGAGGATGAGTTTGTCGACGTCTTCAGAAGCGGAGAAATAGTTCACATGGAACAGGAATCGGTATTTGATGGGCAAAGGAAGACCTGGAAGATCAGCAAAATCCCAATGCGCGTCGACAATGCCGAGGTCAGTCACGTCATTACTGTGGGTGAAGATATCACCGAACAGAAGAAAATGAATGAGGCTGTGATTCATGCCGAGAAACTTGCGTCGATTGGAAGGCTTGCCGCTGGTGTGGTTCACGAGATCAACAATCCGCTGGCGACGATCGCAGCCTGTTCAGAGGCTCTGACGGCGCGCGTGGAAGATCTGGAGGAAGCGGATCTGCATCAGGATTTTAGTGAGTATTTGCAGATCATCAAAGACGAAGCATTCAGATGCAAAACGATTACAAATAGCCTTCTCGAATTCTCGCATCAACGACAGGCCGAAAAACTGGCCGGAGATATCAATCAAATTATCGAGCAGACTCTTCAACTGATTAAGCATCATCCCAAGCTTGGAAAAATGCGGGTCATTAAGGAGCTCGATCATTCACTGGAACCGGTTTACGTTAACGAAGGTCAGATGAAGCAGGTATTCATAGCACTAATGTCCAATTCCTTTGACGCGATGGAGGACGACGGTGTTCTCACGATACGAAGCCATTGGAGCGATTCAGATACGGAACACACAATCTGTATCGAAATCAACGACACTGGTTCAGGGATCCCCGCCGCCCACCTTGCAAAAATTTTCGACCCCTTCTTTACAACAAAGCCGCTTGGTCGCGGGACCGGTCTCGGATTGTCCGTGTGCTACGGCATTGTTTCCGAACACGGAGGTCGAATCGAGGTAGATTCGACTGAAGGAGTAGGAACAACTTTCCGTCTGCTGCTACCCCCGTATCAAGAGTTGGGAGCAGCGGCGCGCGAACAATCATTCGAGGGCATACTCGAAATGGAGGGAGTGCTGTGAGTTCAAATCCAAGTATCAAACTGCTGATTGCCGAGGACGAAAAAAACCTCGGCGTGGTTCTTCAAAAGGAGCTGTCCAGGCTCGGTCATCAGGTCACCCTGGTCCACGATGCGGAAGCCGCAATCAAGACGGCCGGCGAAGCGGAGTTTGACGTGGCGCTGCTCGATATTATGATGCCGGGCCGCAGCGGTCTCGAGGTGCTTCGACTGCTTCGTGAACAAGAGCAGCCGCCCGAGGTATTGATGATGACTGGGCACGCGACGGTGGAAACGGCCCTCCAGGCAATGAAGCTCGGCGCGTATGACTATCTCACAAAGCCATGCCACATCCGCGAACTTGAAGCGATCATCAACAAAGCTTATGAAAAGCGCCAGCTGAGACTGGAAAACATGATTTTGCAGTCACGGTTGACCTATAAGGAAAAAGCGCCTGATATCGTGGTGCGCAGCCAAAAAATGACTGACGTGATGGCGCTGGTCCGCAAGATCGCCGCATCAAACGCGACGGTTCTGGTTACCGGCGACTCTGGCACCGGAAAAGAACTGATCGCTAACACTGTTCACTGTTTTTCAACCAGGCACAACGGACCATTCATCGACATCAGCTGCGCGGCGATCCAGGAGACTCTACTCGAGTCTGAACTCTTCGGTTACGAACAGGGTGCATTTACTGGCGCGCGGAAACGGAAGCTGGGGCTGCTGGAACTGGCGCACGGCGGTACCCTTTTCCTCGACGAGATTGGTGAGATGAGCTTGACCCTCCAGTCTAAGCTCCTTCGAGTGCTCGAGACACAGACATTCTATAGAGTGGGAGGCACAAAGAAGGTTGAGGTGGACGTCAGGTTTATAGCCGCGACAAACCGCGACCTGAATCAGGATGCGGCAGAAGGCAAGTTCCGAAGCGACCTTTTGTTCCGCATCAACAACTTCACTGTAAAACTTCCGCGACTCAGTGACAGGCCCGAAGACATTCCAGCGTTGGCCGAGCACTTTCTAAGTCGTGTAAGCGGTGGAGAACACACCCGTTTCAGCGACCCCGCGATGCAGGTGTTGATGAACTATTCGTGGCCCGGCAATGTGCGCGAACTGAGGAACGTAATCGAACGCGCGGTCATTCTTTCAAGCGGCAGCGAGATAGGAGCCGAAGATTTGCCGCTTGAGCTTCGCACTCACCGTATGATCAACATCGAATCAGAGAGTGAGGACGAGTCTCGCGCCGGCAGCCTCGACGAGTTACGTCGAAAACAGATTCTCAGCGTGCTCGAACAAACGGGATGGCATCAGGGCAAAGCTTCTGAAATTCTCGGTATTTCGCCGAGCACACTGTATCGCCAGCTTAAATCCTACGGGCTCACGCGGTCGCGGCGAATGCAGGAGCAGGTCCTTTAGGCCAACAAGTCAGATATCAACATGTGTTAAGGAGGCGAGTGGATTGCGATAGGGCAAAAGATCAGCACCAACTTTTCCGGCGCCTCTCTTCTCTCAACCGCTCTTCAACCGACCCCCGCCAGGACACTGGAATTCCTCTAGTTAGATAGCCACTCTTGAGGCCTGCCTGAGCCAGTTCCCGATGGTACCCAGCTGCAGTATTGCGAACTAGCATAAATCTTAGCTAAGCTTGATTCATTATATTGCAGCTGTGGAGTGAAAACGACATGAACGATTATGGCAATCAGCCGGGAGTTGTAGGCAACAATCAGGATCCCTTGAACAAGCGTCGTGGCGCGCGCGGATTGTGGGTTGGCGTCATTTTCATAGTGGCGGCCCTTGTGGTGACAGTAGCCATCATTCAGGGTGCGTATCATCGCACGTCACGGAACATACCGGAGCTACCGGAGTCTCGGAAAGTTGTATCGACCAATGCTCCGTCGGCTGTGGAACTCTCTACTTCATTTCGAGAAGTGGCAAAGGCCGTCAAGCCAGCGGTTGTTTATGTCGACGTCATAGAGAGCGCTGATAACTCAAAACGATCGGAGTTTTTTTCTTTTCCGGGTCAAGGGGTCCCGAGACGCGAAGGGGCCGGATCTGGATTCATTGTTACTGAAGACGGTTATATCCTCACCAACAATCATGTAGTTGGAAATGCCAGCAAAATTAGCGTGACTCTTGCGGATGGTAAGAAATCCAACGCCGAACTGGTGGGATCGGATGCTGAGACTGATATTGCGGTAATCAAGATTGACGGCCGCAACCTTCCAATAAGCGTGCTTGGGGACTCGGATACCCTTGAGCAAGGTGACTGGGTATTGGCCATCGGAAGCCCTTTTGGCCTTCAGCAAACATTGACTGCTGGCATCGTTAGCGCTACTGGTCGCGAACTTCGACAGTCCCAGTACAATCACTATATTCAGACGGATGCCTCGATAAATCCGGGGAACTCTGGTGGCCCTCTGGTCAATATGCAGGGCGAGGTCGTGGGCATCAATACGATGATCCTGACCGGCGGCCCGATGAGTCAGGGTAACATCGGTATCGGTTTTGCGATTGCCTCCAATACTGCGCGTGAAGTATTCAAGAAGCTGGTTAGGGATGGCCGCGTCTCGCGAGGATATCTCGGGGTGCAGGTCCTCAACCTTGATGAATCAAAAGCGCACGCTCTTAGACTTGAGCCAAACTCAGGCGTGTTTGTCGGCGAAGTACCAGACCCGAACAGTCCCGCCGGCAAAGCCGGCATTCGGCCAAAAGACGTAATCACCGCTTTCAACGGAAAGCCGGTCAAGGCTGCGAGAGATCTGACCGATACCGTTGCCGCGACGCCGGTTGGCCAGACTGCGCGCGTTGACTTTATTCGTGACGGACAGCCTCAGTCAGTCAATGTGCAACTGGTTGAGAGACCCAAGGATGTAAACGCCCGCACGCTGCCATCTGGCGAAGGAGACGACGAAGACGAGGGCGGATCCATTCACCATGGCCGCCTGGGCATTCAGGGTCGCACTGTCACACCTGAAATTATTCAGGACATGCGGTTAAAACTGAAGAACCCTACCGGCGTCTTTGTAGTTTCTGTTCAATCTGGTAGTCCCGCAGCAGATGCCGGTCTCACGCACGGTGACGTCATTCATCGCTTAGACCAAGCTGAGGTAACGACTGTAGAGGAGTTGGCTCAGTCTGTTAAAGCGTTGCGACCGGGCGAATATATGCTCGAAGTGGAGCGCAGTGGTCGCACACTCTTCTTAACTCTTACGATAGAGTAGTCTCTGCGTTAACAGTCCTCGTGGTAACGAAACTAACGAATGAATTCGTTACTACGAGGACTTTTGCTTTTGCTTTAGTTACTAAGATTATTTGCTTAAAAGGCTAGCGTCGCGTTAGGCAAGTCGCGTTCGGCTACATTGCAAGTCCACCATCAGCCTGAATCACCTGGCCGGTGATATAACGGGCATCATCTGACAGGAGGAATGTGGCAACTCTAGCGACCTCTTCAACCAATCCATAGCGACCCAACGGGATCTGCTCAAGCATCTTTTGCTTGTATTCCTCCGGTAATGCTGCCGTCATATCCGTTTCGATAAGCCCCAACGCAAGCGCATTCACGGTGATGTTGCGTCGACCCACTTCCTTCGCGAGAGCTTTGGTGAACCCGATTAGCCCGGCCTTTGACGCTGAGTAGTTGGTCTGTCCGGCCATCCCTACAACGCCGCTAATTGACGCGATATTCAAGATCGCCCCTCTACGCTGGCGGACCATCACTGATGTGGCATGTTTGGTCACATTGAAGACGCCTTTGAGGTTTGTATCGATTACCACATCCCAGTCTTCCTGAGACATCATCATTATCAGCTTGTCACGGGTAATGCCGGCATTGTTGACCAGATAATCGATCGAACCTAACTCAGCCTTTACCTGCTTGACCATCGCCTCGGCCGCGGCGAAGTCGGTTACATCAGCCTGGTATGCAACAACTCGGCGGTCAGAACTCTGAAGTTCAGCCACAAGCTGATCCGCCATTTCGCGATTCCTGGTGAAACTGAAAGCGACATGGGCGCCTCTGGACGACAGCTCTTTCACTATGGCTCTACCAATACCACGCGAGCCTCCTGTAACAATTGCTACCCTTCCATCAAACTCTGACATCGATCTCTCCCGCTAAGAATGCCGTCCTTCCGACTCGCATCAGCTCCATCGCATCAGTGCGCAATGGCAGCCCTCTAAATGTCGTTAGCCGATCCGAATTTCCTCGCGCCTCTTCATAAGAGATTGGACACGATGCTCGTCGACTTCGAACCCGATTCCGGGACCATCTGGGACCGAGATTGTGCCATGAGCATTTACGGTTACGGGTGGCGTTATGACGTCTTCGTCCCAGTATCGCGCGGAGGCCGAGACATCTCCCGGCAACGTAAACCCTTCAAGCGTCGACATCGCAATATTGTGAGCCCGTCCAATGCCCGACTCGAGCATACCACCGCACCATACCGGTATCTGGTGAGAGGAGCAGAATTCTTGAATTGCTTTCGCTTCGCTATGACCGCCAACACGTCCGAGTTTTATGTTTATTATCCTGCAGGAACCGAGCTCAAAAGCATGTCGAGCGTCGGTCCGGGTAACAATCGACTCATCTAAACAGACCGGGGTCTTGATGCCGGACTGTAATTTTGCGTGATCGACCAGGTCCCCTGCCGCAAGCGGCTGTTCGATCATCATTAAGCTGTATTCGTCGAGTCGCCTGAACAGTTCCGTATCGTCCAAAGAGTATGCTGAATTTGCATCAACGGTGAGCCGTATATCTGGAAACTGTGCTCGAACAGCCTGCACCAATGAGAGATCGTGGCCAGGTTTGATTTTGATCTTGATTCGCTGATATCCAGCTTCGACCTCTCGTTTTGTTTTTTCAACAAGGGAATCGGTGCTTGATTGCAAACCAATTGAAACACCGCAGGCGATTTCTTCACGAATACCACCAATATGCTTCCAGAGGGGCTGGTTGTTTAGCTTTGCCTCCAGATCCCAGATCGCCGTTTCAACACCGCCTTTGGCCATTCGATTTCCGCGAATTCGGGCGAGCGCCTCATTTACGTCACTTGCTCGATCAACGCCAGCGTCCTTCAGAAGCGGAGCGACATAGTTCGTCACTACGATCCAGGCAGTATCGATTGTCTCATGGTTAAAGAAGGGATCCTCTGGAGCAGTGCATTCCCCGTAACCAGCAGCTCCTGATTTATCAAACACCCGAACGAGCATGATTCGCCGATTGGTTGTGCGCCCGAAGCTGGTCTCAAACGGCCATCTCAATGGCAACTCAATTTCCCGGAGCTCGATTCGTTCGAGTTGAAGATTCATGAATGTGTACGCGGAGAATATTAGTATTCGTTAAAGTGATTGGATCGCTAGAAACCGAGCCGCAACCGTTTCCCTCCAGCCGGGGACCTAATTAGCCGCTGGCTCCCAAACCATCAGATTTTCCAAAACGAAATTGTGCTTCGTCAGCACCCAACAGGTACCTGCTGGTACCCTCGGATCGTTCGAATCCACGTGCGATAAGGCCGCCCGTTAGCATTTGTTGAAATGCATCGCGCACCCGCATACGCCATCTGACATGTTCACTTAAAGATTCGGCACGCACTTTATTAATATCCTCAGGGATAAGGACAGTCTCGATCTGTCCTTCAACTTTCGGGCGATTACCGGCGAGCACAGATTTTACATGGGGGGAACCAACCCACCATTCGGCGAAAACGCGGTCAGTCGGAACGTCTAAATCAAATACGCTCGACAATCCTTCGCTGTAATAATTGACTTCGTATCGCCTGATGATCGCGCCGAGCTTGTTGATATTCAAATGTGCATTCCGGGACTGCAGAGGGTCAAAAGTCCAAATTATCAAAGGTACGCCGGCCTTTAGGGCGTGGTCTCTTTGAGCGAGCTTCATCTTGAATCCGATGTCTTTGTGCCGAAGTTCTTCAACAACCGCGGCAAGATGCGAGTGATAGACAACTTGTTTGTCTCTGATGGCAATCATCGTATGCACAAACCCCACCAGTCTCCCTGACGCGTCGAAGGCTCCAATAGTAGGCGCGTTACAGGCCTTGGAAATCATGTAAAGGCGGATCGGCATTATCCCGATGTCGTCGTCTCTCCAAACAGCTCGCTCTAGTTCGATGCATTGTTTGAAATCATCGACAGAGTCACATTCTCTGATTGTAATTCCTTGTTCCGACATAGCGGAGCAGTATAATTACCGGAACTTACACATTCAAGCGTGCCAGCCGTGAACGTTTTGGGTGCAATCAATACCATCCACTGCCGAGACTGTGTATCACTAGATTCCTTGTGGGTCGTGCCTGAACAACCAGCTGCCGTTGGTCGTATTTAGGACTTAGCACTAGCTGTTGGTGGCAGGCGCCGAGCGATAGGCGATATACTTTTTATAATGGCCGATGGCGGCGACAACGTATTCGATAAAGCTGAGAGTCTCGCAAGACGAATTCTCGAACGGCTAGGCACGACGGTCGACACTAAACTCGCAAAGAGCGAGCACACACTTCATGCCCGAGTTATCGGCGACCTCGCATCGAGGCTTGAGAATGCGGTCGAATCTAATCTGCAAGCAGACGAGCAGGGCATTCGGCGAGTCTCACCCAACCATTTCAGGGTACTGTTCACCTATGAGGAAACTTCCAGCCTCAGTCCGCAGTATATTGAATCAGTGGGCAACGAATTGACAGCTGCGCTCTTCGAATTCATCAACAATCGGCGGTACGTTACACGCGGAACGGTTATGGTGGAAGCGGTGCAGGATTTATTCGCCGCTAGTACGGAAATAAAAGCAAGCTTTTCGATTGATCCCACATCGCGATCAGGCGGCTCTTCCTTGAAAGCTGAATCCGGTAGGACCGTCCGTTTTCTCAATAGTGACGGTCACATCTATCAGGTTCAACTTATGCCTGCCCGAGCGCCTGCGCACGTAGGACGAGTGGCTGGGAGTGCGCTCCGATTAGATGACGCGAGCGTCTCCCGAATGCACTGCTCCATAGCTGTGCGCACCGATGGGAACGTTATCGTAGCCGACCTGGGGAGCGCCAACGGGACGTTCATAAACGACGTCCCGCTCAAAACCGATGAAGCGCGTATTATCAACCAGGGTGACGTTATCAGCGTGGGCGACTTCGAACTCACTGTAACTGAGATCACTTGAAAGCGATTGGACTGGCGAATGAACATACCCTGCTCACTAAAAAGTCATATGCCAACGCGCACTGAGTGCCTGCGTGCCGTGGTTTAGGAGTCTCGCCTGATGTGGGCGCCGGTTATCCTCACATTCATCTTTGTGTTTGCTGGGCTACTGTTGATGCTGATCCTGTTGTGGACAGCCTGGCGACATCGAACTCCACCAATCAACATCGAAGCCGAATCCAGTAATGAGAGAAGGAATTTCGGTCCTGTCGAGACAAACCGCTGGATACAGGGGTTACGGTTGTGCTTCCTGATCTTGCTTTTGGTGGTCTTTGGGTTTCACTCCTATTGGGTTTTCTGGGCTGATTCTAACAAGGATTCGCAGTTCAATAGAGCGAAGCGGTTTGATGCGCGCAATCTCAGATTGGCGGAGAGCGGTCTAAAGGGTTGGGTACTCGACCGAACAGGCAAACTCGAGAACGCTCTCATAAGGTATCGATCAGATGCCGGTATTATTACTCGCGAGTACCCACTTGGCGCCGCGGCGGTTCATGTAACTGGATATTCGGATTTTGTATTCGGCGCTGGTGGATTCGAAGCTGCATTTCGAGATTGGCTTACAGAACCGACCAGCACTTACAACCAGATAAGATCCCCGAATCCCGTCGGAAAAGATCTGACAGTATCAATCGATTCCGCGTTGCAGCGAGAAGCCTTCAATCTGCTTCAGTCTTCGGGCAAACCATCTGCTGCGGTAGTGTTGTTGTTGCCCAACAATGAAGTGCTGGCGATGGCTTCTTATCCTAGCTTCGATCCGACTTCGATAAGGGATGAAAGCACATGGCGGCGGCTGAGCGACCAAGCCGAGAACTATGTGAC
Source organism: Blastocatellia bacterium (assembly GCA_035258805.1). Classification (GTDB taxonomy): domain Bacteria; phylum Acidobacteriota; class Blastocatellia; order UBA7656; family UBA7656; genus Onstottus_A. Next base: position 21,024 of record DATFWY010000081.1, on the reverse strand, counting down.
TCAGCCGCTAAGCCCGCTTGTAAACCGAGCATTGGGTACACTGGTAACCGGCGGCGGAGCTTTCTACTACAGACCCGGTTCGACATTCAAAACTTTCACAGCGGCAGCGGCTATTGATCTTGGTGTCACGGAAGAAAGGTTCACGTGCCGCAGTGAAGGATTTACGCCCGCTGGTTCAAATCGCCCAATCCGGGACTACGGTGGTGAAGTGCACGGAACTGTCGGACTTCACGATGCTTTTAGACTCTCGTGCAATCAATACTTCGCGCAGCTGGGTTTGAAGCTTGGAAAAGAACGATTAGCAAATTACGCTCGGCGAATGCGAATGGCTGTGTCACGTGATGAGAAGAGAGAACGCTCATTAGACCTTTGGCAACCGCCACACGCATCGAAAGACCAGTTCGACTACATCTTTGCGCCCCTTATGCCGAGAATGGATCTATCACCAAAAGCGACCAATTTCGATGTTGCACTGCAAAGCTTTGGCCAGGGCTACGACGACTTATCTCTTATGTCAATGGCTTTGATAGCTGCCGCGGCCGCTGGACAGGACGGGTCATTCGTTGCTCCAACGTTCGAACCTGGCGCGCCACCGAGAGTAATCGGCCAGTTTATCTCCAGCCAGTCGGCGGCGCGGTTGCGCGCGATGATGCGTTCCGTAGTTGAGAGCGGAACGGCAGCCGGAATATTCAGTTCGCCGGCGCATATTTCCGCGGGTGGAAAAACAGGAACCGCGGACCGCGACGGCTACGTTTATGACAAGCATGGAAATCCGATCGTAGATCGCGTAAACGAAGATGGCCGAAAGGAGTACCGCGTCGCCGGGTTTACCGACTCGTGGTTCGTCGGGTTCGCTCCGGCGGATAATCCGCAAATTGCGTTTGCGGTGATCGTTGAGAATGGAGGGCAAGGCGCCAGGGCAGCGGCTCCGTTGGCGGCAAAAATTGTCGCAAAAGCAGCCTCTCTCGATTACCTCAAGACTTCGGCGTCCAAGGTAGAGAGCGCAAAGGTCACTGGCCAACGCTGAATAGGCTTATCGCAAAGTTATTCCGGTTTCTGTTGAGATGGAAAGCACCAAAACACAACTAACTCGGACAAGACCATCATTTCACCTGTTGATGATCCTCCTGATCTTCGGAATGGCCATGATCGGATACGTAGCAATCATATGGTCGGGTGAAATTCGTGGCTACGAACCGAGTAAGATAGTCGCCGCGCGAGATCTCGCCTTATTGATCCCGGTGCTTATTGTCTTCTTCTGGCTGACTCGGAGGCAACGTTTTCGAGGCGAGTTGATATTGCTTACGGCGTCAGTTTTCTTGTTCCTTTCGGGCCAGTTGATGCAGTTTCGGCTGTTCTCAGATCCAGAATATGGCGCTCGTGGCGCGGCTCGCACAAAGGCTCGAGAGGCGAAAGCTCAAACCGTCAGGCTGCTGAATGTTGAAACCGCGTACGATGACGAAAAGAAAACATTCATGTTCGGCTCTCCAGGAGCGGTACCAGCAAAACCGGGAACTCAGAAGCTGCCGGTATACGAGTATTCGCTCAGTGACATTTTGACGTCGGCAAATACCTATATACCAATAGCTGCTCTACTGGCGATGGCGGTTTGCTTTCGATTTTTTAAACGCGATGATGCTTTGTTATGGCTGCAAAGTCATGCATTGATCATCGGATTAGTAATGCTGGTTCCATTCACCATCGCCGTGTTTATCAGCAGCGAAGGAAAGTTCTTTGGCCAGACCACTCCGTGGGAGGCAGTAAAAGTAGTTTTCCTGGTGTGTTTCGCCGGAATGCTTGCAGATGTTTATTCTCACCTGCGGCGAACCCGATGGGGGTTGCCGCCGGCTCGCTACTTTATCCTTTTCCTGGTTATCGCAGCGATGCCGGTCTTGCCTTTCTTCGCATTGTCGGACTTTGGGCAGATGCTGGTCTTCTTTGGCGTGTATCTGATGCTGTATGTTGTCGCGGTACGAAAGAAAGTTCAGCTGGCCTATGCGGCTTCTCTTGTAGCAGTTTTGTTCCTCGTTTTCTTCGGAGCGACCAGGATCAGCAGCGGCTTTGGGATACCTGGCAGAGTTTATTTTCGTTTCTACCAATGGATTCATACGTGGGAAGCTCCACCTCCTGATACCTGGTGGTGGAAACGCGACTTTGAGAGGTATCTCGCGCTCAAGAACCTGACAATTGATCCCAGCGATACGCAGGAAATGAGACAACGAAATAACGAAGCATGGGCCGACAAGGTGCTTCAGCAGTCCCAGGGGCTGTTCGGAATCAATGAGGGCAACGTGCTCGGTGAGGGTCTGGGACTCGGCTACCCGGAAACGGTACCGATTTCAGATTCAGATTTTATTTTCGCAGCCCAGTCTGAGGAGACCGGGCTTCTGGGAGGGCTAGCAATTCTGATTTCGCTCTTCACATTTGTTGTTGCTGGATCATCCATCAGCATTGCATCCCCAGATATGTTTACAAAACTTCTGGCAGCCGGATTGACCGCCTTTGTTGGGTTTCAGGGACTGGTGAACATTGGAGGCGTTCTCCGAGTGCTTCCAATGACAGGCATTACGCTGCCGTTCGTAAGCCACGGCGGCTGGTCCCTCATAACCTCCTTCGCAATGCTTGGGGTTTTGCTTGCGATTTCGCATCGAAATTCTCGACCACATGCCCCGGTTAAGACCGACCGGCAATTTGTTCCAGTCAACTGAGTAATTTGTACCAATGGTGCTCCGTAAATGGCATTACTGTCCCAATATTGCGAATCGATCGATGAGTGTACGGGCCTCATTTGGGTAACTAAACACAGCAATTTGAGCAATTTATAAAAAGAGAAGAATGGAGTGCCCACTGCGGCACATACATTGCTTCAGACGAAGACATACTTATGAGCATCACCCACCAACGATGCTCGCAAGATACAACCTGAGGGGCCAAGAGGCATCGGATTATTCCGGTGCCTTTTTCTTTTGGGCAAACAACCCTCGAATCCGGCTCCGAACGCAATCTGATGACAAGTCTAATAAGCTTTCTGGTACTTAGCGGGATGGGAACCTTTTGTACGGAGTTGGATATTTGGGTTGTGGGACATCAGCAGCAAACGGCGCAAATTGAGCGTATTGATGCCGGAGGGCGAGTAGACGAGCCGGTACCAATTCTTTCTAAGGTCATCTGAAATCGTCTTCGCCGCTTCCGCAGTCTTGTCGAAGGGGTAAATCGCCCCACCGGTCCCGACGGTTAGTTGCTCCAGGGCCATCGGCGGTTTTGGTTTGTCGCGAACCAGAGCGCCTCGGGTCCGATCCGGAACCTGCACTGCATACAGCACTATGTTGTCCTCTTGAAGTGCCCGCAACGCATCATCAAATTTCGTCTTGCTCTCGGCATCGAATCCGTCGCTGATGAGAATAATCGCTCTCTTTTCAAATCCAGTATTCGATTGATTGGTGAGCGAATCGGCGACGGCGACCAGCGCATCAAAGAAGCTCGGCGAGCCCTTCCGCGCAATTTTTGAGGGCGTCGTCTGCAGTTTACTAAGATCCGGCGTCATGTCCTCAATGATTTCGGCGGTTTCGCTATATCCAACTACCATCATCTGGTCGTCGGAATATAACTCGTCTATAATCGCCTCCATTGCTTTTCCGAGCGCCGATTGCTCCGCTTTCAGACTAGTGCTGCTATCTACAAGCAGCACCAGACGTGAGCCGCTGTCCAATCTAGAGAAACTCTCGATCTCTTGAGCCGTTCCGCCATCGTAAAGGTCGAAATCTGCTTTTGTGACTTGTGTACCTTCAGGAGCGTGAGCGATTACATTGAGCGTTAACGTCCGGCGTCCGGCCCCGGTTCCCTTCCCTGACTGCGCAAAAGTAAATGCAGCGACCGTAAAAAGCAGAAGCGCAAAGATAGCTATGCTAACAGTTCTTGAGCTGAACCTCAGTGTGTTGCGAGAATCATTCGGCTGACGTAGTCGTATAACCACGGTAGTTGGCACCGATCTTCAAAATTGATTATTCCAGAACCAAAACCGCCTCGCAACAATTAAACCGGCGAGCTTGAGATTGGCGGCGAGACCTGAGACCCGCTAAGATCTCGACCTGCCTTTCACACTTTGCGAGGAACTCATGGATAGAATCGAGGAAAAAGCCGAAGTTGCGGAATTCAAACGAGAAGAGGAACGCCTGGAACAGCGCAGCGCCGTTTTCAAAAAAGAACTGGGGCTGACCGATCTCGCTCTCACTCAGGTGCTCTTTATCGTCGGCTTGCCGTGGATCGGTGTTGCCGCAAAGCAAGGGCCCTCACATACTGTGCTCTGGCTTCTTGCAATGGCTTTGTTCTATCTACCATCAGCGGTCGTTGTAATCTACCTCAACCGAGTAATGCCGCTGGAAGGAGGTCTGTATCAGTGGGCTAAACTTGGTTTTAACGAATTAATGGGTTTCCTCGTGGCGTGGAACCTGTGGCTGTTCGCCATCTTGAGCACGTCGGAACTTGGTCTTCAGATAACGCAATATATCAGCTACATAATCGGGCCAAAGGGAGAATGGCTTACCAGCAGCAAGTGGTTTATCGGGTTGCTAAGTCTGACATCGATCGCAATCCTGGTATCACTGACTACTGTGGGTTTGGGAGTGGGGAAATGGGTGCATAAGCTCGGCGGCGCGTTGATGCTGGGAACTTTCGCCGCAGTTATGATCCTTCCTGTTCTCAACCTGGCCAACGGTTCCCTTCCTGAATACCAGCCTTTCAAAATGGGGGCGCCGGCGCTGTCGCTCATGACTTTGAATCTCCTTAGCAAGATGGGATTCGGAGCGTTAGGAGGTTTTGAATATGTTGCAATTCATGCCGGTGAGTGCCGAAATCCGGTGCGCACCATCAGCCGGTCCGTAGTGTTAGCAGCGCCGGTCATTTCAATTATGTTTATTCTCGGTACCAGTTCGATGCTCGCGCTGATTGGACAGAACAGAGTCGATCTCATAGCGCCAATACCCCAAGTCCTCAGCGAAGGATTTCGTCCGCTCGGAGTAGTGGGTGCGATTGCGCCAATCACAATAATTGCGCTTCTTACCATTCGCGTGGCGCAGGCGAGCGTTATGTTTGCGGGAAACACGCGACTCCCGATGGTCGCGGGATGGGACCAGTTGTTACCAGATTGGTTCACAAGATTGCACGATAAGTACAAAACGCCAGTCAACTCGATTTTATTTGTCGGCGCCGCGACCCTGATGCTCAGCCTGGTGGGATTGATCGGTGTTGGAAAGCAGGAGGCGTTTCAGTTGTTATGGAATGCATCGGGCTTGTTTTACGCGCTCACTTATCTCGCCTTGTTCGCTTTGCCGCTGGTTGGATTGAGAGGAGCGGCCCAACGGCCGCCGCTTTGGTTGAAGCTGTCGGCGCTCTCCGGGCTGTTGATGACAGTGTTGTACGTTGGGCTTTCAATTGTCCCTATAATCGAAGTCGAGAGCAGAGTGTTGTTCGCGATAAAAATTGGCGGCCTCATCGTAATAACAAATATTCTTGGCCTCGCAGTTTTCGGCATTTTCGGTCGAAGGCGACCAATTGCTAAAACAGAACCGGCGACATATACCGCCGACTAGATTTACAATACCGTAGCCAGCTTGACGGTATCCCAGGCAAGAATTGATTCAGAATAGTTCAGTAGCCTCAAAGCATCTTGCTGTACATTTGCATTCTTAGTTAGAATCCCGGCAATCTCGCAGTCTTTTTAACCGGTGGAGTCTAATTGTTCGAGGAGGTGAGTTCACCATGCACGCGAAAAGACTATCTCAGATACTGGTTCTCTCACTACTTGCCTGCAGTTTCGCGGACGCTCAACAGAATTCAAAGCGGTCGTTTAAACTCGATGACCTCGCGCGTCTTAGAGAGGTGCGCGATCCCCAGATTTCTCCGGATGGACAATGGATCGCCTACGTCGTATCGGCAATTGATGTAAAAGAGGACAAAAGCAACTCACACATCTGGATGGTCAGTTACGATGGCAAGAACAACCGTCAGATCACCTGGAGCCAGGACAGCGAGAGTTCGCCTCGATGGAGTCCAGACGGGAAGTACCTTTCATTCACATCCTCGCGGCCAGGCAAAGCGCGCGGCAATCAGGTTTGGTTGCTTGATCGAAGCGGTGGCGAGGCCATGCAGCTCACGGAATTGAAAGGACGATTGCAGGGTTTCGAATGGTCGCCCGACTCAAAGAGGCTGGCTCTGGTTGTTGGCGACCCCGACCCGGAGGCTGAAGCAAACACACCGCAACCAGGGGATTCAGGCGCAGCACCTGGAGGCGCGCCACCTCGGCCCAGAACACCAAAACCGATAGTCATCGATCGCTACAAATTTAAACAGGATGGCCAGGGGTACCTGCTGTCTGGCCGTCACAGCTACATCTACTTGTTCGACATCGAAACGAAAAAACTTGACCGTCTCACCAAGAGCAAGTGGGACGAAGCGGTTCCCTCGTGGTCCCCTGACGGCAACCGCATTGCATTTATGAGCAATAGAGCCGACGACCCTGACCGGGAGCCTTCCTCACAAATCTTTGTAGCGGAGGCGAAGCCCGGTGCAACAGAAAAGCAAGTAACGCAGACGACCAGCCGGGGAGGTCGATCGAGATTGGAATGGAGCCCGGACGGAAAATCGATCGCTTTTCTTGAGGGCGAAGAAAAGAAGTACGGCGCGTACGGTATGAGCCACCTGGCTCTGGTGGCCAGCGACGGAGGCAGCGCTCCAACGCGCATACAGTCGGTGGAAGCTCTGGACCGCGGAGTGTCGTCGCCGACTTTCAGCGCAGATGGCAAATCGATCCGCTTCCTGGTCACCGACGATCGTTCTGTTTATCCGGCCCGGGTCGGTGTCACCGGCGGTGCCGTCGAACGGTTGCTGGCGCCGCCGATCGTGATATCAAGCTGGGATTCGACAGGAACCCGCTCAGTGGTTCTTTCAGGGGACGACACAAAGCACACTGAAATCTATGCACTAGAGGGAAGCACGCTCAGACAGATTACCCACCACAACGACGCGCTGTTTGCGGAACTCGATCTCGGAGCGACCGAAGAGGTCAACTTCAAGAGCAAGGATGGAACGGAAGTCCATGGCTTGCTCACTTACCCGGTTGGATATGTTAAGGGGACAAAAGTGCCGTTGCTCCTTCGGATTCACGGAGGCCCAAATGGACAGGATCAGCACTCGCTGAGCATCGAACGCCAGTTTTTTGCGGCAAATGGTTACGCGGTTCTGGCAGTAAACTATCGAGGAAGCTCCGGGCGCGGGCAAAAATATTCGCGTTCTATTTTTGCTGATTGGGGCCACTACGAAGTCGAAGACTTGCAAGCGGGGGTTGATCACGTTATCAGAATGGGAGTCGGTGATTCGGATCGGTTGGGCGTAGGCGGATGGAGTTATGGAGGAATTCTAACCGATTATATGATCGCCAGTGATAAGCGTTTCAAGGCGGCCACCAGCGGCGCAGGTACTGCATTCACCGTCGCATTCTACGGTACTGACCAGTACATCATTCAGTACGATTACGAGATCGGACCGCCGTGGGATCCAAAAGCGTGGGAAACGTACCAGAAGATCTCCTATCCATTCCTGCACGCAGACCGAATAAGGACCCCCACACTCTTTTTGGGCGGCGAACGAGACTTCAACGTTCCTGTTCAGGGAGGGCAGCAGATGTATCAGGCGCTCAGGAGCCTCGGCATAGAGACGCAAATGGTGATCTATCCCAACGAGAATCACGGAATCAGTCGTCCGAGCTATGTGAGAGATCGTTACGAGAGATACCTGTCGTGGTATGACAAATATATAAAGAAGGTGCCTGACTCTGCGGGCAGCTCGGCTACAAACAAATAGGACACATTTGGTCCTATCGGTCCTACGAGCTCTATTGGTCGTACTAGATTTGGGGTATTTGTCTCTAACTATGCCAATTCACTCGATTTCAACCCAGACTTAAGCGCGATCGCCAGCAGCAACATTACCGCCGCCGTCAGGATCAACGACAGCGCTGACCCAAACGGCTGATTGAGCTGCGCAAATTGATTCTGAATCAAATTCCCAATCATCAGAGACTTTGCGCCACCCAATAAGTCTGGCGTGATAAATGCCCCAAGCGATGGAATGAAAACCAGAACAATTCCCGCAAGCAGACCCGGCCTCGATAGGGGCAGCGTTATCTTTACAAACGTCCAAAATCTGTTGGCCCCTAGATCGCGCGACGCTTCCAAAAGGCGGATATCCAATCGATCGAGAGCGACATATATCGGCAATATCATAAACGGCAGCTCACCGTAGACCTGGCCAACGAGAACAGCAACGTCGGAGTACAGTAAGCGCAGAGGAGCGGAAATCAAACCGTTGCTCATCAGTATAGAGTTGATTACACCTTCGCTTCTGAGAAGCAGCATCCAGGCATACGTTCGAATAAGAAAGCTGGTCCAAAACGGAATCACCGTAAGCACAAGCAAACTGCGCCGCCAACGCTCAGGCGCCCGAAGCGCGAGATAATACGCAACCGGATAACTCAAAAGTGCACAAATTGCCGTGGTAGCAGTCGCAATCCAAATCGTCCTCCAATATGTGCGGAGGTAGAGGACATCAAAGGCCTGTCGAAAATTATCCATGGTAAACACATAGACAGTTTTGCCGTATGGCCCGCGCGTTGCCAGACTTACGAGCATTACGAGCACAAGAGGTGCGATGATCAGAATAAGCAACCAAATGATAGCCGGGATAATTAAGAACCTTGTTTTCTGCGTCATTTATAAGTCCTACGGTCCTACGAAAACTAAAAAGTCACTCTGTATACCCGAAGATCTGCGTTTGTGGACGCAACCAGCTTAAACAGAGGCGCAACACCGTCATCTCCCAATTCAGTAAAGAGATTTGCTGCAGCCGATTGGTCCCGCTTTTCCCACACCAGAAACTCGACGTGATTCTCCTTCAGGTAGCTCAGAAAAGATCCTGTATCGACAGGGGAGGTCATCGAGCTCAAAAAGTTTTGTGCTGGTATTCCGGTGAGAACCTTCACGGTATCGTCATCACAAAATACTTTGGTTTCCGGTCTTATGCTGATGTTATTAGTCAGGTAATCAGCTACAAACCGCTTTTGTGAGACTTGGTTAATAAAGACTTGACCATCCCGAACCTGAAACCCGAACTGCAAAACACACAAACCTAAAAGAACGGTCCACAAGGCCGCCGCCTCGACGCGAGCCCAGTTCTTCGTAGCTCTGAGTGTCCATGCCAGGACAGGCAACCCCAAAGCAAAGAGCACCAGACAATATCGAGCAAAGATCGCCGGCTGATTCTTTGTAAAGTAAGCAAAAAGTAAAAAAGCGAGAGCTGAGTAGAAATACAATGTGACGACTACTGGTTCCGACACAGATTCGAGCGACTTCGGCATTGCACCACGTCTCAGGCGTTTGGTCAGTAAAAGAAAGGCTACGATACAGGAGATCACCACCGCAGGTCCGCTGCAGTAAAACAATGTTCGCAGATCGACGAAAATAACAGATGCCGAAAATTGACCAAGAGCTGGTGCCTGAGAGACCAGTTCCTTAATGTACTCGCCTCTTACCTTGAAGTACTCAAAAGGATTGCCGGTAGCCGACCACGAAATGTAAATCCATGCGGCTGGTGATGCCAGCGCGACGAGAAACGGAATTACGGTAACTCGACGCTGAAGTAGCCACTGAAGCACAGGCACCAATGGTATAAAGGCCCAGGATTCGGGCCGCATCAAACCGCCGCCGGCAACCAGGATCGCGGCGAGTACCCAATGTCCCGTCATCGCGCAAACGAGACCGCCCATCACCAGAAGCGCGTGAGGGACATCGGACATAGAGAATGCAGAATACATAATGTGAATCGGATTGAATGCAATCAATGCAAAAGATAGGAAGGCGAGGCCTACACTGGCAGTCAATCGCAGACTGACATAGAAAACAAGAAGACATACGCCCGTTCCACAGACCGCCGAAACCATCTTCGCCACGTAGAGCGGATCACCTGCAACCGCGCTTATTAAGGCACAGACGAATTGATAAAGCGGCAACCAGAAACCGAACAATTCCGGAATAGTGAATGTTCCACCGATGAGAGCCGCGCGCATCATTTCAATCGAGCGGAAATACGAGTAGGGATCTCCTTCTTCATTGGGAAGCAGAAGCGCCCCCAGCACCCGGGGTGTTCCAGCGAGAAGCAACAAAAGCCCGACAAACGCGTAACGCCCAGCCCGGCTCTGCGGTGAAAATGAAATCGAGAGCAGACTGATCATTGCTTCAATACCACCGCACTTTCGGGCGCCCAATGAACGCTCACCGACTGGCCAACCCTCGACTGACTGGAATCATAAGGCTCCCGATTTTGCTCCAGCACTGTGAGGGACTGCCCATCTCCTGTTGAAACCTTCCAATGAGTGCTTTCACCAAGATAAATCGCGGATTCGATTGTCCCGGTGAGAGCATCGTTTGCGATTTCTGTCGAAATGGTTATTTTCTCTGGTCTGATGAGCAGTCGGACCCGCTCGCCTGGATTCAATCCATTTCCTACGGCCCGAACCATCGCTGCTCCGGTCCGCACGATGCCGATATCGCCGGTGATTGTTTCAACCGTTCCTTCGATAATGTTTGAAACACCTATGAAGCCCGCTACAAACTCAGTCAGCGGCCGCTCGTAGATATCGTCGGCTTGACCAATCTGCTCGATCCTCCCGGCGTTCATGACAACAATTCTGTCGCTCATCGTAAGGGCTTCTTCCTGATCGTGAGTTACATAAATGAAGCTTATTCCCAGTCGTCGTTGGAGCCCCTTCAACTCGACCTGCATCTGCTTACGAAGCTTCAGGTCAAGTGCTGCTAATGGCTCATCCAGAAGAAGCACTCGGGGTTCAACGACCAACGAACGGGCCAGCGCGACCCTCTGTTGCTGACCTCCTGATAGCTCGCTTGGCTGCCGGTCCGCGAGTTCGCCAAGTTGCACCATCTCCAGCGCAGCCGCAACTCTCCGCCTGATCTCCTCGCGCTTCACTCTTCGCCTCGCAAGCCCAAAGGCCACGTTCTCAAACACGCTCATGTGCGGAAAGAGTGCATAATGCTGAAACACGGTGGTGACATCTCGTTGATTCGGCGCGAGAAGGGTTACATCCCTGCCGCAAAGGAAGATACGTCCACTATCTGGAAGCTCAAATCCAGCGATCATTCTTAAGAGTGTGGTTTTACCACACCCGGAGGGGCCGAGCAGCGTGAGGAACTCACCGCGCCGAACCGACAGCGACACCGAATTTACCGCGGCTGTTGCACCAAATCGCCTGGTGACATCTTGTATTTGTACTTCATCTACGTCGATCATCTCTGTTCATCAATTCACCGTCTCTCGAGTATGTGCACCGCAATTTTCTCTTGGGAAAGGCGTCGGGGCCGCGATTATAACACACCAATTTTTGTCGTAACTGTCTTCTAAATAATGCAACGGTCGATGTGTGCTAGAATTCATATGGAGATATTCACGAGCGACAAAATCAAGATCTATCAGAAGCCAACTTGCACGAAATGCAGAACGACCATAGGAATTCTTAAGGACCGTGGCGTCGATTTCGACTCGATCAATTATTATGAGAACCCTTTAAGCGCTGATGAACTTCGAAATCTGATTGATAAACTTGGCATAGAACCCCGCGACCTGCTTCGAAAGGACGAGAAGATTTATCGTGATCTCGGCCTTGCCCGCCCGGAAATCCGAGATGATGAATTGATAAGCGTCATGGTTGAAAATCCCGATCTTATTCAGCGACCTATCGTCGTAAAAGGTGAAAAGGCAGTGTTAGCTCGCCCCCCCGGAAAATGTGGAAGACCTTCTGTGACCTTCTTGAGCAGGCACGATGTATGAAGTGCAGGCGTCTCATTTCAGTTCGCTAAAAACGGTTGGCAAACACTTTTGATTCGGGGGTTACTTTAGCCTCGAAAAAAGTGAAGCAAAGAGGCCCGGAGGCGCGTCTTAATGGATAAGGAACAAAAACTGCTACAGTAGACCTTAAATATGTAAGGGGGAACGATGAGGTTACTGGCTTTTCTTATGAACCACGGGCACTACTGGGGCATTCCGCATCCAAGAACCAGCGAGGATGAGACCCTGGTTCAGACCTGTTATGAATGCGGTGCAGAGCGTGTCGTTAAGATTGAATTGCGAGCACCAGTCGGTGAAATTCATCCTCCCATTCACGATGATCACCTCGCAGCTTGAGAATATTTTGACAGCGGGATAAGAAGAAGCCTGCGATCGGCTAACCGGCGCCTGGACTCACCACCTCGCCGGTTTTGACGTAGGCAGTTCCGCACGCGATGCAGGTGGCGGTCTCATTTCGGGCGGCATCTCGCGACAGATTCAGTTTCACTCCGCATTGACACATCCATCCGGCCACTCGACCGGGGTTACCGAGGATCATCGCGTAATCTGGCACATCTCGAGTCACAACCGCACCCGCACCAATGAATGCATAAACGCCAATGGTGTGCCCGCAAACTATTGTCGCGTTCGCTCCGATTGAGGCTCCTTTTTTAACCAGCGTTACACGGTATTCATCCTTCCTGGAAACATGACTCCTGGGATTGGTTACATTGGTGAATACCATTGACGGCCCGCAGAAAACATCATCTTCAAGCTCTACTCCGGTATAAACCGAAACATTGTTTTGTATCTTTACATTGTCACCGATACGGACTTGAGGGGAGATAACGACGTTCTGACCAATGTTACAACCACGGCCGATCTTCGAGCCTGACATTATGTGCGAAAAATGCCAGATTTTAGTTCCCTCACCTATCTCGCAAGGCTCGTCTACATAACTGGATTCATGAACAAAGTATGGTCTTTCCATAGTCTCTTTTGTCTTCGTAGAACACTCAATCTACGAACTGGTGGACTGTGACATTGCGCAACGGTATTTCGGGAACGTCGTTACAACCTAACCATCGATCCATTATTCGACAACGATTTCTCTGCCGCATCGAGTACACGCAATACTCGTATTCCACTCTCTCCGTCGGTGAGTGGCTGTCTTCGTGAGCGAATGCAGTCAAGAAACTGAATACATTGACGACGCAGAGGTTCGTCAGTCTCCAGCGCTTCAGGAATGCCGTCGTTCTTTCTAGTGACCGGCTCGCCATTCACGATCTCCACACCCTGATCGTAGACCATCAGTTTTCCCGAGGTTCTAACATCATCGAACACGGCCATTTTTTTGGACCCGACGACCACGAGCCGCTGATCCTTGTAGGGATGCAGCCAACTCACAAAAATATGAGCTCGGACACCGGTCGGAAACTCCATGTTTGTGTTCGTGACATCCGCAATGCCGGGCCGAAGATAAGCCCCGCCGCTTGCTGAAACAAATGTGGGTAACGATCCGACAAGCCTGAGAATGATTGCGATGTCGTGCGGCGCAAAACTCCACAGTATGTTTTCTTCTCTTCTCACCTTACCCAGGTTCAGTCGATTTGAATAGATGTAACGGAGCTCTCCCAATTCACCGCGATCTATCAGTTCGCGTAAACGGAGGACCGCCGGATGATACTCGAGAAGATGACCAACCATCAGAATCGCTTTCTTTGCGATTGAAAGCTCAAGCAGTCGGCCCGCGTCACTTAGATTGAGAGTCAGGGGTTTTTCGACGAGAACATCCTTCCCTGCCTCGAGGGCAAGTGCTGCTATGCTGTAATGAGTTTCTGCCGGCGTCGCGATTACGACCGCATCAACCTGAGCATCACTCAAAGCAACTCGGAAGTCCTTTTTTGTCTTGATTCCTTTGAATCGTGCTTCCACATTCTCGAGCATCGCGTCGCTTTCGTCACAAACCATATCCAGCGCACCTAATTCAAAGAAGTTCCGCACATGGTTTATGCCCCAGTAGCCGGCGCCGATGACTGCCACTCGCGGCAAGTCGAATTGGGAGTTGGGCTGATCGATCATAGAAATCGCCACAAATTATTTCTCAATCAGGCTACGGCCACAGCGAGCACAAAATCTAGCGGTATCTGGCAACTCGGCATTGCAGGCGGGACAGATGATTCTCCCCGTGAGTGGCGGCTTGATCGGCTCCGTGGCCACCGGCAGCTGGGGCGCAGTAGGTTGGGGAGTTTCAATCACTGGTTGCGGGTAAACGGCGGACGGCGGAGGCGTGTCCGCTGGAGCGTTACCTGTCCACTGCTCGCGCGCGACCGACGCCGGGTACCCGGAAGGCGGAGGCGCACCATAGGTATTCGGCGGCGCCGCCTTGCTTGCAAAGGACCTTGCCCCCGCAACTCCGAAACAGTCGCGATAGGCGATCGCGGCAATCGTGTAATGCAACGGCCACGTGATCAGTAGCCCAACATAGCACAAGTACGAGCCGGCTTGTGCGATTAGCGAAACAATAAATGCAAACAACACGAACATGAACAGATCACCCCGCGTTGCGTCGCGGCTCGCCTGAATGGCGTCCATAACCCTCATTCGTCGTTCGACTACGAGGGGTATTGTAAAGTACAGAGCTCCCGCTACTATGAAAGCCGGAATAATGCAAAGCATCGCTCCAATAATACTCAGAATTCCTACGATGATTGAGGCTCCCAGCACGGCTGGCAGCCGGTCGCCTGCCGAAAATAGATCGCTGGTAGAAATAGGCTCACCGCGCAGTTGCTTGAACGCGGTGTGATACATTCCTCCTGCCAGATAGGTCGCAAGGAAAGCGACCAGAACAATCACTACCGATATTATAACCAGCATTAAGATGCTGACTCCCGCGCCGCTACCGGCTGATGCCGCGGCAAAGAAGAGCACCAAAACGTAAATGCCGATTATCGGTACGACGGTCACGAGCGACAGAATGAGCGCATCGAGGACCCAAACCTTCCATTCGGCCGCGAACATATTCCAGCCTTCACTGATCCATTCGCCCAAGCGTACCTTAGGCAACGTACCAATCGTATTGTCCATAAATATGAAGTTCTACTGGTTAGTGCGATTCGGATCGTCGATGCCAAAGACGTCCCGATAAGCCAGAGCAGCCGAAGAAATCATCCACGGTAAAGTGATCAGTCCCCCAATCCCACAGGCCAGGAACCCGCCGGTAGTGATTGCCGCAAAGACGAGACCCACCACCCACCACATAAACGCATCCCGAGAGAAAACTAACTTAGCCGCATCGTTTATCGAGTGGACTACGTCTGTTCCCCTCTCAAGAATTTGCGGAAAGGCAAACGCTGACAATATCGATAGGAACGGCAACGCAGCTAAGTACAATAGCTTAACAAATCCGCTCGTGTTTCCCGCGCCTGCCAGCGCCACATGCACTACTAAAAAGACAATGCCCGCCAGAAATGACTGCAAAAATGTGCCGCGCCATTCGACCAAGTCTCTCATTATGGGTCGATCGCCGCGAAGAGTTTTGAAAGCCATCCGGAACATTCCCACCAGAAGTGGTCCACAAAGCAATCCACCCGTGAATCCTGCTATTGCCAGTGCGAAAAAAGAGGCGACCGACATAAGCGCCCCGTTTTCTTTGTAGATCTCCCAGCCGCCGGAGAGCCACGCCCCAAGCGAGATATTTGTCTGAGGCCCTGAGGCAGGTGGATACGCCATGGAGGATGGCGGTTGATAATAAGGGGTCGTGGGTGGAATATAGGCCGCTCCAGTCGGTGGAGCATTCCGTGAAGTGGATCCAGAATGAACGGAACTGGTCGGGCGTTCAGACTCCGGCGGCGGCTCCGGAGAGAGAATCCACGTAGTCGCTTCCTCGCCTTCGAGATGCTGCGGCATTCCGCATTGGCGGCAAAACTTTTCGCCCTCCTCGACATTCCTCCCGCAATTAGCGCACCATCTCGGCATTCCCAGGCTCAACCCTCCTGATGATCATTCCAACCCTTTCAAGTCCTAAATAAGAACTACGTCTATGATCCGAATTTGTTTGATTCGTCACTTAGTCTCGTTCCAGCTTTCGCACGGAGACTGCTCTGTCACCTTCAATAACGTGCCCAATGTCATAGTATGATTCGCCGAGGTTTTTGAGGTGACTACGAATTATCGCCGCCCCTTCCTCGTCCGTAATTATCACCATCCCAATCCCCATATTGAAAGTTCGGTACATTTCCTTTTCAGGTACGCCGCCGATCCTGGCTAATAGTTTGAACACAGGTAAGACCGGCCAGGATCCCGCCTCAATCTCAGCCGAGGTTCCTTCAGGCAAGATACGGGGAATGTTTTCAAGCAACCCACCACCAGTGATGTGCGCAAGTCCTTTGATAACTGCACTCTGCAACAAGCCTGATAACGAAGGCAAATAGCTTTGGTGCGGCTTTAGCAACTCTTGAGAAGCTGTACAACCAAGTTCATTGACCTCAGTTTGTGCGTCAAAGCCAGCGACTTCAAAGAAGAGCTTGCGAGCGAGACTATAACCGTTTGTATGCAATCCTACGGACGGTAACCCGATCAGAACATCGCCTGGTACGATTCTGGATCCATCTATTATCTCAGCGCGATCGACCACGCCTACGATGAAACCGGCGACGTCGTATTCACCATCAGTGTAAAAGCCGGGCATCTCGGCGGTCTCGCCGCCGATCAGCACACACTCGGCCTCCTTGCATCCGCGCGCAAGTCCTTCAACGATCGAAGCAACGGTGTCAGGCACAAGCTTCCCGGCAGCAATGTAGTCCAGGAAGAATAGAGGTCGGGCTCCCTGGACCAAAATGTCATTGACACAATGACAGACAAGATCGTAGCCAACGGTATTGTGAATTCCCGTCATGAACGCGACCCGTAGCTTTGTTCCCACTCCGTCTGCAGAAGAAACAAGAACCGGCTCTTTCATTTGGGAGAAATCGGCGCGGAACATTCCGCCAAAGGAACCGATTTCAGTCATCACATTTGGAGTGAACGTCTCTCGCGCCAACCGCTTGATGCGTTCCTTGGCTTCGTTGGCGGCGTCTATGTCTACACCTGCTGCGCGGTAGCTGAATTCTCTTGTCATTTGTAATTAGGATGCCGGCAGTTTGACCCTGCAAAGTAGATACAGAAACGGCCTGGTCTCACCTTGCGTGGTTCGCTCATTCCCACGCCGATGTTGCCTCCCCGGATTCGTTTTGCCAAAAGGGGGCCCAGGCCAACGAAACTAGCTGAACTGAAATGTTTGACTTCTTCGGCTTTATACTGATTCTCTCGAACTGTTCATTTTGAGCATCTATCTTGGCCTCGAGGAGCTGTGTCTCAGTTTGGAGCTCAGCCTCCAAATCTGCCAGCTGTGACTGAAGCGCTTCGACGGAATCTTGTGCGCGTCCGATATCCTGTTGTTCCTTCATCGAGCGGCCGACGCCCCTTGCCGCAGTCGTTGCACGACCTAATGTAGATACGCTCACAGCCTTTCTTCCAAGGAAGGCTCCGAGTATGGTGGTCCCAAACGAGATAGCGGTCTGGAGTTTGGCTTGATTCGCTTGAGCAGACTCCCGCTGCACTGCCTGCTGAGCGCGCAGAATCCGATTCTGTAATGTTGTTATCTTCGGCGCGTATTTCTTTCGTAGGTTTTCAATCTGAACATCACGATGCTCGCGGACGATTTGTTGAAGGCGTACTCGAAAATCGCGCTCGGATTCTCCGGGTGTTGATACCTGGTCGGTGCTGGGACTCTGAAGCAATTCCATCCTTTGGTTTCCATACAAATATGTGACAAAGCTTTTTGCCCACGTCTGATAGTTTCTTGCTTTGCCGGCGACGCCGGGCAACTCCTGGTAGCTGGCTTCGTCTGCAGGATCCTTCTCCAAGTCTGCAATAGCTACCCCGGCGTCGGTCGAATCGTCCCAGTCCACCGGGACAGGGGCATCAGTGACCGCAGCCAATAGACAAACCTCACTAGTAGCGTCGATCCCGGCTTTCGTATCAACGAAACTGACCGTCGCGGCACCAATTACCATCGGTCTATAAAGTATCCTTCCTCCTTCCGGCGCGTTTCCCCGAGGCAGAATGAAGAACTGCTGAACATCTGGACCGATTGCGGGTCGAGTGGCGCTTAAAACAGTCTCTCCGGTCGTTCTGTTAACTGGCTTCGACGTTGCTTTCGAAGAGCCTTCAGCCGGAGCAGGTATCTCTTGTCCTTCCGCAGCAGCCTTAGCGGGCTCCATCAAGATTTTGATCTGGTTACGAGTAAGTGGCCCACGCAAATATGATAATGTCCATCGAGTCTGAAAGACTTCCGGCGCATCTTCGTGGGTGTTGTTCATTAGAAAAACTCGGCTGCCAAGCCCGGCAAGCGTCTGTTCCATTGCACCGCGATCGAAGTTCGATCCCTGGCTTGCAGCCGCTCCCTCAAGACCCTCAATAACTCTTTGTTTGTCGCGTTCAGTCTGTAAACGGCCAATAAACCACGTACCGGTGTTTGCGAGTCCTTTGTAGTCCAGGTCAACCGGATTTTGGGTCGCGAGCACGATACCGAGACCAAATGCGCGGGCCTGCTTCAACAGCGTGAGCAGCGGCAATTTCGACGGAGGATTTGCCACCGGCGGAAAGTAACCGAAGATTTCATCCATATACAGAATCGCGCGCAAGCTGGTTGTCCCAGATTGGGTGCGCATCCACCCCAGAACCTGGTTGAGCAACAAGGAGACGAAAAACATTCGTTCTGCGTCTCCAAGATGTGCAATTGAAAAGATGGATACCTTTGGTTTACCCGACGCACTGTGGAGCATTTGACCGATATCGAGAGCTTCGCCCTCCATCCACGCGCCAAATCCAGGTGACGCAATAAGATTATTAAGCGCCATCACAAGCCCGAATCGGTCTTTCGCAGGATAAAAAGACTCCAGATCGAGCACGCCAATCTTTGTCATTGGCGGGTTCTGAATTTGTTGTATGAGAGAGGCCAGGTCAACAGCCTGACCTTCCGACCAGAAGCGATTGAGAATTGTCGCAATCAAAATATGCTCTCGACTCTGAATGGGATCGGCCTGGATCTCCAGCAGACCGAGCAGGCTCGTTACTGTGGTATTGGTACGGTCCCGAAGCAATTCGGAATCCTCCATCACAGTCTGATCTGGTGCTGCAAACGATTTTAGAATGGAAACGGAGATTCCGGCGCTTGAGCCGGGAGTGTAGATCACAAAATCCGCCGAATCCCGCAGACGCTGGATGCGGTCTCCTCCCTGCCCCCAATCGCTCAGTCCCTTTGTCCATAACTGGGCCTGCTGCTCCGCATAATCGCTATTAGTTAGGTTCTTCTTTTTTGCGTCGTCCTCGTTTATCCAGGGCAGGAAATCGCTTCCCCTGAGTTGCGGGAAAGTAAGCAGAAGATTCGACAGGTCTCCTTTTGGGTCGATAACAATTGACGGAACACCATCTATCGCCGCTTCCTCTAAAAGACCTATGCACAAACCGGTCTTGCCGCTTCCGGTCATGCCAACGCAAACAGCGTGAGTTACTAAGTCTTTTGAGTCATATAGGACCAGTGAGTCGCCGGGCCGTTTGTTTTGCAGATCGAACCTGCAACCTAGATAAAACGCACCCATCTTCTCAAAATCTTCCATCTTGATCGCCATGTTTGAAACCTAGCTCACTTATATCTAGCTCACTTATAGAATGATAAGGGTCAGGCTTGAAATTTGGAATTGCCGACGACAGTAGCAACTTCGTCATACGAATTTCTGATTTGAAGCCTGACTCACTGCTTGAGCGCGCCGAAATCATAAGTAACGGATGACGGAAAAGCAACGATCGATCATCCTGTAAACACAGCAGAATTGGTCTCAATCCGATGGAATTGTTGCTGCTAATGTTTCAGTAATAGTACCCAAAAAAGTGTGGAATGACTGAAACAAAATGCGCAAGCACTTGTCTTCAGTCGAGAGAGTGTGACATGCTTTCGGGCGTAAGGACGCCAATAAAATCTTCCACCTTTGATCTGGAGTGATCTAATTCTTGCGGAGATCCGCACAAAACTCCTGACTCTTGCCCGTCGCAAGAACAACTAATGTAGGTCGCAGCCGACCTGACACTGTTACCAACATCGTCCTTTGATAAGCGCTCGAAGATTCTTAAAGCACACAACAACCTTGTGACTGGGAAGCCCGTATCGCGTCTCCCAGACACAGTGAAAAGAAAGGAAAAAGATAATGTCACAACTAACGGACAAGTACGGCGATGCCTATATACTCGCAACAAACCTGGGCGGAACAAGTCTAAACGCGCAGGAGGAGAACGGACATCTAACCATCAGCGGCTCGCTACCCACTAAGTATGCTGTGAATCAGGTGTGGGACAAGGTAAAGGAAATTGATCCGGGTCTGAGCTCAGGTGATCTGACCCTAAATCTGAGCGCGGCGCGCGAAGACATTTACGGAGAGTACGAGGTGCAGCCAGGAGATACGCTTTCCGGTATCGCAAAGAATGTTACACACGGGGCTCTGACTTACCAGAAAATCTTTGAAGCGAACAGCGATCAACTTGATGACCCAAACAAGATTCAAGTCGGCCAGAAACTGGTAATTCCAAATTTTTAGGACGTTCTCGGTGAGTCATCGGACGTAAGCTCGACTCTGTTGCAACAAAAGGAGGTTGTCATGAATGCCTTAACAGAGATGCTCGCTCAGCAGTTAACCGGGGGCGCAATCTCGCAAATCAGCAGCAAAATTGGAGCCGATCAGGGCACAACGAGCCGAGCAGTATCGCTCGCTGTCCCGCTTCTCATATCGGCACTCGCTCGAAATGCGTCAACGGATTCCGGTGCGTCCGCGCTGAATCAAGCCATCGCCAAGGATCACGACGGCTCGGTTCTCGACGATGTACAGGGATTCATCGCGAACAGTGAAACTGCAAACGGAGCCGGTATTCTGGGCCACGTGTTTGGCGAACAGCGTAACTCTATTGAGAACGGACTGGCGCAAACAACCGGGCTCGATCCAGGCTCTGCGGGGAAACTGTTGGAGACGGTAGCTCCGCTGGTGCTGGGCGCCGTGGG
This sequence comes from Blastocatellia bacterium, assembly GCA_035258805.1. GTDB lineage: Bacteria > Acidobacteriota > Blastocatellia > UBA7656 > UBA7656 > Onstottus_A. The sequence continues at coordinate 44 of DATFWY010000081.1, read as the reverse complement.
TAAGACCCAACAGCAGCAAGGATTGGATTCGAATGGCTTGTCGG
>DATFWY010000080.1:0-3631 GCA_035258805.1 Blastocatellia bacterium | reverse complement strand
CGGCGTTGATCTGACACCGCGGACTCGGCGGATTTTCTGCCAGCCTTGTCTCGACTGGAGCGAGCGTCGTTATCACCTCAAGGGACTCGTCGGAGCTCGGATTCTGGATCGTCTATTGGAGCTCAGATGGCTCAAATGTGTATCGGGCAGCCGTGCACTTCAACTCACGTCGTCTGGAAGGGCGGGCTTGTCCGAAATCTTCCAGATCGAGTTCAACGACGAAGGTCTGCCAACCGGTAGATTATGCGACCCACGACGGCTGACAGCTTAGCCCGAGCGAAGCGTCATCTCGCGCAAATGCTGCAGGTCACCGTTTCGACTTTTCGACGATTCTGGGTCGGCCGAGGTTGCTGTTTTTCTTGCAGTGCGAACTAAAGCGTTTGGCCCTTAGCAGACATTCAGTTTGCACGCACATGTCCGCTTTTAGAGATAAAGCGGACACGCATGCGCTGCATCACAGTCGGCTTAATGAGAGAATCGGACTGGCCCAGCCGTCCGATGCACTCATCTTGTCCTTTTTATCTCTTTTCGAAAATTGAGGCTGAATTTATGGGAGCTCGCCGAAAACTTAGTTAAGGTGCTCCGAGATATGCCTCCTATCCCGCCATCAAATCGCAGTTCAATTATCCTGCCGATGTTGTGCGTAGCAATGGCTGCGGGGATCTTTGCTTTAGATACGGCCACCAATTTAGAAATCGCGGTCCCGGTTCTATATGTCGCTGTTGTGTTGGTTTCTGTCCGCTTTCTGGAAAAGCGGGGTGTCATTCTGGTAGCTGCAAGCTGCATGGCATTGACTATTTTGAGTTATTTTTTGACTGGTGGTGACTTAAAGCAAGCGGGATTAATCAACACCGCGATCAGTCTTTTAGCCGTCGGCATTACTACCTTTCTCGCATTGAGGATCGAATCGGCAAGATTTACGACGAAAACACTCATCGAAGCCGATCAACTTCGGGATGCGTTGATCGGCTCCGTCTCCCACGAGCTGCGAACCCCTCTCGCGTCTATTTTAGGGGGTGTATCAATCCTTGCCGAAATGGCCACTGTTACGAAGGATGCACGTCTCGCGTCACTAGCCAATGGTATTCGCGATGAAGCCATGCGGCTAAACAGCGACATTCAAAATTTGCTAGACGCCGCTGTAATCGCGAGCCAAGGGTTGCATTCCCGGCGCGATTGGACTGATCCGACGGATGTTGTGGACGCTGCGGTGGAGCGCATCAGACTTCGTTTTCCGGACCGCCACATCGAATTGAACCTAAGTAGCAATCTTCCATTTGTCCAAATTGATCCGGTTCTCGTCGAACAAGCTCTTAGCCAAATCATCGCCAATGCCGCGAAGTTCTCGAGCTGTCCGTCAACTATTCATGTCGCGGCAAACGTCGAGAACGGCCAGTTACTAATCTCCGTGCGCGATGATGGTGTGGGGCTTACTCTAGAAGAGAAGATTAGGCTCTCAGAGCGGTTCTTTCGCGGTCAGCGTCATATTGGCAAAATTTCAGGGTCAGGTTTGGGTCTATGGATCGCGAATACTTTCATTGCAAGCAGTGGGGGTAGACTCGAAGCTGTGAGCGCAGGTGAGGATCAGGGGACGACCATTCGAATTTTGTTTCCAGTATCTCCTTCCCAAGATGAAAGCGATACAGCGATACAGGAAGGCTAACCTTTTTATCGAAATTGGAGTGTTCTCAGTCGGCATTGAGCCAGTTATCTTTGCTGCCGCCTATCTCGCAAGCTTGGACACAAGGCGGACTTTGCGGCGTAAGCGCCATCGAGGTCTCTCAGCAAATAACACACCACAGACCACTCCATCGCGCGGGTAATGGTACAACCATCATTGAGGACACCCTATGAGCAAGGTAACTTCAAAGCTCAAAGAGGAATTTTTTGCCGTGCTTCCCCCGACGATCTTTTTTTTCGTCGCTCTACACGTTGTAGCCTTTGTACGCGTGCTGATGGTTAAAGGAACCGGGCTGGCGCCGCTGTCAACGGTCTCAATTGCGGTCGCCGCCCTAATTCTCGGCAAGTCAGTGCTCATCTCGGACATGCTGCCGTTCATCAATCGCTTTCCCGAACGACCACTGGTCTACAACATTGCGTGGAAGACATTGATCTACTTGCTAGTGTCCGCGCTAATTCATTATCTGGAACATCTGTACGATTTTTCGCGGCAAGCCGGCGGAATTGCAGCCGGCAATGAGAAGCTGTTTGCTGAAATCGTGTGGCCGCACTACTGGGCGGTTCAGATCATTCTGTTCGTGCTGATTCTCATGTACTGCACGATGCATGAACTGGTGCGCGTAATTGGGAAAGAAAAGGTGCTGCGGATATTTTTCGGACCAGTTCCAGCCCCGGCAGTTTGAAGTCGCTAAAATACTCGCGCTAACCAACGAAGCGATTGAATAGAGATTTATTTAGGGGCAAAGCGGATGTTGTATCGGCAACGACCAAGTCTGGCCGAAGGCTCAGATGCGTTGAACCAATTTCAATTGCAAATGCTAATCCGATCTCGCCACATCATTGGTCCGCATGACGATCTATCATGCTCTAGTCGCCTTCGCCCGGATTTGGCGAGAAGTATTTGATCTTATCGGGCTTACCTTCCCACTCTTTTGAATCTGCAGGAGGGTCACGTTTGATCGTTATATTGGGCCAGATCTTTGCGTAGTCAGCGTTGAGCTTGAGCCATTTCTCGGCCCCGTCCTCGGTGTCAGGCTTGATTGCTTCAACAGGACATTCCGGCTCGCATACTCCACAATCGATGCATTCGTCGGGATGGATAACGAGCATGTTTTCGCCCTCGTAGAAGCAATCGACGGGGCAGACCTCGACGCAATCCATCAGCTTGCACTTGATGCAGGATTCATTGACGATATAGGTCAACTGTCATCCTCTCTCTGGCAACGGTAGCCTATCAGAAACGGAGGGGAACGTCATGACCGAGTACATTGTCGGCCTAAGACTTGGGAAACGATCCGAAGTTCTGACGGTCGAGGCTGAGGATGCGTTAATTGCTGCTCTCAAGGTCAAACATAATCACCCCGATGCTTTCATTTCTTACGTTCGAAAATCTAATCGTCGCGGCGATCGTCGCAATCCGCATCGGAAGGAATGAAGTTTACGAGGCGCCCGTATCCTACAGGAACGGGGGCTGCGCATAGCTGGCCGAAGGCTCTGACGTTGGGCGAAGTCATAGAGAAATCTCTCCATCCGGGCCCCGAAGCGCACAAAAACGCATGACTCGGAACTCAGAGTTGCAAAAAACGTGGTACGCACCCGTCAGAGTGAACGGATAAAGTTGGGCAATCCTTCGGGCGGGATCACCCAATGTCAGTTCAGAGCGTGCACGAGCGCCAACCTGCGGGTCGTATAGTGCTTTTCGCCGCTGCGACAGTCGTACTGTTGATTTGCGTCTGGAGCTTCTTCGACTGAACGGGGCGCCACACAAAGATACGCACTAAATGTCCGGCTTAAGTGTCCGCGACATGGGCGATGATAAATTGCCTTCGCTTACTGCTTCACTATCACCAGCTTACTGGCCCGCAACGGGGTGACGTTGCGGGCATTTTGTTTTTAGAGAGTTGATTGAAGCTAGCGCCCACGCGCGCATTGGACCTTGGGCCAATCCAAA
>DATFWY010000079.1:0-54383 GCA_035258805.1 Blastocatellia bacterium | reverse complement strand
AGTGCGTGAGAGCGAGGGAAGCAGTCTCTTCGCCGTCGGCGGCTTCGAGGACAGGCAAGTGGGCGGGGAACTCCCGTTCGATCAACTCGCGAAGGTAGTTCCGCTGGGCAATATTGTCTTCGGCTATGAGAATCGACACGTTTAATCCTTCTGCTTCACCGAGTCCTCGTCGACCTCGTATTTTATGATACGCATACCATTCGGATCATCGATACTTAAATCTTGCCCATTGTTTAGCAGCTCAAGATATTTCTCATCGTGAAAACTGAGCGTAAACGACTGGTTATGTACATCTAGTCTGTAAGCTGGTTCATCGCCTAGCCAGATCGTTTGGGTTTTGCTCAGCAACACTTGAGGCTTCTCGGGCGTTCCGCCCGGCCGTAGTGCTCGATACGTGATAGCTTGCCAGTTCGATGAACACCAGGGATTCACACTTGCGGTTACTATAAAAAACTGACCGTCCTCACGGGGCCAGGAGATTCCGTAAGCGAATCTTCCCTGAACTCCGCTTATGTCAGCATAGTCGTTTACCTCGCAAGATACTTTGAGCCTCCAGTCATTGTTCTCGTACTTAAAAATATATAAAGACGTGTCTGACCCGCACGGCACTCCGAGTGTCGTGGTAACCGTAAGGAGATCAGAACAGGATTGGGGTCGCTTTATCGTTATGTCATATACGGCTCCGTAATCGTAACCAAGATCGACATTCTGTTGGTTGATTACTTCACAAATGGGCTCGGTCACGATCACCCCGACACGCCGAAGATTTTCGATAAGAATAGCTTGTAATTGTTGCACGCTGGCATCAGCATTTTCAGAATATAGTCGATTGGCTATCAGTTCGATCAATTGATGTTTAAGCGTTTTCAATAGCGACTTCGCGGTCGAGGGGATCATCGTATCCGTACTTGTCGTATGAACTCTGCGTAATTTTGTTACCGTGTGTGCTACTTCCCCAAGACGGAACTCGTCCGACAGTCTGTCCGTCGGCGCTTCAGTTTTGTTAGACGGAAAGGACTGCGCGCGATTGCCTGACGCAAAGAGGCTTATGACTGTAGCAACAGCCAGTAAAACCAGCGTACCCGTGAGCATTAATCGAGACATAAAGTACTCGTTATGTGAATCGGTCGAGGTCGGTGCGGATTGGATCCTAAGATTTACGTAGGTACTGGTCAATGTGGTTAACCACAGTGCCGCGCTGACGCCGCTTCGTTGACAAAGACCCTAACCTTAATTGCGAATGCTCGAACCCTACACCAGCAGCGGCGCTCTATTGGCTAGCTGGATGTCTGCTCAAGTACGCCTTTTTAGCTCTGCAGTTTTCTCGACCAAGGTAACAAGCTCGGTCCGGTACCCTTCTGGATCTTCCGCAATCGATTCTCTTGCTAGATTAAGGCAGTTCTCGAATGACGAATGACCCTTCAACTTTGAATCCCTCAGGAACATTCCGAACTCGGCTACTGCTGCCGCGAATCGCGTGTTGTCGGAAACAGAATCTATCTCTTTATCAAGTACCGACTTCGCGACCATTGAGCTTTTTGCACCATCGGGTGATTTGTAACGTAGTTTTAAGGTAAACAATTCGGTGGTCGCCGCAGCCGACGTCGTATCCCTAGATTGGTACCTCAAAGGATCTACGTGCTGAAGCCTGGTTTCCACTCCCTCAGGAATTATTTCGTACAAAGCCGTTACCGAATGTCCGGAACCCGCTTCGTTTTGATGAACGACGGCCGCTTCGATGCGTTGCGTTTTATTAAGGTTGGTCGACAGAAAAACTGCTTCACAGCACCACCGTAGCGCCTGATTCAACGATTCTCCGGTGGCACCAGAGCGCTTCAAGATACAGCGATTAATCCCAAACGTGGTTAACCACAGTCGAGCCGGGCGTGGTTACCGTGTTAAGCGTCGTTGGCACCCGCGTAACGCTCGACTGCTGGCTAGGCTCAATATGCTCTCAAATGAGGTTACATTCACGCAGAGCGATCGATCGGTTTATGCGCATAACCAGACTCGAACAATGCATTCTGGTGGTGCTATTACTCAGCATCATGGTGTTGGTTGTTTGGAGCGCGACTTGGAGCCCACGCGTCTGGCTTCCCGACGAAGTTCCTGTCGCGTTCTGGGCCTGGCGCCTCGAGTCTCCGTCCCAGGAAGACGTGGATGAAGCCGTCAAACAGACCGGCACAAAGGTCCTTTTCCTGAGAGCAGGTCAGATCGATTACGAAAAAGAAAAGCTGAATTGCATTCGTCGTGCTGGTGGTCGGATTCCCGGCAATATCGACGTGCATCTCGCTTATAACGCTACTCGATCTCTTCTTTCGGATTTTCAGAAATTAAATGATGACAATTTAGCCGCGACAGTGCTTGTTGCGTTCAGGCAGGACATATCTCGGGCCAACGATGATCAAGCTCACATCGTGGGGCTTCAACTAGACTTCGATATTCCTACTCGGTTGCTCTCAAAGTACGCTCTGGTGCTGCGCGGCATTCGTAGCGGATTACCAACCGAGATGAAACTATCCGTTACAGGACTGCCAACGTGGATGGAGTCGCCGGCTCTTACACACGTTCTTTCTGCTTGTGATTTCTGGGTTCCTCAGTGTTATGGCGTGGAGGTACCGGATAAACTCAATAACCGGATTCCTATCTCATCACCTGAGTATGTCAGCCGGTACATCTCGCAGGCCCGAGATCTTGGTTCACCGTTCTATGCCGGGTTGGCTGCCTACGGTTATGCCATCCATTATTCACGCGAAGGTTTGCTGATTGGGATTCGTGGCGATCTGGATCCGACTGTCGTTGCGCAAAGCAATGCCTTTGAGGTGAGCGACCAGACACCTTTCAAAATAGGAACGAAAGAAGGCTCAGAGCTTCAGACTGGAGAATGGAGGAGATTGTACAAGGCTCGTCGTGACGTGATTCTTGAGGGCACCGCGGTCCGCTCCGGCGAGGTGATTCTAATCCAGCGGCCTACTGCTGAAGGATTACGAGCTTGCGCCGCTAAGGTTCGCGAGCGGGCAGGAATGCGACTCCTCGGAATCTGTGTATTTCGAATGCCGGCCACCGGAGATTCAAACACTCTGACCCTGACAGAAATCACATCTGCTCTCAAAGACGCCGAGCCTCGTTTTTCGATGGATGCGAGAGCCTATCAGCTCCCGGTGTGTGCCCTAAACAGGACTAGCGTATGCGCGGTAGTTGAACTAATGAACTCGGGAACCGCGGCGTTAAGATCCGATGAAGACGGAATGATGGTTTTGATTCGGCTTCCTGTCGGCTATCTCGAGTCAGCATCGATAAGCAGTTCTGCTACGGTTCAGCCTGTATCCATATCTGGAGATCAAGTCGTGCCTTGCTCCGCTGCACGTGCCAAAGCGGTCAAACTTACGATTGCTTGGTGGCCTCCTGGGGCAAGACTTACGGCGCGATTTGAAATAGAACAACCATTAGACAAACTTGAGATACGATACGCCGGCGTCCTGGAAAATGGATCGCACATTGAAGAAACCGAAGTGTTGCCAATGCAGAGAAGAGTAGAACGGTATGACAAAGACACATCTCAATAGAGGACTGATTATATCGTTGACGATCGGCGTCGCGCTTGCCGCCGCACTGAAAATCAAAGGATGCGGCTGGGATTACTATACCGATCACTCGGTGCGATTCAATGGTTATCGCGCGGCCAACGAGTTCTTTCGCATGCCTCGCTTCCCTAACTTTTCGAGGATGAAACAAGAGAAACTGTTTTCCTGGGATGAAGAAGTCGGATACATCGGAGAGACATATGAAGAATATGAGAAAAAAGTAAAAGGAATCGATCTCACGTGGAACGCCAGCCTCGAAGCCGAAAAGGCCGGTGACGTATCGGAAGTTGGGAAACAGCTACGCAAGTATCTCGAGATGACCAAAGGTATGCGGGAAGACCGGTGGAGCGGGCCAAAAGAGCTTCAAGCTCGACGCAATTCTGCGCTTGATAAGCTCGATGCTCTAACTGCATACGACTTGGGTTCAAGCGGAGAGACAATAACGGACTATCTGCGAGCAAGGACAGCATACGACAACCGACAATCGCCAGAGGAGATAAGCCACCTGCTAACCTCCTGTCGAGCCGATCGGAATCTAAAAGACAACGCTGCATATCTATCGGCCGCAGTTTTCTACCGTGACGGGAAAAATATCGGTGTTCATTGCTTTGCCGATGTTGTCGCGGAGTTCCCTAAGAGTGAGAAGCGTGAATCGGCTCTGTATATGTCAGCTATTGTATCGATGAAAGCGAGTTCTAGTTGGGCAGCGGAAGGCTCGGATGATGGAGGAAAACCGTGGCCACGCGACGATTACTGGGAAGAAGCAAGACGGCGCTTTCAGCAGCTGATCCGCGAGTATCCGAACAGTCGTTACAAAAACGATGCAATCGGGTGGCTCGCCCATCTGTGGCTGCAGGTAGGGGACAGACCTAGAGCGCTTGCAGATTATTATCGGATGCTCGCAAGCGACAACGCAACGTTCAGAGCGGAAGCCGTTGCGTCGCTTGGGCTGATTCGACGCAAAGCTGATGACAAACAAATGGCAACGCTCGAAAAATTAATCGCTAATGAACCCAGAACCGCGATGGCTTACGCCTATCATGAGATTTACAACTTTGCGGTGTTGCATAGTTGTCCACCACGAAGATATTGGGAGGATTGCAATCAGGAGCGTACCACAGAGGAACTACACCGGATTGCAGAGTTCGCAACCCGAATGGTTTCTATTAACCCTAAGGCGGAAGTGTCGGGAGGATTCTTACTCCGAGTCGCAGAAGCGCAATTAGAGCTGCAAAACTACAAAGAGGCAGCAAGATTGGCTCGTCGTGCCCTGGCGTCGGGAGTAAAGGGAGATGCCCGTGCGGAGGCTTTGTGGGTCGCGGGAGCGGGCGAACAACGTATCGGACAGCCCAACAGCGCGCGCAGTGCCCTGGAAGCGCTGGTAAGGGAAAACCCCAACAATCGTTACACCGAAGGCGGTAGGCGAATGCTGGCCATGCTGCAGGAAGATTCAGGAGATCTCGAGGGCGCCCTCGATACATATCTCGCCCTGGACTACCGGTACGATGTCGCTTATTTCGTTGACGTCCTCCTGACACCAGAGCAATTTGCATCATTTATCGAGAAACGTCCTCTATTGGCGCACCGTGACGAACTGATGTATGCGCTTGGTATCAGGTACTTGCGCGATCGGCGCTGGAAAGACGCCAGAGAAGTTTTGCTAAAGATTAGAACAATCGGACGAGAGGCGGACGACGATTATTATTACCGGAGGAACGACTACAACGGGCGAAGTGAGCTCAAGAAAGAGCATCCAAAGGAGCGGGATTTCGATCCAACCATACGAGGTATCCGGCCCCAGTGGGTCGAACAAGACATGAGGACAGCCAATGAACTTGAGTTATTGGAACGCGACGTTCAGCTTGCTCAGGGCGACGAGAAGAAGGCTGAAGCTCTCTATCAGGTCGCGAGTTACCAATTCGAACGGTCGCTACTGTTTTACAATCCAGTTTCGTGGAAAGGCATACGACACTACTTACTATGCGATCTCGATCAAGGTGGCGGCTTCAGACGGCCCGGTGAATCACAACTCCTTTTCGATAACATGCAGAGGCATGATATGGCGGCAAACTCGCTCCCGATCTTCCTGGAGGTGGTGCGTCGTTTTCCAAACACTCGCGCGGCGCGAGATGCGCTATACACTGCGGCCGTGTGTCACGAACGGCTCGCCAACTACAACAACTATTGGCGAAGCGTTTACTCCGAAGGAGGCTACGCAGGCGAGCGAATGGTCGAGTACAGAGATGTCAGAGCCGCTTATCCCAAATACCGGCTCCCTCGCGGAACTGCTGGGTGGGAACCTTCTACAAGGACGGTGAACGGCGGGCCGGGTTGGGATTCGCTGCCAAAACCGAAGCCCCGCCCTTCGAAGTGGTCTCGCGGTGTTGAGCTATTGAATAGATACATGAACGAGTTCATAAAAATTCTAAATCGTATTCTCGGTGATGTTGAATACACGATGAAGAGCGCGTGGAATGCGATAGTAAGTGCAATCGAGTGGGTCTTTCATTGGATTTGGATATTAACGATGTGCGGGTGGTTGTGGTTTCTGTGGCGGCGCGCAAGAGAAGCTCGCGCTCTAATGAATGAAGCAATCGCTCAATGCCAAGCGCGGCCGGAGCAAGAGCGAGAGAATGTACGGATTGTTTCTGGCCCAGTTACGCTTTTCACAAAGCTCGATCATTACTTTGGTAATGATTTGCGCGATCAACTTAGTGACGACTTGAGTGAATATTTGTACAAGGTCCGACAAGTAGGATCCGATAGACGCGGCAGAGCGTTGATCGGATTTTATGCGGCCACGCACGCGTTGTTTGCGGTGCTGCTGTTGAGATTATTTATAAATCTGTAGGGTCGTTATTTCTTGACGAGATTGTCGGGCTCTTCCGGTACCGCAATGAAAGGCAGGTTTCGGTACATCTCTCCAACGTCAAGCCCGTATCCCACTACAAAGTGATTGGGAATTGTGAATCCGATGTACTTGGCGTCGATTTGAATCTCGTGGCGATCGGGTTTATCAAGCAAAGCGGCGATTGCCAGCGAGCTCACTTCGCGCGAGCGAAAGATGTTGACCATGTAATTCAAGGTCAGGCCGGTATCGATGATGTCCTCTACAACAAGAACATCCTTATTCGCCAGGCTGACATCTAGGTCCTTGGTAATCCTGACCTCTCCCGAGGATTTCGTAGATGCGCCGTAACTCGATATACCGATGAAGTCTACTGATAACGGAAGGTCGATCGAACGCATCAAGTCTGAGAGAAACACACAAGCGCCCTTGAGAACTCCCACCAGGTGAAGGTTCTTCCCCGCATAATCCCGAGTGATTTGTTGGCCAATTTCGCGAACCCTGGCCTGCAAACGCTCTGAGTCAATCAGAGTCTTGAGGTTGGGATCCTGCATGAAGGAAGCTCGTTCTGAAGCACTCATGGGATTCCTCGTAAGGGGATTTTGAATTGGTTGAGCGTGCCACTATACGAAAGGTTGATTCCAGTGTCAACGAGAGGAGTCAACGCCCAACGCCTGCGGCGTTGAGCGTTCATCGTTCAGCGTTCATCGTTCAACATTCAGCGTTCATCGTTCAGCGTTCAGCGTTCATCGTTCAGCGTTCATCGTTTTTAGTTTCTGGTTTATGCCCTACCCTGCGCAATCTGCGTAATCTGCGGGTGAGCGGATTTGAAAACTAAGAACTGAATCTACCTTATCCGCAGATTACGCAGATTGCGCAGAATAGGAATAAACCAAAAACCATAAATCAAAAACCGGAAACAAACTTGAACCAGAAACCCAAAACCAGAAAACAGAAAACCGAAAACAGAAAACCAAAACCAGAAACTAAACCAGGAAGCCAGAAACGCTGAACCGTTAACGCCGAATGCTGAACAGCGTTCTTTTGGTCGACAAGCAAAAGACGAAAAACTAGAATCAAACTTCGATGCCAGATTTCAAATTATTTCAAATCTCATATTTCAAAAAATAAGCCCATATGAGTGTTATCGATGAGCGAGCAAAGCACGTAATCACCGAAAACGAGATCCGCTCCGCCCAACCGGGCGATACCTTGCGTATCGATGATGAATCGATCCTGACTCCGCTGGCGCAGGATCTGATCCGTGAGAGAGGCATTCAGCTGGAACGCGTGCGTCGACGACGAGCGGCAAAGAAACAGAGAGTCGCACTCGGAGCAGACCACGGCGGGTTCGAGATGAAAGAACAGATCAAGGGCCTTCTAGCAGATTTGGGGCATGACTTTCAAGACTTCGGAACCCATTCCAGCGAGGCGGTTGATTATCCGGACTATGCGCACCTTGTTGCGCGCGCCGTTGCGGGTGCTACCTGCGATCTCGGAATTGTTGTTGACGGCGCGGGCATCGGATCCTGTATGACGGCCAACAAAGTCCCTGGCGTGCGTGCCGCAATGTGTTATGACGAGGCTTCGGCCCGTAATAGCCGTGAGCATAACGGCGCAAATGTGTTAACACTCGGTGGCAAAATGATTTCGGCCGATCGAATGAAGGAGATCGTTCGGATCTGGCTTGGAACGGAGTTGACTGAAGACCGACATCGACGTCGCGTCGAAAAGATAACTGCAATCGAGCAGCAATACTCGCAATCACGGCCCAAGTAGTTTAAGCCCTTTCTTTGCGAGCCTTGCGGTACTTGGCGCCTTTGCGCGAACCCCAATTAGTCAGCGCCGAAAGTTGGTTTCTCGCAAAGACGCCAAATACCGCAAAGCTCGCAAAAGACCTCCGACCCGCAATGTTGAACCCCTCACTAACACCCGCGTTTGAGCATACGGGTCAAAAACTCTTCAACGCTTTTCTTAAAACATCGGTAGACAGTAATAGGGGCGAGGATGACGACGAATGCCGTATGAGGTTGCTCAAATAGCTCTGATGACCGACAACCTTGGGTTGTGTGATAGCCCTTCCAACTCAGTGGCGCCGTCATTGACCTTGCTCATTGAACGCGCAAAGGCGGGTGAACCGGCGGCGTTTGAGCAGCTCGTCGATCATCACCAAAGAAAGGTCCTTTCAACCGCATGGCGGATGTTGGGTAACCGCGAAGATGCGCGAGATGCTGCTCAGGAAGTTTTTTTGAGAGTGCACAAGTACCTGAAGAGTTTTCGAACAGATCAGGAGTTCGCCGCATGGCTCTATCGAATAGTTGTGAATGTCTGCCGCGATCACGCGCGCAAGCACGGCTATCGACATCAGTTTGCCTCATTTGAAAGCGAGAGAGATGCGGGCGCTTTTGAAGAACTGGTGAGCAACGAAGATGTCGAGACTAACGCTATCAGGTCCCAGGAGCGCGCGCTCGTGGCCCAAGCGCTCGCAACCCTCTCGAACAAGGAGCGAGCGGCTCTTGTGCTTCGCGATCTCGAAGGATTGTCTACAAAGGAAGTCGCACAGGCGTTGGGTTCAACTCAGACCACGGTCCGAACGCAAATAAGTTCGGCCCGAGCGAAGATCAAACTGTACCGGGACCGCGCCCTGAATCGAGCGCGGCGAGGGTGAGATGATGAAATGCAGGCGCGTTAAAAAGCTTTTACCGTTGTATGTCGAGGGAGATCTCGGATCGAACCAGGCCGAAAGTATCACGGCGCATCTTGATTGGTGCGGACAGTGCAACTGGCTCGCCGATGAGTACAAGGAAAGCCAGAACTGGCTGCGTACGAACCAGGCGCCGGAATTTGATCAGGCATTCCTCGACAGTTTTAAGAGCACCGTGATGCGACGTGTTGAGGAGTCTGCTGTAAGGCCATCGCTGTTAGCATCTATTGCTCAACAGTTGAGTCGCCGGCAGGTGCTCGCTATGTCAGGGGCGATGCTCATCGCTATTGGAATGGTTCTGTTCTATATCTACCAGACCCGGTTGAGCGTAAAGTTACCACGTGTAGAAACAGCGAAGCAGATCTCCGAAACGGAAAGGGCGCCTGGTGACGTTCCCAAAGTTAACGTCGACGACTCACAAGAAAATCCATCGGTTCCGAATAAGCATTCTCGTCACCAGCCAAACCAAAAGACTCATAAGCCAGCGCCGATGGCGAACCTGGAAGAACCTCCGCTGTTTTCTCAGGTGAACAGATGGAACGAGCTCGGAACCACAAACGAAGTAGCAGTTACGCCGCGTGATCTAAAAGATGATTCGACAGAAATGTTGCGCATCGAGATTCAAACCGCCGATCCAAATATTCGGATTATCTGGTTTACTCCGAAGATTGCAGACGGTCCACAGACTAATCAGTAAAAGAGAACAGGAGGACTTATTATATGAATTACAAATACTCGAAAACTGCGAGCCTTATCTTGTCGCTTATGATGTGCTTCGGCATTCTGCCGGCAGTTTTTGGTCAGACCGCTGAGAGACCGGTAAGCGCACAACCCACAACACCGTCTGCGCCAGCAGCGATTAATCAAACGGTTCAGACACCAGTTCCCACGAGTCGTCCGGCCGCGGCGCCTGTTACAGCGACCGGAAGTCAAGACGCCCTTACACCTCCAAGCGCACACGCTGCGATGCCTATGCCGGCTAGACTGAGTGATGAAATCCCGCCGGCTACCGCTCAAGCTACATCGTTGCCATCACCTGGGCGAGCTCAAGCGGCTCAAACTCCAGCACCTAGCGCGCAACCAGTTGCATCGCCATCAAAGGCTCCCGACTATGTCGAAGAAAAAGGATTTAAGGGAAAGGTCTTTGAGCTCAAATACCGTGATCCCGTGACCCTCCAACAGGTTCTTCGACCCTTGGGGAGCGGATTCAAAGGCGCCACCATTTCGATTGACCGCGAGTTCAAAACGCTTTCCGTCCGTGATTTTCCTGAGAATATCGCCGCAATTGAAGAGGCCATCAAACGACTGGATACTCCTCAGCCGCCGCGACCGGATATCGAGTTCACGGTTCACGTTCTGATAGCTTCGACGGCACCTGGCAGTCGCGAGGATTTCCCCGGAGAACTAGCGACTGTTGTGACTCAGCTAAAAGGCGCACTGAAGTACAAGTCGTACTCGTTGATGACCTCAGGTATTCACCGCGGGAAAGAAGGCACCGGCTCGGTTGGCAACAGTGGGGTGGCGGAGTCGAATCTGTTTACGTCCGTTCCGACACCGGCCAATCCGATCTTTTATGAATACTCTTTTGAAGTGATATCAATAGACGCCAGTTCCTCACCATCGACGGTTCAGGTGGGTACCTTTCATTTCAATATGCGAGTGCCAGTGAACATTGGAAGCAATGTTCAGTATCAGAATGTAGGTTTTCGGTCACCGGTTGGAATGAAACCAGGAGAGAAGGTTGTCGTTGGAAGCACTACGATGGGTGATAAGGGATTGGTGGTTGTCGTTTCGGCAAAGCTTCTCAAGTAGCAAGGTAGTAGACTGTCGAGTCTGCGGGGTGATGTACCGTAGACTGTCGAGTCCGCGGCGGTTGATACAGCCGGGAACTTTTTAGGTTTCGGTTTGTAATCCCGGCAGACTGGACAGTCTACGGTACTTTTTGCCACTTCTGCTTTTCATACCGACGTCAATCAATTATCATAGCGCTCCTCCATCGACCTCTCAGGTATCGCAGACTAGACAGTCCACGGTACGGTGAAGCGGCCACCACGTCATATGAATGAACAGAACTACGCAGTAGAAATGCGCGGCATATCCAAGCGCTTCGGAGAAGTGCTGGCAAACGATCACATCGATCTGGCCATCCTCGACAACTCGATCCATGCGATCATCGGCGAAAACGGAGCTGGCAAATCTACCATTATGAATATCCTCTACGGCTTCTATGCCGCCGATGAGGGGGAGATTCTGATCGATGGAGTGCCGCGCGGCATAAGCAGTCCGGCGGATGCCATAAAACTCGGCCTCGGAATGGTCCACCAACACTTCATGCTTGTAGAGCCGCTCACGGTGACTGAAAACATCGTTCTCGGGGCTGAGCCGACGAGAGGCACCTCTATCGATTATCGAAAAGCCAGGGCGCGCGTCGCCGAAATATCCGAACAATATGGATTGAAGGTTGATCCGTATGCCCTGATATCAAATCTTTCTGTCGGGCAGCAACAGCGGGTCGAGATACTGAAGACACTATACCGCGGAGCCCGAATCGTGATACTCGACGAACCCACCGCGGTGCTCACACCTCAGGAAGTTGCGGAAATGTTTGCGATACTTCGCGGTCTTCGAGAACAGGGCAAAACTATAATCATCATAACGCACAAGCTCGCAGAGGTTTTGTCACTTTCGGACAACATCACGGTGATGCGCGACGGGAAAGTTGTTGGCAACCTGCCTACAAACGAGGCTACGGCGGAAGGGTTAGCTCGCATGATGGTTGGCCGCGAGGTTCTGCTTCGAGTGAAGAAGGAAGACGCGAATCCTCAGGAACCAGTATTGAGTGTAAGTGACCTTACGCTCCGCGGAGATGAAGGAAAGGCGATTCTGAACGGCGTTTCGTTTGAGGTTCGAGGCGGGGAAATACTTGGGATCGCCGGCGTTGAAGGCAACGGTCAAACTGAGCTCATCGAGATCCTGGCGGGTCTATGCAAACCGACCAGCGGAAAAGTTTATCTTGATGGAAAGCCAATAAATGCTCTTGATCCGCACGAGCGCAAGCGGCGCGGGATTGCACATATTCCAGAGGATCGACACCGGCGCGGGCTCCTGCTCAATTTCGATCTTGCCAGTAATAGCATTCTTGGGGTGCACGGAGATCGCCCGATCTCAGGTGCGATTCTCTTAAACAACGATGTGATCGTTGAGCGAGCGGAACGCCTGGTACGACAGTACGACGTGCGACCAGCGAACATAACGTTGCCTGCGCGGGTGCTTTCCGGAGGCAATCAGCAGAAGCTCATCGTTGCACGCGAGTTCGACATTAAGCCGCGCCTGGTACTGGTGTCGCAGCCTACGCGTGGCGTTGATATCGGTGCAACTGAATTTATCCACCGGAAATTAATTGAGCTTCGAGATGCTGGGACCGCGGTACTGTTGGTATCTGCCGAGTTGGATGAAGTATTGAGTCTCAGCGATCGTGTAGTGGTGATTTACGGCGGCCGCCTGGTAGGCGAGGTCGACCCCAAATCGGTAAGCGAAGAAGAGATCGGCCTGATGATGACTGGAGCTAAGGCTTAGTTTCTTTTGCACCGTAGAGGACGGGTTCGTGGTTGGCGAGTAACCTGCAGGATCGAGTACGTTAAGTAGGGTTCTCGCAAAGCCGCAAAGAGTACTGAAGCTAATCAAATTTTAGCGATGACTGTGGCTGCTCATGGGCACATTCCTTGACACCCCCATGTACCGAACTTATACTCGTTTTACGATTGATGATTGAATGATGGCCAGAGATGAAAATCTTTTGGCCAAGAGAAGAGGAGAGGCTGATTGGCTAAGACGATCCAGGGCCGGCTCAATGCGGAGGGGCTGCGAGTAGCAATTGTTGCGAGCCGCTGGAATGATTTTATCGTCAGCCGGTTGATTGGCGGCGCAATCGATGCGCTTGAAAGGCTCGGCGCCTCAAGCGACGCGATCACGATCATTCGTGTCCCGGGTTCTTTTGAATTGCCGATGGCGGCCAAGCGCGCGGCGATCAGCGATGAGTACGACGCAGTTATTTGCCTCGGCGTCGTAATTCGTGGTGAGACATCTCACAACGAATACATCGCCGCGGAAGCTATAAAAGGTATCGCCCAGGTATCCCTTGAAACAAACCTCCCCATTACGCTTGGAGTCGTGACCGCCGACAATCTCGAACAGGCCATAGATCGTGCGGGAGCGAAGTCCGGCAACAAAGGCTACGATGCGGCAATGACCGCGGTCGAGCTCGTCAATCTGTTCCGTGAATTTTAGTGGGACGCTTTAAAAGCAATACTTAATGCAGTAGGTTTGAACTATGGGTGCCAGGCGTAAGGCGCGTATTTGCGCCTTACAGATGCTCTTTCAATACGACATTGCCCAGCCGCGCGTTGACCAGCTGACTAACAGCTACTGGGAAGCGTTCGGCGATGACATGGGCAATGTTGCTCGTGAATTCTCCAATGATCTCGCGCTTGGCGCGATTGCCCGCCTTGATGAAATTGATGACCTGATAAAGCGTCGTGCCGAACATTGGCGTATCCAGCGAATGGCGGTTGTGGACCGTAACATCCTTCGCCTCGCCATTTACGAGTTCCTCTACGAGGCCGATACGCCCAAGACTGTGGTGATTAACGAAGCTCTGGAGATAGCTCGTCGTTTTTCTACCTTTGAAGCAACGCAATTCATAAACGGCATCCTCGATGCCATCAAACGCGATCTCGAGAGTAGCCAGAGCGCTTCTGCAGCAAACGGCCATCAGTAAGTCTTTGTGTCCAGGCGGCTCGGCGTCTGTGCGAGAACCTCTTTTAAAGTCAAAACCCATCGGACCAGCTGTTGAACTGATTCCCGAGCCGAGTTCCCCGTCCCTCCAAAACAAGGTATAATCCGTAATCACTTAGCAGGACAAATCCCAGCGACCGCGAGTTGAGGACAACGGACTGCACACCTCAACCGCACCTCCTTAGGCTTGCCTATGATCGACGACAAGGCGCTTTTGAGCGACTATCTTTCAGAATCGGAAGAGCTGCTGGAGTCACTACTGGCCGATCTCGATTCCCTGGCGTCCACCAGCGCCGACAGTCCCGATACCAATGTCGTAAATCGCGCGTTCAGAACAGTTCATTCTCTCAAGGGTCTCTCGGGAATGATGGGTCTCGTCGAAGTTCAGATGCTGGCACATGACTTCGAGGACATCCTGGACGATCTCAGGCTGGGCCAGGTCTCATTGAATGAGCGCACCAGCGCCGCTTTGCAGGAAGCTGGCGCCGGTTTAGCCGCGCTGGTCGGCGGAGCGGCTCGCGGAAGCGCCTCAGACGAAGACTTCGAACGCCTTCACCAACTGCTTACGTCAATTGGTTTGCAATCTCGCGAAAGAGTTAAGAGAGAAGACAGTGCTTTGGAACTGCTCAACTTGTCGGACCGAGAACGCGACCTTGTGACTGACTACGAGGAGCATCGCGTAAACGAGAACGTTCGAGCCGGCAGGTCGTTCTATGGAATTGGAGTTACATTCGAAATCGGAAAGCTTGATACGCAATATCGTGCACTATGTGCGGCTCTCGAAGCCGCCGGGGAATTGATCACCACTCTTCCAGCCAAAACGACAGAACCCTCTCTGGTTGCATTTAAGTTGGTGTTTGCAACGGCACTGAAGGAAACTGACGTTAAACGAATCACGGGACCGTTTGGAGGTCGTGTCACAAGACTCGAACGTTCAACCTGGAGAAAAGCAGGGGCGGCGCTCAGGGCTGCCGGGCGGATGATGCCGGGCCGCAACGCGAATTCCAGAGAAGCATCGGGACGGCTGGATGCGTTGCTCCCGCCTGGATTCGCCCAGGAATCATTACAGCCGCTGTCACCAAGCGTCCGAGTCGAGATGGCGCAGATCGACGAGCTATCCGGCCTTGCGCACGAACTGTCGATCGGAGTGGAAAAGCTCACGGCTATGGCGGAGGAGTTTTTGGGGGCTGCAAATCTGGGCGCTCGAGAACGATTTGACTTGCGGTTCAGCGCGCGGCGAATGAAACGTGAATTTCTGGAGCTGGAAGAGCGTCTGGTGGAGCTCCGAATGGTTTCACTCGCACAGACATTCACCCGAGCCGCCAGGCTCGCGGGAAGACTCGCTCGAGAGCTTGGAAAGTCTGTGTCGGTGGAAGTCTCTGGACGCGAAACACAGCTCGACAAAGCTATTGTGGATCGAATCGCAGATTCGATTTATCACATCCTCCGCAATGCAGTGGACCACGGTCTCGAACCACCGGAAGAGAGGCGCATCGCCGGCAAGAAGGCACGTGGAAAAATAAAATTGGAAGCAGCCCTTGAAGGGACGCGAGCGGTGATTTCAATCACCGACGATGGTCGAGGCATAGATCAGGCGGAAGTGCGGCGCCGGGCTATCGAAGCCGGGTTGATCGCTCAGGATGAGGTGCTCACGGAAGAGGAAACGTTGCGGATGATATTGCGTCCTGGCTTTTCAACGGCAGGTCAGGTGTCGGCGGTTTCAGGACGTGGTGTGGGCCTCGACGCGGTGGAGCGAACCATCTATGAACTAGGCGGAGAGTTACGAATCTCGTCCGAGAAGGGTAGCTCGACAAGATTCGATCTGGCGGTTCCAACAACTCTTGTGATGATGTCAGCTTTTATCGTTAGAGCGAGCGGCTGGCGCTATGCCGCAAACGTCGCACAAATTATCGAGCTCCTTTATCTCTCTCACGAAGACATTCTGGGACGGGATGGGAAAAGAAGCATCTCCTGGCGAGGCAAGACAATTCCGGTGATCGAGCTGGGGTTTGCGCTCGGGCTGGGTGGAGCGAGGCTGCTTCATACGGCGAGCCACCACAATGGCGACGAACGGAAAGGGCCGGCTACCGATACTTTGAAGGTGCCGGTGCTGATCACGTCCGCCGCCGACAAGCATGTCGCCGTTGCGGTTGAGCAGTTCGATGAGCAGCGAGAGATTATTGTAAAGTCGCTTGGATCAATTGGCCGAAGACTTAAAGGGGTTGTAGGCGCGGTTGATTTGGAGGGTGGAGACGTGGCCCTGGTATTGGACATGCCTAGCCTGTTGCTTCTCAGAAGCACTCGTCTGTAACACCGATGGTCAAACAGGATGTCGAAGTCGAAAAACGATAGGAATACTGCTCGACGCAGCGTCGCGCCGCTCCCGATGGAGTTTGGAAGCGCCGAGGTCGATGAAAAAAACGAGCTGGTATCGGTGCTTGTCTTTCAAATTGGCGGCGCAGCTTATTCGATCGGTGTAGAGCATACCGAAGGCGTGGTTGATTGTCCTCGAATAACCCCGGTACCGAATCCGCCCGATGGAGTATCCGGGATCGCCAGCGTTCGGGGGCGCATGACCGTGGTTATGAATCTGGGTTCCAACGGAAGCACTGAGCACCCAAGACAACGACTGATTCTTATCAAGGGCGATGCTCAATTAGGACTGTTGGCAGATCGGGTGGAGGGGGTGCGGGCGCTTGAGCGGAACAAAGTACGACCGGTTGCTCACGGTAAGGATAGTCTCACAAGACAGCGAGCAAGATTTGACTGGCCTGCGCGAAGCTACTTCAAAGGCAATGGAGCTCGCGTACCCATCCTCGATATCGAACGCCTTAGCGAAACGTGAGATCATTTGTCACCAGTTTCACGCTCTTCGTAGCCTCGCTCCTTTAAGAAACCAGCCAGCCACGTTCTATATTCACTCTCAAATTGTTCAGCTTTGTTTCGCAAGGCGCGCTCCTGACGGCGCGCTTCGTCTCGGTTCTTCGCTGATGACTGCGAGAATTCAACGACGAGGGATTTCTGCTGGTTCAGGAGATCGATGAGGCGCGTACGAAACTGATCAGACTGAGTGTCAATTCGTGGTGCTCCGTTAGCTGCCTTCAATGCCCGTTCGATTGAATCCAGTCCACCATTCAAGGCATCGATCGGGGTCTTTCCTTCCATAGTTGAATCAAATTGTCTAAAGGATTCATCGAGAAGGCGTATCGCTTCCTGCATTCGATTGTAATAATCAACCACCGACGAACTGTGGTCACTAGTCAGATTTGAGAGGCGTAGCTGAGGTCCAGTGTAACTCCGGAATGCCCCCACGAAGGAACCAAAGACCAGGAGCAGACATATTGCCTGGAGCACAACCCACGCGCGCGGGGTGATTTTCTCGGTTGGTCGTTTATAAGGAATTACCAGGGCGAGCACAACTCCCGACAGGAGTCCGCCGAGATGGGCCGCATTGTCCACGATTCTTACCGAGAAGCCAAACACGAGGTTAATCGCGATAATCGGAAGAACTCGCCTTCTGATCTCTCTACTGAGCATCCTTGGAATTTCTTTACGATATCTGAACGCGAACGTAGCCATAACGCCGAACAGGCCGAATATTGAGCCGGAAGCGCCTGCCGAGGTAGCTAGCGGATTAAAGAAAAAGCTGGCGAGCGAACCAATTACACCGGTGAGAAGGTAGAGCAAAACAAATCTAGCCGAGCCGTATATCTGTTCGATCTCTTGTCCGATTATCCACAGAGCGTAGTTGTTCAGGAGGAGATGGATGACCCCAATGTGTATAAAGATAGACGTGACAAGGCGCCAATATTCCTGGTGACCGACGATCAAGTCATTTTGCTTTGCGCCGAACCCTTTCAGAACCTCGGGATCAACCGATGTTACCGCGAAGCCGCCAGCCAGACACATCAACGCAAACACGCCGACGTTTATACCAATGAAAATCGTAGTGAAGTGATTCGGACGGGTAAAGAGCGTTCGCAGAAAACGATATTCGGTTGCGGCTTCAGGGGAAGCGGCTATCTCCTCAAGGACGGCCCCGCAATTACTACATACCGGGTTGCCCTCGGGCGTTGGGTTTCCGCAGTTTGAGCAGCGCCTAAGCTGGGGTTCAGTCGTGATGGGATTCAATGTCATCGTACGGGATTCTGAAAGCATGTAGCGTAGACTGTCCAGTCTGCGCAACATTGCTGTCTGCGCAACATTACAGTTCGGAGGATTTGCGGGATCGTGCGCAGACCGGACAGTCTACGCTACGAGGGTTCGCTATTGCTCTTCGAGGCGTTCAAACTCCTGAGCAGCATCACTCTCCCACGCAGCGAAATCAGTGAATGCAGCGCGCAGCGGCTCCAGATCCGAGGTTGCAGCTTCGGCTATCGTTC
Organism: Blastocatellia bacterium; assembly: GCA_035258805.1. Taxonomy (GTDB): domain Bacteria; phylum Acidobacteriota; class Blastocatellia; order UBA7656; family UBA7656; genus Onstottus_A. The sequence goes on along the minus strand of DATFWY010000079.1, from coordinate 36,071 downwards.
CCTCGTTCTTCGCCTCCTCAAAGGATTTTGCTCGTTTGTTGAGCATGTCGACCAATCGTACCTTGATCTCATTGCTGCGGTCGTCGACGAACGACGCCTTCTCAAGATCGGCAGCTACTTGTCGCAGCTGGGCGGCGATCTGAATTGCATTGTCCCGGGACAGAGAGCCTTCTTCTCGGTTCAGGTTGAGAGATTCGCGTACCGAAGAGCGCGCCTGTTTGACTATCTGCGCGAGCTCGTAGGCGTTCTGGTGTCGCCGCCCGATCGTCTCGAGCTTAACTGATTTCTCCTGCTCCGTGCCGTAAGCTCGACCCGCCAGCGCGAAACTAATGGCGACTACGCCAATACACGCGATTGCAACAGCATTCCAGCGAGCAGCGGATGCGGAAGTTACCGGCGAATCCGGCTCAAGCACCATACTGAGTGCGCCTCCGGCAATAAAACCGCCGATGTGAGCTACGTTGTTTGCTCCAATGAAGAAGCCAAACATGATTCCAATGGCGGCCCAAATGAGCATCTGTTTCATCAGCGCGCGGCCGAAGCTCCCACCCTGTCTGTAGCCATATACAGCCATCAGACCGATCAATCCGAAGATTGCTCCCGAAGCCCCGGCGGTGTTACTGGGCAGGAACAAGTAGGACGCAAAAGCGCTGGCGACTCCTGTGCCCAGGTAAGCAAACACGAATTTCTGAGAGCCGAAGATGCTTTCAACCTGCGGGCCAATCGAGTATAAGGCGGAGCTGTTAAACATCAGGTGCATCAACCCGATATGTAGAAAATTGAAAGTCACCAGCCTCCACCATTGACCGGAACGAACCAGTGAAGGAACCAGCGCGCCGAAATCATTTAGCACGCCGCTGCTTGCGCTTTGAATGAACTTTTCCCCGCCGCCACCGTTCCGAATCTCCACGATGGCCATAAGTACGAAAAGGATTATGTTGATTGTGAGGATAACCAGCGAGAAGAAATGGCCGCTTTCGGTGATGCCTGCGGTGGAGAGTCGAACTGGAGGGACCGACTCTCTTCCACACAGTGGACAGGTTTTGGCCGAGGCTTCGATTAAGCCTCGGCATACCTGACACATAACGAGTTTCTTCCGATCGGCGAACATCAAGATGAGTCGTTCACTAAACTAACAGAAGCAAAGGACCTGTACAATAACACGTTCCCAAGTCTAACAGTTGTTTTCCAGCATCCTATCCTGTAGAATCGCCAGGTATCTTTTGGCGACAAAATGACCCCTGAGGCGGACTGAGGGTAGGTACGAATTACAATCGAGGGTTTAAATGAAACTTAAAAAGCGACACTTGATGTTGGTTGTGACGCTTGTGCTTCCACTTGCTTTTGCCGGCGCGCATGGTGGGCAAACGCGTTCGATGGGTCGCAGTCCGGCCGACAACGCGGCCCGCGCGCGAATCGCCGATGACTTTAGCAAGGCGATACTCGTGGCCAAGGATAATTACGCCGGTCAGCTAGACTTTAACAAAGTAACCAAGGCATCAATCACCGGCATGCTCCGGACCCTCGATCCGCACTCGATGTACTTTGACCGTCAGCAATGGGAAGATTTTCAGAACGATCAGAGCAGCCGCTATTACGGGATTGGTTCTTCAATCATTCAGCACCAGGGAAAGGTTTACATTATATCGCCGACTGAGGCGACCGCCTCATATCGAGCCGGGCTACGGTACGGTGACCATATTGCCGGTATCAACGGGGAGTCCACGGAGGGATGGACTCAAGCGCAGGTTAGAAGCAAGCTCCTCGGTCCGGAAGGTACTACCGTTGTCGTCAAAATCAACCGGCTCGGTGTCGATAAGCCACTGGAGTTCAAACTTACCCGAGGGCCAGTACCGCTGCCCTCGGTTGCGAACTATTTCATGCTTGGCGGCGGCGTGGGATACGTCAATCTCGAGCGTGGTTTCAACACAACCACTTACGATGAAGTTAGCAGGGCGCTCGGAGAACTGCGACAACACGCGATGACGTCATTGGTGCTCGACCTTCGAAGCAATCATGGTGGATTGGTCGATCAGGCCCAAAAAGTATCTAACCTCTTCCTCTACCGCGGTCAGAAAATATTATCCATGCGCGGGCGAGTTCTTAGTTCGAGAGATTTTGTTGCCAGCAATACAAATCCTGAGGATTATCCGATAGTCGTTTTGATCAATCGGTACTCCGCGTCTGCGGCTGAGATCGTTGCCGGAGCGCTACAGGATCACGATCGCGCTCGTTTGGTTGGCGAAAATAGTTTTGGCAAAGGACTGGTGCAAAGCCCGTTTCAATTATCGGATCAATCAGCGTTGGTGCTGACTACCGGGCATTATTACACGCCTAGCGGTAGGCTGATCCAGCGCGATTACAGCGCGCGCTCGTTCTATGATTACAACCTGAAACGTGGTGACAAGAATACGGTTCATACCGAAGAGAAACATACTGACGCAGGTCGGACAGTATACGGCGGCGGCGGAATCGATCCTGATGTTGAAGTCAAGATCAGGATCCCGCAGCAGGAACAGGAGCTTCAAAGAGTATGGTTCGATCCGATTTTTGAATTCGCGCATCAGCTTGCGGCAGGACAGATCGCGAACTGTGCTGAATTCAGGCTCGATCGGCAGGCTGATCATCACCATTGGGTACAGCCCAACGAGTACCAGGTTGGCGAGAAGGTACTTGTCGCGTTCAAGAGCTTTTTGCGAGATCATCGCCAGTTCAAGCTGGATGACAAGAATGTTGATAAGGACGCAGAATACGTCAAGAGGCAGATACGGTACGAAATGATAACGGCGGCCTACGGCGTTGAAACTGCGTACCAGGTATTGCTGGAGCCCGACGTTCAGATGCAGCGAGCACTTGCAGAGATTCCGAAGGCCAGAATAATGGCAGAGGACTTGCGCAGACTGCGTAGTGCTCGGGACGGCGAACCGCGCAGGAATTAGAGTCAGAACTCGAACAGAAGCACAAGGGACGACAGGATTTGGTCTCAATTTGAGGACCTAATCCCTGTCGTCTCTTTTGTTTTTAGGTGACCAATTATGTTCAAGATAACGTTCAGTTGTTTCTGAATCCCCTTTCCGCTAAGATTTATTTCGAGGTAAATCGACGATGACAGTAAGCAAAAGACACTGCCTTCTAGTCCTGGCCCTGGTTGTCCCGATTACATTTGCAGGCGCCCATCCGGCACAGCGTTTGGGCGATCGAGACGACGATTCAGTTACCAGACAACGGATTGCTGATGATTTCGCAAAAGCAATGCTCGTTGCAAAGGACAACTACGCAGGACAAGTCGATCTGAACAAGGCTACAAAGGCCTCGATCCTTGGAATGCTTCACACTCTGGATCCTCACTCTAACTACTTCGATCCAAAAGAGTGGGAAAAGGTGCAGCAGGATCAACGAAGCCGCTATTCCGGCATCGGTTCGACAATAGCTCAGCGGAACGACAAGGTGTATATCATGTCGCCTTTCGATGGGACTCCCGCTCATCGTGGAGGGATTCGGTACGGCGACCAGATTATCCAGATCAATGGAGAATCAACTGAAACCTGGACGTCGGTGCAGGTTTCACAGAAGCTTGTGGGGCCGGAAGGGACTTCTGTTACGGTCAAGGTGTTGCGGATTGGCGCGCCTCAACCGCTGGAGTTCAAGTTCGTTCGAGAAGCAGTAAAACTGGATTCGGTGACCAACTACTATATGGCCAATCCAGGCGTCGGATACATCAATTTCGATCGTGGTTTTAATTTTACGAGTTACGACGAGATTCGCACTGCACTGGCGGACTTGCAAAAGCAGGGAATGAGTTCCCTGATCCTCGACTTACGCAGCAATCCTGGAGGTCTCGTTGACCAGGCCAAGAAGATTACAAATCTGTTTTTATTCCGTGGCCAGGCAATCGTTACATTGCGCGGACGACCGCAGGTTTTCCCCACTCGCGAAGAAGTTGCTACCAATAACAGTCCCGAAGAGTTCCCGATCGTAGTGTTGATTAATTCGAGATCAGCGTCCGCGTCCGAGATCGTTGCAGGGGCTCTTCAAGATCATGATCGCGCTGTGATTGTTGGCGAAAACAGCTTTGGCAAGGGACTCGTGCAAAGCGTCTTTCCGCTTTCAGATAACTCCGGTCTCTGGCTGGTCACTGGACACTTCTATACTCCCAGCGGCCGCCTCATTCAACGCGAGTACGCCAACCGTTCTTTCTACGATTACTACTTGAAGCGCGGTGATAAAGAAGCAGTCCAGCGAACCGATGAGAAACACACCGACACTGGACGCAAGGTGTACGGCGGAGGCGGTATCCAACCAGACGTGTTGGTGAAATTCCCGGCGCGCGAGGTTGAGCTGCAACGGGTGTGGATCGAACCAGTATTTCAATTTGCTCGTAACCTGGTGTCAGGGAAAATTGCCGGACTCCCTGAATTCAAGGTAGACGCTGCATGTGATCATAAGCACCGCCTCACGACGCGCGACTATCCAGTCAATGACAAAGTGCTTGCGGCATTCAAGACCTTCCTCCGCGAGAACAAAGATCTTAAAGCGGACGAGACTCGAGTGGAAAAGGATGCGGATTGGCTAAAGAGGCGAATCCGATACGAGGTTGCTACCGCGGCATTTGGCGAGGACAATGCCCGAGCGGCGCTTGCGGACGGAGATGTTCAGCTGCAACGAGCGCTCGCAGAACTGCCGAGGGCTAAGGCCCTTTCCGATGATATCCGGAGAATTCGAGCGACCAACCGGCGATAGGTCGGTAATCAATGACGGAACTACCCGCGGCTCGTAGCTATTCTACGAGCCGCGTTTTTCTATTTAAACCCCGTTTCAACAGGCCCCCAAACCATTAGACCCCCGGGACGCTGGATCACCGTGCTATACTCGCAGCATAGACACTCTCCGCCGCAATTTGGAGGATCCCGTTGAAGGAAAGGCTGCATCAAAATACGGAAACGATTCGGGTCTGGACGACGGTGATCGCCCGCGTGATTTTGATGCTAGTCGGTCTGGCAATCATAGCGTGGTTACTTTATGAGATCCGCACTCTGCTGCTCCTGCTGGTCATTTCGATTTTCTTCTGCTACCTCATTGCTCCGATCGTTCAGATTGTCGAGCAGCCGCTGTACGTCTTCGGGCACGAGATTCGAGCGCCGAGGTCAGTTGCGATTTTTATTGTGTACGTGTTGATCGCTGTCGTGCTTGTTGCGGTTGGGCAACTAATCTGGCAGCCGCTTTCAGAGCAGCTCACGGCTCTGGCTCAGAATCTGCCTGGTTATGCTAAATCGGCGGAGAGCAGCGTAAACAAAATATTCAATGACGCTAACAGCTGGATGCGTCACGTCCGGCTTCCGGCACAGTGGCGGGACTCGATCTTCACTCGAGCAGGGGAGATTGCAAATTCATTAGCGGTTTGGCTAACCGAATCGGTTGCAGCCGCCCTAACGTATTTCAAGTATCTTACTTGGCCGATACTGATACCAATTCTCTCTTTCTTTCTTCTCAAGGATGCTTCCTCATTTGAACAGAATTTAGTTGCTTTGCTGCCAAATGAACGCCTGCAGAAGAGGGCACACTGGCTGCTAATGGATGTGAGCAGCACGCTCGCGGCATATATTCGAGCTCAGATAACAGCGTGTCTGGTGGTCGGAAGCGTTATGATGATGGGGCTGAGGGTAATCGGAGCCCCATACCCAATAGTGCTTGGTGCAGTTGGTGGGCTGCTGGAATTCTTTCCGCTTATCGGCCCGCTGATCGCCGCAATTTTTGTCGTCTCGTTGACGCTCACAATCTCCGTCAAGACAGCACTATTGGTAGCGCTCTTCCTCAGTGTGCTTCGGCTGGCACAGGATTACCTTATTTATCCCAGGATTGTGAGACGCGGTATCAGGATGCATCCTCTCGTGGTGATTATTGCGATTTTGGCCGGAGCTGAGGTCGGTGGGCTCATCGGAGTTTTCTTATCGATCCCGATCGTCGGCCTGGTCATTGTGTTCTATAATCACTATCTGGCTTATCGAGGCATCCAGAATCTCAGGGTAGTGGTCAACACGGATCAACCAGTGATAGCGGAGACGACGCCCCTCTCAGCAACTGGATCGACGGCTCCTGCAGGCGAAAACTAATTCACCTTCCGTCAGTCTGATCAGCGTATGAGCATTCACATAGCGATCGCGGCGTCCAAGGGCGGTACAGGAAAAACTACCACAACATGGAATCTCGGATTCGGTCTTGCATTGGCGGGAGCTCGAGTTCTCCTTATTGATTGCGATCCACAGGACAATCTGAGATGTATTGCCGGCGCCGAGCACCCGAGAAGCACGGTGGCCTCAGCCCTTGAACACGGAACGTTCACTCCGAATCACATCAGAGAAAATATGTGGCTTCTTGCAAGCGGCGGCCGCCGTTTGTGGAGAGCTACGGTCTCCAGTGATGGCCTTGGAGATCTCACTGCGCCGCTAAGGCATGGATTGCGAATCAGAGACGATGAATACGAATTCATACTTATGGACTGCCCACCGGAGCTGGGGCGAATGACGTCGGCGGCTTTGTCGGTAGCGGACTATCTTTTGATCCCGTGCATATCAACGTGGTTGGGGTTGCGTTCAATTGAGCAGATGATCGAATTCATTGATACGCATACGCGCGATGCGCGAATCGATAGCGAACGCGTTGGGATCGTTATGACTTTTTATACGACGCGCCGGGCAGGGCCGGTTATGGTTCGGCAGGAGGCAAAGAAACTGTTTCGGTCACGAGTGCTGAGGACCAGGATCAGGGAGCGAACGGAACTGGACTATTCGCAGGAGTCCCACCAGTCAGTGTTTGAATATGCACCGACAAGCGATGGGGCTGAAGATTATGCGTCGTTGACAAAAGAAGTTATTAAAAGGATTGCGTGAACGAATCACTTAACCTCGTTGCCGGAACGCCTGAGAGCCTTGCTTAAGAACTGATCGGTGCTCGCCTCCTCCAATTCCCCCGAAGCCGTGTAGACGCGGCGGGCAATCAGCCCGTTAGGTCCCCCTTGCTCGAGATCTCGAGTATCGATCATTACATAAAACGGCGTCCCCCATTTCCGCTTATCGCCTACCGCATGACGATACCTATAATGTGAGGAATCCTTTCTCTGGCCCAGTTTCTTCGTTTCAATCACAACCGGATAGTCGATGCCGATTCGATTTATGTGAATCCGCAGCTCGGCGGCGTCCGAGTATTCTGCGACTCCTATTACTCCCAACCCTCCATCGCGGTATTTTGTCCATAACCGCTGGATCACGTGACCGTTCCTATTGCTGTTATCGCACCAGCCCGCAAAGTACTCGATAATTATCAGCTGCTTGCCTTTCAGGTACTCTTTCAGATCGAATGATCCGCCCTCAACAGTCGAGTAGTTGAAACTATAAAAGTCCAGATTGCGCTCTAGAATTGGCGCATATTCGGGTTTGCTGTGGTCGGCCATCTCCCACGTAGTAACGAATTTATTCGTTAGTTTGATGTCTTGCACATCACGAGTCAAAGAACGAATAAATTCGTCACTACGTGGGGCGGAAGAACGAATAAGTTTATTACCAGGTGCTGAGAAAGAACGAATAAATTCGTTACTACGTGAAAGAGTTGTGGGGCCAAGGCCCACAATTAAGGGGGTCAGAATCAATAGAAGCGGGCCGGATACCCAGAACATAATTATTTGGCCGAATCTCATAGTTTGTTTATACTTTTTCCGATGCGAATGTACGGTGACCACGAGTTTCCCGGCAAGCTTTTCATCGTTGAGGGCATCGACGGATCGGGAAAGTCCACACAGCTCAGTCTACTCCAACAGTGGTTGCGACGCGAAGGTTACATGGTGTTCTTCAGCGAGTGGAATTCTTCGCCGCTGGTCAAAGAAACCACCCGCCGGGGCAAACGCAAGCAGATGCTCACCCCAACGACTTTTTCGCTGCTTCACGCTACGGACCTGGCCGACCGGATTGAGCGCCACATCATTCCGCCTCTAAAGGCCGGTGCTATCGTACTGGCTGATCGCTACATCTACACTGCTTTTGGCCGGGACACTGCGCGAGGTGTCAGCCCGCGATGGGTACGCGAACTGTACCGCTTCGCCGTCAAGCCAACGATCGCATTCTACTTTCGCGTCCCGCTCGATGTTTCGCTGAAGCGAATTCTAAGCGCCCGCGCCGGACTTAAGTACTATGAGGCCGGCATGGATATTGGATTGAGCGATGATCTGGAAGAGAGTTTCGAGCTCTTCCAGGGGATGATCAGCCGCAAATACGAAGAAATGATCGACGAGTTCGGATTGCGAGTTATCGATGCAACGCGATCGATCGAAGAGCAACAAAACGAAGTGCGTGCAATCGTCGAGCGCGAACTGGTCGATGTTCCCAAGCGACCCTTGCCAACCAGACCGACGATGAATTTCGACCTGGAGGAAGAATAAACAAGCTTGGAGAGTCGAAATAACAATCACAGATTCGAGTTTTATGGGGAAGGGATTCCTGGTGTTGAGCTATCTGAGCTTCGCGGAAGGCTCATAGTTATCGAAGGACCCGATGGAGTCGGCAGATCTACACAAGTCTCGATGCTAAAGCCGTGGCTGGAGTCCAATGGGCATGCGGTCCTGGACACGGGCATGACCAGGTCTGCGCTTGCAGGAAAGGGAATAAAGCAGGCAAAAGCAGGTATAACACTTGGTCCGATCTCGCTGACGTTGTTTTACGCGACCGACTTTGCAGATCGCCTTGAAAATGAAATGATTCCTGCCCTTCGCGCAGGCTTCATTGTGTTGACCGATCGTTATATTTATTCGCTGATTGCCCGTGCAATCGTCAGAGGCCTTGATCGCAGCTTCATAAAAGCTTGCTACGGTTTAGCGCTTAAACCCGACGCGGTCTTCTACCTGCGCTCCAACGTAGGCGGTCTGATACCAAGAGTTTTGAGCAGTCCCGCTGGGTTCGATTATTGGGAATCGGGAATGGACATGCATCTTGGAAATGATCTGTATGACAGCTTCGCAGAATATCAGTCCCGGATGCTATCAGTATTTGACTCAATGATTGATGAATATGGATTCGAAGTTATCGATGCGACCCAACCCATTGATGTGATTTATCGCAACCTTCAAAGGCGAATTGGACGCCACCTCAGAGAACTCTACTAACAATTACGCCGCCGATCGCGAGCTTTCCTGCTCAAATATCTTCGACACATCTTCGACACGCAAACCCCGAGTCGTGTAGTACTCAAAACCGGTTGATGTTCGATTGCAATACGCATATGTCGTGCTGTAAGTGCGCAGCTAGTTCTCGCAGTGTGGGAATTGTACGGTTCTGCGCCTTATCCATCGTGGAATGGTGGTTGCACGTTGTTATACGTGACGTTAGCCATCGCGACATTGAATATTTCATGAGTCAGACGATCACGAAGGTAGGAGCTTAACGGACGCTACACCCTTCGGATAACAGGAGGAAAGAAGAAATGCTTTGGACAATCTTGGTGATTCTATTGGTGTTGTGGCTATTAGGCCTGATCGGTGGGGTGGGCGGAGGACTCATCCATTTGTTATTGGTCGTAGCCGTGATAGTTCTGATCTTCCAGCTTCTGTCGGGCCGTCGAACTGTGGTCTGAGGTTCCGAACGAGGCATTACCCGGAAATAGAAAGTTTGACATATAACTCTTAAGCCGTGCCCGGATCGAAGCGTTGAGCTTGTCCGGGCGCGGCCGTTTGTGTTTGCCGAAAATGTGCGAACGATCACAGTTGAGTAGATTCCATGAAGAATCCAGCGCTAGTTGAGTACAAACAAAAGCGTCATTTCGAGGTAACCCCTGAGCCTCGCGCTCGAATCGCTAAATCGGATCGCAATCCTATATTCGTTGTACAGGAACATCACGCATCGCGACTTCATTATGATTTTCGTTTGGAAGCGGATGGGGTGCTTAAGAGCTGGGCAGTACCAAAAAAGCCGTCCACAGATCCGGCGGTTCGACGGCTGGCGGTTCAAGTCGAAGATCATCCACTAGCCTACGCAAAGTTCAGCGGTCAGATTCCTAAGGGGGAGTACGGCGCTGGCTTCGTTAAAATCTGGGATAAGGGTACTTACGAGAATCTTCTGGAGAAAAAACCTCAACGTCGGACTTTAACCGAGGCGATTCGAGACGGACACGTGGAAATTCTGCTACGTGGCAGTAAATTAAGCGGCAAATTCGCGCTGGTGCGTTTGAAAGCCAGCGCGAAGAAGTCCGATTGGCTGCTGATCAAGATGAAGGACAATGCGGCACGACCTAAGTCAAATTCGAGAAAGCGAGAGACAAAGGTCAAGCGGCGTCATTCCAGCAAACCTGCCAGATCGACCAGGAAGCTCGCCGCATCAAAGGCTGTACACGACGTTGAATTCACCAATGAAGAGAAGGTTCTTTTCCCGGAGCTAGGAATTACTAAACGCGAGGTACTGCGCTTTTATGAACGGCTGGCAGAGCGTCTCATCCCGCATCTGCGAAATCGCCCGATAACCCTGGAGCGCCTGCCGGATGGTCTGCAAAAGAACGGCCCACATTTCTGGCAAAAGAATACCCCGTCCTATTACCCGTCGTGGATTCCGCGAATAATGATTGAAAGCGAAGACGGGGAGCCGGTTGAGTACACACTGGTGAACGATGAAAAAACACTTCTGTACTTGGTGAATCAAGGTACGCTCACGTTCCACCCGTGGTTGTCTAGTGTAGAAAGTCTGGATCGGCCCGATTTTGTATTATTCGATCTCGATCCAGGTAAGGCTCCATTTGAGAATGTTGTGAGCGCGGCGAAAACGCTTCATCAAGAGCTAAAACGGCAGTCTCTTGATTCTTTCGTGAAAACATCTGGCAAAAGCGGATTGCATGTCCTGGTGCCGTGGAAGGAGCGCGGCAACTATGATGAAGCGAGAGAATGGGCTCGAGAATTTGCCGAGCGAATTGTCGAGTTGTTGCCTGACATCACAACGATCGAAAGATCAAAAACCAAGAGACGAGGACGAGTGTATCTTGACATCATGCAGAATGTACGAGGTCATCACGTTGTCCCTCCATACGTCCTGCGTGCGGTTCCAGAGGCAACGGTGTCTACGCCATTAAGGTGGAGCGAACTATCAAGCGAACTGGACCCACGGAGGTACAACATCAAGACAATATTTCACCGGCTCGCTAAGCTTGCTAAGGATCCCTCTGCTCCACTCCTCAGGATGTACCAGTAGCTTTAATGCAACGTGCCGACTCTGGTCATCCGTGCCGCTTGAAATATTGAACCGCTCGTTCATGTTTTTCGGCTGCTGACCGGGTATTGAACGTTCCAAGATTTCTTCGTTTTCCAGTCTTCGGGTCTTTCTTCTGCGAATACAGTCTGAATTGCCCAGACTTGAGTTTCCTGATCATTTTCGTCACCTCTCAAATTCTCGAGAAATCTATCAACGACAGAGCAAGGATTATTCCTGTATCGAAGATGTGTGGCATTGCGTTTGCGCATCTGTTCTTTTCGACGGCATCGACAGCTAGTCTGACGAAAAACAGACAGCACGGTGCATTCAATTCAAACAATAAACGCTGACGCACGACGTTGTGGACGCAACCAATCCACGCATACAGGCAGAAGGGCGGCAAGAGGAATGATTGAAATTGGCTACAAACTCTGCAGCAAGCAATGAGCGGGGAATCCGTTGGGACAAAACTCAAAGATAAGATCAAACTTGTGCTGACAGAGGCGTGGGTTGTGCTGCCGGGAGCGCAGGCACTGTTGGGATTTCAACTTATTACATTCTAGATGGACGGGTTTGAGAAGCTTCCCAATTTGCTTAAATATGTGCACCTGATCAGCCTGTGTCTGACTGCGGTGAGCATAATTCTGCTGATGACGCCGGCAGCGTATCACCGAATCGTCGAGCGCGGCGAGGAGACCGAACACTTCCACCGCTTTGCAAGTAAGACATTGCTTGCTGCGATGGCTCCGCTCGCCACTGCTATTTGTTCCGACTTCTTCGTCGTGGTTTGGGTAGTCACTGAGTCGGAGGAACTGGCGTTGATTAGTGGAGCAGCAATGCTGTTTCTGTTCTTCGGGCTGTGGTTTGTAATGCCGGCCTATTGGAGGGCCGCCAGCGCACGTAAGGCTCCACATCCGCTAGCGAGCGTCGGTAGCACAAGGCTGAGAGCAACTCTACTAAAGTGGGCGAAAGGCTAATCCAAGGGGGTATGTTTATGTCGGAAACGAAGCAAACAACCGATCACAACAAGATTAAGACGTGGGTCAAGGAGCGTGGCGGAAGACCAGCAGCAGTCAAAGGGACCAGTCGAGGGAATGACCCTGGAATTCTCAGGATAGATTTTCCTGGTTATTCCGGCGAGGACACCCTCGAACCAATAACCTGGGAGCAATTCTTCGAAAAATTTGAAAGGGAGCAACTTGCGTTTCTTTACCAGGAGGAAACGAAGGACGGGGAGGAAAGCAGATTCTCAAAGCTCACGAATCGCGAAGAAGCAAAACACACGAAGAAAGCAAGAACAAACTAGGAACGGAGGAGTAATGAGTGACAAGTGATGCGTGCGTATGAGTGAAAGGGTACGTGCAGCGGATGGCGATTTGAAGCGATTGGGCGACGAGTAAAACGTGACGAATGATCGCTTTTCGAGTCATGGATCACACATCACTGCTTACGGATCACTCGTCACATATCACTCGTCACTTATCATACTATTCGCCAATGAGGGCGATAAGCTCGGCCGCGGAGATTTGGTACGCCTCGTTGCAGAAATGACATATCAACTCGGCGCCATTGTTTTTCTCGAGCATATCCGCAATTTCATCGCGTCCAAGCGCCGAGATGATTAATAGAGCACGCTCTCTGGAGCATTGACAATAAAAGCGAGGTTCGGTTTCTTCCAGGACCGAGACGTCGATATTGCCCAACACCGTCTTGAGCATTTTGAACGGGGAAAATCCGATCCGCACCATATCGGTGGCATAAGGTGCTCGAGCGATGTTCTGTTCGAGAAGTGACGCGAGCGCCTCATCAGCACTGGGCATCATTTGCACGATGTACCCGCCGGCCGCAGACACACGCAAACTGTCCAGCGAAAACTCAGCAGTGTCTGTTTCCGCACGAATCCTGTTTCCATTACCAGAATTGTCTCTTCCATCTACGGTCATCAGTACGCCAAGACTAACGGCTGACTTTATCTGTTCTGATTTAGACAGGTAATAGGCGATGTCTTCGCCTATCTCGCCGGAGAGTATCGGTACCATGCCCCGATATGGTTCCTTCATTAAGCCGATTTCGAATCCAGCGTCGCGGGTAACGTAAAGCTTGCCTCCGCCAACCACCGCGCGCACATCCAGCTTTCCGTTTTCATTCATCGACATTGCATCGGCATGAGGATTTGAGACATACCCACGCACATTGCCCAGCGGATCCGCTTGAGCGACGATGTTCCCGATTGGCCCGTCGCAGTCGAAATGGACCGTTAGCTTCTCGAGATCCTTTACACCACTGCCCAGGAGTAAGCCGCCGGTCAGGGTTCTTCCCAAAGCTGCCGAAGCAGTTGGAGAGGTGCGATGACGCCGGCAGGCCTCTCCGACTAGGTTAGTTGTCACCGCCGCCATGCACCGAAGCTGGTTGTTCGCCGCGGTGGCGTGAATAAGCTTATCCACCGTCATTGCTGATTCTCTCTGGTCGGTCAGATAGAAGGTCTATCCCGTGGGGAAGGGTGCTACGTATAGCTGTAAAGTTCTCGACAGCGCCACGCGTGCTCCCTGGAAGGTTTATGATCAGAGTCCGACCTCTGATGCCGCATACGCTTCGGGATAACGGCGCGAGTGGCGTTTGGTCCAGGCTCTTCAGTCTCATCAACTCAGCCAAACCGGGCGCTTCCTTTTCGATGACCTCGCGTGTTGCTTCGGGCGTGTTGTCACGAGGGGCGAACCCGGTTCCCCCGGTGGTCAGGATCAAATTAATATCGTCTCGATCCGCATAATCACGGAGTTTTGAAGAGATCAATGCACGGTCATCTGAAATGATTTCTGTCGCGGCAACGCGAGCTCCCAACTTTTCTAGCTCGGTGACGAGGGCCGGGCCCGACCGATCCTCTCGCTCGCCCCGCGAGGCGGAGTCGCTGATAGTTATCACCGCTGCGACGATTTCGACTCTGGCCATATTTGTTTCCGGGCTCTTACACTTAGTATCGCAACGAGTCGAAGAGTTTGTAAACTGAGTTACCTGTAAACTGGGTTACCTCTACCAGTTGCCCTGGGTGGGACTTGGACTCTTCGCACAGTCTCTGACGTCGGTGGATTACGGATTTTTCAGACGGTCTCAATAAGGTGGGAATCCGAACTTCACAAATCTCAATACTCTACAACCGAACAATTGCTTGAGGCGTATAGATCGAACCGGTAGGCTTCAGGTCGCTGCGCATGACGATTATTTCGGTCGTCCGGAATTGCTCGGGCTCAAAGCCGCTGGTTACAAGTGATTCTGCTACGCTGCTTGCGTTCTGTGGTGTGCGTACGCGTCCTATTGTGAGGTGAGGCGAAAACTTCCGCTTCTCGCGTTCAAATCCGATCGCGGCCAGCTCGTCTTCAAGATTCGCATAAAGGTGTTGAAGCTCCTCCGGCACACTCCCGATGCCAACCCATAAAACCCGGGGGCTCCGCGGCGACGGAAAGCAGCCGCTTCCGCTTACTTCGATATCAAACGGTTTGATTCCTTCTGCTGCTCTCTCCACTGCTTTCTTGATTCGATCGAGACGCGACGCCGAAACTCCGCCCAGGAACTTCAACGTCAGATGAATATTAGAGGGCTTGGTCCAACTGATTTGCGCATCAATTTTCCGCAAAGTGTCCTGCAATTTTGCGATGCGTGATTTTATTGAATCGGGGATTTCGATGCAGATGAAAGTTCGAATGGTCTGGCGGCGAATCTTTTCCTGGTCGTTTCTCTTAGGCATGTGCGAGGAAACTGCAGCTCAATGACACTAGCGTAGGTGTCTACTTCGGTTTGGTTGTGGTTGGTGTAGTAGATTTTCCAAACAAAGCAAGCAGAGCATCAGCAAACGTACCTCTCCAGTTAAGGTATTCATGTCCGCCGTTGAACTCGCGGTACTGGACTTGATAACCCTTCGCTTGAAGCACATCGCGCATATGGCGGTTCACGACCACCTGATCGGGACCGTCGTCGGGCGTCGGACCTCGCTCGAGCAGTCCAACATCCAAGTAGAATCGCAGCGGCAAGGCGGGACTTGCGGCAAACTGTCGCGTCAACCATTCGTGTTCGCTCTCGCCCTTCGGCTTCCACCAGAACGAGCCCGACTGCGATATCACGTTCCCGAAAACTTCAGGATGACTGAAGCCCGCATAAGTTGCTGCAAGACCACCATAGCTCGATCCGGCAACCACCGTCTGGCTGCTCTCTTTCGTTACGTGATAATTCTCTCGCATCCACGGCACGACCTCATTTGCAAGGAAAGCAGCAAATTTCGGATTGCAGGGCATTTCGTAATTCCGGCTGGTCGGCGTAGGGTTGTCGAGTACCACCGCAACAATGGGCTGCATGAGCCCCTTTGCCAGAAGATTGTCGAGAATGATTGGAGTCGGAACAAGCAGCGTATAAGCGAAGCCGTCAAAGATTACCATCAACGCGTACGGCGACCCGCTGGTGTTGTAACCCGGTGGCGTGTACACCCATGCTTTCCGTTCGTTGTCGAGGATCGTGCTCTTCAGTTTCTTTTCTTCGAGCTTCCCGGCAGGGGTTTCAGGTGATCGAGTTATCCATGGTTGAGGGAGCGCTCCGGATAACTCGACAAGCGAAACAGGTGGGACACCGGGGTATGTCTTTGGATTGAGAGGATCTGTCTTGAAGGTTGACATGCGCTGCAGTACTGCCTTCTGATCTTCAATATTGATGTCTTTGATAAGGATCAGCGAGTCGTTAGGAGCAAGGTTGTAACCGAATCTGGCGTCGTTGCGCACACGGTAGGTCCGGTACCACAGATCGGTATCAGGCAACTGAGTCATCTGATTTTCGGTAAATTGATACCCAGCGACCCCCCCAACCACTACAACATTTTTGGTCTCTTCTTTTGCGCGCCAAAGGAAGGTTAAGAACACATAGCGGTCATCTCCGGTGATTGGTTCAACCAGAGGCGTACCTTGCTTTGTGACCTCCTGCCAAAAGGTCTCGAGTGCCGCGCGATTGCCGCTATCGATGTCTTTTTTCAGTGCCGCCAGGCGTGGGCTGGTTATTTTGATGTTTTGTGCGAGCCCAATAGGGGCCGCTGCTATCGAGCAATATGCTACGAGCCCTAGAACGATCGCGAGACGGGAAAGCTTTCTGTTCACAATTCAACTCCAAACTCATCTACAAATTTCCGCCGATAAGAATTCTTTGTGAAAGCGTTCGTGCCCCCCTCAGCCAACTCTGCGACTCGCGCTGAATCTCTTTATTTTGATAAACCCACCACAGAGGCGCAAAGTCCGCAGATATTATGGGAAACAATCTCCCGACAGACTCCGGAAGCCCGACCGCAGCCACTAAGCAGAAACCACAAACCAGCAATCAAAATCAACCGGTTGTTATTGCTTCGGCGTCAGAGTAAGACTTGGGCCAGGGCCCTGCTCGATCGTCATGCTTTTCGCCTTACCGTCACTCAACTCGAAGTTCACGAAGAACCCATCGGGTGCACCCTCAATCTTAAACTTTGTTGGCGAAACCGGCCTTAGCGTGTAAAGCGGTTGGCCTGGCACCGTGGCCTTGAGCGAACCCCCGATCAACTCAATGCTGACCTCGATCGGCGGCACCTTCGCCTCGTATTTGCCGGCGAGCCTTTTCAAATCCGCTTCGCTGACGTTGACGGCTGCGGTTGCCTCCGCCTTGTCGGCGGCTCGCTTGAAACTCGCCTGCAGCTCAGGCAGCTTCAGCTCGTCAACCTTTCCTCTCGCGTTTAACGTGAAAGTAACCAAAGCCTTTCCAAGGGAACGCTCTCGCCAGGTAACCTGAAACGTATCGTAATTCCAGTGTGCGAGTTCCCCGGTAAACCCGGGAGTCGCGAGCACCAGTTTTCCGTTTTGAAGGGACACTCTTGCGTCTCCATACATTTCGTCGCTATAGGTGCCTGCGTATTGATCCAGCGCAAGCGTCGGCGATGTTCCTTTCACGCGCGCCTCATCAGCCTTCTTTTCCGCTTGTTTTTGTTGTTCAAGGAGACCGTTGTATGTCTTCAACAATTCAGCGCTATAGTCTTTCGGCTGAGCTCCCAGGAACACGTCGTAGACGCGGTTCGCAATAGCTGCAGTCATTGGCGTCCCGTTCATGTTAGTCAAGATCACCAGTCCGAGCTTCTCTTCCGGAATCATGCTCACCAGCGCGCTCATGCCATCGATGTTGCCTCCGTGCTCGACTACTTTGCGTCCTCGGTGATCGTGCAGAAACCAGCCCAGCCCGTAGTTGAGAAAATGCGCATCGCTGTAGAAGAGGGTCCACGGTGGATCCATACGGATGATTGTCTGTGCGGTGTGCAGTTCCTTTGTTCCCCCGGAGCTGATCAGCCGCTGACCCTTATACGAACCTTCGCCGAGGTTAAGCCTTAGCCACTGGGCCATATCGACTACATTCGAGTTGATAGAACCTGCCGGGGCGATGTTGTCGATGTTGCGCCACGGAATCACTTCGACTTTGTTATCAATTTTGGCGTGAGGAGTTGCCACGTTGGACGCTTCTTTAAGAGCATTGATGCTGGTGCTGCTCGCAGTCATCCCGAGCGGTTTGAAGAAGCGATCCCTGATAAAATCATCCCAACTTTTGCCGGATACGCGCGCAACGATTTGACCAGCGGTCAAGTACATTATGTTCTGATACCCGAAATTAGAGCGAAAACTCCATGAGGGCTTCAGGTATCGCACCCGTCGTACTATTTCGTCCCGGTCATATTTCGTGCCGTACCAGAGAAAGTCACCACGCTCCAGTCCGCTGCGATGACAGAGAAGATCCCGCACAGTTATCTCGCGGGTGACGTAGGGATCGAAGAGCTGAAATCCTGGAAAATACTTAGTCGCGGGGTCATCCAGCTTAACTTTCCCCTCATCAACCAGCATCGCGATGGAGGCAGCTGTGAAAGCTTTTGATGACGAGCCGATCGCGAAGACAGTTTTCTCGTCAACCGGAGTAGGATCGCCTATCTTGCGCACGCCATAACCTTTGGCGAATACGATCTGATCGTTCTTCACCACGGCGAGCGCGAGACCTGGAACATCCCAGTCCTTCAAGGCCTTATTGATATAATCGTCGAGTTCTTTCGACGGCGCTTCCTGAGAATGAGCATACTGACCGACGGTCAGTGCCATGAGTAAACTAACGATTAGCTGAAGGGCTATTCTTCTCTTCATAAGATTTCTCCGTATCGGTTTGAAAGGGCGTGGTCCTTTGCGGTATCCCGTTGCGTCTTTTGGCGAATTTGTTTCATAGAAACCGACAGACTGATTCGCGCAAAGATGCCTCGAACCGCATAGATCGCAAAAACGCTACGTCGCCCAAATCTGGGATAGGACTCTTTTGAAGTTCCCGCCCAGTATGCCTTCGATGTCTTTGTCGCTGTACTTGCGGCGAATCAATCCTTCGGTCAAATCAAACATACGTTTCGGGTGATCGAGTCCCTCTACATCAATCTTCTCTCTGAACCCGTAGCTGCCTTTGTATCCGGCTCGCAGCTGGCGATTCTGGTCAGGCGGCATCTTGTCATAGCCGTAAAGATCTATGTCGCTCCCGACTCCCAGGTGATCAGGGCCGATGAGCTTTGAGACGTGATCAAAGTGGTCCAGAACGTTCTCGATGGTCGTCGGCTCGTCATTTTTGACAAACATTCGCACGCCGGTGATTCCCATCACGCTGCGGGCATCACCCACTTTCTTTATCGCCTCATCAGTCTTGCATCGCGGATGCCCAGGCGCCAGCGCGCGACAATTGGAATGCGTGATAAGAACAGGTTTCTTGGAAATCTCAAATGCGTCCAGAGTGGTCCGATCCCCGCAATGAGAGACGTCAACGGCCATTCCGACCGAGTTCATTCGTTCGATGATTCTGACACCAAAATCGCTTATGCCCTCGTCCCGCCTTTCCGTCGAACCGTTGCCGATCAAGTTGCGCGAGTTGTAGGTCAGCTGCGAGACCCGTTGGCCGAGCCCATGAAACATTGTTACGTCAGCCGGGGTACGGAACTGCTCAGAATTCTGTAGTCCTAACAGAACACCTATTTTGCCGGACCGCTTGACGCGCTCGAGGTCACCCGGGCTATCGATTCTCATCAGCTGATCGGTATGATCGGCAATGAAGCCATTCCAGATTGCGAAGAACTTGAGAACCTCCACAAATGAATCGGGACCTCCCATTCCTACTCCGATGTGGAATACGTTGATGCCCGATTGTTTGAAGGGCTGCAGATCCGCCTCGGTGAAGGTTTCGGGATTTGCAAACCATTTGTTCATCTTCGGGAAGTCGAGGGTGAAAGGGCTAAGCATATCGATGACCGTAGCTCGGGTGACCAGCTCTACGGCTCGGGCCGAATATTCTTTTTGGGAATTAGCGAACAATCGATAACGTCCGCGGTTGATAAACGGGGCAACGAATGTAGCCACCCCGGCCATGCCTGCTCTTTTCAATACCTCGCGTCGAGTTAGTTTTTTCATAGTGTCCAAGATGCTTTCCTCAATTTACTCGCGATCGCAAACAATTATCTGTTCGAAATTTGCTCCGCTTTCATCGACGCCCTTTATTGTGGCAGTAAGCGTCTTGCCATCGGCGGAGACTTCGAATGTGCTTTCTCCAATTACCTTGCCGTTTTGCGTAACCACCGTCTGTAGCTTTTGAGCATTTACCCAGCGTGAGACCTCTACTGCTCCCTTAAGAGCTGCGAGAGGGTGCTCCTTCCCGTCGGCGTTGAAGACGGTGGTTCCATTCTCCTCGACTCCGGACGCATTCACCCCCGAATAAGTCATGGTTACGACATTATCGGCGATCGTGAAGCGGAGCCTTGCGCTCTTGAAAAGGTGATTCGGATGTCGTTTTGATTTTTCGATATTGGCGATCCACGTGCCGATCAGCGGATTCTTGTCCTGCAAAATCGCAGCGCGTGTGATCGTTGCGATGAACAACATCGCAGCCAATGACTCTAGAATAAGCAAGCCCCTTCGAGACTTGTCCATATTACACCTCTAGCATCGAAGACGTGTCGGCTCAGGGCCCAGAGAAATCCACAGATTACCCAGATTAACGGATCTGCATTCTGTGAACTCTGAACACTAAACAATAAATGTCTAAGCTGTGCTGTAATAATTGATGAAGATTTTCTGCGAATCTATTGGATCTTCATTCTCCGGCTTACTCACCCGGATATAAGTCCCGTCGGGCTGAAGGCGACGAGCCTTTACATTGTCCCTGAGGCAAACATCCAGCACTTCTTCCTTCAAATGCCTACGGAGTTTCGGATCTTCTATTGGCGCCAGCAACTCAACCCGACGATCGAGATTCCTTTGCATCCAGTCAGCGCTGCCGATGTAGAAATCTTCTTCGCCGCCGTTTAGAAAATAGAAGATTCGACTATGTTCCAGGAATCGACCCACAATGCTAACGACGCTGATTGTGTCAGAGAGTCCCGCCACGCCGGGCCGCAGGGCACAAACGCCACGTACAATCAGATCGATTGGCACCCCCGCTTGTGACGCCTCGTAGAGCGCGCGAACATACTTTGTGTCTGTCAGACTATTGATCTTGGCTATAATGCGTGCCGGGCGGCCATTCTTGTGATGTTCGACCTCACGATCTATGAGCGCGATTACACGATCACGAAGAGTCACCGGCGCAACCAGCAAACGACGATATTCGGTTTGCTTCGAATAGCCGGTCAGGTAATTAAAGAGCTCAGTCGCGTCCGCGCCAAAGTTTTCATTAGCGCTGAATAGACCGATGTCGGTGTAAATTCTGGCTGTCGTCGGATTGTAATTGCCGGTGCCGATATGAACGTAGCGCGTCAGAGTATCGCCTTCGCGCCGAACGACTAGTGCCAGCTTGCAATGAGTCTTCAAACCTATTAGCCCGTAAACGACGTGAACCCCGACACGCTCCAGCCTTCTGGCCCATCCAATATTGCTTTCCTCATCAAACCGCGCCTTCAACTCAACCAGAACCGCAACCTGCTTGCCCTTTTCGGCAGCATCAATGAGCGCCTTGACCACCGGCGAATCCGGCCCGGTTCGGTACAGCGTCATCTTGATTGCCAGCACTTTCGGATCATTCGCAGCGGTCTTGATGAAATCGACCACCGATGAGAACGAGTTATAGGGATGATGAACAAGGACATCGTGACGTTTGATCACGTCGAACATCGGCTCCTCATTCCTGAACGCCGGCGCAACCGATGGCGTGTGAGGTTTGTCTTTCAGTTTGGGTTGCTCGAGCTTGTAGAGCGACATCATGTCAGGCATGTTCAGCGGACCGTCGATCGTATAGACATCATCAGCACTCAACCGCAGTGAGCTTGCCAAATAACGCACCATCTCTCCAGGCATCGACGCGGCCACCTCGAGCCGGACCGCGGTCCCGAATCGCCGTTTTCGTAGTTCGCTTTCAATGGCGTGCAGAAGGTCGTTCGCCTCGTCTTCCCGGATCTCAATGTCAGCATCGCGAGTCACTCTGAATGGATGCAGCTCGCTGGACTTCATCCCCGGGAAAAGCGCATCGATGTTCGCCGCAATCAGTTCTTCCAGCAGTATGTACTCTGTCAATTTATCTCCGCCCACCGGCACCAATCGTGGGACAAGAGGCGGAACCTTCACGCGCGCGAACCTGGGCGGTGCTTCTACGGCGATAGTTGGGGTCTGATCGATCGGTTCAATCATTACGCCCAGATTGAGGCTTAGATTCGAAATGTATGGGAACGGGTGACTCGGATCGACTGCTTGAGGAGTGAGCACCGGAAATACGTTCTCCATGAAGTATGTGCTGAGAGTTCTGCGTTCGCGCGACGAGAGAGCTCTAAAGGGCGTTATTACAATCCCATGGGCCGCGAGCGCCGGCAACAGATCTTCTTTGAAACAAGTGACCTGCTGCGCAAGCATCGGGCGCAACCGCTCGTTGATCAATTTGAGTTGCGCAGTGGGAGTGAGGCCGTCAAGGGAAAGGTCGGTGACTCCTTCTTCGATCTGCTCCTTCAAACCGGAAACACGAATCATGAAGAACTCGTCGAGATTGGTGGAGAAAATGGATAGAAACTTGATGCGTTCGAGCAGCGGCTGCGACTGGTCAAGCGATTCTTCAAGAACGCGACGGTTGAACTCGAGCCAACTTGCCTCGCGATTAAATAACAACTTTCGGCTTAGAAAAAGAGTAGGGGGAAGCGTAACCGCATTTTGTCCGCTGTTCTCGTCTTTTTCCTGACGCTCGATTTGCTCTGTCATACTTTTAACTCACTGCTTCCGCGGCCTCAATTCCAGAAGCGCAGCTGAACCCCTCAGCGTTAAGCGCTTTTTGCAATGCTTCGAGCACCAGAAGAACGTTTTCGCGCGAACTCCCGGAGCCCATCAGACCGATTCGCCAAATCTTGCCCTTTAATGGTCCAAGCCCGCCTCCGATCTCGATGTTCGAATCATTCAGTAACCGGGCTCGGACGCGGGCATCGTCTATTCCTTCAGGAACCCGGACCGCGTTCAGGCTCCACAAACGATGCGGCTTACCCACATTCATCTGCAAACCCATCGCTTCGATACCCGCAACAAGTGCTCGGTGGTTTGATTCGTGGCGCTGCCACCTGGGTTCGAGTCCTTCATCGCATACGATCCGCAGCGCTTCCCGTAGTGCGTAGTTCATCGAAATTGGGGCGGTGTGATGATAAGTACGATCGCTTCCCCAGTACTTCTCAACCATTATCATGTCGAGATACCAGCTCTGAACCTTTGATTTTCGCCCTCGGATACGCTCAAGCGCGCGCTCGGAAAATGTTATCGGCGCAAGGCCTGGCGGAGCGCCCAGACACTTTTGAGTACCAGAATAGCAGACGTCTATTCCGCTCCGATCAACCCCGACAGGATGCCCGCCAAGTGATGTAACCGCGTCGACGACGAGCAAGGCATTCTTGCTGTGAGCGAGATCCGCTAAGCCGCTCAAATCTTGAAGCACGCCGGTCGATGTTTCCGCGTGCACGATAGTCAATGCTCGTGGCTTGGAAGAATCAAACGCTGCCTCGATGTTTCTACGCTCGATTGCCTGACCCCATTCCGCCCGGACAATCACCGGCTTCCCGCCAGCCCGTTCAATAATGTCAAGCATTCGTTCGCCGAAGACCCCATGTATGCAGACGACTATTTCATCGCCGGGCTCGATGATGTTGACAAGCGCTGCTTCCATCCCCGCGCTGCCGGTCGCCGAGATCGGAACGGTTACTTTATTGTTAGTCTCGAAGACATACCGCAGCATCTCCTGAATATCGTCCATACACTGGAGGAATAATGGATCGAGATGGCCCAAAACCGGCGCTGACATCGCTTCCAGCACTCGCTCTTCGACTGGACTCGGACCAGGTCCCAGGAGCAGTCGCTTCGGCGGGTGAAATGTCTCATAAGTCTTTCGTTCTCTGCTTCGTTGTGGTTGATCTGACATAGCTGAATACCTTTTTGTGTTACAAGCCTGCCCCGGCCACCGTGAGGGCACTCACTTCACTGCGAATTCGATCCGCAACAGCTTGTCAACAACACGGCCTTTGCGACCTAAATCATCTCTAGCGAGCGCCACAGCAGCGCTTATTGGAGTGCAGAGTGCGATGTCCTGCGCGTTGCTGAAATTCGCCGTCAAAATGCCTATCACCTCTCCTTTTTTGTTGAGAACGGGCCCGCCGCTGTTGCCGTGATAGGCTCGCAGGTTCAGCTGAATAAAATCGTGCCCCACCCTGCTAACGGTACCGGTTGAAAGCGAAGGATCTGCCGTTGTGTCTTTGGTCCAGTGCAATAGATCCAGCCCAAGAGGATACCCGATTACGACGACTTCGTCGCCTGGATTTGTGTGGCTTAATTCGGGGTTAACGCGCACTACTGAGGTACTCGGCGGACTGATTTTCAGGACGGCAACGTCGACTGACTTATCCGGTCCAAGCCTCTGTACTTCGGCTGATACGGCGTCTTCGAACGTGTGATGTGGAAGAATTACATCAATCTTTGTTATGCGTCCGGTCGTACCCGGCGGAGTTGCGTTGTACTCCCAGTCGAAGATGACGTGCCGGTTTGTGATGACGATCCCGTTTTGAGACATTACGAAACCGGTTCCGACGCGTGCCTCTGTGGTCACAACGTGGCCGGCCGCATCTACCAGTTCGAACTCCGTCCTGATGAGCACCACTGCAGGAATCGCTAGTTCCGCGATTTCAGCATAACTCAAAGACTCCGGATCATAGGTTCGAAGCCGAGAGGAGGCGACTATGCCGCCAATTCCGCCCAGCAACATCGCGCCTACAAGCGCTGCGATAAGCGCGGCATTCTTCTTTAAATTAGCCGCATGGTGGTTATGGATTGCAGCAGGCCGGGAATCGAGAACGGTCGTTCGTGGTACCTGTGGGAGATCGTTGCTGATGAGGGTATCGATTTGGTCTTCGCGTTCTGAATTCTCAATGCCGAACCGGACCAGTGGACCTCCGGCGCCGAATTCGATCAGATCGTCGTGTGACAATTCGCTGACGATAATGCGTCTGCCATTAATAATAGTGCCGTTGGTCGAACCCAAATCACGCAAAACGAACTGATCGTCGTGTTGTGTGATCTCGGCGTGATGTGACGAGACTCTGCGCGCGCCGTCGCCCAGGCAAAGCATGTTGTTTGGAGCTCGCCCGATGGAAATTTTCTCGGCATCGAA
Source organism: Blastocatellia bacterium (assembly GCA_035258805.1). GTDB lineage: Bacteria > Acidobacteriota > Blastocatellia > UBA7656 > UBA7656 > Onstottus_A. Next base: position 11,181 of record DATFWY010000079.1, on the reverse strand, counting down.
CTGCACACGTTGTCCTTTTTGAGGACCGATAAGGTGGGTGAAAGTGGCACGCATGGTCAGGCGAGTTAATCTAACGCAATAGATCCATTAGGTCCAATAGGCCGTTTAGGTCCTATACGACTGCCTCGATTTTTTCGTCGATCGTTCCAGTGTCAGCCTGCTCCGCCGGTTTCATGTGCATTAAGAACTCTTTATTGCCTTCCGCCCCGAGAATCGGCGATTCAATGAGGCCCACTGCAAAAAGCCCGATTGAGAATGCCACATCCTTAATCTCGTGCAAGACACGCCGGTGCTTTGCAGGGTCGGTCACAATCCCGCCACGGCCAACTTCGCCCTTTCCGACTTCAAACTGTGGCTTGATCAATGCGACACAATCGGCTGAATTCGATATGCAGGGGCGCAACGCCGGAAGGACCTTGCTGAGAGAGATAAACGACACATCGATGGTGGCGATGTCGAAGCGAACCGGAAACATTTCGGGATCAAGATTGCGCGCGTTTAGGTTTTCAAGCACGACAACTCGAGGATCATGCCGTAAGCGCCACACCAGCTGGTTATGACCAACGTCGACGGCCCAAACTCGCGCTGCGCCGTGTTGAAGCAAACAGTCGGTGAATCCGCCGGTTGATGACCCTACATCAATTGCGTTTTTTCCGTTTGGATCGATGTTGAATTCGCGAAGCGCGGCTTCGAGTTTTAATCCGCCGCGGCTCGCATATCGAAGAGATTCGCCCTTTATCCGAATCTCTGCAGAGGCGTCGATCAGCTGGCCGGGCTTATCGATTCGTTGTTCCTGAACCAGCACTTGCCCCGCGAGGATCAGGGCTTGCGCGCGCGTACGGCTTTCCACAAGCCCGCGCTCGACCAGAACTTTGTCGATTCTCTCTTTGGCCATCGGGTCGGTTTCCATTCGAAGGTTACCCGAAGGTTAAACAATCCCGCTATGGACGCCGTATAAGTCTAAGGTCGGTTATCGCCGCCGCCAAACTTTTAATGGAAAATTGCACGGCGTATAATCGCATCAAGAGTTCGCAGCTGTTCTGCCGGCAAGGGAAGAGAGTGGCAGGCAAACTGCGAACGAAATAAAAGAAAGAGCTTCACTCTTCACCTCGGAGGCGAAATGTACTGTCCAAAGTGCGGCAGTGAATCTGTTGAGGCGCAGCGTTTCTGCAAGGCTTGCGGAACCAATTTGCAATTAATCAACGACGCGCTGCGGACCGGCGACTCTCCGGGTCCGTTTGGGATCAACGTCGAGGAGCTGGCTAAGAACGCGAAGGAATTTGCACAGAGCTTTAAGACCAGCTGGGGCGGCGCCAACTTGAAAGTGGGAGTTCATGATTTGCACGGCTCACGCTCTCAGGAAGTTCGTGACAGATACCGAGCCGCACGCGAAATCCGAAGGCAAGCGCGTGAAGAAGCGAGACGTCAAAACCTGCCAAGGCCGAAGGAGTACATGTCCTACTCGTGGCAGCACAATCTCAGGAATGGTCTCGTGAGCCTTTTCTGGGGCACGGGTCTCGGAGTCCTCCTTTACTATCTGAGCCAGAACGCGATCGAATCCGGCTTGATCAGACGATTGGAGGAGACATCTAACGGACACGTCCAGGGGCTCGAGCCGCTTGTGCGGATGGTCTATCTGATTGCGTTGTTGCCGATGTTGAAAGGCCTTGCGCAAATCTTGTACGCGGCATTTTTCGGAGAGTCGATGGCAACTTTGACGGCGCGCTTTACACCCGCTGCTCAGTTACCAGAGCCGCAACCGTTTATCAGGCAGACTACAGCACCGGTGGAGGAGCGAGAGACTGCCGGAAGAGGTTACGAGCACTCAGACACGCCTCCCCCAAGCGTCACCGAACACACGACACACATTTTCGAGGAAAAGCAATAAAACGCTGAACGTTCAGCGTCGCAGATGACGCAGATCTGGAGAAATTAAACAGAAACCGGCAACGCTGAACGTCGAACGCTGAACGCGTAGCGTCCTATCTCGAGTACACCGGTTCGAAGCTGAACTTGCTTGCCACAAAATCTCTCACTCGCGCGTAGATTCCATCAGCATCAAGGCCATACTTCGCAAGCAGCAGGCTTTGGCTCGCATGCTCAATGATCTTGTCCGGGAAACCGAGTCGCAGCACTCGAACCTCGTTCAAGTGATTCTCTTCAAGCAACTCCATCACTGCGGAGCCAAACCCGCCTGCAAGGTAATGGTCTTCGACCGTCACGATCGAACCGTGCGACCGCGCCAGCGCAAGAATTAACTCAGAATCCAAGGGCTTCACAAAACGAGCATTCACCACCGTGATATTTATCCCTTCGAGTGCCAGTCGATCTGCAGCCTTTTCGCAGTAGCTCACTTCAGACCCGATACCCAGGATTGCAACTTCCGAACCCTCTCTAAGGATTTCGGCTTTACCAATCTCGAGCGCCTCGATCTTTTCGTCCATCGGCACGCCAACTCCGTTGCCGCGTGGATAGCGCACCGATGCCGGACCGTTGTAATCGACTGCGGTCTTCAGCATGTGACGAAGCTCGTTCTCGTCCTTCGGGGCCATGATCACGAACCCAGGCATTGGTCTGAGATAAGCGAAGTCCATCAAGCCATGATGAGTTGGACCATCTGCGCCCGCAACCCCCGCCCGATCAAGCGCGAAGGTTACGTCGAGTCCCATCAGCACCACATCGTGAAATATCTGGTCGTAGGCTCGCTGCAGGAATGTCGAGTAGATTGCGGCGATTGGCTTCAATCCTTCGGTAGCCATCCCAGCCGCGAAGGTCACCGCGTGTTGCTCCGCGATCGCCGTATCGAAGGTACGAGTCGGAAACTCCTTCATCACTTTTGAGAGCCCGGTGCCGTCAGGCATCGCCGCTGTGAGAGCGATGATGCGTTCATCTTCCTTCATCAGATCGATGGCTGCCTGCGCGAACACCGCCGTGTATGTCGGTGCGGTCGCCGGTTCCTTGATGAACTTGCCTGTGGCGATCTCGAATGCGGAGGTTCCGTGCCAGGCGGCCTTGTCGCGTTCAGCCGGTTCGTATCCCTTGCCTTTCACCGTGAGAGCGTGAATCAGCACCGGTCCCGCTTCGTTCTTTGCCTCCTCCAGAGTTTGGAGAATTGAGTTGATATCGTGGCCGTTAATCGGACCGAGATACTTAAGTCCAAGCTCCTCCCACAACGACCCCGGTATGAAGGCTCGAGCTAAAGTATCCTTCACTGCTTTGGCGCTGGAGAGCATCAGTTCGCCGAATGCAGGGATAACTTTCAACCATTCCTCTACCTCGTGTTTAAACTCGTTGTAGGGGCGCGCGCCTCGAATTCTATTGAGGTAACCGGAGAGAGCTCCGACGTTTGGCGAGATGGACATTTCGTTGTCGTTGAGGAGGATGATCATCCGTTTCTTGAGATGTCCAACCTGGTTGATCCCTTCAAGGGCCATCCCGGCTGTGAGCCCGGCATCCCCAATGAAGGCGACCACGTTAAAGTCTTCCCCGTTCAAATCTCGCGCAGCGGCAATTCCCAATGCGGATGAGATTGAGGTCCCCGCGTGGGCTGCGTTGAAGACGTCGTATTCCGACTCCTCTCTTCGCAAAAAACCGCTGAGCCCGTTGTATTGTCGAACTGTAGGGAACTGATCACGGCGTCCCGTGAGAATCTTGTGCGCGTATGCCTGGTGGCCTATGTCGATCACCAGCTTGTCTTTGGGCGTATTCAACGCGTAGTGCAAAGCGATGATCAATTCGACGGGGCCAAGGCTCGCTCCGGTGTGTCCGCCGATCTTCGAGAGCGTTTCGATCATATACTCTCGAATTTCGTCTGCGAGCGGTTGCAGCTTAGACAGCGGAAGTCGTCTAAGATCTGCCGGATCATTTATTTGCGAAAGCAACTTCATAGTGTAACGTGGTCTCCTGAAAGTTTTGCTAGTCCTGAGCTTGCGTTAACAAAGATAGCGGCCTCACGAGCTTCTTGCAATGATGAAACGGGCTATTTCCTGGAGCAAGCTTGTGTCTCGTCCTAGAGCTGAAACTGTTTCTACGGCCTCATCCACCAGTTGTTGCGCCCGAATGTGAGAAGCATCGATTCCATGAATAGCGGGATAGGTTGCCTTGTTCGCGGCTTGATCCTTGCCCGGAGTCTTACCGAGCTGCTCGCTGGTCGAAGTGACATCGAGAATGTCATCGGCGATCTGAAATGCGAGTCCAATGCGTTGCCCGTATGTGCGAAGCTTTGCTATCTCGTCGTCATTCGCTCCAGCGATAATCCCGCCCACCGCCGCAGAAGCAGCAATCAATGTTCCCGTCTTCTCCCGATGGATTTGCTCCAGAGTGCTCGCGGAAACCTCCTTGCCTTCATTCTCGATATCAGCCATCTGTCCGCCTATCATTCCGTGTCTCGATCCAGCAGCCGCAGAAAACTCCTGAATCATTCTTACTCTGCGATCAGCGTTGAGCGAGGCTTCAGCGAGCACTTGGAACGAGAGCGTAAGGAGAGCATCGCCGGCGAGTATCGCTACGGCTTCACCGAACGCTCTGTGACACGTGGGGCGACCGCGTCTCAGATCGTCGTTGTCCATCGCCGGCAGGTCATCATGGATTAGTGAGTAGGTGTGGATCATTTCGATCGCGCAGGCCGCAGGCATCAATTCTCGGGTTTTTGCCCCCATTGCCTCGCCAGATGTAAGCAGCAGCGCTGGGCGAATTCGCTTACCGCCCGCCATTACGCTGTAACGCATTGCCTTGTGAAGTCGTTCCGGGTGAGCATCCGATGAGGGTAAGAGTGTATCCAGCCATTCATTAACTTCTGATGCTCGACGAGCCAGGTAGTTTGTGATTGTTTCGGTCGAGGTCATTCTTCTTCCGGCTCTTCAAAGGGCGTAGGTCTGTAAGCGCCGTCGTTACCCCGCAGCAGGATCTCCACTTTCCGCTCAGCTTCATCGAGCCGCTTCTGGCATTCGCGGGACAATCGCACGCCACGTTCAAACAGTTCTAAAGACCGATCGAGTGGCAGATCACCACCTTCAAGCTGGCGAACGATCTGCTCAAGCTCGTCGAGCGAAGACTCAAAACTTTTCTCTGGTGTCATTTCTTACTTCCACATCCTGTAGTGTCCGATTATTTTCCAGGCCATAAGCACATCTTCGATTCTGGCCCCGGCGCCTATATTGTGGACTATTAGATAATTTGGAGTTCCGTTCGCAACAACGTCGGTTACAACGCCTATGTGTAGCAAATTGTTGTCTAGTTCCCAGGCCACGACATCGCCGGGGATGTAATCGGAGGGATTCCGGGTAATCGGGACCGATTTAGCCCTTCTCTCAAACAAGGTCATCAGATTGGGGACGCGCCGGTGATCGATGTTTGAATCAGGCTTTCGCGCACCCCACCTGGATGGATAAGCCGCGAAGTGCAGTGACATGTCTTCGTGTACTTCTTTTTGCAGATCTATTCCGGCGCTACGAAATGCGCGGACGATTACGTCGGCGCAGACCCCGCGTTCTATTGGAACATCCCCATTCGGATATTTCAGTTTGATATATGTCGGATCGTACTGGATGGTCTGCCGAGTTTGCTCAATCGCGGAATCAATCACTTTCTTAATTTCCGGAATGTCTGAGATCGGCCGGCGCGTCAGCGCCTGAGCCGCTTGAGCTGATCGGGTACTTGCTGATGCAGGCTGGTCGGCGCTTGTGGAGCAGCCTGTGACAGTGGCCCAAACAACCAACGCAATAACAGCAATCCGGAGCTTATGCATTCCGCCTTCCTGGTTTATAGGGCCAATTGGACCCTTATTCCTTCCGCCTTTCTGCTCAGTTCTTTGTGCAATCGAGCTCACCCTCAAACACGCGAACTCGCACACGATCCCCGGAAGCTACATCAGCCGACCGCTTGATAACTTGTCCCTGAGAATCGAATGCAATCGCGTAGCCACGAGAAAGTACTCCAAGCGGGGACAACGTATCGAGCTTACCCGCGGCCAGAGAAACTCGCTCGGTGCCCTTATCGAGCACAAGACGCGCAGTTCCTTGAAGACGCCCATAAAGTTCACCGAGCCGTGAGCGCTGCGCTACCAGATGGCGACGGAGATCCGCCTCACTCAAGCGAAGCTCAAGTGCAGCGTGGCGAGCGCGCCGAGTCTTCAGCGCTTCTCGAAGAGAGGATTCAATCGCATAGCTGGCATCATCCACTCGCTGGGCCAGCCCACGAATTCGCGACTGGACCTGCGGGAATGCCCGGCTCGACTCGAGTTCCGCGAGGATGCTGCGTAGCGCAAGCAGACGATATCGAAAAGCCTTTTTCAAGTCCTCCGTAAGCCCGTTGATCCGGGAACACATGTCGTCACGCACGCTGGCCACCATTTCCGCAGCGGCCGAGGGCGTCGAAGCGCGCAGATCTGCAACAAGATCGGCAATCGTGAAGTCGCTCTCGTGTCCTACCGCAGAGATGACCGGAACGCGTGAATTGTAAATAGCTCGAGCGACGACTTCCTCGTTGAAGCACGACAGGTCTTCAGTCGAGCCGCCTCCACGGCCGACGATTATCGCGTCAACCTCAGTGCGCGAGTTTATGAGTCTGAGGCCTCGCGCTATATCAGAAGCTGCGCCCTCGCCTTGAACGCGAACCGGGGCAATTAACACGCTTACCGCCTCGTTTCGTCGCTTGAGTACTCGAAGTATGTCCCGTATTGCGGCGCCCGTTGGCGAGGTGACGATCCCAATGCAGCCCGGGAGCAGCGGAAGTGATCGCTTCCGTTCGCTCGCAAACATCCCGGCTGCGGCGAGTCGTTTTTTCAGCTGTTCGAGGGCCAGCTGCAGAGCGCCGGCGCCAACCGGCTCCATCGATTCGACGATGAGCTGGTATTCGCCACGGGTATCGTAGATCGAGACTTTCCCGCGGGCGATTACGTGCATGCCGTCCTCGGGGATGAACCTGATCATACGATTCTGCATCCTGAAGCTCGCGCAACGCAGCGATGCAGCGTCATCTTTTAGTGAGAAGTACCAGTGTCCTGAGGTATGGCGACGAAAGTTTGACAGCTCACCTTCGACATACACATCGACGAACTCGCGTTCGACAACCGCTTTGAGTTTAGCGGTTAACTCGGAGACAGAAATCGCGCGGCGTTCGTGGAGTAGTTGTTCGAGGAAGCTCAGTTGCGACATCAGAATTCTGGCGTGCTGCGTGTGAGGAGAGTCACTCCTCTTCCACACCCAACCGCTCGAGCTCGGATTGAAGCTTTTTCCAATCGAACGGTTTTAGGCTAAAGACAGTCCCGTCGATGTCGAAGGTTGGCACGATTCGCCTGCCGCCGTTGGCATGTTCAACAAACCGCGCGCCCTCGACGGAGTGTTCGATGTCAATTTCCTCATAAAATATGCCTTCGTCGTCCAGAAACCGTTTAGCCTGATTGCAGTCGTTGCTCCAACCCGTTGTGTACACTTTAACTTCGGGCATTTTAGCCCTCCTCGAAGTTGAGCTACTCAAGGGCAGATCGATTCTACTACGAACGGTTTGCGGTTTGAAAAGTTTTTGAGGTCTGACAGGCTGCTGCTGCAGCGAACATTCTTGAAAAAAATATCGTATTTCATCCGTCTTGATAAGTATGGGTGCTTTCGCGATGGGGATGCGAAACGGCCGGGCGACAGAATTACATAACGTATTGGTTGCTTCAGAAAGCTGCGCTATAATGGCCGACCGAGGTGCTGACAATGTTGTCAAACAGATCTTTTTTCACATCTTTTGCCCAAAAGACAGCGGTTACCCTCTTGCTGGTGTTTGCTATAACGTCGGCGGTTCTTGCCCAGGATCCGACAGGCCGTCCTACTGATCCCAAGAACAAAAAGGCCCCCGCTACTACGAAGAAACAACCTGTGAAGCCTGCCGAGCCGTTCACGGTTACGCTTACGGTGCTAACAACTCCCCCTGGGAGCACTGTGCTTGTAAATGGCGAGGAACGCGGAGTGACGAACGAGGAAGGCAGACTTCAGGTAGATAAGCTTCCGCTGGGTCACTATAACATTGAAGTCCGGAAAGACGGCTTCAACAACGTCGCCAAAGGTTTCGAAGCTGGCACGGAATCACCTACCGTGGTTTTCAAGCTCGAACCAAAGCTGGATGACTACGTAAAAGAGTTCAACGGGTTGGTCACCGCGGGTAAGCTTATCGGACCAGCAAGCCCGAATGCTTTTGAGCTGCTTGAGAAACTCTCGACAAACTTCCCGGGTCGACCCGAGGTCAGTACGCTAAAAAGCGTGTTGGCATCGAAGCTCGGCGACACAATAACGCCTGTGATCGCTCAAACTGTCACTAATTGGCGTGGTGTCACTCGCGAGCAGATTACCCAGACGCAGGATGTTGCTACTAACGCGCTTGCGTTGAGCAAAGACGATAAGCGGTTACAGGCGCAGGCAGCCTATCTTCGAGGTGCGCTGGCGCTCCGCAACTGGCAGTCGGCGGGCTCAGCGAAGACGGATGGCGGACCGGGCGACGCTACCGGAAGCGTAGCGGGTCCTGCTGCAGCGCGATCAGAATTCGAAAATGCGGCGAAGCTCGATGATACGCTTGTTGCCGCACGCTACCAGTTGGGACTGGTACTCGTAGCGTCTGGCGACAATGCCGTCGCAGAGGACGTTCTGGCAAAGGTGACGCAGCAAGAGCCTCGGTGGGTCGGCGCGTACATAGCATTAGGCCACGCGTATAGCGCTAATACGAAGTACCCCGAAGCGATAGACGCATATCGCAAGGCGAGCGCGCTGGAACCGAATAATGTCGTGCCGGTTGCGGGCTTAGGGTTAGCGCGGGTTTTGAAGGGCGAGAGAGATGGGCTGAAAGACATCGACCGAGCAGCGAAGCTCGAACCAGGTGGTGCCCTACCCCATCTCAATCAGGCGGTTTCTTACTCGCAGTCGAAAAGCAAGAAGGACTGGCCCAAGGCCGAGGAAGAGTTCAAGAAAGCAATCCAGATGAACTCACAGAATCTCGAGTTCCAGAACGCAGCCGCTGAGCGCTTGCTAGCAGAAGTTCAGAAGCGGAAGAAATAGGCTACTCCAGCAACGATCCTTCGGCTCTACGCCGGATTCAGAAAACGCCACCGGCTTGCCGCGTGGCGTTTTCTATCAATACAAATCCCGGACAATTTCTGCGTAATTTGCGTCATCTGCTGACATTCAGTCAGGTTTTGGAGCTCTCGAGCCGGGATTATCCACAAATGACGCAGATAAATGCCTGACGCAGATTGCGCAGAAGATAACAACTCAGGACGCGCGCAAGTTCGAACGCTGGTTGTTTACAACAACACCTCTCATTAAACTCACGAATGAGGCTAACTATGTCAACCAGGCAATTCAATCAAACAGATATTGATCAAATGATCGCTGACGAATTCGGAGTAAACGCCGATTACGTCCTCGAGTTGCTTCAGCAATTTGAGCGCGCACCGGGCTCAATAGACCAGGAGTGGCGATCATTCTTTGATGAACTGCTAACCAACGGCAATGTCGCAACCGATGTCCAGGGTCGAGTGCAGTCCACGCAGGCCTCTTCTCCCGCAGGGCCACAACCAGAGCCTTCCCGCGAGAAATCCGGAACTACACAAACAGGAATCAAACAATCTGCTTACCAGTGGGGTCTGGAGAGTGAGGTATCGCCGGCGACAAAATCTGCACAAGAGCCGATATCAAAGGCATCACCAGCAGCGCCCCAAATCCAACCTGAAACTAAAGAGGAGGAGGGAATAGAACGCATACCGATCCGCGGGCCGGCGCTTCGCATCGCTGAAAACATGGAAGCGAGCCTGCAGGTTCCTACTGCTACGTCTCAGCGGCAAATTCCCATCAAACTCCTGGACGAGAACCGACGAGTCATAAACCAGCATCTGGCTGGTTCAGGTCGCAAAGTCTCATATACGCACATCATTGCCGGAGCCATTTTGAAGGCGCTCGATAGGTTTCCACAGCTCAATGACTCGTTCGCAGAAGTTGAAGATTCTGCTTATCGCGTTCGTCACGCGGATGTGAATCTTGGAGTGGCCGTTGACGTTACGAAAAAAGATGGCACGCGCACACTGCTCGTTCCAAACATAAAAGGCGCCAACAAGCTTAATTTCCCTCAGCTGATCGATGCGTACGACGACATCATCAGGCGGGCTCGTGCCGGCAAGCTCCAGGTATCGGATTTCCAGGGAACGACAACCAGCTTAACCAATCCCGGCACGATCGGGACCACCGCTTCCAATCCGAGGCTCATGTCAGGACAAGGCGTCATCATCGCGACCGGTGCTATCGAATACCCGCCCGAATACCAGGCGATGTCGCCAGAAGGACTCTCGAGAATCGGTATCAGCAAGGCGATGACCATCACCAGCACTTACGATCATCGAATTGTCCAGGGCGCAGAGTCCGGCGCCTTTCTTGCCTTGATCGATCAGCTGCTGCGAGGTCAACACGAATTTTACGATCAGATCTTTCGGGATCTCGGCATCCGTTATCGACCGTATCGCTGGTCTATCGATATCAATCCGGCGATACTGGGTGAAGAACGGCACAGCGATGTTGTTCGGAAGCAGGCTCGGGTCTTCGAGTTGATCAACGCTTACCGGGTGCGCGGCCACCTGATCGCCAATCTCGACCCGCTCGGCAACAAGAGCGTTCAATATCACCCTGAGCTCGACATCGAAACTTACGATCTCACGATCTGGGATCTCGATCGCGAATTCATTACCTCCGGAGTCGGGGGACAAGAGAACGCGAAGCTCCGTGAAATCGTCGATCGTCTGCATGAATACTACTGCGGCTCAGTTGGTATCGAGTATCGGAATATTCAGAGTCCGGAAGAGAAGGAATGGATTCGCGCTCGGGTCGAAGCGGAACGGCCGCCGATTCCCACTGAAGTCAAGAAACAGATTCTGTGGAAATTAATATCCGCCGAATTATTCGAGCGTTTTTTGGGGACAAGGTATCTGGGTCAAAAGCGTTTTTCGATTGAAGGCAACGAGACCGTTATCGCGATTCTCGATCAGCTGATAGAAAGTGCTCCATCCCGCAAAATAGATGACATAACGATCGGCATGGCGCATCGCGGCCGGCTTAATGTGATCGCGAACGTGATCGGCAAGTTCTGCGAACGTATCTTCACCAGTTTCGAAGGCTCGATACATCCCAATTTCCCTCACGATCAGGGTGACGTTAAGTA
>DATFWY010000078.1:0-28024 GCA_035258805.1 Blastocatellia bacterium | reverse complement strand
AAATTTGGGTGTGCCCGTGAAACAATGAATGACCCCGCCAAGCCCCGCGCCGATCCATTCTTCATCGAGAATTGTAAGCGTATCAGCTTCCGCCTCGCGAGTATGAATCGAAATAGGCAAGCCTCGCTCGCGAGCCATTCTTAGCTGTATCCGGAACGCTTCGCGCTGAATCTCACGAGGCGAATTGTCGTAATGATAATCCAAACCGATTTCACCCCACGCAATCACCTTCGGATGCTGCGAGAGATCTTTGAGTTTGTCGCTTAGTTCTTCGTCGAACAATCGCGCTTCGTGCGGGTGAACGCCGACAGTTGTATAGATGAAGTCATTTTGCTCCGCGATCCGGAATGCGGCTGTGTGGGAATCTTTCGAGACATCACCGTTGCCTACGCAAACTATGACTTCAACGCCGGCTTCAAGCGCGCGTTGGATAACTTCACTTCGATCGGCGTCAAATTCCGGGCCTTCAATGTGTGAATGTGAATCAACGAACATAACGTGTGTCGTGCGTCGAGAATCTCGAGTTTCCAATGCCAAAGCTCAGCCTAATTGGGCTCAGGGATGTGGTCAAGCATGCAATGAAGGAGGCGACGCGACTGTTCTCAAAGCGTCGGTATTGAATCCAAAGCCGTTTCGTGTATGATTTCGACGCTATGAAACCTGTCAAACTCGCGATCGCATTAACCATGGGTGTTCCGACCATCATTTGCGCCTTTTCTATTTCACAAGATGCACAGTTTGCCTCGATCAGCGCGAACACGATCGGCGCCAATGGCACACCCCGCGTTTATGTAACCAACTCTAAAGGTGACGATGTCACGATAATCGATCCTGCAACGAAGAAAGCGATCGGCTCGATCAAAGTCGGCGACAACCCGCACGGAATCATCGCTTCGCCTGACCGTCGTACTCTGTACATCAGCGTCGAAGGAACCGATGAGCTTGTATCTGTCGATATCGCGACTAATAAAATCACGTCGCGAGTAAAAGTGGGGCGCGCCCCCAATGAAGTCTCGATCACCAAAGATGGACGGAAGGTATTCGTACCGTTGCGAAACGACAACGCCATCGATGTCGTGGATACCACAACGATGAAGGTGATTGATCGGCTCAAGGCTCCAACGATGCCGCACAACACCTATGTATCAGCGAACGGTAAACACCTTTATCTGGGGACGATGTCCGGATCGCGAATCACTATCTACGATACCGCTTCGCACAAACAGCTGAATGAGATCGCGCCGGGCGACTGGGTAAGGCCGATCGCGCTTCTGAGGGACGAGTCGCTGGCATACGTCGCGCTTTCCAAGCTACACGGGTTCGCGATAGTCGATCTCAAGCAGGGAAAAACGATTCGCAGGGTGGAGATGCCCACTCTACCGCCCGGAACCGAAATTCCTCCTTATGACACTCTCACGCACGGCCTGGCATTGACGCCCGATGAACGCGAGCTTTACGTGACAAGCATGGCTGGAAAGGCGATTTACGCTTTTTCAGTTCCCGATATAAAGCAACTTGCAAAGATTGATGTTGGCCGGTTCCCCAACTGGATCACCATCAGCTCGGACGGACGTCTGGTGTGGGTTAGCAATCAATTGGACGACACCGTTTCGGCGATCGATACGCGAACCAAGAAAGTTGTGGCCACGATTCCTGTGGGACATGAACCGAAGCGATTGCTTGCCGTGGATGCAGGGTTATAGGACGAATAGGACTGATAGGACCTATCAGCATTCAAAACACCCACCAATCAGTTACCAAAAATTTCCTTGACTCTATACTCCGGTACAGGGTTCATAATCTCACTTCACCTGGAGGCTTCCGATGCGAATCGGGGAAGTAGCGGCGCAGGCGCAGGTCAATGTTCAAACCGTTCGGCTTTATGAAAGGCTGGAGCTGCTGGCGAAACCGGCGCGCCGCGCATCCGGTTATCGCGAGTACACCGATGAAGCTGTGCTGTCGATCAGGTTCATCCGGCAGGCTAAGAACCTTGGATTCACTCTCAATGAGATCAAGTCCTTACTTGATATGCGTAAACAAGGCTCTCACTCGATCGCAGATATGCGAGCGGTAGCAACGGCACGGATGAATGCGATAGATGAGAAAATCCGTCAGCTACAAAAAATGCGCAACGCAATCGATAAGGGGCTTCGCAATTGCAAATGCCCGGAACAGTTCCCGGCTTGCGTTTTTGTTGAGCTGTTCGAGAAGTTCGAGAAGCTCTAATTTCTTAATGGTAAGTGCCGGGATCGACAAACCAGTTATGGTAGAGGAAAAAGAACAGGAGATATTATGAACACATTCAATAGTATGGTCTTAAGGACTGCGTCGATCTGTTTGATATTACTGACCATAGGCTCCGCTTTGGCGCAACAGAAAAAAGCAGCCGTGCCGGCAAGCCAAAACGCCGAAAGGAATTCGATGAAGGATCAACCGATCGCCTGCAATCTCTTCGGGCTGACCGCAGCGGAGCGTCACAGGCAACAGGAATTGCGAAACCAGATTTTCTCAGGCACACCAACTGTCCGAGAATTGAAGGATGGCTATGCGGTCGGCCTGCCGTCGACCAAAGAAAACATCCTCGCTGTAGCCGAGTTCATCAGCCTGGAACGCGTTTGTTGCTCCTTTTTCCACTTTGATCTTGAGGTTGGGCAGTCGGATGAGCCTCTATGGCTTCGGATTACCGGTGGAAACGGCGTGAAGGAGTTTCTAAAAACTGAGCTAATGAATAAGTAACTTGTGTCAATCGGTTGCTTCAGGAGATACCAACTCCGGTGAGGCACTTTGATCACTTTGAGGTGCAATCCCCCAGCCGAAAAGGCTCGCGACCAGCGGCAGCCATCGGTGGCCGCTGACAACATTCAGGAAATACTCCTCGTGTTGCTTTTCGACATCGGCCATTATAAGAAGGTCAGATTCGAACTCTCGTAACTCGAGCGCGGCTGCATGCATTGCTGCATTTTGATACTCGATCACGTTTCCGCTTTCGAGCCGGCCCGCAAAATACATCGGCAGAAACCATCCGATCATGTGACAGGCAATTCCGATTGTGCGTCCGACGATCCACAACCTTGCCTCTCGGAATTTGAGCGGCCCGGCGTCCAGGTGCGCGAGCATCTCACCCACGCGGGTTCGATGAACCCATTCCTCATGCTCGATCTTCTGAATGGCTGCGCGTTCGTCAACGTTCTTTAATGATTTCCAGTGTCCGCGATACGCAAACCCTGCCGCAAGCTCCCCTGAGTACGCGCTCTGGAGAATTTCAATCAGGTGCTGTCGATGGAGCTCAGGATTCATCTGCCCTCAGTGTAACCGCCGGAGTTCGTCCACGCGATACTTATCAGAATTATTTGTAAAGGAAGTCCCAAGAACGTTGAATAGAAGTAGCGTAGACTGTCGAGTCTGCGCATGTGAGAAAGTGGGTAGACTGTCCGGTCTGCGCATTGTAAGAAAGTAGCGTAGACTGTCGAGTCTGCGCATTCCGACGCTTTTAACTGAATCTCGCTGTTGCTGTAAACTCGTTCTCAGCGATGCGCAGACTGAACAGTCTACGCTACATCTACGGGAGGCTAACCATGCAAACGAATGTGATCAGACGTGGGAGACCAGCTGACATTCTACGATCGCGAGCGGCTACGCTGGCTGCAGCACTCATTCTCATTTCTTCAATGGGCGCTGCGTCCAACAGCTATCAGGCCAATGCCCAGGAACCCAAATACGAAATGGGAACGTTCTACATGTGTCTATTGATCAGACCCCCAAACTTTTCGGCCGCAAATCTCAGCCAGGATCTGGTCAAAGAACATCTCAAACATATACAAGGCCTGTTAGCCAGCGGCAAAGGCGTAATCGCAGGTCCTTTCGCCGACAACACGCGAGTGGCTGGGGTGTTCGTTCTAAATGCTTCATCGGCCGAAGAGGCAAGGGCGATTGAAGAGGCCGATCCGTTCGTAAAGACAGCTGGTCTCTCCGTCGAGGTTCTAAAATGGTGGGCGGCGAAAGGAATAATGAAGCCTCCCCCGCAACCACTCAAGCAAAAGGTATACTACCTTACTTTCCTCCGCCGCGGACCGAAGTGGACACCCGAAAAGACTCCCGAAACCGAAAAGCTGCAAGCCGAACACATGGCAAACATCAACGCAATGGCCAAGACCGGCAAGCTGGTCATCGCCGGTCCGTTCGAAAACGCCGGGGAATACGCGGGAATATTCGTGTTCAAAGTTGATACGCTTGATGAAGCGAAGCAGCTTGCGCAATCGGATCCGGCAGTGAAAGCAGGACGCCTGGTGGCTGATGTCCATCCGTGGCTGTTGGGCGAAGGTTCGTTGCCTTAATCAATGGCTGGGAAACAACAGTAGCCATAAACTCATCAGGACAGGATCAAATCGCGATCACGATTCAGGTTGTTTTTCGCCGTCGAGAGTGCCTCATCGCCGCTGTCCAACGCCGACGCAATGATCCTCGGCGATTTTTCAGCCAGGCTTTTAGCGATCTCTTAAAACGCAGCAAGCTAACGTGCGTGACCCTGTAGAGGCGCGTCGCCTTTATCACTCCGTAGACTCGAGCCTTGAATGTTATGAATTTTTCATGTAGCCACGCGAACCATTTAATGCGCATCAGTTTCGGCCTAGTTAAAATGAAGATGCGCGCAACCAGGGCCGTCCCAATAATCTTGGCGCCAATCACCGTTAACAGACCCAGCGTCGCCTTGCCGTGAGTTATGAAGTAAAACGCCGCAATCTTGACAGGAACAAGAAGAAGTGTCGGCAGTCCGAAGCAGGCAAGAGCCAAATACGGAGGGAGACTTGCTATGAGAACCTCGATCGAACGGAAAACCGGAAGCCGGCCGATCGCCGCCGCAAGTCTTGCGAGATCATCCCAAAGCCAATCTTCAATGAGGATGATCGCTGCTGCCAACACCACTAACGGTGCAGTCAGCAGCTTCCTCAAAAGCCGGGCGGGCGACTGTGGTTTTCTATCTCGGCTCTTCATCGCCAACTGCGGAGACCAGGAAAATCAACCTGAGTTCTCCTGGCTAATTCTCAAGCCTCCCAGCAGCCAGGTCAATGATCAATTGAGTGAACCGAACGCGCCGTCGAGCGCGACAACAAGCTGATCGATGTCGCCCTTTGACGCAATCAGCGGCGGCCCAACTCGAATGACATTGCTGTACAAACCGCCCTTGCCAATCAGCACGCCTCGACGCCGTGTTTCCTCAAATACTCGAAGAACCGATTGGGGGTCCGGTTCTTTCGTGGTCCGATCCTTGACGCATTCGATTGCCTGCATCAATCCCATACCGCGAACATCTCCGATTACCAGATGCTTGTCCTTCAACTCTTCGAGCCTTGAGCGCAGATATTCGCCAACGATCCTCGCATTCTTCGGCAGCTCGTTTTCTTCGATCACCCGAATCGTCGCAACCGCCGCCGCGCACGTAACCGGATTTCCGCCAAAAGTCGAGAAGGTTAGTCCGGGATATTTGTCCGCAATTTCCGGCGTCGCAGTCGTGCAGCCGATAGGCGCGCCGTTCGCCATTCCCTTTGCGAACGTCATCACTTCAGGCTGGACGTCCCAATGCTCTATTCCGCACCAGTGATCACCCGTACGGCCCCAACCGGTTTGAACCTCGTCGCAGATGAAGATTCCACCATATCGGCGGACAATATCGGTTACTACTTTAAAGTACTCTTTGGGAGGGGTGATGAACCCGCCCACACCCATGATCGGTTCGGCGATAAATGCCGCAATCCTCCCGGTGGTGGATGTCTGAATCAACTCCTCGACGTCACGCGCGCATTCCATCGCGCAGGACTCAGGCTTGAGATTGAATGGGCAGCGATAACAATAAGGCGCGTGAGCGTGAACGATGCCCGGGACCATCGAAGGCCCGTGCTTCCAGGGCGCGTGCCCACTGGCGGTCATGTTTGTTACTGAGCGTCCGTGATAGGCGTGCCGGAGGGCGATGATCTCGGTCTGGCCAGTATAGATCCTGGCTAGCACCATAGCGGTCTCGTCAGCCTCGGTTCCGCTGTTGGTGAAGTAGCTCTTCTTCAAATCTCCGGGTGTTATGCTCGCAACTTTTTCAGCGAGATCGGCCTGCGGCTGATTGATGTACAGCGTGGAGGTGTGCGCAATCTTACCGACCTGGTCGCTGACGGCCTTCACTACCTCAGGCCGGGCGTGACCTACTGAAGTTGTGAGGACCCCGCCGAAACAATCGAGATAGCGATTCCCCTCCGAGTCCCAAACATGCATACCTTCGCCGCGTTCCAGCGCGAGTGGGTGTTCGTAATAAGCTGTCGCGCACGGCCAGATGTACTCTTTCTGCTTGGCAATTAACTGCGCTGTAGAACTTTGTGCGCTTGGGTTTTGAGCAGCCATATTGGGACCTCCAGAAGATTCGATTTTTCGATAGATGTGCTATTAGAACAATAGACTGAATGGGACGTCAATATTATTAGGTTAGGCGTGAAGCATTCAGGCTACATTCAGGGTTTGGGGTTCAGGGCTTTGGTCGCGGTGTCTTCTGCGTAATCTGCGTCATCTGCGGATGAGTTCAACTGATCCACAGATTACGCAGATTATGCAGAAGATACAAAGGAAACGGCAAACGCTGAACGTTAAACGATCAATCATTTCGAGCGTGCTTTGGGCGGAAAAATATCGGAGGGTACTCCGGGATATAGTTTTTGCACCGCCTTGATGAACTTTGGATTTGGATCATCTATTCCCATCGGGTTGTCCGGGTCATCCGGAAGCTTCGATAGATCCTGAATCTTCCACGCGCCGTTCTCTTTGTGCATTAAAGACGCCCCACCTTCGGCAACCGGCTTACCTTTGTCATCCAGCGGCGTCACGTCCACAAAGGCCCAGTCGCCGTGGATTTTCAAATAGTGCACTTTGAACACGACCTTTTGATCGCCGCGAAGACCATCCATTACTTCCTTTCGTTCCTGGCTTCCCGCGGCCGGCGTGTGAGCGGTGTTGGTGGATTTTGGAGTAGCCTGCGGGAAAACCGCAGCGTTTGCTAATTGGCTAGCCGTGATACAAAGGTAGAACAACGTTACCATGATCTTGAGTCTGTTAATCACGTTCTCTCCTTCGCGGGCTTTGCGGTACTTGGCGTCTCCTTAGGAACACCCCCGAGGCTGTTGAATGAAATCAACAACTTACGGGGATGGGTTTCAAGGGCGCATTCGCCCGGCAAAACGGGCATGGTTACTTTTCGCGAATCCATTCGCAGAGCAAAAAAATCGCAAAGCTCTTTCCTTCGTTTCCCCTACATCTAATCGTTTACACCTATTTCGGTAAACTTATAAGCGCCGTTCACCTTGTCAAAAAGAAAGATTTGCTTACCGCAAAACACCTCAAAACCTTCACCCTCTTTTACGAGTTTCGCCTTTTCAAAACATCTCTTCGCTTTCGCATCAAACAGCACTGCGAACTTCTGAATAAACGCTTGCTTCGTAAGCTCGCGTCCCTGGAACAGGAACGGTAGTCGAGTCATCGACGCAACGGCTTCCTTGTCATTAGCTGCAACGGCGGCCTTAAACTTCGTCCAGAACTCTACGCCGGCAGCATCTACCTTGTTACCACCCTGAGCAAAGACGAAAGCAATTGAAAACACCAACAGGGATACCGCAAGAATAAGCCTTTTCATTAGTCCTCTCCTCCAAAAGGATTTCGCACGAAGAAGTCACATCTGTTTAGGGACGTCCCTTCGTGCGGACTTTACATCGTAAGACTTACGTCGCGTCTGCGGAGCACTCCGGGTTAGTCGCTCACTCTCTCATAATCCCTGCAAGGGGCACCAGAGAGGACCACGCCGAGCGGTGTCGTTATTTGTAATTCACATAAACAACTTTCGTCTCAGTATAGAAGCTCATCACTTCATCGCCGACCTCGCGCCCGCCATAACCGCTGTCCTTTATTCCCCCAAAAGGAACGTGCGAGAAGCCTCCTACCCCCGGACGATTCACGTGTATGATTCCCGCTTGTGCCCGCTCTGCAAAGCGAAACACCCTGGACACATCGCGCGTGAAGATAGTCGAGGTCAAACCATAGCGCACGGAGTTAGCGACTTTAATTCCTTCCTCGACATCGCGGACCCGAATAACGGCAACCAATGGGCCGAATACCTCTTCTCTGGTTATTTCCATGCCTTGTTGGGCTTCGATCACCGTCGGCGCAAAAAAATAACCGCGATCGAGCCCGCCATCATTCACCGCAGCGCCGCCCGCCAACAGCTTTCCTCCTTCATTGACTCCCACCCCGACGTAGTGAGCTACGCCGTTCAGCGCCCGTGAATCAACCAACGGCCCCATTTCCACGCCGGATTCTACGCCCGGTCCAAGCCGAATCTTTGAGGCGCGCGTGATAAGCCGGCTTAGAAAGTCGTCGTAGACTTTCTCCGTCACTATCGCTCGGCTCGTCGCAGTGCAGCGTTGACCGGTAGATCCGAAGCCTCCGGCAATGACGCCATTCACCGCCTGGTCTAGGTCGGCATCATCCAAAACGATTTGTGGGTTCTTTCCGCCAAGCTCCAACTGCAGTTTCAACATCCGTTCGCCGCCGTCGCGAGCTATCATTTTTCCAACTTTGGTCGATCCGGTGAAAGAGACGCCTTTTACTCTCTCGTTTGAGACAAGCTCCGCCCCGGGGGCGCTATCGCCATGGACAAGATTCACGACACCCGGCGGCACACCAGCTTCCTCGAGCCCTCGAACAAGCGCAGTGGCGGTTAGCGGTGTAAGAGGAGAGGGCTTCAGCACAGCGGTGTTTCCGGCAATCAGAGCGGGCGCAAGCTTCCAAACAGGAATCGCAACCGGAAAATTCCAGGGGCTTATCAAACCGACTACCCCGAGCGGTTGAGAGCTCGAGTAACAAAACACGCCGTCCTCTTCTGCGGGAAACACACGTCCCGCGAGCCGCCGGCCCATCCCAGCGGTGTACTCCAGAATGTCAATCGAGCGTTTCAGTTCTCCTGCGGATTCCGCCAGGATCTTGCCTTCCTCACGAGTAAGCAGGTTCGCAATCTGATCCTTATTTGCATCCATCCAGTTGAGCCACTCGAAGAGAATCCGGCCGCGTTTTGGTGCATTGATCGCGTTCCAATTTTCCGCCGCATCGGCAGCTGCAGCGATAGCGTGTTGTGCATCGGTGGCCGAAGAATCCGGGGCCCGCGCGACCAGGACGGATCGATCGGCGGGATCGTGGCGATCGGTCCATTTATCTGATTCTGAGGGCTGCCACTTTCCGTTAATAAAGTTAAGAACGGTTTGGCCTATTTCCGGGATGCTCATCGCGTTTGGACACCTTCTTTACGAAAGAAAATTTCGACTTCGTCATATAAAGACCATCTAGCGAGCGAATTATACGTGGAACGCGATCTTGCTACAAAGAAGCGAGGTCATCAAGATACGCAAAGCCTTTCTCGTCTACTTCGTGTTTTGAAATCTTTGCCGCAGAATTTCTGTCCAAGTCAAACAGAACGTTCCGATAATGCCTTATGTTTTGTTGCGCGCCGATAGAAACAAGCTGCTGTGAACCTCTCTTACTCTCGACTGGCCTCCGATTCTATACTATGATTCCTCGCACTAAGAGGGTTGGGCAAGCATTTATGTTAGAGGACATAAAGGTGTGGTTTATACCCTTGGATTTGCTGATGCGCAGGAGCTGTCGGAACATTACGAAAAGCACTGTATCATTGGAAGGGAGTTCCCAACTGTGGCATCTGAAGCTGAATATCAGGACTTAGCCGACTTATTTCTTGGATCTCCATTAGGTGCGCACATTCATGAATGTCAGCGCCGTCGCAAGGACGGCACCAGCGACAGGATTAGATACAATAGTGTAACCCAATAATACGGTATATTAAGTTCAGCAAATATTATTCGTTCGTATTATATTGCTAGTCCCCTTGAGCATGGCTTCGCGTCGAATTATCTTTATTGGCAGTGGGATTGTAGGCGGTTAAAAGGATAGAAAATGTACACTTGACCAGTTTGTGGCTACGATAGGCTGCGTCGCCCTCCAGATGATGACTTGATCTGCCCGTCGTGTGGGACCCAATTTGGTTACAGTGATGCGGGCACCACTCATGACATACTGCGTCGTCAATGGATCGATAGAGGAATGTTGTGGTTCAGTCACGTCACTCCGATGCCGCAAGCATGGAATTCCATCTTGCAACTTCAACGGGCGGGGTACGCTGACGAGGTATATCAATTAACGGGCGCGTCTACGCAGCGTCGCAATATGGCTACTCAGCACGAAGCCGTTGCGGGGCCTGAGCCCAAGTTATCACGCACCGTCTCACAAGGTTCGGCCATTGGGACGGATCTGCGCGCCGCGTAAGGCCCAGATGCCAAAACTGCTTTTTTTCGTAGCTTGTGAAAGAGTGATCGTAAGCCGAGAGGGGCCAATCTCTTTGATTACGCTCCTTGAAGGTCTGACTACAAGCCTACCATCAGATACGTATGATAAGTTACCAGACGACGCGATTGCACCGATTATCTGGCATGTTGTTACGAAGTGGTCACGCGAGGAAATCCAAAACGAGGAACCTGCACGTTGGCAGCAGCGCATAACGGTCTCGGCGCACGATGGTAGGGTAGCGACGGATGCAACGACTGAATTCGAGCTTGCGACGAGTTTGGCAATGCGCAATATCGTTCAAGTAAATGGACTTCCGATAAAACCAGTTGGGCACGACAAAATAACGCTCTTCCTACGGAAGGCCGACGACACTGATTCCTACTGGCAGGAAATAGCAACCTATATATTGAAGGTGGAAAATATCCCACCACCAGCAGACCAGCCAGCTTAGCCTCATTCTGACTCCGGTTAAAAACGCATTCGTAAGTAAAGCTTTAAGTGGCCAATCATGATCCCCCCTTCCATCGTAGGTGTTACCTGTAGAGGCAATTCCCCCTTCCTTGTCGCGGTTCAACGCTTCTGATATTCTCCGCGCCATCCATTGCGCTTCGAAATCGGGTCAAGAACGGCGCGAGACCCCTCGCCGCCGCTGCGTCCCGTCACCAGGAGGATTTATGCAAATCAACATTCGTGGGATTCGAAGATTGTTTTTGTGTGCGGCAGTCTTGTCTTCAGCGCTCACGTTTCTGCCTAATCGCGTTGGCGCAAACGGTGTCGACATAAACGACACTCGAATGCTCGGGCAACCGGCGATCAGCAAGGATCACATTGCATTCATCTACGCAGGTGACCTGTGGGTAGCCGGTATTGACGGCAAAAACGTCAAGCGACTCACCGGCGACGAAGGCGAGCAGACCAATCCTTTTTTCTCTCCCGACGGCTCCTTGATAGCATTCACGGCGCAATATGAGGGCAATCCCGATGTCTACGTAGTGCCGGTTGCCGGCGGCGTGCCTACGCGCCTGACCTGGCACCCCGGCCCGGATATCGTTCAGGGTTTCACGCCCGATGGATCAGCGGTTCTCTTTACATCCAGACGCGCGGCATTCAACAACCGGTACGCGCAATTGTTCACAGTTCCAGTGAAAGGCGGCATCGAACAGCCTCTTAAATTGCCAAACGCATTCAAGGCATCATATTCACCCGACGGCTCGCGGCTCGCTTATAACCCACTTTCCGAGGCGTTCACTCAATGGAAGCATTACCGCGGCGGACTTAACTCGACAATCTGGCTTTACAAATTTAATGACAACTCTGCCGAAAAACTTCCCCAACCTGAAGGTCGTGCCAATGACGTTGACCCGATGTGGATCGGCGATAACATCTATTTCCGCTCGGATCGCAACGGAGAGTTCAACCTATTCGCCTACAACCTCAAGTCTAAGGCAATCAAACAGCTCACCGATCACAAGGACTTTCCGGTAACCGGTGCTTCGTGTGGCGCCGGACAGATCATTTACGAGCAAGCGGGGTATCTTCATATATTTGATCCCAAGTCTTCTCGACATACGAAATTGACGATAGGCGTCTCCGCCGACCTCGTTGAAACGCGTCCGAGATTCGTTAAGGGCGCGCGCTACATTCGCGACGCCTCGCTCTCGCCCACCGGAGCTCGCGCGGTGTTTGAGTTCAGAGGTGAAATCATCACCGTGCCTGCCGAGAAGGGGGATTCCCGTAACCTTACTAACACTACAGGCGCGCACGAGCGCTCGCCGGTATGGTCTCCCGACGGAAAGTCGATCGCCTACTTTTCAGATGAGTCCGGTGAATACGAGCTGCACATTCGCAACCAGGATGGAAAGGGCGATGTGCGCAAAATCAAGCTCAGTGGCGCCGGCTTTTACGACACGCCCGACTGGTCACCCGATAGCCAGAAGATCGCATACTCGGACAATTCCTGGAGCCTTTTCTGGATCGATCTGAAAACCGGAGTGTCAAAGAAGATTGCATCCGAGTATCAATACGGGCCCGCGCGCGCAAAGACAATCACTCACGTGTGGTCGCCGGACTCAAAATGGATCGCCTACACCTTGAACACCAGGGGCTACATTCAAGCTGTTCACGCATATTCGATCGAGAAGGATAAATCATTCCAGATCACCGACGGCTTGAGCGAAGTCAGCGAGCCGGTATTCGATGAAAGCGGTAAGTATCTTTACTTTTTCGGATCAACCGATGCCGGTCCGTTAAAAGATTGGTTCGCGATGTCCAACGCCGATATGCGAATCACGCAATCGATCTATCTTGCTGTGCTTCGAAACAACCTTCCGAACCCGCTGGCGAAAGAGAGCGACGAAGAGAAGGGCTTACAGAAAGAAGAGAAGCCGAAGGATGCTCCGAAGCCCGCTCCCGAACCTTTCTCGATCGACTTCGAAGGCATCGAGAATCGAATACTCGCGATTCCGTTGCCGCCCGGAAACTATCGCGAGTTATCGGCAGGCCCCGCTGGCCAGTTCTATTACATCGAGAGTCCTGCTACCGATCAATTCGCTCCTGGACCCGAGAGGTCGTCGCTGCATCTGTATGATTTGAATAAACGCAAAGACGATGTTTTTATCCCGGGAGTGAGGGATTACGTCGTTTCCGCGGACAAAAAGAAGATTCTTTATACCGGAAACAATGTGTGGTCGATAGTTGCGGCGACCCCAAAACCTCAGCCCGGTCAGGGCAAGATCAATGTCGACGAGATAGAGGTGCGCATAGATCCACGCGCTGAGTGGACGCAGATATTCAACGAGGCGTGGCGCATCAATCGGGATTACTTCTACGCGACGAACATGCACGGGATCGATTGGAACGCGGCGCGACAAAAATACGCTCAATTCCTGCCGCATCTTGCGACACGCAACGATTTGAACCTGGTGATCCAGTGGATGTGCAGCGAACTGGCTGTTGGGCATCATCGGGTCGGTGGCGGCGACTTCTTGTATCAACCCAAGAATGTTCCAGGCGGATTGCTTGGCGCGGATTACTCTGTAGAGAACGGGCGTTACAGGTTCAAAAAGGTCTACGGTGGATTGAATTGGAATCCTCAGCTTCGTTCGCCGCTGACCGAACCAGGCGTCAATGTAAAAGCGGGCGAGTACCTCCTGGCAGTTCGTGGTGAAGATTTGCGGCCTCCTACCAATCTCTACAGTCTGTTCGAGAATACATCAGGCAAGATCATTGAGATCACCGTAGGTCCGAACCCGGACGGATCTGGATCGAGAACGGTTCAGGTCGTGCCCATTCCCAATGAGGCAGCACTCAGGAATCGCGACTGGGTCGAAGGTAATCTGAAGAAAGTAGATGAAGCGACCGGCGGGCGTGTGGCGTACGTATACGTTCCCAATACCACGACCCTGGGTCACACCTACTTCAAACGTTATTTCTTCCCCCAGGCTAACAAAGAGGCGATCATCGTAGACGAACGCTTTAACGGCGGCGGCCAGGCTGCCGACTACTACATTGATATTCTGAAGCGACCGGTGGCTTCTTACTGGGCGATGCGTTATGGCGCGGATCTCAAGAATCCTTCCGCTTCTATTCAGGGTCCCAAAGTAATGCTGATCGATGAGACAGCTGGATCGGGCGGCGATTACCTTCCGTGGATGTGGCGGAAGTTCGGGATGGGCAAGCTTATTGGAAAGCGAACGTGGGGAGGGCTCGTAGGCATCCTCGGGTTCCCGGTGTTGATGGACGGAGGTTCAGTGACCGCTCCGAACTTTGCTATTTGGACACCAGAAGAAGGTTGGATTGTTGAGAATGTCGGAGTGCCGCCGGATATCGAGGTCGAGCAGATGCCTGCCGATATAATCAACGGGCGCGATCCGCAGCTCGAGAAGGCGATACTGGTTGTTATGGAGGAATTAAAGAAGAATCCGACGAAGCAACCGCAGCGTCCGCCGTTCCCGGTGAGGAATACGCTGCAGCCGTGAACGCTGAAGCTGTTCAGCGTTACTGGTCTAGGACTATGACGCGACAATCAAAAATTCTGCTGTTGTTGATACTTTGCAGCTGCGTGGTCTTTCTTCAGACTCCGGCGGCGCAAAAGAACCATCCCGCTAAATCAGCAAAGCCTGCGCGAGCAATTGACGATGCGGCGTTGCGCAACGCCGACTCGAGGACAGGTGAGTGGATTACCCATGGCCGCAATTACTCGGAAACTCGTTTCTCACCGTTAAAAACCATAGATGCGAGTAACGTCAACGACCTTCGCCTCGCCTGGTCATTCGATACCGACACAACTCGCGGGCTTGAAGCGACCCCTCTAATAATCGATGGTGTGATGTACACCACTGGCAGCTGGAGCATTGTTTATGCCCTCGATGCGCGCACCGGTAAACAACTGTGGCGGTTCGATCCACAAGTTCCTCGGCAATTCGGCCAGAAGGCCTGCTGTGATGTGGTCAACAGGGGTGTTGCGGTTTACAAAGGCAAAGTCTACGTCGGCACAATCGACGGACGGTTAATCGCGCTGGATGCCGAATCCGGCAAGCTGGCTTGGCAAGTTGTAACTGTTGATCAGAACCGGCCTTACACAATCACCGCTGCTCCCCGAGTGGTCAAAGGAAAGGTTCTGATCGGAAACGGAGGCGCCGAACTGGGCGTGCGCGGTTACATCTCTGCTTACGACGCCGAAAGCGGAAAGATGTCGTGGCGCTTCTACACCGTGCCAGGCGATCCGTCAAAACCGTTCGAGTCGTCCGCGATGGAGCGCGCCGCAAAAACCTGGAAGGGCGAATGGTGGAAGATCGGCGGTGGAGGTACGGTTTGGGATTCGTTGGCATTCGATCCGGAGCTTGATCTTTTGTATGTCGGGACCGGGAACGGGTCACCGTGGAATCGCGAGGTACGAAGCCCGGGCGGCGGTGACAATCTTTACCTGTCATCAATCGTCGCCCTAAGACCTGATTCAGGAGAGATGGTTTGGTATTACCAGACGACTCCCGGAGATTCGTGGGACTACACTGCGACTCAACACATAATCCTGGCCGATCTGGATATCGGCGGACGCAAGCGCAAGGTGCTGATGCAGGCGCCAAAGAACGGTTTCTTTTACGTATTAGACAGAGCGACTGGGGAACTGCTTTCGGCACAGCCGTATGTCCAGGTCTCCTGGGCAAAAGAGGTTGATAAGAAAACAGGTCGCCCCGTTGAGAGTCCTGGAGTGCATTACCCCGATTCCGCTGCGTTCATCAAACCTGGTCCGCTCGGCGGTCACAACTGGCAGCCGATGTCCTACAACCCGCAAACCGGGTTGGTTTACATACCCGCTCAGGACACGTTGTTCATTTACTCACCGGACAGAAAGTTTACCTACAGACCGGGCGCCTGGAATCTCGGAATCGATGTTTCGATCTTTAAAGATGTCGCGCCATTAATGCCGGGTTTCCTGCTTGCCTGGGACCCGGTGAATCAGAAAGAGCGATGGCGAGTTCCATATTCAAACTTCTGGAATGGAGGAACGCTGACGACTGCGGGCAATCTGGTCTTTCAGGGAACTGCCGACGGAAGATTTCTTGCGTATAGCGCAGACAAAGGGGAGAAGCTCTGGGAGTTGTCGTTAGGCACTGGCATCATCGCGTCGCCGGTGACCTATGAGTTGGACGGCGTGCAATACGTTTCAATCATGGCTGGATGGGGCGGCGCCTTCCCGCTCACGGGCGGGGATGGCAAAGGGGCAGCGCCGGCGCCCGGCAGATTGTTGACCTTTTCCCTAAATGGAAAGCAGACGCTGCCGCCGTTTATCGCGCAGAAGCGGACAGTGACTTTGATTGGGGTCACAGCGTCACCCGAGACTATAGAGGCCGGACAGAACCTATACGGTCAATGGTGCGCGGTCTGTCACGGCCTCGCGGCAGCGGGTGGTGGGGCCACGGCCGATCTGCGTTATTCGAACCCTACGATATTTGATAAGTATCGCGAGATTGTTTTGGAAGGTAAGTATCAGGGCATGGGAATGCCTTCACTCAAAGCGTGGTTGACTGCCGAGGATGTCGACGCGATTAGGGCTTATGTATTGACCCGACGAGCAGCGCTGGTGGATGCGAAATAGGCTTTTGGTTTCTGGTTTTGGGTTTCTGGTTTCATCCAGCTTTCTGCGTAATCTGTGTAATCTGCGGATAAAGGGCGCCTGTGGTCCTTCAGATCGAATCATCCGCAGATTACGCAGATTTACGAGATTAAGTCGAGCTCGAGAAATTCGAAACCAAAACTAGAAACCAGAAACTAGAAACCAAAAAACCTAAATGCTTACAGTGGAACTAATCAGACGTGGCGCGCGGTACTTTCCCAATCGCACCGCCGTGCTTTTCGAAAACAAAGCTCTGACGTACGCCGAAGTTGACGAGCTATCTAATCGCTTCGCCAATGTGCTTGCGAGCAAAGGCATCAACCGTGGCGGACGGCTCGCGATTCTCGCGAACAACAGCCTATACAGCATGCCCGTAGACTTCGCCTGCATTAAAGCCGGCGCAGCGCGAACGCCGTTGAATGCGCGGCTCTCCGTCAATGAGCACGAGCATATGCTGCGAGAAACCGACGCGCGTTTGGTGATTTACGACGCGGATCTCGCCGAGCGAGCTGAGGAACTAGCATCTCGCATCAGCGGGCTCTCAATGCTCGGCCTTGGTTCGACCCGATGCGGAGCTGATTTGATACAAGAAGCCCAGTCCGCTTCTCGCGAAGATCCGCAGACCCCAGCCGATCCCGACGATGTCATTCTTACCGTATTCACATCAGGCACAACTGGAAGGCTCAAGGCTGCGGAACATACGCAAGCGACGTACGCTGCGGTCTGCAATAACACCTCGATGAATCTCGGAGAGGTCAAAATGGATGACGTGATGCTCCACGCTGCTTCGCTGTTTCATGCTAGCGGTTGTTTCATGCTTCCTTACTGGCTAAAAGGAGCGGCGACTGCAGTTCTCTCGCGTTTCGAACCCTCCGAATTTCTTAACGCCATAGTTCGTTGGCGAGCAACCTCTCTTCACCTGGTTCCGACGATGCTGGCGATGTTGCTGGCACATCCCGAGATAGAGAATGCCGATCTTGGTTCCGTGAGAACAATCTTCTATGGGGCGTCTCCGATGCCTCTGCCGGTGATCAAACGGGCGCTGCAGCTTTGGGGTCCGCGTTTTGTTCAGTATTACGGTCAAACCGAGGCGCCATTGTTTATCACCAAACTGGATAAAGAGGATCACGTCGGGCCGGATGCCGAGAGACGTCTTCTTGCTTGCGGCAGGCCCTCTGTGGACTGCGAGATCAAGCTGATCAACGACAAAGGCCAGGACGTCCCACCCGGCGAGCAGGGCGAGATCGCGCTTCGCGCTCCCTTTTCCATGGCGGGCTATCTCAATGCACCTGATCTGAACGCGGATATGTTCCTCGAAGGCGGCTGGCTGCGAACTCGAGATGTCGGGAGGTTTGATGAAGAGGGTTATCTTTACCTCGTCGATCGCACGTCGGACATGATCATCACGGGCGGCTACAACGTGTATCCTCGTGAAGTCGAGGACGCGTTGTTGGCTCATCCAGCGGTACTCGAATGCGCAGTCGTCGGAGCGCCGCATGAGAAATGGGTCGAATCAGTGACTGCCTTCGCGGTGTTGAGAGCTGGTGCCAAGGCCTCGGAGGACGAGTTGATCGAGTTCACCCGCGTGCGTCTCGCAAGCTATAAGGTTCCGAAATCGGTGCGCTTTATCGAGCAGATCCCAAAAAGCGCCGTAGGAAAAGTCCTGCGCCGCGCCTTACGTGATCCGTTGTGGAAGGAACGTTCTGCTTAGCAAATACCCGAACTGCCTTCTGCCTACTGCCTTCCGCCTACTGCCTTGTGCTTTCTGCCTACTGCCTTCTACTCACGCCTCAGCAATCACCTGCCGAACCGACGCATCACGGGCCGCACGCAGCCGGTCGAATTCAATCGCAACTACCTCGTCGTGCGCAATCGCATCATCAAGATTGGTTTCGGCGAATTCCAGGACGCCCATATCAACAAACGCCTTTTGAATGCGTCCGCCCCACAAACCGATGTCCTTCAGAGTTGGCACAATGCGGATAAACAGTTTGCGTCGAAACTCAGTCATCAACGGCGACGCTAACACGTGGCCTGTGCAAGCTTTGACGTCCATCCCAAGACGTTCCCAAACTTCTTCAGACAAAAACCGGTCTCGCATCAAATAACAAGCCTCGACCGCAAACTCTTCGCGCTCGTCGCGCTCTTTCTCGGTGAGTTGCGGGTAGTAGTCGCGCAATGCGATTCGGCCAAACGCAACGTGTCGCGCTTCGTCTTGCATTACGTAGGCGTTGATCGCCTGCCCAAGCGGTTCTTTCGCCATATCACGGATGAGGTTGAATGCAGCCAGCGCGAGGCCCTCGATGATCACCTGCATTGCGAGATACGTGACGTCCCAGCGAGCGTCGCTGATTCCCTGGTCAAGCAAGGTCTTCAGCGGCGGGCTTATCGGATAAGCCATTTGCAGTTTTTCATGCAGATATCGCGAATAGACTTCGACGTGGCGCGCTTCGTCCATAACCTGAGTGGCCGCATAAAACTTTGAATCGAGGTCAGGAACCGTCTGGACGATCTTTGCCGTACAAATCAACGCACCTTGCTCGCCGTGCATAAACTGTGAAAACCGCCAGGACTCGTAGTGGTGTTTTACTACGCCCTTTTCCTTGCGATCCATCTTTGCCCAGAGATCCGAACCCCAAAGCGGAGTGTATTCATCCGGGAAGCCAAGCGGGTCGTCAAAGTCGAGCTGTACGTTCCAATCAATCCGGCTGTTGGAATTCCACTGCTTATCCTTACCCTTCTCGTAAAGGGTGAGAAGCTTGTCCCGGCCTTCATCATAAGTCCAGTTGAAGATTGTCTCAGCGCCGTAACCAGGTATATGCCACTGGGTTTGTTCGACCGGCAGTGTGTAAACACGGCTACTCATCTATTACCTCCTGTTCCGCCTGCCGAATCGCTCGGCAACCCGAACACAATGATCGTCGCCGAACCCGGGGGCACCGCCCAAAAGCCGTTGGCCGCTCCCGAAGCTACCGCGACGTATTGCTTCCCGTTCACTGCGTATGTGATCACCCCGCCGTTCAATCGTCCGCCAGTATTAAATCGATAAAGAACCTCGCCGGTCTTTCCATCCAGCGCCATAAAGTCGCCTAGCAATTCGCCGGTGAAAATCAGGTTTGCCGACGTCGTCGTGACCGCAGCAAGCATCGGTCGCGAAGATTCGTATTTCCATCGCACAGCGCCAGTCGATGCGTCCACTGCATTCAACCAACCTCGTGATTTCTGCGGTGGATCCATGTTAACGCCACCGCCCATATAGAACGCTCCCTCAACGTAGCGTACGTCGGCGGCTTTGTTAAAAGAACCACACCAATCCACAGAATTGACATACAACATGTTTGTTCCCGGATTGAATGCCGGTCCGTTCCATTGAACGCCTCCCAACACGCCGGGGCAGGCTCGCAATCCTTCCCGAGTCGGCGGCTTGTCAGTGTTTAAGCGCGTGGTGATGGGGACCTCATAGACTTTTTGATGGTTCTCGCGATCAAGTACGTGCAATAAGCCATCCTTGCCGCTGGTAGCGACCAGTTTGCGCGACTTGCCGGCAATCGTTGTGGTGAACAGCGGGCTGGCTTGCGTGGTGTCCCAATCATGCTCATCGTGAGGAACGAGCTGATAAAACCAGTTCAGTTTTCCGGTACGCGCATTGAGGGCGACCATCGAACAAGTGTAAAGGTTATTACCGGGACGCGCTTCGCCATAGAAATCCGGCGCCGGGTTTGCCACCGGTACATAGACTATGCCCGCTTCGGTATCGAGCGACAAAGGCGCCCACACCGCACCGCCGCCGATGAGTTTGGCGTCGGCCTTCTCCCAGGTTTCGGAACCTGGCTCGCCATCATCGGGTACGGTATTGAATCGCCAAACCGGCTCGCCGTTCGAAAGCTTGAAAGCGCCGACCCATCCCTTTACCCCGAGCTCGCTTCCGGCGGGACCGATAATGATAAGGTCTTCCCAGATGACCGGTGCCATTGTGAATCCGCCCTCGTTTTTCGTCATATCGACCAGGGCGCGTTCCCAAACGACTTTTCCGGTTTCCGCGTTCATCGCGACGAGGTAACCGTCGTGAGTTCCCCGGATCACCATTCCATCTCTTATCGCAACGCCGCGATTCATCGGCCAACCCTCTTTGCCTTTTGGCTTGCGGTCGGTCCGCCATTTGAGCTTGAGGGTGACAGCATCCAGCGCAATCGTCGAATTTTTGACTGTGATGTACATTACGCCGCTAGCGACAACCGGGTTTGTGTGAAAGGGATTTGTGTCTACGCCCTGGTACATCGCGACCGGCCTCAGTGAGGCGACGTTTTGCCGGTTGATCTGTTTAAGATCCGAGAAGCGCTGGCCGCCGTAATCGTGATTCGACATCAGCCAATCGGTGTCTTTGGCCGCCGCGTTCAATTCGGCCTGCGTCGGTTTAACGGTTGAAGGACGCGAAGCGGTCGCAGCAGGATCACCGGTGGGCGCCGCCGTCTCGACCTTCTTGCCAACATCGGCGGCGGAGCTTTGGTCAGCTGCGATTACTTTAGTTTTCAACGATGTGTCGGTTGGGCTCATTTCCTTGTTGCCCGTCCGATAGCCGTTGTTCTGCAGCACAAACGCTACTATGTCGATGTACTGTTGATTCGAAAGCGTTCCGGGCGCGCCGTACGGCATTTGGGTACGAATGACAAAATACAGATCGTCCACACTGTGTTTGCCATCAGCCCATTTGCTAATGAAACGGTTGCCTTTGAGCGCTACGGACGTTTTACCCTCGAGGCTCATTCCATGACACTCGGCGCAGCTCTTGCCGTATGCTGTTCCTCCCCTCGTAGCCTGAGCCGCAGTGAACAGACCTTCAGATTGAGGCGAGGCCGCAGACGACACGCCGGAAGACCAGAGCAGAGGAAGAAACAGAAGGAATCCAAAGATGGCGAGCCACACGACGCGACGTGATCGCAAGCGAACTATTGGCATTATCATTACACACCTCCGCTGGTCTGAAAACATAAGCTAGCGTCCGTAGAGCCTTACTCGAGGACGTTTCGATCCGAAATTCGCCCGTTCATACCAGATCTCAACACTGTCTATTATTCGGTCGTGGCCGCGAAGATCGATATCCCGTGTTGCAGCGCCCGCGCGAATTCTTTGACGGACCTGAACCTCTTCGTCGGCGCCGTTGTGATAGTGGACCACGATGTGATGGAACTCGATGGGAGCAAAATCGACCTTCAGTTGAAGTGCGTTGAATCGCCCATCCGATTTTCCGACTTTGATTCTGTCATGATCGGCAGCTCCATCGACGTGGGCCTCACCGAGATAGACCCAACCCCTAGAATACGTAGCGGCCGGTAAGGAGAACAGGAATAGAAGCGTGAAGACAACAATCGAGGCTTTTCTCATAGCTATTGGTGGCAAAGATCCTTTCTAAAGCCGATTTGCGCGGAACTATACTCTCCTGTTGTTAAACGCGGCAAGCGATGGTCACCTCACAAAATAATGAGCACCGGCGGTCGATCTTGTCCGCCTTTTCAGCGGTTTGATATCCTTCGAGATCTTTATTTTTTACTTTTAGAACAGGAGAACTCAATAATGTCAACCTCACACGCCGTAACGCCCGAGCGAGTCATGCAGCTTGGGCTGGGATTCATGGGTTCAAAAACGCTATTGAGCGCTATTGAGTTAGGCTTGTTCACTGAGCTTGCCAATGGCTCCTTAAGCACCGCCGAATTGATTACGCGATTGAATCTGCATCCGAGAAGCGCGCGCGATTTCTTCGACGCGCTGGTGTCGCTTGGAATGCTTGAACGAGAAGGCGATCGCTATCAAAACACCGCCGAGACGGCACAGTTCCTCGTTCGCACCTCGCCGTCGTATATCGGAGGCATGCTGGAGATGGCGAACGATCGACTCTACCCTTTTTGGGGCTCGTTGACTGAAGGTCTGCGAACCGCAGCTCCTCAGAATGAAGCAAAGACAGGCGGCCCGGGCTTATTTGAGAATTTGTACAGTGATCCTAAAAAGCTCCGTCTTTTTCTGGGTGCAATGACGGGCTTGAGTTTCGGCGCGGCGCGAGCAATTGCGGAAAAGTTTCCGTGGAAGGACTACAAGACTGTTGTCGATATCGGTGGCGCGCAGGGAGGGCTCCTTGTCCAGCTTTGTCTTGCTCACTCCCATCTCCGAGGCACTAACTTCGATTTGTCAATGGTAGGCCCGATTTTTGATGAGTATGCCGCTTCGCGTGGACTCAGCGACAGGCTAAAGTTCCAGAGCGGGAATTTCTTCGAAGAGCCTCTTCCGTCCGCGGACGTAATCACCATGGGTCACATCCTTCACGACTGGAATCTTGACGAGAAGCGTATGCTGATCGACAAGGCTTTCAAAGCACTTCCGTCGCGAGGGGCGTTGATCGTGTTTGAAGCGCTTATCGACGACGAGCGTCGAGCAAACACGTTCGGGTTGCTGATGAGCCTGAATATGCTGATCGAGACGTCTGGTGGGTTTGATTACACCGGAAAAGACTGCTCGGAATGGATGCTCACGGCAGGTTTCCGGGAAACAAGAGTTGAACACCTGCTGGGTCCGGATTCGATGGTCGTCGGAATCAAATGATTTATTTCAATTCACATGGGACCTATAGGTCCTATTCGTCCTATTGCCAGCGGTGGATGTCAGTGCTTTTGATTGCGTTTTGGGCATTCATTGTGTGCCTGGGGTTGTTCGACCAACGCATTGCAGCCAATGCTCAGGGCGCAAGTTCCTGCATCGATTGTCATAGCCGCCAGAAAGACAAATCAGGCCAAGTCGTGACAATATTTCAAACCTCTGTTCACAAAAGCGCCGGCGTTGGTTGCGATGGCTGTCACGGCGGGGATTCTTCTCAATCGGACAAAACGAAAGCACACTCAGGTCGTTTCATTGCTCGACCTGATACCAACGCCACACTTGAGATGTGC
The DNA here is from genome assembly GCA_035258805.1 of Blastocatellia bacterium. GTDB lineage: Bacteria > Acidobacteriota > Blastocatellia > UBA7656 > UBA7656 > Onstottus_A. The sequence continues at coordinate 4,594 of DATFWY010000078.1, read as the reverse complement.
GGCCAGTGTCACCGTCAGACCCTGGAGTTCTTCAAGGGGAGTCGTCACGTTGCGGCGAGACCAAACGCACCGAGACTGGATTGCGCTGAATGTCACGGTGTGCATGCAATCGGCGCTGCGTCTGAATCGTTTAGATGGCCACAATTTTGCGCTGGTTGTCACGGACTCGAGTACCTGCCGCAGTTGCCTCGACCTTTCCAGGAGATGCTGGTACTGGCAGATGACTTGAAAGACGGTTTGCATCGACTATCGGAAAAGGGTCGCGAGCCTTCCAAGGATTTGCTTGATGGCCGAAAGGAGATCCGCCACGCCATCTCGCTGATTGTTCACCAGACGGATACGAAAGGTGGATTAGAACAAATTCCGCACATCCTGGAATTGGGCACAAAGTTGAAGGAACGAATCGCTTCCGAGGATAAGCGCTAACTGCTATCGGACGAATAGGTCCTATTCGTCCTGTTCGTCTTAGTGGTCCCATTGCTCCCATGGCTCCACACTCCCATGGCTCCACACTTGCGCCGACAGCCCGGTAAGCGTTAGCTTTCACTTTCAGCCTTTTTTAAGTCATATACCCGCAGGAGCACTCCTGCTATTTCTTTCTCAGCCGTCGCTGATTCGACTCAGCGGAAAGGAAAATGTCATGTGGGCTCGCAAGTGTTTTACCGATGAAGAGAAGCCAATTCAATCACCTATCCCGACGGAGTTCTTTTCAAATGAAGAGTTCATTCCTCCGCCGCAGTCGGTCCAACAAAAACGATGGGAAGCGCGCATAGCCGAGATGTCTGATCGGTGCGCGAAAAAGCTCGGGGTCTCGCGCCGCCGCTTTCTACAAACCACCGGCGGGATGGCTGTAGCGATGCTGGCTTACAACGAAGTCTTCGGAAAGACATACGATGTCGACCCGATTGAAGCCCTTGATCCCGCGGCCTACAACGAGAAGTGGCCGAAGACTGAGTTCATCTTCGACAATCAGACTCACCACGTCGATGTCGAGAGTAAGTGGTTTGAAGCGAGCGAAGCAGGCAAGCAGGCTGCTGACTTCCTCCGCAATTTCCGCCCGCAGGCCGGTTCAACCGCCGAGCGCCTCGCGATGCTCAATGAAGCCAACTACATCAAAGAGCTCTTCATGGACAGCGACACCATGATGGCGATCATCAGTGGCGTTCCGACAGCCGAGTGGCGCGAGAACATCCTGCCTCCCGACAAAATGGTCAAGACTCGCAACGACATCAACCGGCTGGCAGGCGGCACTCAACGCATGATCAGCCACGGCCTCCTTCGACCGAACATGGGTAAATCCGAGTTCGAAGAAATGGAGCGCCAGGCTAAAGTCCTGAAAATCAACTCGTGGAAGATGTATACCGGTTCGTTGATTGGAGACGGGCCGTTCTGGCTCGACGATGAGAAGGTCGCTTATCCATTCTGGGAGCGCAGTCGCAAGCTCGGAATAAAGAACGTCTGCGTCCACAAAGGGCTTCCGCTCGGCTTGTTCAACGAAGAGCACTGTCATCCAAAAGACGTTGCAAAAGTGGCAAAGGATTTCCCGGACATTAACTTCATTATCTATCACTCGGGGTTGAATCCGACGCCGACCGGCGGACGCCGCCGCGAAGGCGCCGAAGCTGGCCCGCAGTACATCCCGTGGTGTTCGGAGTTGATCGAGATCGTGAAGAAGGGTGACTTGAGGAACGTCTACTTCGAGGTTGGAAGCACCTGGAACGTTCTTTCGGGCGGTTACGGCGGCGACGGTAAACCTGCTATGCACTTCCTCGGACAAGTTATGAATCTTCCTGGAGGCGAAGACCGCATCATCTGGGGCACCGATTCAATCTGGGGAGGCAGCCCGCAATCACAAATCGAACGCCTGCGTCGATTCCAGATCAGCGATGAAATCGCGGAAAAATTCGGCTACAAGAAGCTAACTCCGGAAATCAAAGCGAAGATCTTTGGATTGAATGCGGCGAGGATTTACAAGATCGACGTAAAAGCCCAACGCAAGGCGATCCAGGGTGACAAGATCGCGCAAATGCGCGAGGAGTATCAGGAGTCGCCACGGCCGAGCAACACGCAGTACGGCTGGGTGTGGCGCACTCGAGGCCAAAGAGGTTAGGGAATCGGAGTTTTCAACAGCAGACCTGTAGGGGCGTCCCTCCGTGGACGCCCCTTGCTTTGGATTCCAAAAGTTACACAGGCTCTCAAACATGGATTCAAAGCGACAAATCGACGAACTGAGAAAGATGCTATCGTCCAGCGAGCGCGCCGTTGTCTTTACCGGGGCTGGTGTGAGTACTGAATCAGGCATTCCCGATTTCCGAAGTCCGGGTGGCATCTGGACTAAATATCAGCCAATTGATTTTCGCGAATTCATGACTTCTGAAGAAGCTCGTCGAGAAACGTGGCGGCGCAAGATCGCGGTTGACGAGGCTGTTTCCACGGCACAGCCCAATCGCGGCCATCGCGCGCTAGCTCATCTCGTCCGCGCCGGAAAGGTTTCAAGCGTCATCACTCAAAATATCGACGGGCTCCATCAGCGTTCCGGCGTTCCGGAGGATAAAGTTATCGAGCTGCACGGTAATGGAACCTACGCATCTTGCCTCGAATGCGCGAAGCGTTACGAGCTGCCAGAAGTTTTCTCTGCGTTTCTGGTGAATGAGGAGCCGCCGGTTTGTGAGTGCGGCGGGTTCATCAAGAGCGCGACAATCTCGTTTGGGCAACCGATGCCGTTTGAGCCGATGCGCCGCGCCCAGGCTGAATCAAAGAGTTGCGATCTGTTCATAGCGATTGGCTCCTCGCTGGTGGTTTATCCGGCTGCAGGATTTCCGGCGGTCGCGAAGCAGAACGGCTCGCGGCTGGTAATACTCAATCGAGAGCCAACTGAACTTGATTACCTTGCTGATCTTGTTCTCAATCTCGAAATCGGCCCTACGCTCGGAGAGGTTACCGGCGTAGATTGAGTACAGACGGAGCATACTTAGTTCGTCTTAGAATCAACCCCGGATCGATTATCACCAATAGTGCTTCTATGAAAAGAACTTCTTTGCAATTGTTGTGTCTGGGAACGGTTTTGGCTCTTCTTTCGTCCGAGTTTATCGGACTGGCCCAGCAGAAAAAACGAGAAACCCAAACAGCTCAACCTGAAGCAACTGTTACAGCTGAAGAAGCAGCGCAGTTGGAGGCAGTAGTAACCACTGACCTTGGTGTAATCCGCTTTGAATTCATTCCAAACAAGGCCCTCAAACATACACAACAGTTCATTAGACTCGCTCGCTCGGGGTTTTACGACGGATCTGCATTCCACCGCGTCATTCAGCGTGGGATCATTCAGGGTGGCGATCCTCAACTCAAGGATCCTAAATCGCCTCGGGAAAAGTGGGGCACTGGTGCTTTGAGCCAGATCGCAGATGAGTTCAGCGATATCAAACACGTTCGCGGAACTGTCTCGACTGTCCGCATCCCCAGCCAACCAAACAGCGGGGGCGCACAGTTCTTTATTTGCGCGTCGCCTCAGCCTCAACTCGATGGACAGTTCTCTGCGTTCGGTCAGGTAACCGAAGGGATCGAGGTGGTGGACCGGATATCGATGGCGCCGGCCGACGGCAACAATTTGACTGTCACTCCCATCAAGATCAACAGCATCAAAATTGAACCCAGGAAGCCGGAACCGTTCAAGGACGCAACCGTCGAACAGATGCGCAAGGATGTGCTGCTGCACACTAGCCTTGGGGACATTACACTGGAGATGAATCCAGACCTTGCGCCCGAACACGTTCGCAACTTTCTAAAACTGGTGCAAAGCGGCTGGTACGATCACACCGCGTTTCATCGCATCATTCCCGGTTTTGTGATCCAGGGAGGAATCGGGTCGACGCGTGGAGGCAACAAAACGCACCCGGCCGACAAGTGGGTTCATAAACTGAAAGGCGAATTCAGCCGGACCGCGCTACACGTTCGAGGAACTTTATCCATGGCGAGAACCAACGATCCTGACTCGGCGGACACGTCGTTTTTCATCGTTCTTGGACCGGCGACGCATTTGGACGGCAAATACACGATATTCGGAAAGGTCGTTGACGGCTTCGATACCATCGAGCAGATCGAAAAGGTCCCGCGGCACGGCGAAACACCGGACGATCGCATTGAATTGATCGAGGCGACTATTAAGCAATAGTTAACCGATAATAATCGCTCTCAGCATTAACTCTGCGGTCTCGGCGTTGAACGATTGGCAACCTTAAACGCAGAGTCGCGGAGAACGTTGAGTTAACGCAGAGAACTCAAAAACACTCGTTGAATGATCGTGACGGATCAGATTAAAATGGCAGAGCCTCGGCGTGCATCGTGTGACGATCCTGCAGACCTGTTGTCCTCACTAGTTTGTTGCAATGAACCTGCGCCTCCTGATCATTTCTCTTTGCTGCATTCTAATCACACTCGGCGCTCAGCGAATTGAGCAGGTCAGCGCCCAAACATCAGCAGACATCACCCTGGAAACTGTTGTCACTGGTCTGGACACTCCTCTTTATGTTACGCATTCCAGAGACCGCTCGGGGAGATTATTCATTGTCGAACAGCCAGGCCGAATAAAAGTTCTGCA
>DATFWY010000077.1:0-81808 GCA_035258805.1 Blastocatellia bacterium | reverse complement strand
TTTATCTGCTGTTTGACCCGTTCATACAGCGCGACGTCCGCACGACGAAACCGATAAATCGACTGCTTGGGATCGCCGACGATAAAGAGCTTGCCTGGAATCGGCCGCACTCGCCGCCAGTCTTTTTCATTAGGATCGTCGGCCGCCAGCAACATCAGCAATTCGGCTTGCAGAGGATCGGTGTCCTGAAACTCATCGACGAAGATGTGTGTGAATCGTTGCTGGAGGTCCGCTCTCACCCATGGTTTTTCACGAACCAGATTTCGCGCACGAAGCAATAGATCGAGAAAGTCGACGCAACCGGCACGCTCCTTCAAATGCTCGTACTCGACGATCACTGACGAGAGCTCATCGCGCAGGCGCGGCGCCAGATCGGCTCCCGCCTCATCTACAAAAGTATCCAGACGCTCCTTCAATGCATTCCGGCGGGCTAATAGTTCTGCACGCGGATAGCTCAACTTGCTCGAGGAATAACCTGACCACGTCCAGTGCTTCCCTCGTTTCAACTCGATAAGAGCCGCTTCAAGCCCCTCGTAGTCACGTTTGTCCTCACCGCCCGAAATGTCCTCGATCCGTTTTAGGTCGTCGATGAAAACTCTGATTTCCTTGAGTGACTTCACAAAGTAATCATTTGGGTTACCAGCATCTGCCCACGCCGCCAGCGAAGTCATCTGGGCAATCAACTCGTCTATGACTGTTACTCGATCGAAATCCGGATTGCGTTGCCAAGACGCTGGAAAATCGCGACGTTCAATCAACTCTCGCGCGGCAGTTCGAAGAGCCCTGCGCGGGCCGCTGTTATGCGGCCGGTGCGCAAGGATTCCCGGCAGGTCCCTCCGATACTCGCGACGCGGGCGTCTTCGGAGAATGCGACGAACCGCTTCTCCCGGACTTGCCAGCTGCTGTTCAAACCAGCGGTCGAATGCGAGATCAAAAAGGGGACGAACCGTATCTTCAGCGGCAACTTCAAACAAGGGGTCGATCTCGGCTTCCACCGGCCGCTCTCGCAGCAGATCAGCACAGAAGCTGTGAATCGTACCTATACGCGACTCTTCAAGCTCACGAAGGGATTCGGTTAGAAGCTCGTTAGCTTCAGGCGGACATTCCGTGTCCTGTCTGCATTGCTCAATAGCATCTCGAATGCGAAGCTTCAGCTCACCCGCAGCAGCGTCGGTGAAAGTGACAGCGACTATCTTGCTCAGGCGAACGCGACCCGAGGTTATGCCCGCAATGATTCGGCCCACAAGCTCGGTAGTTTTGCCCGTCCCGGCCGCCGCTTCGACGACAAAAGTCGTATCGAGATCGTTGCGAATCCGATCTCTCGCGTGTTGATCGGCAAGTGATCCCTTACGTGTAACTTTCAAAGCAATTCTCTAAGTGTCTTTAGTTCAACCAACCGGTCGCCAGGTTTACGCGAAGTGCGGATGTATTCCATCGGTCCGCATACCGCGCGGTAGTCGCACCAGTCGCACCCGCCCTTTTCTGGCGCTGCCGGCAAAAAACCTTCCTCAATCGCCCCTCCGATGATTTCGACCACCTTTCCTGCTGTTCCACGGCTAAAATCATTAAGAGGAACCTCTACTGACGCGAACCCTCCGGCGTTTGTGCAGTAATAAAGCCTCCCCCCTTCAACAGTCGCTTCGAGCAGCGTCTCACAGGCAAGCGCATACAAAACTGGCTGCAGATACTGTCCGCCGCCTACAACAACGCCTTCCTGAGCCCGAGCCTTCCCTGTCTTGTGATCGGTCGCGCGGATCTTTCCGCTCGTATGCCGCTCTACAAGATCTATGGAACCTCTCAGCTTCAGCTTGCCCACAACCGGTATTGGATCATCAACGCTTGCCGGGTCCTCATCTTCGCGTTCGCGGTCCGCCAAACCGAATGCGAGTTCGAATTTGTATGGTACCCAGCCATCATCGGCTTCGGATGCCCGCCGTAACCACTCGCGCAGATCCGCGCGAATTAGTTCGATCCCATCCTTCCATACGCGCGGAATTGCTGGTGCGAGGTCGTCCTCATACTCCAGAGCAACCCTGTCTAAAACATCGTCGACCAGGCCGATCGCCTTCTCCAGACTCTTTGGATTTATTGGAAGGAGTTTTGCGTCACGCAGTGCTGTTAGAACTTTGAACTGCACGTGGTGAAACAGCGACCCGCGAGTGAGCGGATCAATCACTTCGATCGCAACCGGCTCTTCGCGAGGCGTTAGCCTGTGCACCGCCTGGAGAAAGAATCGATAGGGACATGCAGCATAGTTCTGAAGCGCTGTCGGCGAGAATGACCGGGCAGACATCTGGTGTGCCGCGATTGCTTCACGAGCCAGCTCATCCGGTTCAATCAGCCCATCGCTGGATGTCCAGCGCCTGAGCCACCTGCGAGACCTGGATCGAAGCGCGCGCGCCAGGTGGCGATTTGTCGATAACAAATAGTGTGCTGTTCCCGCGACCGTCTCCGGCTTCGCATCGATCAATGGAGCCAGCAACGCAAGGTCGTATTCGGCTTCATCGATCGCAACGCGCGGGTCGTCGGGCGCCGGCCATCCGAGCCTGCCGCTGGCGCCGGACTCGGCCCGCGATACGAGCTTGTCAAAGCCCGGCAGAAAACCTTCTGCCGCCCGCAATGCTTCAAGGCCGTAGAATGACGGAACCCTCGGGCGCGCCTGCTGAACGTCGATTCTTGGGTAAGACAGATGGACTCGCTTGAAAGCAGCTCCTACAGCCAATCTGAGAGCCAGTCGTTCGGCTTCCACTCGGGCCGGTTGAGTAACCAGGTTTGATCCCTCGAGAGATCGCCGGTGCTCGTCCAGCAAGATGGGATCCTCGATTAACTTGCGGGGAAATAATTTCTCAGCAAGACCGGGTATAAAAACAATGTCAAAACTCATTCCGCGAGCTGCATCCGTTGAACCGATGAATACCGAACCGTAGCGGCGCTGCGGCGGCGAAACCTGAAGCTCGCGAAGCCGCGGCGAAAGCACCACCTGTACCTCGTAAAGATCGACCGGTCCTATAGGAGACATTGGTTCGAGCTCGGCCAGCGTCTCGAGCACGCCGTCCGGGTATCGCAGCGCCGACTGCGCGAGCGCCCGAAGGTGAGCAAGCCACTCCGCCCAGATCGCTCGTTCCGGCAACTCAGCAAGCTGATCTATCAGCGGCAACGCAAACTCGCGCAGATGTTCCAGGTCTCTTAGCTGTTGATCCAACCTCGCGGTACGCGTTTCCTCGCCTTCTTCGATAAGCTCCTTCCTTCTCTTACGCCATTCAGTTTCGAGGCCCTCGATTCTTCTTTTCCAGCGATCTCTTCCACCGATCACCGCCGACTCCACGAGCAAACGTTCCCAACGCGACGGTGCACGAAGACCACCTGCTATTTCGACGGTGCTCTCGAGATCGATGGGAAGCTGTTCGCGCTCGGGCTCCTCATCAATTACGGGTTCAGGTTCAACGCCAATTGGAAGTGATTCGATTGGAGGTGGCGTCCAGGCAGCTTCGGGATCAGGCGAGCTTCTTGCGTCGGGAACCTGGGACAGAGAAGTGTACTCTGCAAATCGACGCGCAGAAAAATCCTCGGCTCGACACGCAAGCAACGCGAGCAACGCCCGGCCTGCACGGTCAGGTCGAGTTGTGCCTCGGGCGAAATAATATGGAATCGCAGCTCGCCGAAAGGCTTCCTCGAGATGCGGGCGGTACTCGGCGGGCGAGCGAAGGAAGATCGCAATTCGATCGAACGGAGTTCCGGAAGCGGCCTCCGCTTGAATGCAACGTGCGATCTCGACACATTCGCGCGCCTCGCCAGGCGAAGAGCTAAGAGTAACGCTTTCGTCCATAGCCAACTCGCGTGGCTTTGATGTTTCAAACAGATGAGCTTTTAAAGTCGCGAGGGAACCTGTCGACGTCGTCGTAGTAATCTCTTCAGTTTTACATCGCAACGAGCCCTGAAGCATCTCAATTGTTCTTGTGTCTCCGCGTGCCGCCGTCGCGAGGGTGGAAGGCGCGTGCGAAACGAGCGCCTGGATGAGGTCTGCTTCTAGAGTATTCGATACGGCCAGGTCGAGTATTAGCAAAGGCAAGCCGACTGGATGAACCGGCGCTTTGGCTTTAGCGGTTTTGATTGCCGCTTCGAATATCACCGATCGAGTCGCGAGCTTCGCCGAGATAAGCTCGCGCTCAATGCAGTCGGCGAGGGCTGCGAGATCCGGTCCGCCCCGAGGCAAGCGCCTGATAGCTTTTATGTCCACAGCGTTCATGCGAAGCTCATCCAACGTACGCGCCACCGCTCGTGAAAAGCCGGGACGCTGAGCGACCGGTTTGAAATATGACAGGCTCTCTTGTGACAGCATCGAATGCACTGCGCGAGCGGTCAGTGCCTCGAGCGAAAGTCCGGTGACGGGAGCTCGGCCGCTCTCTGCGAGAAGAGGAGTGGCAAGGCTGATTGCGAGCCGTCCAAGAGTAACTCTGAGCAATCCGAACCGTGCCTGCGAGCTTTGTTGCGAACCGGCGCCAATTATGCAACACCTGATGAATTCGTCGCCGGCTTCTCTTGTGGGACAAATGACGAGAATCTCTGCATCAGGTGGGAAGGCGCGCAACCAGTTTACCGCCGAATCGAGTCGTGCCCGGGAGTCGTGGGAAATCAGAAGCTTTGGACCTGGGGGCTTGGGCATTTGAACAAAACTGAGTGCTTATCGAAAAACCTAATCAAACTCTGCGTTACGTCAATGCGCTCCGCTTTTTATTTTTTGCGCAGAACGACACCGCTGAGAGCGCTGAGGTAACGCAGAGCAGAGAACAAATACTATCAAAAGATCAATTGAATTTGACCTGTGATAAGTCCGACTCTACCTCTTTTGCCAGATTAGCAAGCTGGGAGGTTTCAGGTATCGACCGCAAAAAGCTTCTGACCGCTGATTTGTCCTGGTCCGAGATCGCCGAATTAACGAAATCCGAAATCTGGCTTCTCGTGCTTCTCGGTTGCGATCTGAGCTGGGCCAGAAACCCTTCGGTATCTGTCTTGATCTGATAAGCGAACGTCTCCGCGAGCCCATCGGACAAAGCGCCGTCGGATTGAGGGGTTATTTCAAACAAAACCTGCAAGAGACCTTTGTCGCCACGCCTGATCAGTCGATCGAGCTGCGCTTCGTATAGTTCGGCGGTGTCCGGCGACTGATTGAATGCCGATACGATTATCCCTCTATTGGATTCGTAGTCTTGATCGAGATTGCACATTAGAAATGCAATATTAGTTCGTACAAAGTCATCCTGGTCTGGCTCTTCGCTAATCTTTGAGATTCGATCGATCAACTCCTGGCGTGAATAGCTTTGCAATTGTTTCCACGCGTCCTCGCCAGGTTCACCAACATCTGTTGAAAAGGTTTCGACCACTTCAAGCAACTCCTCGTCGCTCATCGCCGAGAGCGCTTTCGGAGCCGGTTTCCCGTTCTGTTGATTCGAGGGCGGATTCGAGCGGCACCCGATAATTACAATCGCGAAAACGAGAATGACTACAGAGGTTCTGAAGCGAGGAACTGATTGGGGGGCAAATTGCATCTATATCAATCCAATCCGAAACGCCTCTGGGCGAGATTTCGGCGTCCAGTGTTTTTCAGTTTCATCAGAGACTCAGAACACCTGTGACTTAATACTAACCCATACTAACTGTTGGCTAAAGCGGGGACTACGAGCTGATTACAGAATCCTCGGGTGCTTTGTCTGGTCTAAGTCTCCGAAAAATTGGTTCACGCAGGTTTCCGGTGCTGGCTAGCGACGAATACTGAACTTGACACACAAGCTGAGGCTCGAGCCAAACAGTCACTGAATCGTCGAGCGGTTTTTCTTTTACTGGTCTCGGTATCCGCTTAAGTTTCTGAAGCTCGGCGATAATCATTTTTGAAGTTCGGTCGTCAAAGCCCGTCCCCACTTTTCCAACATACACCAACTGGTTGCCGCGATACATCCCGAGTTGCAGTGCTCCGAATGTCGCCTCACGTTCGCCCTTTCCTTTGGTGTAGCCGATGATAACGCAGTCGGCGGTGCGCCACTTCTTGATCTTGAACCAGTGCGACGTTCGCTTCCCGGGCATATAGATGCTGTTTCGTTCCTTGGCCATGATGCCTTCAAGCCCGTGAGCAGCGGCGGCTTCGAAAAGCCCTGTTCCATTGTCAACCGTCTCACTCGGACGATAAGCAGGATTGGGAACCTTGATCGAATCAACCATCCAGGCGCGGCGACGGGCCAGCGGTTCATTGATAATGGGGCGACCGTCAATATAGAGACAATCGAAAACATAGCAAACCGCTGGATGCCTGTTCCGAGCGCGAGCCACCGCAGCTTCATTTCGGGGATGCAGTCTTTGAAGAACGTCTTCGAAGATCGGCTGACCCTTTTCGTTCAGACAAACAATCTCTACATCGAACAAGCCGCACGCGGCCCGAAACGCCTGGTCGGGAATCTGCAGCTCGGGGAACAGATTGGTGATGTCACGTTGGGCCCGGCTTCGAAGTGTGATTTTGCCCTCGTCTAGAGCCACCATTGCGCGTATGCCATCCCATTTCACCTCGTAAAGAAAATCCGGTGAGTCGAATGGCTCTTCCCGATTCTGAGCAAGCATTGGTTCGATCGGATCGCGAAGCCAGTCAATCTGCGGTGGAACCAGACGTTCACAGAGCCAATCCTTTCCCTTTGTTTGAATCATCCGGTACTCATCATTCCATTCGCGGCTCTGAAACCGGAAATAAAACCCGTCCTTCTTCTCTTTGGTGATCTCGTATCTTCCTCGCGCGAAGATCCACATATCACCGCCGCCGTATTCACCTTTCGGAATTGTTCCTTCGAAGTCTAGATATTTCACCGGGTGATCTTCGGTCTGCACAGCCATTCGTTTGATGCCCGGGCGCGGCGGAAGACCTTTTGGCACCGCCCAACATTTTAGAGTTCCGTCTCGTTCGAGTCTGACGTCGTAGTGGAGCCGAGATGCATGATGGCGATGAACCACGAATGCATTATTTTCGCCCGCGAATATCTCCGGTCCCGGCTCAGGCGTTTTGTCAAAGGCGCGTTTGCGAGCGTAGTCCGAAAGCGGGTCGTAGTTTTTTTCGAAGGTCTTTTTTGCGGACGGTTTTGTGGTCTTTGGTTTTTGGGTATGAAGCTTCACCGCGTAGGCATCGATGGTCTCCCAGGGATCGCCATCTTCGAGAATTAAATCCGGCACATTGCGGAGGTTGAATTCAGAAGGGTCGGTTACTGATTCGAGGCGTTCCCAGGTAAGTGGCATTGATACCGGCGCCTTTTCTCGGCCGCGAACGCTATAAGGCGAGATGATCGTCTGATACGTGTTGTTGCGATAGACATCAATCAACACTCTTCCTTTTCGCGCTTCTTTCTTGATCTGAAGAGTAGTCGTCGAGTCATGTTTTTCTATGTACGCTTTTGCGACCAGCAGTGCAGCTTCGCGGCCCAGCTCAAAGGACCACTTGGGTTCAATTGGCGCAACAACATGCACGCCCTTACCTCCGGTCGTTTTGACGAAGGTGTGATATCCATAACGCTCGATGTGTTCTCTAAGGTCAAATGCAAGCTCGACAACTTTTGTAAAGGGGTATTTTTCCGGAGGGTCGAGGTCCCAAACGATGTAGTCGGGCTTATCATAATGGGGCGTTCGACAATGCATTTGATGAAGCTCGATGCATGCAAGATTTGCCAGCCACACAAGAGAAGCTTCTTCGGTAGCGAGAACGTAGTCGACCTTGTCTTCTTTGCCGCCGAGGACGACGTGTTCGAGCCACGCTGGCGCCCATTCCGGTCTGTTCTTTTGGAAGAAGGTTCCATGATCTACGCCATCCGGCCAGCGGACGAGCGTGAGGGGACGCCCTTTGATGTGACGGAGAATTGTCGGAGCGACCTTGAGGTAATATTCGATCAGCTCCGCTTTAACGATCCCGTCCGCAGGGAAAAGAGCCTTTCGGAGATTTGAGAGATCGATCTTACGTTTGCCGACGGTGACGAAGGTGCTGGTACGCGCCATTATTCTTGGTTTGAAATTTCCTCGAACCCAGGTCCAATAAAAATATTATACAGGTTGAGTGCTGGGTCAGCGAACGAGAGACGCGATTGGCGATCAGCGAATAAGAAACAGCGAAGCGGGCGACAGCGTACAGGCCCAGGGCGAGTCCGCGAGTCCCGGGGAAGCAAGACCCAGGGATTGCGTCACACGATCTATCGATTATTCGTAGCTCCGTCAGAACGGGCAGCGCTTTGAGCCGCTTGAATCGGCTCTAGATTGCGCTTCGCCAGAACCTTGTTGAACTGCATTAGTTCGCCAACAAGTAGCCCGTTCAGCCGCGCTTTTAAGACATCCACCTGTGTCGAAAGCTCTTTGAACACCACGTACGATTGGCTTGTCGGACGGCCGTCGCCTGTCTCAATGCTCCGTCTCAAAGCTGCGATTTGGTTGTTGAGCTTGATCGGAAAATTCAACGGGTCCTGGTTGCTTCGGTTTCGAACCTGATAAACCTCTTCTTCAATAGCACTGAGTTTCTGCGTAAGCGCCTGACCGACTTCGCTTACCTCGTGATCCTTCGATTTCTCGGAACGCTCCGTGATTTGCTTCTTGATATCACGAATGAGTATCACCATACCGTTCGCTTCGCTGGTCTTGTCCCGGACCTTCATCGCTAGATCGAACTGCTCGACCAGATCAGCATCGGTCACATTCGTCAACCGAGGATCTCTCTTGATCGCGAATGTTTGAGTCTGAGTCTGACCGTCGACAGTCAGACGTACTCGATAATCGCCCGGAGGCGCGAGCGGACCGCTCTCCGCTCTAGCGCTCCAGAGGATCATCCCTTCAAACACCGTTGCTCCAGGGTAACGCAAGTCCCACAGGAAACGATTCGTTCCGGCTTTGCGTCCGGGCGGGCGGGTCGCAGGCGGTCCGAAGGACTCGCCTTCCTCCGAGCTGCTGCTCCCCGAGGACCGACGTTTGTCCTCCTCAGGCGAACCAACGAACGTCCTGATAATTCGGTCCTTTGAATCAAGAATTTCGATTGTGATCTTGTCAGCCTGCTTTTTGAGGTTATAGTCGATCGCGGCCTGACTTGCCGATCTGATAGCAGTTCGCGGTTGAAAGAGATGAATATCGCCACTGGCGAATTCCGGAACGAGCTGCCGAAGCAGGCCAATATCGTCCAGGACGTAAAACGATCTGCCGTGAGTTGCGATCACCAGATCATTCTCTTCGACAACGAGATCAGGCACTTGCGTATCCGGAAGATTCAAAGATAAGGATTGCCAATTGTCGCCGTCATCGAATGAAACATAGATTCCGTGTTCGGTGCCCGCGTAGAGCAGGCCCGGCCGTTTCGGATCTTCGCGTACCGCATGAACGTAATCATCCGCGCGAATGCCCGAAACGATCTTTGACCAGTTCTTGCCGTAGTCGTGAGTCTTGTAGAGATAAGGTCTACGATCATCCAATTGATAACGCTTGGCGGCAAGATAAGCGGTGCCGGGTTTATGAGGAGATGCATCGATCAAGCTTATACGGCTGAATTCGGGCAGCCCTTTGGGTGAGATGTTTTCCCACTTCTTGCCCCCATCGCGAGTGATGTAAGCGAGGCCGTCATCGGAGCCGGTCCAAATCGTGTTGGGTTCAAGACGCGACAGCGCTATTGTGAAGATCGTTGCAAAGATTTCCGGACCGTTCTGATCTTTAGTAATCGGGCCACCGGAATCACCGAGCGTCTTCGGATCAGCGCGCGTCAGATCGGGGCTGATCCGCTCCCAGCTCTGCCCGTCATTAGTGGTCCTCCACAGATGCTGAGACGACGTGTACAGCACATTCGGGTCGTGTGGAGAAAAGACAATAGGAAAAGTCCATTGCCAGCGTTCCTTCAGAGCGCTTGCCGGCATGCCTGAAAAGAACAAGGGATAGACCTGAATGTCACGAGTGTGACCGGTGGAACGATCGAAGCGCGTCAGCAGGGCGCCCTGGCTGCCCGCATAAAAGAGACTCGGATTCCCTGGATGCGGAGCAATGTAGCCGCTCTCACCGCCGCCTACCGCATACATTACATTCGGTGTGCGTCCGCCGCGACCACCGGATTCGCTCGAAACACAAACGGTCGAGTTGTCCTGTTGCGCGCCGCACACGTGGTACGGGAAATCTTTTGTCGTTGCGACGTGATAGAGCTGGGCGGTCGGAAACTCCTGATCGGTCCACGTCTCGCCTCCGTTTATTGAGACATTGGCGCCGCCATCATTACTGTTGATCATCCGCTGAGGATCGTTCGTCGCAATCCACAAATCATGATTGTCGCCGTGAGGAACCCGGATGGTTTTGTATGTCTTGCCGCCGTCCGTCGATTTGTAGAAGCCGGTGTTGAGCACGTACAACGTGTCCAGTGCTTTTGGGTCGGCGTAGAGCCTCGAGTAATAAAAAGCTCGTTGTCGCAGACGGCGATCCTCGCTGACCTTTTTCCAGGTAGCACCCGAGTCGTCTGAAGCGAATACTCCGCCGTCTTCAGCCTCGACGATTGCGTAGACTCGTTTGCCGTCAGCACCGGACACGCTTACTCCGATTTTTCCGATCACACCCTTTGGCAAACCTGCGTTTCTGGTTATCTCCTTCCATGTGTCGCCGCTATCGGTAGTTTTGAATAGACCGCTCTCGGGGCCGCCGCTCGAAAGACTCCACGAGGTGCGATAGGCGTCCCAAATCGAGGCAAACATTACTTTGGGATCTTGTGGATCAAAGCAAAGGTCCACCGCACCGGAATGGTTGCTGCGGAACAAAACCTTCTGCCAGGTCTTGCCGCCATCCTTTGATCGAAAAATCCCTCGCTCATCATTAGGGCCGTACGGGTGCCCCAGCGCACAGACATAAATCAGGTCGGGGTTTTTAGGATGAATTCGTATGCGAGAGATCGCGTGGGTGTCCGACAATCCGGAGTGGGCCCAGGTCTTGCCTGCGTCAGTCGATTTGTAAACACCATCCCCCTGCATGATATTTCCGCGCAGTTCGGTCTCTCCCATTCCGATGAACACGATGTCGGGATTCGATTCACTCACCGCGACTGCGCCGATAGAGGAGCTCTTTATTTGACCGTCGGTGACAGGTTTCCAGGTGGTGCCGCCGTCTGTTGTCTTCCACAAGCCTCCGCCGGTAGCGCCAAAGTAATACTCAAATAACCGCGAGGGGCTTCCGGCACAGGCGATGGACCTGCCTCCGCGATCGGGTCCGATGTTCCGCCAACGCAAGGCATTGAAGAGCGAAGGATCGAATCGAGTTGAAGCCGAGGACGACGATTGAGCGTCAGCAGAACCGGCCAGGAATATGATGGCAATCATTTTAATGGCTAAAATTCGATTTACCTTTGGTCGCATAACGCTCCTCCGTTGGCTATTTTTGGAGATCGAAGTGAAGTGTCTTTCAATGAGAGCGAGGAACATACCGCTCATTGTAGACCGATGCAACCTCAAGCATCGGCATTATTGATGCAGGGATCAGGTGACTAGAACTAGTCGTTCGTAATTCGGTGCAATCCCACCAACGCAAGTTGGTGGGATTTTATTGCACCTTAGTCGCGCTCGATGACCAGAATACCAACTGCCTTTTGGAACCTGTTTGCCGATGCTATTATGGCTCGCCTTTGTGAACTCCTTACCGGAGAAAGCTGAATGAACCAAAATTACGTGCTCGCACTCGATCAGGGAACCACGAGCTCACGCGCCATCCTTTTTGATCGGCAAGGACGCGCAACCGCAGTAGCACAACAGGAATTTGAGCAGCTCTATCCCAGGCCCGGTTGGGTGGAGCATCGCCCGGAGGATATCTGGTCATCGCAGATCAATGCGGCACACGTCGTGTTGCGAGATGCCGGGGTGAAGCCCGATCAAATTGTCGCCATCGGAATTACTAATCAACGTGAGACCACAGTTGTCTGGGATAGGGAAACCGGCGAGCCAATTCATAACGCTATCGTCTGGCAATGCCGTCGGACCGCGGAGGACTGTGACCGTATGCGCGCCGACGGTCTGTCATCAATGTTTCAGCAGCGCACCGGACTTGTTCTTGACGCGTATTTCTCCGGCACTAAGGTTCGCTGGTTGCTCGACAATGTCGCGGGAGCTCGTGATCGTGCTGCACAGGGCAAATTGGCGTTTGGTACCGTCGATTCCTGGTTGATCTGGAACCTTACCGGCGGCAGAGTTCACGCAACTGACCCATCCAATGCAAGCCGCACTCTGCTTTTCAACATCGAGAGTGGTGATTGGGATGATGAATTGCTTAAAACGCTCGAAGTGCCACGCAACATGTTGCCGCATGTAGCTCCTTCAAGCGCATTGATTGGTGAAACGGACGCTTCGCTCTTCGGTCGACCCATTGCGATCGCGGGAAACGCCGGAGATCAGCAGGCCGCTCTGTTTGGACAGGTGTGCACGGCACCCGGAATGTCGAAGAATACCTACGGCACGGGTTGTTTTATGTTGTTGAATACCGGCACAGAGCTGGTGAGATCCAGGAACAATCTGTTGACTACGGTAGGCTGGAAGCTGGGTAGCAAACCAATCGAGTATGCTCTGGAAGGCAGTGTGTTTATTGCAGGAGCCGCGATCCAGTGGCTGCGCGATGGCCTGAAGATCATCGGCTCTGCTGCGGAGACTGAAGCGATGGCGGCGAGTGTAAAAGATAACGGAGGAGTTTATTTTGTCCCGGCCTTTGTCGGTCTCGGCGCGCCGCACTGGGACCAGTACGCACGCGGAACCCTGGTAGGGGTGACACGCGGATCAAGCCGGGAACACATAGCCCGAGCAGCGCTGGAGTCGATCGCCTATCAAAGCAGTGACGTGCTTCGATGCATGAGGGACGATTCGGGAATAGATCTTACAGAGCTTCGAGTAGATGGCGGAGCGGTGCGAAACGATTTTCTGATGCAATTTCAGTCTGACATTTTGGGGATCCCAGTTGTTCGTCCCGCGAACACCGAGACTACGGCTGCCGGTGCTGCGTTTCTCGCCGGCCTAGCGGTCGAGTTCTGGTCAGGAGTAAAAGAGATCAGCGAACTGTGGCAACGCGAAAAGACCTTTGAGCCTGAGATGACTGAGTCTCAGCGCAACCGGCTGCTTTCCGATTGGCGTCGTGCGGTGGACCGCGCAAAAGGTTGGATAGATCCTACCACGTAACGCATTTAATTTTTCGTCTCACAACCTAAATGCAATAAAACAAAGAGTTCGTGGCCTAAAACAAGATGGCTGCAATCACCAAACGGAATAAACTCCTTTCGTCGTGAAAAATGACAGGTCCGAGTCTCCTCACCGCTATAGTCATCGCCGTATCCCCTTGATAGAATCATTTTGTATATGCGCGGCTCGCCATTATTGACTGTATTTTTCAAACTGGCCGCTGTTTTCATCCTTGTCCTGGCCAACGCCT
This sequence comes from Blastocatellia bacterium, assembly GCA_035258805.1. Taxonomy (GTDB): domain Bacteria; phylum Acidobacteriota; class Blastocatellia; order UBA7656; family UBA7656; genus Onstottus_A. The sequence goes on along the minus strand of DATFWY010000077.1, from coordinate 68,380 downwards.
TTTTTGTTGCCGCAGAGTTTGCCCTTGTCAGCATCCGGCGGTCTCGCATCGCAGCCCTCATTGATGCGGGAAATAAGCGTGGCAACCTGCTATTTCACATTACTGAAGACCTGACCGGATATATCTCCGCATGCCAGGTGGGCGTCACCCTCGCAAGCCTCGCACTTGGATGGATTGGGGAAAACACGGTTGCCGAGCTAGTCAACCCGGCGACTGACTTGATTCTTTCCGGATTTGCCTCAAAGGTTGCCGCGCATTCTACAGCGGTGGCAATTGCGTTCGTGCTTATCACCTATTTTCATCTTGTGTTGGGCGAATTTGTGCCTAAGGCGCTTGCTCTGGAGAGAACGGAAAAGATGGCACTTTTTGTCGCCCGGCCAATGGAGATCTTTTATCGAGTCTTCAAGGTGCCGATCTGGATAATCAACAGATCAGGAGTGACAGTCTTGCATTGGCTCGGCTCGAAAGAAACCCTCGAACATGCTGCCGCATACAGCGAAGAGGAACTCAAGCATCTGGTTGGACTCAGTCATAAGAGCGGGCACCTGATCGAAGACGAACGGCAGCTGATCAACAACGTGTTTGACTTCACCGAGGCGACTGTCGAAAGCGTCATGGTCCCGCGGACCGAAATAGAGGCGCTCGATGTAGAACTGAGCCCCCTGGAGATGCTCGAGACATTCGAACAGACTCGTTACTCGCGTATGCCGATCTATCGTGAGTCGTATGACGACATCGTTGGCATCGTGCTCTACAAAGATTTGAGCCGCGTTGTTCGCCGCGGCGGCTCGGTTAGTCTTGAAGAATTCGTTCGCGCGCCGGTCTTTATTCCGACGAATGTAAAGCTCAACGACGCGCTCAGGATGTTGCGAAGATCGAGCGAGCACATGGCGCTGGTGGTAGACGAACACGGCGGTGTTGAAGGTCTTGTGACGCTCGAGGATTTATTGGAAGAGCTGGTCGGCGACATTCGAGACGAACACGATGAAGCCGCCTCGCGGCAGATCAGTGAACAACCCGACGGCAGCTACACTGTGCGCGGAAATCTCTCGATCCGCGATGCAAACAAGATACTCTCGCTCAACCTGCCGGAGTCAGAAGCCTATCACACAGTCGCTGGATTTATGATGGCCCGCGCTGGTCGACTCCTGAAGCGAGGAGAGAGCGTCGATTACGGTGGCCTCAAACTGACCGTTCAAGCCACGGCTCGCAATCGGATAGTCGAAACAAAGATTGAAAGGGTGAATGAACAGGCTTCCGCTAATGCGTAGCCGGAATTAGTTTCTGGTTATCATATGCGTAAATCTGCGTAAGCGGATCAGTAGTGTTGATGAGCAGTAGAATACAAATTCTATTCTGAATAACATTCTGATTAATGGCCCTTCCTCGTTATTGACGCGAACTCTTTTCATAATCAACCCGGCTTCTGCTCTAGGCTCAACACGTCGGTTGTGGGCTACTGCACGCCAGAAGGTTGTTGCCACTGGGATCGAGTTTGACGAATACGTGACAAGTCGTCCTGGCGAAGCTACTGAAGTGACCCGCGCCACGTTGAGCAGCGGATCTGCAAACATCATTGCAGTTGGCGGCGACGGCACGCTCAGTGAAGTCGTAAACGGCTACTTCGACGAAGTTGGGAACATCGTTGACCGTGACTCGGCGCTGGGGCTCCTACCAAGCGGGACAGGTTCGGATTTTAGACGTTCGTTGGGTACGAGAACCAACGATCAATTGATCAGGTCGATACTTAATACAAAGACTCGATCTATCGACGCCGCAAGGGCCGAATTTCAAAACAACAAAAATGAGAAAAGCTTTCACACGTTCATCAATGTCGCGTCGTTTGGGCTAGGTGGCGACGTGTCAGCACTGGTGAATGCGTGGCGAGGCCGGTTACCCCGCATGATCAGCGGGCGCGCCCGTTTTGCAGCAGCCGCGATTGCGGCGTTGAGACGTTACAAAAATGTCGAAGTCTCGATGATGCTCGACGATCGGGCGATTAATATCACCAGCAATTTAATCGTCGTCGCTAATGGACGTTTCGCTGGCGGTGGGATGATGCTTGCGCCCAATGCTGAGCTTGATGACGGCCTGCTCGATGTGATTTTGACGGATGAAGTCTCCAGGTTTGATATCGTCAGAGAGCTCGGGCGCATCCAGCGAGGCGCTCATCTGAAGCATCCGAAGGTGACTGAGCTTCACGCCCGGGAAATCACAGTCAATGCAAGCCATCCGATGCCTATCGATTTGGACGGTGAGATGGTGGGTACGACGCCCGCGCGCATAACTGTGCTTCCATCATCAATTCGCTTTTTGTCCGCAGATTACGCAGGTGACGCAGAAAAGGAAGATTAGTGAAAAAGGATAATTATCACTGTTGGTGACCCCGGGATTATTTCTCCGCCATCGCGTCAGTTACCTTTATGCGACCGGCAATTATGTCCTTCTTCGCGCGTTCAACTTCGTCAATCACTTGCTGCGGGATCAGATTACGATTGTACTCATCCAGCGCGTAACCAATCCCGTCATTATCCATGCCAAACTCGTGTATGCCTCCTTTGAAGCGTCCCTCAACCAAATCCTTCACTGAATTGAAGACCGATACATCGACGCGCTTTATCATGCTTGTCAGAATGAAGCCGGGTTTAACCCAGTTTTGATTTGAGTCCACGCCGATCGCGAGCCTATGCATGTCTTCGGCTGCGTCAAAAACGCCAAGTCCGGAATTTCCGGCGGCCTGGAAAACTACATCGGCGCCGCGCTCGATCTGAGCTTTCGCCAGCTCCTTGCCTTTCCCCGGGTTATTCCACGCGGCGTCTGTGACGCCTACGTAGTTTTCGAACACTTGTACTTTGGGATTTGCATAACGGGCCCCTTCGGCGTATCCGGTCTCGAATTTATGAATGAGCGGTATGTCCATACCGCCGACAAATCCGATTTTACCCGTCTTCGATGTACGCGCGGCGATCATGCCTACCAGGAAAGAACCTTCGTGCTCTTTGAAAATCAGGGAGGCGACATTAGGAAGATCGATTACGCCGTCGATGATCGCGAATTTAATGTTTGGATAGTCGCGAGCCACGTCGTCCATGATCGGCGCCTGGGCGAAACCAACTCCGACGATCAAGTCGTAGCCACGTTCGGCAAAGGCACGCATCGAAGGTTCGATTGACGTTGGATCTCCAGGCTCGACATCGCGGAGGAAAATGCCCAACTCGTTTTTCGCTCGTTTGACGCCTTCCCAGGCAGCGGCGTTGAAGGACTTGTCATCTTTCCCGCCGATGTCGAAGACGATCCCGACGCGTAGCTTGCCGCCAGATTCGTCTCGCTTGCCCAGAACACTTGTGCAGGCGGGAAACGTGATTGCTGCGGCCAAAATCAATAACAGTAGATTTCGCTTGATCATCCTCGCTCCTGAAACCAGAAACCAAACCCCTAATTCATTCGATTGTACTTCTTCAAAACCTGCTTCAACCGTTCGTGCGGAAGGGCGATCACCTTGTGCCAGTCGATCCCGATCATTGTCTCCGCTGCAACCAACGCATTTATTATCGCCTCTTCTGTCGCCTGAACTGTCGCTTCAAACAACGGGTTCATTCGATCGTTCGGCACCATTGTCAGCTGAATCGTCCCAGTATTCTTTGCCGCCTCTGGATTAGCAGTCGAAAATGCTACGAATATGTCACCGGACCCGTTACCGGAGCTGCTGCCGGTGCGAGCTACGCCAAGCGCTGCACGACGGGCCAGTCGCTTCAACTGATGCGACAGCAACGGGGCATCCGTGGCAACCACGATGATAATCGAACCCACGTCATCGCGAGGTTCCGCGGCAGTTGTCGAAAGAGTTCCTTCGGTAATTTCCGTTCCAACAGGGACGCCGGCGATTCGAAGCTGGTTTCGGCGACCAAAATTCGCTTGCACCAGCACTCCGACTGTATAACCGCCCGCGTTTTGATCAAGCTTTCTGGATGACGTGCCGATCCCACCTTTGAAGCCGTAGCAGATCATGCCCGTTCCGCCGCCAACATTGCCTTCGCTCACCGCGCCCGACTTTGCGCCATCAAGCGCCTCAAAAGCATGATTAGGCTTCACGTGAAAACCATTGATGTCATTCAGATAACCATCGTAGGTCTCGGCTACGATCGGCAGCGACCACCAGTAACCGGATGCGTCCGGCGGCCCGTGCTTTACCCGCCAGGCGATCGTCGCATCGCGAACAACCCCAACGCTGTGGGTGTTGGTGATCATAATCGGTCCTTCGAGGAATCCCGACTCCTCAATCCACGTTGTGCCGGTCATCTCTCCGTTTCCGTTGAGCGAAAACCAGCCGGCGAAGACGGGGTCATTAGCGGATTGTTTGCCACGTGGAATTATCGCTGTTACGCCGGTGCGAACCGGACCAACACCAACCTGAAGTTTGCCCTCACCGGAAATCAGTGTTGTGTGACCGACCTCGATGCCTTTTACGTCGGTGATGGAATTGAGCGGGCCGGGAACACCATCAAACGGGACACCCAGGTCGCGGGCTCGTGGTTTTGATTGAGCGCCAGTGATTTCGAGCTGCGCAAAAACTGCGGAAACAATTGTGATGGCTAGAAAAAGGCGACGTTTTAGCATAACGTTTCTCCGCTAAAATTTGAGGGTTTCGGAGTTGGGGGTTGGGTATTGTGGATTAGTGTGCTTGTGCGTTTTCCAAATGTGATCTGAACTCAACCAATCTCCAATCAATCTCCATCCCTAAGCTCAACCTCTAGCCCCCGCTCCTAACCCAACCCCAACCCCTAACCCAACCCCAACCCCTAACCCCCTATCCTACTTGTCGGGCGACTCGTAGACATATGCCGCGTCTTGCAGCTTGTTCTCCTTACCGTCGTGGACTGCATACTTAACGGCCTTGCGCTCTCCGGTAGTTTCATCGATCGAATAACCCCACAGATTCGCTCCTCCATGTTCACCGTTTTTGTTCAACGCATAGAAACTAATGTTGAATTTCTTGAGCTTCGCCTTGTCGTTGTTGTAGTTCTTAGCGACGCGCCTGCAAGCCTCGAGCGCAGCGTCAGTCGGCGACGTGCCTTTTCGCATCATTTCTACTACAGTGTGAGCGCCGCTGATTTTTATGCATTCCTCGCCGAGTCCGATTGAGCCCGCCGCTCCGACTTCATTGTCGACGAACAAACCGCAACCGATCAGTGGCGAGTCGCCGACGCGTCCAGCGATCTTATGAAAACGACCGCTCGTCGTGGTCGTACCTGAGATGTCGCCACGTTCATTTATTGCCAGGCAGTTGATAGTGCCAGTCGGTGGATGTGCAATGTACTTGTCAGCAAGCGCAAGCAGTTCAGTCCTTGTCGAAGTGCCGTCGTAAAGCCTGCTACGTTTTGTATCCGGCGGCGCTGCAAGACCCGGGCCCCAGCTATCATCGTCGCTCATTCTCTCTTTCCACCGCAGCCATATGATTCGCGCGTCATCGGTCAAGAGCTCCTGTTCCTTGAAGCCATGCGCAAGCGCAAATCGCAACGCACCGGGTCCAACGATCAGCACGTGATCGGTGCGCTCCAGTACCACTTTTGCCACCTGCGCCGGATTCTTGATTCGTTGGAGCGCAGCTACTGCGCCGGCGCGTTTTGTCGGACCATGCATAACGCTCGCATCTAGTTCGACGACCCCGTCTTCATTGGGCAAGCCTCCGTAACCAACGCTCATGTCCTTGGGATCGTCCTCGACGATCGCAACTCCCGCCACGACCGCGTCGAGTGTATCCGCGCCATTGCGAATCATCTCCATCGCCTTCGCGGTTGCACGCAGTCCATTCGCGCTTGCGATCACCAAGGGTCGTGACCCTTTTGATTGAGCGAATGTGACGGGGGACGGGCTATCCAGCAGCCGCGCGCCGAGTCCAGCGAGAGCGCTAGTGCGAAAGAAATCTCGACGGGTTACTTTGATCTTCATTTTGGCCGCCTCCTAGAGAGTGTCGAGCGGAGTTCGCGCTGAAGTTACGAGAGACGTCAGCATGCTCAAAGCGCGCTCGATTCTAACCAGTCCGCCTTCCTTTGTAAATCAGCGCAAAACAGCCTTTATAAGCTGCGGAGGATCGACTGGCGCCGGACCTATTTTGTATGCACTGCGGATGTCGTTCGCCGCTTCGCCCGCACGTTCGGCATCATTGAAATGGATGGTCACCAGGGGCGAGTTTCGCTCGACCTTGTCGCCTATCCTGGCGTGAACCGTGAGTCCAACTCCGAGATCTATTTCCGTATCAAGCTTGGCGCGACCTGCTCCCAATAACATCGACGCGTGCCCGATTGCTTCGGTGTCGATCGCTTGAACATACCCCGCTTCTGACGACAACAAATCTTGCTGCTGTTTGGCGCGAGGCAGAAGATCGTATTTGTCGATTATTCTGGCATCTCCAGCCTGCGCTTTGATGATCTCTCGCATTTTCTCCAACGCGGCGCCCGACGAGACCAGTTCATCGTAAGCCTGACGGCCAGCCATGGTATCTTCCGCGACGCCCCCCATAACAAGCATCTCGGCCGAAAGCTCACGACACAAACACTTGAAGTCCTCCGGTCCCTGGCCCTTGAGAGTCTCGATTGCCTCAATCAGCTCGAGCGAGTTGCCCACCGCTCGACCCAGCGGTTGATTCATATCGGTGATCAATACAAGACATTCCTTATTCAGGCCGCGGGCAATTGAAATCATTATCAGGCCCAGCTCACGCGCTTCGTTTTCGTTTTTGAGAAATGCGCCGCTACCCGTTTTGACGTCCAGAACAAGCCCGCTCGCACCCTCAGCCATTTTTTTACTCATGATCGAAGCGGCCATAAGCGGCCGGCACGCCACGGTCGCGGTGACGTCACGCAATGCGTACAGCTTTTTGTCAGCGGGCGCTATTTCGGCGGTTTGTCCGATTAGAGCCGCACCGACGTTTTCTAAAGTGGACCTGAACTCAGCGAGCGAGAGATCGGTTCGGAAACCAGGGATTGATTCCAATTTGTCCAAGGTTCCTCCTGAGTGCGCAAGTGCTCGACCGGAAATCATCGGTACCAATATGCCGGCCGCAGCTACGACCGGAGCTATTACCAGCGATGTCTTGTCACCTACGCCCCCAGTCGAATGTTTATCGACTCGCGGTCGCCCCAGATCGGAAAAATCAACGATCTCTCCTGAATGAAGCATAGCCTCAGTCAACGCTACCGTTTCTTCACTACTCATGCCTCGGAGGTAAATGGCCATCAGCAAGGCAGCCACCTGATAGTCGGCAATTTCACCATTTGTGTAGCCGCGGATAACGAAGTTGATCTCATCGCGGCCAAGTTCGTAACCGTCCCGCTTTTTTGCAATGATATCGACGGTCCGCATCTAGAGGGCCTTTATCCTGGCGCGTAGTTCCGGATTGCTGACTTCCTTGAGGACGGGTTCTTTGAGCCAATCGGTCAGGTCGATTTTCCATGCACGTGATACAAGTTTTGCACGAGCGAAGCCTGTGCCACGCAAAACTATGCGCGCGTCGGAATCGCTTACGAATGTGACTGTGGAGTCATTGGCTACTCTCGCCGACGCCGCTTCGGGAGATAGTGGCATGCCTTGAAGGTACTGAGTTGCCATGCCCAACATGAAATAGCTGAGGAATTGATCAGTGTTGGTTATTCCGGCTTTTTGGAACTCTTCCTGATAGCGCGGCTCCTGGCGTGCCGCCTGGTAGGCGAGTTCAATCAGGTCAAGTGTTCGCTTGGCAGAATGACGTTTGAAGGTGGCGACGTCCTGGGTGAGGAACGCTTTCATCATCTCATATGCGGTTTTGCGGATGGCTTTTGTGGCATCTTCGCGCGATTGCGTTTGTCGAGACTGAGCGCTCGCGTTCCAGTACAAAGTGAGTGCGATTAGTAGAATGCAGGGCGTCGTTATGGCCGTTTTCAACATCTTAAAGTGCTTCGTACAAATACATTTTGCACGACCCATGGTCCTATGGGCCTTATACTTCTTTTCTGTGAATTAGGACGATTGCCTGTGCCGCAATCGCCTCATTTCGGCCAACTGAATCCAGGCCCTCGTTTGTCTTAGCTTTCACGCTCACCTTGTCACCAGGAATATCTAATACGGATGCTAACTGCTCGCGCATCGAATCGATGTGAGCTCTGAGTTTTGGTTGCTCAACGATGATCGTTGCGTCGATATTGGTGATGCCGAATCCGTGTTGATCTACAAGCTCAACAACTTGAGCCAGGAGATTCAAACTCGACGCTCCTGACCATCGAGGATCCGAATCAGGAAAATGTGTGCCAATATCTCCGAGAGCCGCAGCTCCCAACAAAGCGTCGCAAATTGCGTGGGTCAACACATCCGAATCGGAGTGGCCCAGCAACCCTTTCTCAAAAGGTATCTCAACTCCACCCAACACAAGCTTTCGCCCTTCCACCAGTCGATGTAGATCGTAGCCTATGCCTATTCGGAACGAGTCGCTCATAAAACTAATCAAAAAACTCAGACTGGATTGCTTCGGCAAGCAGCAGATCGAACGGACGGGTGATCTTTATATTCATCGGCGAGCCTTCGACCACCGACACCCGCTGCCCGAGCCGTTCCACTAACTGTGATTCATCGGTTCCGATAAAACTGTCGGCGTAGGCGCGCTCGAACGCATCCCGAATGATTGAATAGCGGAACGCCTGCGGTGTTTGCGCATAATAGATTCGTCGTCGATCGAGAGTGCGTTGTACGCGGCCCGACTTTGCCTGCTTTATCGTGTCGGTTGCTGCAAGTGCCATGAGCGCAGCGCCGGTGCTCGAGGCTCGTTCGATCACCGCCCGAATTTCGTCAGGCTTTACGAACGGTCTGACGGCATCGTGGACTACGATGATCCCGGCGGTTTCCTCAGGTACTACCTGGAGACAACGATATACTGAGTCCTGCCGCTCGGCTCCGCCGCCGACAACGCGAGCAACCTTTGTGAGGTTATAACGAGAAATCAGCCCGAGCACTTCGCTGGTGAGGTTTGGTTGCAAGGCGAGGATAACCTGATCAACGGCGTCACACTGTTGAAAGCGCTGCAGTGTACGCACCAACACAGGAACACCCTGCAGCTCGAGCATCTGCTTGGCGCGGTCGGCGTGCATGCGCGCGCCGATGCCCGCCGCGGGGATAATAGCAGTGTTGAGCTTTGGTTCGGTCACTGCTGCGAGGCTACGTTGTTGTGTCGCGGACCGGTCGTGCGCCCGTCCTCGCTGAAGCGGCCGAAGATCATCTTGCCTGCCGTGGTTTGCAGGACGCTGGTGACGGATACGTCGACGTTCTTGCCAATCATACGCCGGGCATTATCGACGACTACCATCGTGCCATCGTCAAGATACGCAACGCCCTGGTTGTATTCCTTGCCCTCTTTCAACACAAAAACGCGCATTATTTCACCGGGAAGAACGACGGGCTTTAACGCATTGGCGAGTTCGTTGATGTTGAGGACTGAAACGCCCCGGAGTTGCGCTACCTTGTTAAGGTTAAAATCGTTGGTGACGATCTTTGCTTCGATCTGTTTGGCCAGCTCGATGAGTTTATGGTCGACTTCGCGAACGTCGGGAAAGTCGGCCTCACTGATGACTATTTCGTAGCTGCTGCCTTTCTTTTTCTGAATGCGCTGGAGAATGTCGAGGCCCCGGCGGCCGCGATTTCTTTTGATCGAATCGGCGCTGTCGGCAATCTGTTGAAGCTCTCGAAGAACAAACTGAGGAATCACGAGCATCCCGGACAGAAATCCGGTCTCAGCGATGTCAGCCACGCGCCCATCAATGATGACCGAGGTATCCAGGATTAGTGAGTGTGTTTTGGCTGCCCCCTTTTCTACGAAAATGCCTCCGAGTGCTGTAAGGTCGAGATAATCACCTTTAACTGCTCCGACAATCAATCCCACGTAGCCCATGAACAAGGTAAGCGTGAATGTTAGGAAAGATTTGAACTCTTCGGGGATCGCATGCTGTGCGGCTATGATCCAACAGATTAAGGTAGCGCCTGCGATTCCGAGTATCGACCCAACTGCTCCGCCAATAAGAGTCTTAAGAGTGGCTTTGCGAATTCGGGTCTCGAAGAGAATTATCGAGACTGCAAGTGCTCCCCCTATGATCGCTGAGATAAGCGGGTTTCCGAGACTAGGCCTTGGAAAGGGTTTGAGGAAGTAACCTGCACTCACGAGCGCCGCGACGAAGACGATACGAATCAGAGTAACATCGACTTGCATATATCCTCCGTACGTCTTATCTATCGCTCGAGCCGTTCCTGCTTTTACGACGCTAACGAATAGTTAAGTTGAGTTTTGAAAGATCAATTCGCGTTTCTTGAAACCGCGAGTACGACTAACCGCCGCTACAGATTTACGGTAGGGACTGAATGATAAAAAAGCTTGTCCTGCCGGTTCTGCTGGCGAACTGGAACCTGGAGCGTCCAGCCTGGCATTGCGAGTCGCGTGGGATTAACAATGAAGCTTATGTGGTCGCGATCCGAAATGGCCGCCAGTCGAGTCAGGGCTGAGCCTGACCGCGTTCATTATAGAGCGCAACGCGCCGCGGACAAAGCCAAAAAAGAATCATAAGAGCCCTGAAATCCGTAGGACCTATTTCCTTATGTCACTAGGACATAAATCCTATTGTCACGCGATTCGTCACACACTGGTTGACAAGATTTGGTAGTGCTGATGACAGCGTTATTCCGGATTCATTCAAACACACAATTTACGGCTACCCGCGCGGGGCAGAATCAGTGGCACGTGCGTTGCCGATGTGTCAGGCGTAGCTTTAAGAAGTTACGCAGTGATCGGGGGAACGGGGGCTCCGCCAGTCACTGCAAGACTGAGAGAAGCGACAGACAAAGCAACAAATAAGCTGAAGGGGGTGAGGCCACGGGGGCGGCGTCATCCCCTTTGGTGTTTATGGGAATAGGACCAATTGGACCTATAGGACCTATTATTTCTTCTGGATTGGCCTACCGAAATTGGCCCACAATTGGTCCTTTACACACATCCAATCCAGCGTAAAATGGCCTGGTAGCTATTCCAATTCGCCGGAGCCATCGCGTGGTTCTACAGCTCGATCGCAAAAGCCTCACTCCTCTCTATACCCAGATAGTGGCTGAAATACGGCGTATGATTACCGCCGGCACATTGAAGGCAGGAGATCGGCTACCGGCTAATCGCGAGCTGGCAAAAACCCTCGGAGTAAATCGCAATACCATTACTACCGCTTTTGCCGAACTCACCGCCCAGGGGTTGATTAATTCGCGAGTCGGCAGCGGCACCTACATCAGCGCTGTGCCGGAGTCAGCGAGCTCCTCACAAAGGACTCGCGAAACAGCACCGTCGCCGATGTCCTGGGAATCTCTTCTTTCGGTTCAGAGTCGCGACAACTGGCTTCACGAAATGAGCAGTCTTGACTCAACTCGTGACGCGATCTCCCTGTCCCTCGCTCTTCCATCAGCCGATCTGTTCCCACTCGATGAGTTTCGCCGCTGCGTTGACACCGTTTTGCGACGCCAGGGCCGTGTCCTGTTGCAGCTGGGAACAACCAGTGGATATCCGCCACTTCAGGAATACATCGCCAGTCAACTTGCCTTATCTGGAGTGCGCGTTTCTCCCGATGAGGTGTTGATAACTAACGGTTGTCAGCAGTCGCTGGATTTGATCCGGCAAATACTTGTCGGACCGGCGGACGAGGTCGCGCTCGAGAATCCGACGTATCCGGGCGCACTCAGCGTGTTTTGCAGTTCCAGCTCGAAATACTTCAGCGTTCCCGTCGGTTCGCACGGAATCGATTTGAATGTTTTGGAGGACGTTCTTTCGCAACGACGCCCGAAGCTGATTTACGTGGTGCCCAGCTTTCAGAACCCGACTGGCGCAACTATGGATGCGGCGTCGCGTTTGCGGCTAATCGGAATGGCCGAGCGCTATCGGGCGCCAGTAGTTGAAGACGATATTTACCGTGAGCTGAGATACGACGGGCCGGATGTACCGCCTGTGAAGGCGCTTGATGAGCACGGCCTGGTCATTTACATCAGCAGCTTCTCGAAAGTTGGATTTCCGGGACTTAGAGTCGGCTGGATCGCTGCCCCCCGCATCGTTATTGATCATCTCAATCGAGCTAAGCAGCGAAGCGATCTGCATGCGAGCCTCATGGCGCAGGCAGCAATTTACGAATTTGCAAAACGCGGTCTCCTTGCCAAACACATCAAGCGAGTCAAGAAAGCTTATTCTGAGCGTCGCGATGCAATGCTTAATTCGTTGCAGAAGCACTTTCCCGATGAGTCGAGTTGGAGTCGACCGGATGGAGGGATGTCTGTGTGGGTCCGGCTGCCGGACTCGTTAAGCAGTAGGCAGTTACTTCTTCAGGCGGTCGAGAGCGGGGTCACCTTTATCAGTGGAGATCACTTTTACTCGAGTTCGCCACAGCAGAACATGATCCGATTGAGTTTCACTATGGCAACTCCGCAATCGATTGAAGAGGCAGTAAAGCGGCTCGGGACTCTGCTGAAGGCGCGCCTTGTGAAAATAAAGAAACGTCGAGCTCAGGAACGTTCCGACGGGCTAAGAGCGCTTGTGTGAAGTCGAGCAGATATGACTGATACACTGATAGCTTTTGTTTTTGTACAGACCGATCTTCGCGGAGGGAACGTCGCTACGCAGTTGGCACGGATTCCCGAGGTCGAAGAACTGCATCGAGTCGCAGGCGAAGACTGCTATGTGGTGCGCGTGCGTGTGTCCAGTACTGAACAGCTCGGGCGTGTTGTGAGGGATAGGATTGAAAGCATAAAATCGGTGCAATCTACGCGAACCACGCTTGTGTTAAAAACCTTAAAAGACACGTCTGCAGTAGCAACTCAGCGTTCCTCAGCAGCCTCTGCGGTTCGATGAGGGCAGTAGAGCAGGGCGGAGCGCGATATGGAGTTAACGTTGACAACCTTCACACCCACCGATCGAACCACACTTAAGCGCCTGCCGAAGCGAGGCCAGTTTGATCACGCTATTGTTTTCGGAATTCTCGACGAAGCTTTTATTTGTCACGTTGGATTTGTGTCAGAAGGCAAACCGGTTGTGATCCCGACTGCCTATGCCCGGATCGGCGAGGACATGTACATACACGGATCAGCAGCGAGCCGAATGCTGCGATCTTTGGAGGAGGGAATCGATGTTTGTCTGACGGTTACCCTGGTGGACGGGCTTGTATTGGCGCGTTCCGCTTTTCATCACTCTATCAACTATCGATCTGTAGTGATATTCGGCACCGCAAAACTGGTCGACGATCCGGCTGAGAAGCTAAAAGCGCTGCATGCTTTCACCGATCACATTGTGACCGGACGTTGGCGAGAGGTTCGCCAGCCGACTGAAAGCGAGTTGCGCGCGACCACCGTTCTCAAGCTCCCGTTAGTCGAAGTCTCGGCGAAAGTACGTACAGGCGGGCCTATCGACGATGAAGAGGACTATCAGCTTGAGGTGTGGGCCGGCATTGTTCCGCTGACGCTTAAAGCCGGGCTTCCGATTGATGACGAGCGACTCAATGGTATTGAGCCGCCGGATTACGCGAGGAACTATTCGCGCAAGCTGGGGGCTGGGGATTAGGGATTAGCGTTAAGAGCTCACCCTTCGGGGTTCAGCGTTCTGCGTTCAACGTTCAGCGTTCAACATTCAGCGTTCGGGCTACGACACTTATTCTGTACGCTGAACCCTAAACGCGGAACGTTTAACTTAGACCCGAACGCCGAACGCTGAACCCGAAGAGGTATCAGGAAATAACATGAACGATGCCACTCGTGTCATTCGTGCAGGGTTAGCGCCGGCTGCTAAAGGTGAAGAATTTCTACGTGGTCCTGTGTTCGCGGGAGCCTACCATCTGGAAGATGATCCTGAGGGTTCTGCATTTAGTTACGGCCGAACCAACAATCCAACGTGGGTCGGTTATGAGAACGCAATCAGTGACCTTGAGCACGCCGCCGCTACGGTTGTTTTTTCCTCGGGGATTGCCGCGATCGCAGCAACCCTCGGCGTGAGTCTGAAACCGGGTGACGTTGTTGTGATGCCTTCGGACGGTTACTACGGGTCGCGTGTTCTAGCGAATGGCTTCTTCAGCAAGTTCGGCGTCGACGTAAGATTTGCACCAACCAGTGATGATGCTCAACGCGAGCTCTTGAAGGGTGCGCGGCTGCTTTGGCTTGAGTCGCCGAGCAATCCGGGACTCGATGTTTGTGACATCCGGTTGCTCGCGGAAGCCGCACACGCTGAAGGCGCACTGGTGGCTGTCGATAACTCAACGCCGTCTCCTCTCGGTCAAAAGCCCCTGGATCTTGGAGCAGATTTCAATGTTTCGTCAGATTCTAAAATAACCACAGGCCACGCCGATCTGATTTTGGGCCATGTATCCGTATCGGATGCGACGTGGGGTGGGAAGCTGCGTGAGTGGCGCGCGCGAGTAGGTTCAGCTCCTGGACCGATGGAAGTGTGGCTCGCGCATCGATCTCTGGCTACGCTCGATGTGCGTTTGAGGCGGCAGTGTGGGAACGCGTTGCTGATTGCGGAGTTCCTGGCATCGAGAAAGGATGTTCATCGCCTTCGTTACCCGGGCCTGCCAAGTGATCCCGCACACGAGATCGCGTCTCGCCAGATGAAACTCTTCGGACCAGTAGTGAGCTTTGAGCTTGCTAGCAGAAAGAGCGCTGAGCTCTTTTTGCGGAACTGCAAACTGGTTTATGAAGCTACAAGTTTTGGCGGAGTGCATACGACCGCAGAACGACGCGCGCGTTGGGGCGGAGACAAGATATCGGAAGGTTTTATTCGATTAAGCGTTGGCTGTGAAGACGCTCAGGATCTGATCCATGATTTCAGCGAGGCGCTCGATCGAGCTTATAGCAAATAAGAGGAGATCAATGAACCTCTTTCAATCGATGTCCGAGATGGGCCACGAGCAGGTCCTCTTTTGCCGCGATGCTGCTTCGGGTTATTGCGGCATAATTGCGCTCCACAGCACACGGCTCGGTCCGGCAGTAGGAGGAACTCGATTCTGGAACTACACCACCGAAGAAGATGCTTTGATTGACGCGCTGCGTCTCTCGCGGGGAATGAGCTACAAGTGCGCGATTGCTGGAGTTCCTCTGGGAGGCGGCAAGTCGATAATTCTCCGAGATAGAAACGACATGGATCGCGAGAAGTTGTTCCGTGCTCATGGTCGGTTTGTCGAGAGGTTGGGCGGGCGATACATAACCGCCGAAGACGTCGGTACGACACCTGAGGATATGGCGACAATTGCGTTGGAAACCAGCTATGTGGGAGGGCTCGAGGGGAAGGGAGGTGACCCGTCGCCCTGGACGGCGCTTGGCGTGTATCGAGCAATGCAGGCCTCAGCAATGCATAAATGGGGTGATGATGATCTTCGAGGTAAGCGTGTTGCGATTCAGGGCTGCGGGAATGTGGGTTGCAACCTTGCAAAGGAGTTGCACTCAGCAGGAGCCAAACTGATTGTCTCGGATGTAGATCAAGCGAAGGTCAAGCGTCTCGTCAATGAGTTCGGCGCGATGGAGGTAAGACCTGATGAGATCTATTCCGCAGAGGCAGACGTATTTGCTCCGTGTGCGTTGGGCGGAGTCATTAATGATGTCACTTTGACGCAACTCAATGCCGGGATCGTTTGTGGAGGTGCAAACAACCAGCTTCTTGAAACTCGACATGGCGACGAGTTGGAAGAGCGAGGTATTGTTTACGCCCCGGATTATGTTGCGAACGGTGGCGGAGTACTGAGCGGCGGAGCGGATCTGTTTGGTTGGAGCACTGAAAAGGTCCGCAACGAAGTGCTTGATATTTACAACACTCTGTCGTCTGTATTTGCGCTTGCGAAGGCCGAATTGATCCCGAGTTACAGAGCGGCTGATAAGCTGGCAGAACTGCGATTGCTTGAGGGCTAAAGCCGCATACCTTCTGGGAGTAGGCATGAACGGTCATTGGCAACGGGGCGACTACACGATCACTACCGACAAAAAGCAACTCGACATCGAAGTGATACATAGCTTTCTTGACACTTCTTATTGGGCCGCCGGGCGATCCGCGGAAACTATTCGAATTTCGATCGAGAACTCGCTGCCGTTTGGTATCTACAAAGGCGACAAGCAGGTCGGGTTCGCGCGCATCATAACCGACTACGCGACATTCGCGTGGATCGCCGACGTGTTCGTGCTCGAAGCACATCGCGGACAGGGTCTTTCGAAGTGGCTGATGGAGGTGATCATTTCGCACCCTGAGCTGCAAGGCTTTAGAAGATGGGTTCTCGCTACCAAAGACGCTCACGACCTCTACAGAAAGTTTGGATTCATCGAATTGACGCGTCCGGAGCGATGGATGGAGCGTCACGACCCGAAAACGAAGGAAAGCCCTGATTATTGGAAGAGTAACGAATGACTTCATTAACGACGGAGAATCGACACATTCCACGTAGTAACGAATCTATTCGGTTTATTTGCCAAAACATTACCATCGCAATAACCTATTACCATTAGGGAACGCAAATGATTGAAGGAGTATTAAAGCGATTTGAAACGCCTGATGAAACGCGAGTTTTCGAAAAAGGCAAGTTCGAGATTGTAACGATTGGTGGAATGACAATCGGTAGAGCCACCTATCAGCCTGGATGGAAATGGTCGCAGCATGTAAGTCCGATTGCCGGAACGCCACTGTGCGATGTAGAGCACGTGGGGATGGTCGTATCAGGCACCGCGGTTGCGGTGCTGGAGGATGGATTCGAAATCGAGCTCACTCCGGGTAGTCTGTTCTACATTCCTGCAGTTCCGCACGATAGCTGGGTGATCGGCGATGAGCCTTATATTTCGCTTCACTTTTTGGGTGCTGATAAGTATACAAAATGACTCGAAACATTTTTTCCTGAGCTATTGAAGTGGAGCTGTTTTTTTCTGCGGGCCCTCCTTCGCCGTACTACGAGGTTTTAGCGGTAATACTACCTTAACGTTGTCTACATCCTTAGTCAGCAACATCTTGTCCGTTTCAATTCGGCCACTCTCTCGGCTTTCCTCGATTGCGGTTCGAAGGTTATCGAAGACCAATATCTTATAACTGAGTCCTTTGTAACCTCTTACCTTGAATCGACCAAGATCATCGGTTTCAGTGTCATCATAAGAAAAGGAGTCGTCTATTTTATATGCCGTGTCAGGATCGCTTCTTTCCCGAATGAGTCTTACTTCAGCGTTTGCCGCCGGTCTACCGTCTGAGTAAGTGACAGCGCCTCGCACAGAGATAACCTCAACCGAGGAGGCCAGGTGGAAATCCTTCCCCTCGATCTTCTGGCCCATCGACATATCAATCAGTGACGCTTTCGAGCGATCGTGCGTGTCCGGGTAGAAGTAGCCAATATCTTTGCCATCCTTTTTCATATCTATTTTGAGAACATATTGTCCGGGCGGGATCCCGCGAATCTCATAAACGCCCTCCTGGTCCGTCTCGTCTGAGAAGCTGCGCCTCCTCTGATCAACTGATTCAAGTTCAACAAACGTCGGAGCCGGACGCCCTCTTGAGTCAGTGACTCTACCTGCAACACGTCCGTTAACGTTTACCCAAAAGTTTGCGCCAGAACAGCCGCGATCGAAGACATGGACTTCGCGTTTCCTCTGATATTCATCCCTAAAAACATAGTTCTCAGGCAACAACGGACTCACTAGATACTTGCCGGGGCGTAGACCGTTCATCTCGAACTTCCCGTCTCGGCCGGTCCTAATCTGAGTTATGTTGTGCGTCTCGTCTTCAATGGTGAGGGTGATTTCGGCGAGCGGAGCCGGTTCCTGAGCACCGGTTTCAACGGCGACTTGTCCATAAAGTCGGCCGCCTTTCCCCGGAGAAGGCAAGTTTCTGAGGAATTCAAGATCTGCGTTTGCGGCCGAAAAAGGCTTTGTGGGCGAACAGGCTCCCACTGAGAGGCCGCCAACCGAATCCAGATAGTAGGCATAGACAAGATACCTTTCGCCTCGCACAAGAGCCGCCATTCCTTCGCAACTGGATCCCTTCATGTTCATTAGGAACACTGTGACCTCAGTGGCGGTCACTCCCTTGAAGGATTCTTCAACTGTGAAGCGGGCCTCACCAGCCTCAATCGAAAATGTCTGGCCGTCCTTTGTATACTCCCTTACTCTGTCACTTCCTCCTAACATTCGACCGACAAACACTGCTGATGCGGAGCCGAAAGCCTCGCACGGAGTGACCTTGGCGCAGCTACAACCGCTTGCAGGGTCTGTAAAAAGTACGAGGAGACACAGGGCTGCTGAAGCTGTTGTCAGTTTTGTGATCATACTTCTTGCCTCAGAAAACCAAGTCAGTAATAGAACGGATTGAAGCTTCTTAGTTGCACGCAACGGCGAGAATTTGGTTCCTGATTGTCCTGACTAAAAAAGTGCCTCGAGGGCATCTGCTACGTTTCGCACTCCGATAACTTCAATCCCGTCATCGTAGTCAAGGCCGCTTACATTCCCGTGCGGAATCACACACCGGCGAAACCCCATCGCATAAGCTTCGCGAACTCTCACCGAAGCCTGGCTGGTTGCTCTCACTTCCCCCGCCAATCCAACCTCACCGAACACCGCGGTTCGTTCGTCAATTGGCAAATTACGAAAGCTTGATGCGATTGCCGCGACTATTCCCAAATCAGCTGCCGGTTCATCTATCGCAATCCCTCCGGCGACGTTCACAAAAACATCATCGCCCAAGACGTGCATGCCGAGACGCTTTTCAAGCATCGCCATTAACAGCGAGACCCGATTTGCATCGACGCCCTGAGTCATTCTTCTTGCGGTTGCATACTTAGTGGAAGTCACCAATGCTTGAATCTCGACCAGCATCGGCCGCGTTCCCTCGATGCAAGCAGTCACCACTGAGCCGGACACGCCAACCGGGCGCTCGTTCAAAAACAGGCCCGAAGGATTGATAACCGGCACCAGCCCGCGACCAGTCATCTCGAACACACCGACTTCATTAGCCGCGCCAAACCGGTTCTTAACCGCGCGAATAATTCTATGGTTGTGATGTCGCTCACCTTCAAAATACATAACTGTGTCAACGATGTGCTCCAGTGTTTTTGGCCCGGCTATCGCTCCGTCCTTGGTGACGTGTCCGATCAGGAAGACCGGTACTGAGCGATTCTTTGCAAGCATCAGGAATTGGCCGGCGACTTCTCGGACCTGCGAGACTGAACCTGGTGCGGATTCGAGTTTCATTGAGAATACGGTCTGTACTGAGTCGACGACCACAGCCTGAGGATCAAGACGATCGATTTCCTGGAACACTCGTTCCAGACACGTCTCGGCCAGTAAATAGAGGTTCGTTGGCTTAATACCCAGGCGTTCGCCGCGAAGCTTTATCTGACGCTCGCTCTCTTCGCCCGAGATGTAAAGGACTTTGCCTGCGATATTGGATAGTTTGTCAGCAACCTCGAGCAACAAAGTCGATTTGCCGATACCGGGATCACCTCCGATGAGCACGAGTGAGCCAGGAACGATACCGCCGCCCAGGACGCGATCAAATTCTTCAATGCCCGATGGTTGACGCGCATCATCCTGGCTTTCGATTTCCTGGTAAGCGAGCGGGGTAACTTCTCGCATTCGGAACCCGCTTCGTGAGGATCCGTCTGTTTGAGTGTTAGGTGCTTTCTCCTCGGCGAGGGTATTCCATTGGCCACAGTCGGGACACTTGCCCATCCATCGTGGTTGTTGGGCACCGCACTGCTGACAGACAAAAACCACTTTTGGAGCTTTCGATTTTGACATTCCGAATCCACAACATAGGACAGATAGGGCAAATAGGTCCAATGCCCTATATATTCTCTTTCCAATCCCTCACTTCATTGTCGGCGCAGTGATCATAGACCAGACAGGCTGATGCGACGTCCAGTTGGCGGCACTGAATTCGGCCTAAACTTTCTCGCGTAGTCCCATACATAGCTTCTCAGATTGTAATAGTACGGGTTGAAGCCGAGCTCGTCAGCTTCATCCAGAGCTTTCTGTACACTCCAGTTACTGTGCGCGATCCGGTATATCGCAGTCATTTCGCCGATGCGATTAAGACCATCCGCGCAGAAGACAAAGAATGGCCCCCTCTCAATTGTGGTCACCAGAGAAACAAACTGAGTTGCTTCGTCGTCCGTCGGCGGGTTCCAAACACTCGTCGGCACCCATTCGTAATCGAGCCCGGCGGCTTCGGCGGCTAGTTTTACATCATCGGTGTGATCATATTTCGAGCGCAGATCGACAAGGGTCCTGATCCCTAAACGCTCAAGAGTGGCGATGCCGCCATGCAAAGGCTGCGAACCCCGGAAGTAATTCTCGTCGATCCGATGGAAGAATGGCAGAGTGGCGGACACTTCCCCGGATTTTTCTTCGATCTTCGAGTTACGTCCGGTGTCTGACGCGGAATCAGTCGGCGGGCTGCTGCTAAAGACGATAGTCGAGATAGCTATGGCCAACGCTGAGGCAGCGATAATCGCGAGGACAGACTTCTTGTGAAACACTGTTGTTAAACACCTTCTTGTTTATTGTGGCTAACACGGTGATTTAGTTATACCGCAACCGCCGTCTATTACGCAAAACTCGGCGCCATTGTTCCCTCAGTCGTTCAACTGTCCAAAGTAATTTGTATTGACGAGTTGAGGTTCATCGGTAACGCTGGGAAAAGGAATCGAACCCATTTTTCGGGCAAGGACTTGTGGCAATTTGACCGAAGTTATTCGATCAATCTGGCGAAACTCTCCTCGATTTTGAGACCGGCGTGACAGGTCGACCCGAGATTTGCTGACAGTGGTTGGCTTAGCGGTATCGGGGGAAATGGAACGTTAATCGCCTTAGTAAATCCGTTTTATATTCTTACGACGGTTTATTTATGTCGATTGGGTTTGATAAACAAAATTCCCTGTCCTTGACAACCATCAGTTTAATGGGATTGGTGGCCTTCGGATACTCCGCGTATGACTTGACGTTCAACTCAGTCAACTTCGAATGGATATTGTTAAGCCTCGTTACGGTGTTAATGGTCTCCCGCATCGATATCGGCTTTCGAAAGTCCAGAAACACTGTCGCCATATCCGACGCCTTCATTTTCATCTCAGTGCTGCTCTATGGAACCTACGCGTCGACCGTTTTGGCGGGGTTGGATGGGATGGCGTGTGCGGTTCAGTTGAAAGAACGCCGCCGGCTAGTGCTTTTCAACGGGGCACTGACGAGCCTGTCAATCTTCGCGTCCAGCTCAGCGGTCACATTCACGCTTGGCGAATCAGGACCGCTCGCCGCCGGTGACCCTATCAGAATGGTCCTGGCTGCTGGGTTGTTGGCAGTTTTGCATTTGTCTGTGGTCTCTGGATTGCGGAGCTTGACCGATCCGCGCGAGGATGATCGCTCGTATTTTTCGAGTTGGAAGCAAACATTCGTATGGACTTCGTTTTCCATGATGGCAGGCGCAGCGTGTGCGTGCATTATCGTTAAGCTAATCACCGTCATTTCTTTCTACGCCTTCATCATATCGGTCCCGATCCTTACGGTGACCTACTTTACGTATAAGGTCTATCTCGACCGCGTGGAAACATCGAACCGTCATGCGGAACAAATGGCCGAGCTCCATTTGAAGACAATCGAGGCTCTGGCCATTGCCATTGACGCCAAAGATGAAGTGACACCCGAGCACGTGCACCGCGTGCAGATCTATGCCACCGGTCTGGCTCGCCTGTTCGGATTATCAGAACCTGAGCTGGAGGCACTCAAAGCAGGAGCTTTGTTGCACGACATCGGCAAACTAGCGGTTCCGGACTATATCTTGAACAAACCAGGTCCTCTGACACCTGCAGAATTCGACAAAATGAAGGTGCACACGATTGTGGGCGCCGAAATACTCGAGCGCGTCGGGTTTCCTTATCCAGTCGTGCCGGTTGTACGGCACCATCACGAACGATGGGATGGACGTGGTTATCCCGACGGTTTGCGAGGTGACGAGATTCCGATCACCGCTCGAATATTGACGCTTTCCGATTGCTTCGACGCTGTGCGAGAGGATCGAAACTATCGCGAAGCGATGACGCGCGATCAAGCGATCGATATGTTGAAGGAAGGCAGCGGTACGGTTTTCGACCCGAATGTCGTTCGGACGTTTTTAGATCATCTGGATGAGTTCGAAGCAGAGATCAGGGAGAGATGTGTCGAGCCTCAAAGAGTCGGAACGCAATACCACGCCGGGACCACGCGCATAGCGAGCCCCGACAGCGAACCAGCGGTTTACGAGCGAATCCGTAGCGCGCATCGCGAGGTCATCACGCTCTACGATATCGCTCAGACGATCGGAACGAGCCTCGATCTGCGTGATACGTTCGCAGTCTTCGCATCACGCATGGAAGACATAGTTAGCTACACGACCTGCGTGCTTTATCTTGTTCGTCCCGACTCGACCGACGTTGAGGCGGCTCATATTGCTGGGCGCAACGCCGAACTGCTGAAGGGCAAAGGCATTCCTTCAGGAGCCGGAATAACAGGATGGGTAGTTGCGAATGGCCATTCAATGCATAACTGCGATCCTCGGCTCGACTTTGACGTACTCAAACTCGAGACCAACGATGGATATCGCACCGCTTCCGTTGTGCCGCTGATGAAGGACGAGACCGTGTTAGGCGCTCTGGCGATGTATTCGGCCGAGCTCAGCGCCTACACCGCCGATCACTTGCGGTTGATGGAGGCAGTCGCAAAGCTTGCATCCGACGCGATAGCTAATGCGGTACAACATGAGAAAACCGAGACAAGCGCATTGACGGATTTGTTGACCGGTCTTCCGAACGCGCGAGCTCTTAGATACCGATTTGAAGAGGAAGCGGATCGCGCGCGCCGGCACCGCGACAGATTCTCGGTGATGATGATGGATCTTGATGGCTTCAAGGCAGTAAACGACAAGTTTGGACACCAGGCGGGCGATCAGCTGTTGAGGGAGCTGTCAGTCTTGCTGTCTATGCACATGCGTTCATCGGACTTTGTGAGCCGGTATGCAGGTGATGAGTTTGTCGCGATAATGCAAGTGGGAGCCGAAGAAGTTCAGGAGCTGGCCCAGCGAATACAGCGGGCCATCGATCGGCATGACTTTGGGTTTCAGGGCACGAAGCTGTTTATTGGGCTTAGCGTCGGGTGCGCAAGTTTTGAGGCGGATGGAGAGACTCTCGACGAGCTCTTGTTGGCCGCCGATCGGGCTATGTACGTGGATAAGGCCAAACGAAAAGCGCAATTCGCACAATCAAACAGTCTCACAACGAACGACCTCGGACAGTATCGGTTGATGTAGTCAGGACAAAAAGGACAAATAGGTCCTATAGTTCCTATCTGTCCAATGTTTCCTATTACTGCCGACTGCCTACTGCTTTCTGCGTACTGCTCGACGCCATTACATAACTCCGCCGTGCGTGCAGCACGACCTTTCCCTCTCGCTTCTCGACGTCGCTCGAGAGGTCAACTCGAATTCGCCTTCTCTTTCCGTTGTTCGCCGTGTTAGTCGGGGCATAGGCCAGCGCGTAGCTTGTCGATATGTTATCGACCATGCGATTGAGGGTTGGATCGATCTCATCCGGGGTCGCTCCTGCCAACTCTCCGCCGGTTTCTGTAACAAACATTTTCAGGCTTCCGGAACGCAAACCAAGGTGACGAAGAAAGCTCGTTGGCTTTCCTCTAATTCCCTGGTCGATTCGGCCGCCAATCGTCTTCACCAGTATTCCCGAAACAACGGCCCCCGACTCAAGCACCGAGAGCAGCGCTTCCTGTTCAGTTACCTTTGAAAAGTCGATGCTGGCCTCCAGACTGGTAAGCGCTATGATCGCGCGCCGGCCAGCAGGATTCGCAGCCTTTCTCATGTACTCCGAGGCCTCGTAGATTGCGGCGTTGAAGTAATGCTGCTCGCTTTGATGCTGGCGTTCAACATTGACAATCTTATCCGCGACCAGTTTGCGATCGCGGGTGAAAGGCTGCACCAGCGACACCTTGTTCGAGAAGGTCATAATCGCCACTTCATCATCAGGTTTCAGATTCCCAAGTGCTTTGATTGTCGCGCTCCGAATCTTCTCATCAAACGGATTCACACAGCCTGCGCGATCCACCAGCAACACCAGGGACACCGGAAGTTTATCCCGGCTGAAGTGCGAAACTGTCTGCTTCACACCGTCCTCAAAGATCGTGAAATCGTCCCGATTGAGTCCGTTGATGATGCGTCCAGTTTGCTTCTGCATCGGAAGCACATCGACCAGAACGAGATCCGACCTAAGCCTCAGAGTAGGGTCGTCAACCGGAGATTGACCATTTGAGAGTAGAGGCAACCAGACAACTGAAAGAATCGTGGCGAAAGCGGAGAAAACCGTTAAGTACATCTTGGACACCCGGAAGAAGACTGGGATTGGGTGGTTCGTGCGGGGCCCCATAATAACACGGAACTCCTGCCGGCGTCGTGTCGTTTCAGTAGGCATCAACCCGATGCTAAGAAATTAGCAGTTTCGCTATTGACACCGATAATCAATAGTGCTAAAAAATTAGCACATTGGATCGAGGAGCTACTTATGTCAAAGCACCCTCACTTGAATTTAAGCAGGCGGGAGCGGCAGATAATGGACGCAATATACCGGCTTGGACGCGCCACCGCCGCCGAAGTTCTGGAGAATATGCCCGATCCGCCCGGTTATTCAGCCGTCCGTGCAATGCTTCGACTGCTTGAAGAGAAAGGTTACCTCAGGCACGAGCAGCAGGGGCCGCGCTACATATACCTGCCGACGCTTTCGCGTGATAAGGCGCGCCAGTCTGCTTTGAAGCAGCTTGTGCAAACCTTCTTCGATAATTCGACCGAACAAACAGTATCTGCCCTGCTCGACATGTCCAAATCACGGTTGTCGGATGAAGAGCTGGAACGCTTGTCCGCACTAATTGACAAGGCCAGAAAGGAGGGCCGATGACTATGACCGGATTGCTCAGCTGGTTTCAAGATCATGCGTTGACGGAACAGCTTATTTCGATCTCGATAAAAGCGATTCTGGTTTTAGCAGTTGCCGCAGGATTGTCGTTCGCTCTCAGGCATGCGTCAGCAGCCGCACGACACTTTGTGTGGACGGTTGCAATAGCCGGGGTGCTTGCGCTTCCGATGCTATCTATAAGCCTTCCGGTCTGGCGAATCGCCGTTCTTTCTTCTCCTGAGCCGACCCCAGACCCTCACGCGACAAATCCGAATCAAATAGTTGCCGTCTCCACAATCACGGATCCTTACTCAGTAGTTCCTTCAACAGGGAATCCACCGACCGCGGCCGCGTCTTTGAGCACTCAGTTTCCTATCGACTCTCAGACTGAATTGAGCGATACCTCCGCACCGCTTCGACCGAAGTGGATCGGATGGGCCCTGATGTTGTGGCTTGCGGGCTCCTTCTTGATCTTAGGCAGGCTTCTTATCGGCACCGCTAACATATGGTGGATAGCCGATCGGGCGGAGAAAGTCATCGATACTCGCTGGCTGAACGCAGCAAACGATATTGCATGGCAAATTGGTTTGATGAGACCGGTTCAGCTGTTGAAAACTCCACGGTTGTCAATGCCGGTGACCTGCGGTCTGATAAACGCAGCGATATTGCTTCCCTCCGACGCAGATCGTTGGCCCCTCGAGCGCCGACAGGTCGTCCTCATTCACGAATTGGCACATGTGAAACGCCGAGACTGCCTGACTCAGTTGTTCGCTCAGATTGCCTGCTCTCTTTACTGGTTTAACCCATTGGTCTGGCTCGCTTCTCGTCAGCTGCGGATTGAGAGAGAGCGGGCCTGTGATGATCAAGTCATACATATTGGAACCAAAGCCTCAGACTACGCAGGCCACCTGCTGGAAATGGCCCGCACATTCCGATCGATCAAATGCTCCTCGCTTGCTGCCGTCGCAATAGCCAGGCGGTCGGAGCTGGAGGGTAGGCTTTTGGCAATTCTGGATCCCGATCTTAAGAGACGAGGATTACAACGTTCTGCCGCAGTATTTGTCGGTACGTTGATTGTTCTAATGGTATTTCCCCTCGCAACCATTCGTCTGACTGCAAAAGCGCACCAGCAGAGCGCAATTGCACTTGAAACAGCAAGCGATACGCCGACGCGGTTGGAATATGCTGCGGGAGTTCCAATGCAAAGCCAGGTCAATAATCCATCTGCCCAGGCGGTAGTCGCCGCTCACCTTTCCCTGGACAAAATTGAACCAGCGGCTGATGCAGACATGGCGGCAAATCAGGAAGCGCCAACAGCCGCGAACACCCAGACGGCGAACACCCAGGCGGAGAAGAGAACCGCCATAGAATCACTTCGCGAGGCATTGAAAGATGAAGATGCGGAAGTGCGTCAACAGGCGCTGTTCGCTCTAACGCAGATTGGCGACCCCGAAGCGGCTACCACTTTGGTGGCAGCTTTGAAGGATCAGAACTGGCAAGTCCGAATGAAGGCTGCATGGGGCCTCGGCCTCCACGGCAGTTCGCAGGGAACAGACGCGCTGATTGGCGCGCTGAGAGATCCTGAGGCTCGCGTTCGTGAACAGGCCGCGTGGGCATTGGGACTGAAGGGGGATTCCCGCTGCATAGATCCTCTGATAGCAGCCTTAAGAGACGAGAATGCGGACGTCCGCGAGAAAGCCGCCTGGGCTCTTGGATTAAAAGGCGACAGGCGGTCTGTTGAGCCGCTCATGGCTTTATTGAGAGATCCGAGCCCTAAGATCCGAGGAATGGCGGCGTGGGCGCTCGGGTTGAAAGGGGATACGCGTGCCGCGAGCGAGCTTAAGGATTTGTTGAAGGATCCTAACACTGAAGTCAGAAAAAAGGCGGCCTGGGCGCTCGGAATGTTGTTGATGAAGAGTGCGGACTCATTTTCCGGTGACCGTGATTCCGACAAAGATAATGAGTCCAACAATGATGCCAGAAGTCTTCGTGTTGTTTCTGACGTGGTTGTGCGCCCGCAAGTCCGTGAAGAGGTCAGGATTAAGACCAGGCAAAAGTAGGCGTTACAAAATCGATCGCAACCGAAAAGAAATGAATTGACCCGGTTTAACCTCACGAGGCGAAAACAGCGCTGTGCCCTTTTCAATTTGTTGCAGGGAGGTTTCCATGAAACGACAAACACTTTTCGCAACAGCCCTGGTGTTCTTTTGTCTTTCCGCGGCTCTGTATTCGACTCAAGCTCGAAGCACAACAGAAACCAATGCTCTGGACGCAAGCCAGGAAACTAGCAGCCCGCCCGCCGATCTTTCAGAAAAAATACGATTGCTCAATTCGGCGAATCCGGTCGAGAGAGCCACCGCCGCCTGTCAAATTGGCGCGATGGGAAAACGCGCCGCGCCGGCCATCCCTAACCTGATTCAGATGCTCGGCGATGATGCGCAGATAAGTGGCGAAATCTATTGCGATGATCAAAACGGAAGAGGTCGTCATTTTGGCGGAGGCGATGCGCCGACCACACCAGGCAGAATAGCCGCAGGAGCGCTCGCAGCGATCGGTGCTCAGTCCGTTGACCCGTTGATTGCGGTTGTTAGGCATCCGAACCCCATTGTGCGTGCTAACGCAGTCTTCGCGCTTGGCGTGATAAGGGATCCTCGCACGGTCGAGCCGGTAATTGGGGCGGGGCGTGATTCCGATGTGCGAGTTCGCGAAAACGCAGCATGGGGCATGGGCCTAAAGCAGGACAAGAATGTGGTAGAGCCCTTACTGGCTTTGTTAACCGATAGCGAAACAAAGGTGCGCGAAAAAGCCGCGTGGTCACTGGGGCTTCAAGGTGACAGCCGCGCAGTGGAGCCGTTGACCAACTCACTGAGAGATGAGAATCCGAAGGTTCGTGAGCAGTCGGCGTGGTCGTTGGGTCTAAAGGGCAATAGCAAGGCAGTTGAGCCTCTAGTCAACTCCTTGAATGATAGTGAACCGCGGGTGAGAGAAAAAGCCGCCTGGTCGCTGGGTTTGAAAGGAGATCAAAGATCAGTTGAGCCGCTGATGAACGCTCTGAGAGACCAGGACGCGCAAGTCAGATCCCAGGCCGCGTGGGCACTTGGATTAAAGGGTGATCATCGAGCGGTCAGGGCACTGAATACGGCTATGAAGGATGCGAGTAACAATGTGCGTAAGAATGCAGCCTGGGCGCTTGGCATGCTTCTGATGCGAGATGGAAAAGCCGCGGAGAAGGCCGGCGATCTCGATATCGATGTGAAAAAGATCAAAGAGAAAGATAAAGATCAAGATAAAGACAACGAGCAGGGTGAAGAAAGCGGCGACGCCAAAATTCCGGTCGAAGTAAACGTTTCGATGCCGGTACCAATGCCCGTTCCGATGCCTATGCCGAGAATTGATGTATTGCCGCGGATAGATCTTGCTCCGGGAAGCGATCTGCCGCCAAAACCGACATCCAAACAGAAAGACAAAAACTGACGCAGCGCGACCCGACAATTATCGGCCTCTATTCAAACGCATCTCAGACCTGCATTGCTCTACGCAATCGCAGGTCTTTTTGTCGAAGTTGAATCAGCCCATCCACGATCCTCTTTCATCTGCGTAATCTGCGGATTAGTCATTAAGTATTCAGGACAGATGCACGATTCAGAGGGATAAAGACAAAAAACTCTCATCCGCAGATGACGCAGAAAGATGCAATACTCAACAACGCACATTGACAAGGCAACAACCTGATCTGTCGCAACCTGATCTGTCGCAACCTGATCTTGCATTCGCGGCGATGTATGTTTACCTTGAACTCTATCTCTCCCTACCGCTACTAGAAAAGAATGGAACTACTCGAAAGAGAACAATACTTCGATGATCTGGAGGCGGTACTCACTGATGTGTCCGGCGGAAACGGCCGCTTTGTTTTGGTAAGCGGCGAATCCGGCATCGGAAAAACCTCACTCGTAGAACGATTCACCGAAACTCATCAGAAGCAGGCGCGCGTGTTGTGGGGCGCCTGCGATTCCCTGTTTACTGCTCGACCACTCGGTCCTCTCTACGACATAGCCAACCAGAGCCAGAGCCGGCTCCTCGCTCTTCTCGATGAAGAAGCTTCTCGTGCGGCAATCTTCAATGCCGCTATCGGCGAACTTGCACACGGCCGTGTGCCAACGATCGTGGTTATCGAAGATGTCCACTGGGCTGATGAGGCCACACTCGATCTACTCAAGTTCCTCGGCCGGCGGATCAGCAAGACAACCTCGATGCTGATTGTTACATACCGCGACGATGAGGTGGGTCCGGATCATCCCTTGAGATTTGTCTTCGGCGATCTCCCTAACCGATCGATAGCTCGCATTCGACTCGTTCCGCTCTCGCGCAAGGCCGTCGACAAGCTTGCGGAGCGGGCCGGTCGTCAGGTTGACAATCTTTTCGCTGTTACTGGAGGAAATCCGTTCTTCGTCACCGAAGCTCTGGCGAGCAAGGAATCGGGGGTTCCGGTTACGGTATTCGATGCAGTTTCGTCGCGAGCGGCGCGGCTCTCATCACCAGCTCGCGCGCTTTTGGAATTCGTGTCGGTCATTCCATCAAGAACCGAAATGTCGTTGCTCAATGAAGCGAATGTTCTCGATATGAATGCTCTTGAAGAATGTCTTGTTGCAGGAGTTCTGCGCTCGGAAGGCGATGCGGTTGCTTTTCGACATGAGCTCGCCCGATTGGCAATAGAAGAATCGATTCCCGCTCTGCGTCGCCAAAGCTTGAATGCTCTTGTATTAAAAGCCATGCTAAATCGAGGCTATGAGCCTTTCCTTGCCCAAATTGTTCATCACGCTTGTCAAGCCGACGACGGCGCTGCGGTGCTCAAGTACGCTCCCGAAGCAGCTAGAAAGGCGGCCGCCCTCAATGCACATCGTCAGGCGGCATCACATTACGAGAGAGCGTTGCGTTACGCTGATAGCCTTCCTCCAAAAGAACGCGCCGGATTGTTCGAGTGTCGATCCTACGAGTGTTATCTCACCGACCAAATGGAGGAAGCGGCTAAGGCTCGTGGCAAAGCTCTCGATATCTGGAAAGAACTCGGTGACGACTGCAAGCTCGGCGATAACCTACGATGGATGTCCCGACTGACTTGGTACCTGGGCAAGAAAGCCGAAGCAGAGACCTACAGCGGCCAGGCGGTGTCGATTCTGGAGAAATTACCACCCGGTCCGGAACTGGCAATGGCCTACAGCAATCGCGCGCAGCTACATATGCTTGCCGATGAGACTCAGCAGGCAGTTCTTTGGGGCGGGCGCGCAATTGAGCTGGCCGAAAAGCTGGGTGCGACGGATACGCTGGTTCACGCATTGAACAACGTTGGGACGGCTGAGTTACTCGCCAGCGACGAACAGGGCCGCGCAAAGCTCGAGGAGAGTCTGAGGCTTGCGCTGGAAAACAACTTTGAGGAACACGCGGCCAGGGCTTTCACTAATCTTGGCAGTGCGGCAGTGAGAGAGCGAAACTATCGACTCGCGAAGCGTTACCAGGACGACGGGATCGTCTATACGAGTGAGCACGACCTCGATTCGTGGAAGCTGTATATGGTGGGATGGCGAGCACGCGTGCATTTCGAGCAAGGTGATTGGGATGGGGCTGCCGATGATGCTGAACTTGTGCTGAGGCATCACAATGTATCGGCGATAACCAGGATTTCGGCGCTGGCAGTGCTTGGTCACCTGCGTGTCCGTCGTGGAGACCCTGATGCCGCCAGCATGCTGGATGAGGCTCGCGAGTTGGCAGTGCAGACCAGGGAACTTCAACGCATCGCACCTGTTGCCGCTGCGCGCGCAGAGGCTACATGGCTCAAAGGCGACTTAGAACAGGTAATTTCCGAAGCGCGCACTGTTTTGGAGCTGGCGAAAGACCAAAATGATCCATGGCTTCAAGGTGAGTTTGCGTTTTGGATGTGGCGCGCCGGCTCTGGACCAGAAACAATCGAAAACATTGCCGCACCATACGCGCTTCAAATGTCGGGGAATTGGCGTGCGGCTGCCGCGGCTTGGAGAGAGATTGGCTGCCCTTATGACGAGGCAGTGGCGCTGACATATGGCGACGAACAGGCGCAGCGCGAAGCGCTGGAAATTTTCGAGGGCCTTGGGGCAGGACCAGCCGCCGAGCGGCTACGCCAATCTTTGCGGTCAACGGGCGTGCGTGGGGTTCCACGCGGCCCGCGACAGAGTACAAGAGGAAACCCTGCTGGGCTAACGAACCGGCAAATCGAAGTTCTTGAATTGATGGCTAAAGGATTGGCAAATAATGAGATAGGGGAACGCCTCTTCATATCAACTAGAACGGTAGATCATCACGTCTCCACGATCCTCGCGAAGCTCGACGCTCATTCACGTGCTGAAGCCGTATCCCTGGCTTTGCAGAGCGGGTTCATCAAACAAAAATAGGCAACAATCCGTCCCAAAATAGGCAATCCAACCGATGCGCCGGCTGTGCGCTTCCGCTTATATTCGGCGCGTGCTGAAGAAGTCACTCCCAAATATCAGGAGGAACTGTTATGCCGCGCTATATGGTTGAACGGACATTTCCGGATGGCTTGAATATCCCGATTAATGACCAGGGCGAAGCGATGTTCCGGCAGGTAATTCTGAACAACGCTGAAGACAATGTGACCTGGATTCATTCCTATGTTAGCGAAGACAGGGTCAAGACGTATTGCACATACGATGCTCCGTCACCGGAAGCGATTCGGCGCACAGCCAGGCGGAACAACTTGCCGATCGATCGGATAACCGAGGTGCGCGTACTCGATCCGTATTTCTATCGATAAAAGGGGGCGTACCGTAGATTGTCCAGCCTGCGGAATGCTTCGTAAGCTGAAGCATGAACCGTTTTGTTTACAGAATTACGAAACCAAGCCGCTGGGTGGGCTAACGTGCGTTTTGATGGATGGGAGAATCAATCCGCAGACTAGACGGTCTACGGTACGTTGGACAGTCTACGTTACGTAGCATAGGTAACACCAAATGATGAACTCCTCACTAAGCGCCGTAAACGCTCTCTCTTCGGCTAACAAACATGTTACGGTTCCCCGCCAGAGATGGAGTTTGAGCCAGGAAGCGTTCGATACGTTTCTGGCATCTCTCGCAGAAGATCGAGAAAGCGCCGGCCAGCGTTATCTCGAGATACGCGACAACCTGATTAAGTTCTTCGACTGGCGAGGCGATCCCTTTCCTGAGGATCATGCTGATGAAACCATCAACCGGATCGCGAAAAGGGTCTACGAAAGAGAAGACGTTCGTAATCCTGCGAGCTACTATCTCGGAGTGGCTCGAATGATTCTATTCGAGATCAACAGAGAAAAAGCCAGACAGGATCAAACCCTTAGAGAGCTGCCAGCAGCGTCGATGACGTCATACACCGATGAACCTGAATCGCGAGCAGCTTGTCTCCGACACTGCCTGCAACAGCTACCGGCTGACAATCGCGAATTGATTCTGCGTTACTATGATGGAGAACGCCGCCAGAAGATCGATAGCCGGAAGAAATTGGCCGATCAACTCGGGATTCCTGTCAAAACGTTGCGAATGCGAGCTCTTCGGATTAGAGAACAACTTCAACATTCTGTCGAGAATTGCAAGAGCTGCCGACCGAATTGTGGAGGTGTGGCTCTTGCTTGAGGCCCTGGCAAGATAAAGCAAGTTTTGACCGCATGCCGTAACGATGGCCCTATAGATTTAATGTTTTGTTGTTCCAGGCGCTGAAGAATGATTCTCCAAACTCAGTTGATCGCGACGGCATCCACACTATCGAGTCGAATAATCACTCGGCTGTAAGCCTGGCTCCGCACTTCCACGGCATCGTTCCCTATCATTCTGACTACCGCGCCCCCGATCATTTGTCCCCTCACAAAGAAGGTAAGTCCTTTCTTTTCCTTTTGGCTGAGCTCGATCAGTTCTCGGTACGTCTGAACCGATGCAGCTTGCGCGGCCGCCTGGACGGTCTCGAGTCCAGGATTGGCTCCTCCGAAGTAGTTGTTTGAAGTACAGAGAAGAAATACCAGCAAGACTACAAACGCCACTGTTTTCAAACTCAACATTTTTGCCGCTGTTAGATCAATCATGCTGTTCTCCTTTTAATTGTGATTGGTGCTGATCATAGGTGGGGATAATACCTCCAAACGAACTATTCTCCGAGATTACTTTCCTTTCTTATCCGTAAGGGCCGACGAACCTAATGAGGCATCAACCTATTTAATGGCATTCGTCGGGGCTAATGCGGTAAAGATTGTTGTGACGGATGCGACGTAACTAAATTTAAGACGGCACGGAGATGCGAGGGAAATCGTGATCACAACACATGCCGATATTGTTGGTAGTCTCCTCCGACCACCAGAGCTGCTGAAAGCCCGGGAAGACCTAACTGTTGGCACAATCACCGATGCCGAATTCAAAGTGATCGAGGACATCGCTGTCATTGAAGCGATTAGACTGCAGGAAGAAGCGGGTCTTGAAGTCGTTACTGATGGCGAGATGCGCCGGTTGTCTTTCCAGAGCCAGTTTACCGAGGCAGTGGTTGGCCTTGGTAAACATGACATTGACGCCTTCCTTTGGGGTAACTGGCATGGTGATGAGAGCGTAGGAGATCTGCATGTTGAACGGCCAGCCTCTCTGGGAGCCATCGGTAAACTAACCCGAAAGCGCCACCTCTCGTCAGAGGAGTTTACTTACCTGCGCGGTCACACGACTCGCACGCCGAAGATCACTCTTCCAAGTCCGAGCTTGTGGGCGAACTTCTGGTCAGCAGAACACTCCATCACCGCCTATCCAACGCTTGATAGCTTTCTCGCCGATGTGGTCGCCATCCTTCGAGAGGAGGTCGCAGAATTAGTACGACTGGGAGCGACATACATCCAGATCGATGCGCCTCATTACACCGCGATGCTTGACCCCGGAACCAGATCTTTCTATGAGGCGCAGGGTTGGACTCTCGACCAGTGGCTCGGTCGGGGCATCGAAATGGAAAATGCGCTGATGCAGGGGTTTTCGGAGGTGACGTTTGGCTTTCACCTGTGCCGCGGGAATCAGGGCAGCCGTTGGCTGGTAGCAGGTGGTTACGATCTGATTGCCAGGCCAATTTTTCAAAAGATTCGCGCTCAACGGTTGATGCTTGAGTACGATGACGAACGGTCCGGCTCGTTTGCGCCCCTGAGGCATGTTTCTGACGACAAGATGATAGTACTCGGCTTAGTCACTACAAAGTCTCCTCGGCACGAAACACAGCAAGAACTCACGGCCCGCATCAAGGAAGCCAGCCGGTTTGTAGAGCTCGATCGGTTGGCGCTGAGTCCTCAGTGTGGCTTCTCCACCTCGGTCGTTGGTAATCGCATCTCGGTGGAGGATGAGAGACGAAAGCTCCGGTTGATCGTCGAGACCGCCAACAAAGTTTGGCATTAATGGGGAACAATCACGCCAGTACGCAGTAATCACACCGTGAAAAAAGGGCCCGCAACTGCGGGCCCCTTTGCTTGCCCGTCCGAACCCAGCTCCTGGCACCGGATTTGGTCTACGGGTTAATCGCGACTTGGCCGCAGGCGACGACCGCCTCAGGGCCGAAGCCATCGTTGATTGTTGTGTCGCGAATAGACACAGTGTCGAACGTGCCGAGCGGCGAGGGCTGCGCCACCTGAAACAGCAGGCCATTGCCAGCGGCGTCCGAGATCCAAATGCCTACGAACATATCCGGAAACGGAACCACAGGCTCGCAGAGGGTCGGCCCCCCCGGAACGGAAGCTGTGTCGTAGACAAGCGACACATACCGGCCGGCGGTCGATGGTGCCAGCCCCTTCGCAGTCCCAGTGATGATCAGGCCGCCTCCGGTTTGCGTGAAAGTGATCCTCCCCATAACTCCCGATTGGTTGGCTGGATGCTGATTCGCGCGCGCCGTTACGCCTCCTTGGGGTCGGACGGTGCCTGCCCCGACGAGCACTAAGATCAGAGATGCGAACGCAGTAAGCATTAAAGGTCGTTTCATGAGTGTCACCTCCAGGTTGAGTGATGCGTTGAGAAAGTACGCTGACTGAACTGCAACGCTGCCGTTCGAAGAACGCCGGACGGGTTCAGCTGGCCGTAGGCGTTCGTTAGTCGTACCGTTAAGCAGAGAAGCTACATGAGTAACGAAGCCAGAAGGAAGTTAAGTTGGCTTGCTTCAGACATCCTGAAATAGAAACTCACCCGAGTTGCGCCCAGGTAATGAAGGGAGATCTTCTGGACGCTTAGGGTCAGACCGTTCTGTTAAACGGTGCCTATGTTATGACTCCTTAATGGCCAAGTCAACAGGCACGGGGTGGGGGATTTGGGAGAGGGTTTAGAATCCGCCTTCTATTGTTGTCTAGCCAACAGCCCGAATTGAAAGGCTGGACTGCTGTCCGAAACTTCTGGCTCACAATCAACCAAGCAGCGTCATTTTGAACAGAGCAATTCTTGCAAATCCGGCTTACAACCCCATTCCAGCCACAGAGCCCGTTGCACTCTACGATTCGAAGAATCTGCCACTGAGAAAAGAATCTCCGCTGAGGTGTATCATGAAACTCAAGGGACACTCAAAGCGCGTTTTGTGCGCGGTCACCACACTGATCGTTGTCTTAGCGATCCTCTGGCGCTGGCAATCTGATTCTTTAGAAGCTAGCGACGTCGGTCCTCGTGATAAACCGGCACAACCAGTAAAACAGATACAAATTGACCTGGACAAAGCGATCACAGTTGCACTTCCAGAATTGAATGGCGATCTCAGGCCAGCAGAGTTCAAAACAGCTGATGGCAAGACGGGGTGGGTAGTGAGATTACCTGGTAACAGACCCATTGCTACGCCTGCTTATTCGGATGGGAAACTGTTCCTTGGTGGCGGCTACGGCTCCCACGAATTCTATGCGATCAATGCCGACACGGGTGTAGTGGTTTGGCAGATCAAGACGTCCGACGACGGGCCTACTGCGTCTGTAGTCGAAGACGGCTGCGTCGCCTTCAATACCGAAAGCTGTACAGTAGTAGTGTGCGACGGCAAGACGGGGAAGGTCTTGTGGCAGGAATGGCTCGGAGATTCACTGATGAGCCAACCCGCGATTTACAAAGACCGGTTATACATAGCTCATCCTGCAGGGCAAAGATCGAACGCACAGGTATCGGCGCAGGTCGGATCGTCCGGCCAAACGACGCATCGATTGTTGTGCGCCGATTTGAAAACCGGCAAGCACATATGGGATCGAGAGATCCCAGCGGATGTCATCTCGGCGCCGAACTCAACGGCGATCGTGTTTATTTCACCTGTTTCGATGGCACCTCGTTTTGTCTGAATGCTGATAATGGAGGTCTGGTGTGGAAGAAAGCAAACTCGGGCACCAGCGCGCCGCTCGTCGCTGGCGGCCACCTCATACTGACGATGAGAGTGCAGGAGGGCGATAAACCTCTCGAGGGGCTGAAGCGTGTCAACCCCAGGGAAGGCAACGAGAAGGACAAAACGCTGTTGGGGCAATCAGAAGCAAAGTATTTGGAAGAGAACAAGGGCGGCTTGATTGGCCCCGGACAAGGCGGTGGTGGAGTTGCGGAAGCCATAAAACTAGACGCCTCTGTTGGATTCGCCAGCGCGCCCCCGGCCGCCAAGCTTGACGCTGCGAACAAACAGGTAGGCGTAGGCACCGTGGTCGGCGGTTGGTCGTACCAAGGCTCACGAGCTGGATACGCTTCGGGCCGGATGATGAATGCACAAGGCCGATTCCTGAACTGCATTGGGGCAATTGATGGGAAGTTCGATTGGAGAGCTGAAGTTATGGGCGCTGGAATAAACGCCGACTCACAAATCTTTTCTCCTCCTGCGCTTGGTGCACTCAATTTATACCTTAGCAGTGTATATGGGCATCTGCTCTCGGTTAGGCAGAGCGACGGAAAAGTTACTTTTCTGTACAAGCTTAACCAGCCGGTGACTTTTCAACCTGCGCTTGCTCAAGGAAACATC
Source organism: Blastocatellia bacterium (assembly GCA_035258805.1). Classification (GTDB taxonomy): domain Bacteria; phylum Acidobacteriota; class Blastocatellia; order UBA7656; family UBA7656; genus Onstottus_A. Next base: position 31,430 of record DATFWY010000077.1, on the reverse strand, counting down.
TATGTTGGCACCGCGACCGGACTTCTGATATGTCTCAAGACTGGTGACCATGATGCGGACGGCTGGTACGCCTGGGGCGGAAATGCGCAACACAACAAGAGCGAATGATTTCTTGTTAAGGATTTACTTAGACACTGAGTCGGACGCTCTCACCGCTACCTCGTTGAGGAAGAGCCTGGCTTGGAATATAGCGCGGATTTAGAACTCAAGATGCATTCTGATCGCCGGTACGACAACTGGTCCTCGGTCTCGGTTGTAGCCGGGGTTTGAGATGTATTGGATGTCAAATGAGCCAAATACCCCTCGCCAGAAGTGAGCTGTGTAATAGTTCTCGAGAATTCGTTCGCGTCCATAAGTCAGCGCGCCATCTCCAAGCAGAAAGCCCTTACCACCCAGCGCAAGGTAATCGCGGTGTTCGTGCGAGAGACCATTGCTCACAAACGCCGCACCGACTCTGTCGAACTTTCGATGCCAGATGTTCCCATTCAAACCCGCTCCTATCTCGGCGGTGTTGTTCGCCTCCGTGTATGCGAAAGATTCGTTGCGTCCTTCGTTCCAACCCGAGCGAGCGAACAAAGTAATTTCTTTCGTAATTGGTTGTTCGATGTTAAAGCCGAAGCCGTACTTCACACGCCCTTGCTTCCGATGTGCCTCTATGTCAGGCGCGCTATCATGACCGGACAAGAATCCGTCTATTGCTTCCCGGTAGCTGCCCATATTTGCGTGATTCGCATACGCGAGCAATCGGATCAGGCCGAGTCGATTGCTCAGGAACTCGTGTCGAATCTCGAGCTCAGCGTTCTCGCCACGGGCCCGCCCCAAGTCCCAATCAAGATCAATTCCATTTGCCACTTTGGGCATAAGGCATTCACCGAAACGCAACGCCCAGTTGCGATCCTGATACTCGATCAACGCGCCAACCGTGTACCCGCGCGTATCAGCCGCGTAATCAAATGCGCCGTTGTTATCCGCAGTCCAGTTCATGAACTGAAGATGACTATCGCTGCCAGCTGAATTGAGATCAAAAAAGTCAGCGACGCCCAGCTTTCCAATGCGTACCTCCAAGCGACGTACCGGCAATTCAGCGGCGAGAGAAAAAGGGCCACGCTCAGATTCAACCATTTCACTGCTGAGCGGGATGATCTGGTGTACCATGGCTCGGGCCAGATAAGGCGCGGAACCCAGCGTTGGATTGCGAACTACATCAAGGTTGGTGAAGCCTGCTAAACCAAGGGCATCGCTTATGCCCCGGCCGCCGGCGCTTTCGACGTCGACGAGGACCTCGGTCGTCCTGGTCAACTGAACACCCGAATACAGCGTTAGCACTCGCGAAGTCGCGTTCTCGCCGTCTGCTCTGAAGCTGTTATCGCCGCTGTACTTAGCTTGAAACGAAGGGTGCCACTGAAGAATCAAATTGATCTGGCCGGAGAGCCAGAAGCGGCTCGCGCTGCTGTGATCAAAAATCGTCGAATGTGCATCAGGCGCATCTGACTCGGACGTATTGTCCGCGGCCTGAGGAAAGGCAGATATCGCACCGAATAAAATTACCAAAAAGATCAGGAGAGGTTGGAATCGAAGGGTTGACCTCGAAGATCCGACGGCTCGAAAAAAACGCCGAAGGATCTGCAATACGCCAGCCATCGTAAAGTAAAGTTTAACAGAGGGCCTCAGTCGAACACGAGTTACTAAAGTATTTCCGGAGCCAACCGAGAATTCAGATCCCTGGGTAGGCAACACCGGGTTGCCAGCATTGAATTACCGACATATTCTTTTGCACAAGGCCAAGTTTCGCCGGGAGGACGCCAATATGAAAACCAAAGAATTGAGAGTCCACAGACACGCTGTAAGCTATTTCGCGGTTTGGATTGCTTTGATTTTGTCGTCCAGCTCTATTCCGGCGCAGGAATTGACAAAGGTCGAGAAGGTTGAGCTGCAGCCTCTGATCGCTCAGGTGAACCGGTTGATAGTGGCCACCGATTACCTTGGCGTACCGTTCAGCGAGCCTGATAAGCAGGCGTTGGAGAAAGCTAAGAGCGAGACAGATGCTGCGAGAGCAAGCTCGGAGATTCAGAATGTTCTCGACAAGTACTGTCTCGCAGATGTCAACATCAATCCCGAGAGCCGGGTAAAGGTTGTTCAAGGGCCTGCCAAACCGGAATTGGTGGAGCAAGGCTGGCGATCCTTTCTGGTCAAGGTCCGCAACGAAGCAGGCGTGACCGCGCAGCTCAAAGCGGAAAGCCCTCAGGCTATGCTTGTTTACACGCGATCGACTGGTAGTCCAAGTCCTCGCGCGACCGTAAGCCAGAGTGACGTCCCTAATCGCTGGCTCGAGATCAATCTTTACAGACAGCTCCCGCTAAAACCGGAACTTTCCGGACTCGAGCTCGAATATCGGATCCTACAACTCTACAGCCGTGACGCAGGCAAGCGTGAAGCTAGGCTGAGTTTCAATGTTGGCCAGGGTACTCAGGATATTGGGTTTCGTAATGACGTAGACATTCTGTTCACCTGCCTGCCCGCGGTGGACGTCACGATGCAAGTTCTGGACGAGAACGGGAAGCCGACAACCGGGTCATTCATTATCCGAGATGCTCAGAAGCACGTCTATCCTTCGCAAGCTAAGCGTCTGGCGCCTGACTTTGCTTTTCACCCGCAGATCTATCGGGCAGACGGCGAGCGCATCAAATTGCCCGCAGGCGAATATACGGTAGAGTTCTCGCGCGGGCCCGAGTATCTCGTCAAATCCCAGTCAATCAAGATAAGCAACGGTAAACCGCAGACAGTCACGTTTCGCCTCGAGCGGTGGATCGATACCAGAAAGTTTGGCTGGTATTCAGGGGATCATCACATTCACGCCGCCGGCTGCGCACATTATGAAAGTCCGACCCAGGGAGTTCTACCGCAGGATATGATGCGTCATATTTTCGGTGAAGCTCTCAACGTCGGCGCCGTCCTAACGTGGGGACCTTGCTACTATTACCAAAAGCAGTTCTTCGAAGGCAAAGTGAACAAGCTTTCGACCGCCGATAACCTCATGCGCTATGACGTTGAAGTATCAGGATTCCCGTCGAGTCATTGCGGCCACCTAGTGCTGTTGCGCCTGAAAGACCAGGAGTACCCGGGCGCGAAGGTGATCGAAGATTGGCCGACGTGGGATCTGCCTATTCTCAAGTGGGCGAAAGCACAAGGGGCGGTCGTCGGCTTTGCTCACTCAGGATTTGGCTTGGAAGTCAAAACCGATGAACTGCCGAATTATGAGATGCCAAAGTTTGACAGTATCGGAGCTAACGAATATGTAGTTGATGTTACTCATGATGCGGTTGACTTTATCTCGACCGTCGATACGCCCTCCGTTTGGGAATTAAACGTCTGGTATCACACACTCAATGCTGGATTCCGCACGCGAATCAGCGGCGAAACGGACTTTCCGTGCATCTATGGCGAGCGCGTTGGCCTGGGGCGAGTCTACGCGAAGATAGATGGAAAGCTCGATTATGACAGGTGGGTCGACGGCGTACTAAATGGACGGACTTATGTATCGGATGGTAAGAGCCATTTGATGGATTTTCGGGTAAACGGATTACTGGTCGGCGCAAATGGAAGTGAAGTAAGGCTGAATAATGCGGCGACGGTAAAGGTGTCAGCCAAAGTTGCGGCCCGACTCGATGAGGCGGCCAATGAAAAGATTCGAGCGCTTCGTTATGACAGGCAGCCTTTCTGGGATATTGAAAGAGCGCGCATCGCAAACACTCGGGAAGTTCCGGTCGAATTGATAGTGAACGGCAAGCCAGTTGCGCGAAAGCAGATTGTCGCCGACGGCTCGATTAATGACGTGATGTTCGATGTGCCAATTGAGCGCAGCAGCTGGGTTGCGCTGAGAATCTTACCTTCGTCGCATACCAATCCGATCTTCGTAAAAGTCGCTGACAAACCGATTCGCGCTTCGCGCAAGAGCGCCGAATGGCTGCTGAAGGCTGTTGATCAATGCTGGAGCCAGAAAGTGGGAAAGATTTCAGCAAAGGAACGGCCTGAGGCTGAGAAGGCCTACGAGCACGCGCGCGAGGTGTATCGTCGCATTGTCGCCGAGAGCGAGAGTAACTGAGCGAATCGGAAACCGAACAAATTAGGGCATCAATTCGCGAGCGTCGGATTCACAATGCGCCCGAGGAAGAGAATGGCTCCGCTCTGCCGATCTCGGATGGCGAACAAAAATGGATGGTCAGCCTGGAAGATTGGAACCGGCGGAGGCTTAGGAGGCCTAAAGGCCGCACCCTCTGGTATGCCAACTCCGGTTGCAGCTGCTGCTTCGGTGCCCTCCTCGTATACATCTACGAAAGCCTTATGAAACACCGCCGAGATGTGCAACGACCTCTCGTCAGGCGGTTCGATACCGTTGATTCCCGAGAAGTCGGCCTTGAAGGGTTCGAATGCGAGAGGCATGCCGAGGGCGCTGAGGTGCGTCTTCATGTCCACTCCTTCCCACGTAGTCTTGAATCGTGGAAGAAACAATTCGATCTCTCGGATATTCATCTGGTGCACGCAATCGCTGATCATTTGTAGTGAGAGGGTTTTCTCGAGATCACCAAGACCATCCTTACGGTGTGGAAGAATGACAAGCATTGATAAGTCGCCGCTCTCGTAGATCAGTTCAACAGCCTGATATTCGGCGCCTCGAAAATATCGGACCCGATCGCATTGCTGGTACATAAGGGGTGCTCGAACCTTCCCGCCGCCTTCCAGATAAAAAAATTCTTCACGAGTATCCCTTTCTTCAAACTTGAGGACCCACGTACCCTTGAAGTAGACAGCATTAACCAGCACCAGACGAGTGTCAGCGTTCAGGCTGCCAGGCGGGATCAGATCGCGGATCTTCTGCCTGGTCTTGTCTTCGACCCAACGATTGATTTTCAGGCATGCTGCGTCGGCACTTTTATGATAGTTGACCAGATTAATGTGGCCATCATAGTCTCGGGCGATCAGGTCCACAAATTCAGGCTGTAACGGTGCGCCATCCTGGGGGCCAGAGCGAGTTCGCCACCCCCATTTCGTACTTGCCGTAGTTGGCCAAGTTGAGCCGCTGAACAATTTCCACCAAGTCGCCGCGTTGCGTATCGGTCGAGGATGAGATTCGGAGCGACTGTCGTATCTGCGCTGCGGTCTGGCCCCTCGCACCAGCCTCCATCATGCAGAGGGCGGAGCGAATACTGAACGGCGAGAAGAACAGATTCCCGGGCTGTTGCCGCAACTGCGCATACATTGCGAGAGCAAAGTCGTTGTTTTCATTACCGACCAATTCCTGCGCGCTGAGTGGCGGCCGTTCGCGCTGTGGCGTGGGATTCAGTTCGGTCTCTTCACTTCCCCTGAATAATCTGCGTAGCTTCATCCTGATGTCTGCCATAAGTTCCTCCAACGAGGCGGTTTAAGACGTCGGCTCAAACGGTTTTCCGTAAGGATTGCACCTGCGACCCAGGGCAGCTTAATTTAACCGAACCGTGTGTGTTTCTCTCGTTGAAACCAATCTAATCCTCACGTGGTTTCCTCTACGGTCTTCTGGGCAGTCCCAAGCCCCTGCAGAAGAAATAGCTGAACTTAGCGATTATTCCCTGCTAACGGTTCCTGTCTCCTGGCGTCTTAATCTTGGTAACGACGAAATCGAAATCTCCCAAGGAAACCACTAATGAAGTCCTTAGTAGCGATAACCCTTGCTGCAACTCTTTCGCTCTGCGCCGCCTCGAGGCCTGCTCGGCAACCCGCCGGAACCTTCGCCTTCCGCAACGTCGATGTCTTTGATGGTTCACGCATGATTCGCCGCACTACTGTCATCGTACGCGATGGTATGATCCGCGCCGTTGGTACCGACCTGGTAATTCCGCCCTCCGCAAATATCATCGAGGGTAAAGGCAGGACTCTCTTACCTGGGTTCTTTGATGCGCACACACACCTTGGCGTGATGAATATCGAACAGTTTCTCCGCGATGCTTTAGACTTCGGTGTCACGACCGAGCTCGAGATGTGGGGCTCAGATGCGAGCCTGGCGCTAAGGAATAAAAAAGCAATCGGAGGATCTTTGGACAGCGCCGATCTCCGCACAGCGGGTACCGGCATCACGGTCCCGCACGGCCATCCGACCCAGATGGGCGGCCCTGATATTCCAACCCTTGCGCCTGGCGACGATGTTCAGGCTTTTGTTGATGCCCGCATCGCAGAAGGTGGCGACTACATCAAGATTATCTACGAACATGGATATCCAACGCTGACGAAGCAGCAGCTCGAAGAAGTCGTTGCGGCTGCCCATAAACGCAACAAGCTTGTCGTCATACACATCAGCACACAGCGCGAGGCTCGCGAAGCCATCTCCGCCGGGGTGGACGGCCTGGTGCACATCTTTGCTGATTCGCCGCCCGATGCTGACTTTGCCGATTTTGCAGCGCAGCACCACGTATTCGTTGTTCCGACCCTGACCGTAATCGAAGCAATCAACGGCGCTTCAGACAAGCCGTGGTGGCAGAATTCTCCGAATGTCGTTTCCAATATCACACCATCGATGAGACGCACACTCGAAATCAAAATGAAACCGGTTAGCGGCCCGAAGCTGAAGCTCTCAGATGCTCAGGCAGCTGTTGGTGCTCTGTGTCGCGCGGGTGTGCCAATCCTCGCAGGGACTGATGCTCCGGCCCCCAGCCTGGCGCACGGTCTGAGCCTTCATCGCGAGTTGGAGCTGCTCGTCCTCTCCGGCCTTACACCGTTGCAGGCTCTGGCGTCGGCGACTTCCGAACCAGCGTGTGCCTTTGGCTTCCATGACCGTGGGCGCATCACCGAAGGAGTGCGCGCCGACTTGGTGCTGGTAAACGGCGATCCGACCATAAATATAAAAGCGACTCGCGACATCGTAGGTGTGTGGAAACTCGGAGTTCAATGTGCACGACCTTCCGACTCGCGTTGACAGGACCAATGCGACTCTATGAATTGCAGGTGACTGCCTGATAAGCGCTGCTGCACTTGGAGTAAGTCATTCGCATTATCTTTCGTTCAGCCGAGAACACTCATTAGGCGGCCTTCTCGTCCAAGGAGTCTATCCGCGAGCTCCACCATTCTTCTATTCGGGATAGCGAACGGACGCTGGCGTAATACCAGGTCCATCGATTTTCTTTCGGAGCCTGGACCCAGTAAACAGGTGTACAGGATCAACGCCGCCGCCGGGGATCGGCTTACTCCCGCTTCGCAGTGGATCAGGATGTTGCCGCTTGAACCCTTCAACTTCTCCGCCAGGTCAATCAAACACTGAATATCTGCTTCGGTGGCCCCGTGTTCTGCTGTCACTGTATCCCCGAACAATAAGCGCAGCTGGTTGAGGACGTTCCTGTACCCAATAGGTAGATCGTCTTCCGGGGCGCCGATAGAGATGAGGAATGAGACCTTCGAGCATTCTTCAGGGGAGGCGAGAATGGTATTCGCTTCTTCGCGACTGACAACTTCAATGTTAATTACTGGAGATTCCATCTATCAAACAGTGCGGACAGCCACGCGGCTCAGTCAATGCCTAATATGGCGCAATTTGAAATTGAATTAATGGTAATCAAAATGACAAAACGCTGCGATAGAATCACGATCACTGATCACTCAAGCGTATCACTATCGTCGAAGGTGTGCCCTTTTGGCAGTAACGGCACCGCACTTGCGCTGACATCCAGCGCGGGCGCCTAAGTCCTGGAATTAGGTGTCCGGTGAAATTCATTGGCACACTAAGTGAGCGAAAATCAGGCAGCAACGAATCCCCTAATTCTCGTAATTCTGCGACGAAGTACGGAAACGTAAAACGGCTGCTTGTATGGTTTTCAATCGCAGCTGCTCTCGCGTTTTCGGGTTCACAATCAATGCACAGTATTAAAGCGAGTCAAGGTTGTGAATTAGTTTGCGGCAAGCCGTTCATAGATCCGAGTACTGGACAATGCGTTCGCAAGTGTTGTCCGGCGAACGACGAATGTTGGAGGCCTTGCAAATTAGTACCGTGCGAAAAGTAAGTCAAATGGAAACGGTGTCAGGCTCCAACCTTGAGATTCGGTTTGTGCGCAGTTGAGATTTAGCATCGAGCAAAATTTCACGCCTGACACCCGGTTTGAAGCAGCCATTTGGAAGACAATTGCTGGCGTCGAAATCACCTTAATGGTTGCTGCTCGTCCAAACGGCACTCTCAAAAAACTTGAGCGCGAATTAAATCGGGTGCTCTGGGATTCGTGTATCAATAAACAGCTGATTGTCTTTATTGGCTGGTTCACACAACCACTTATCCCTCAGTTTCGGAGTTTCACATATCCGAAGTACTGCACTTCCATCTGCATGTGAACCGTGGCTTTTGGGAAAACCAGTTCCTCGTCGGCCGTCGCATGAGACGGAAACATGAACTGATCTCGTACCGCAACACGTCGTCTATCCAACATCGGGAATTTCTGATTAGTTTTTCGCACGCTTCTTCCGAGCATCCTAACAATTCTAAGATCGCTCACCCTCACCCAGATCTGCCCGGTGTAAAGGCATTCTCGAGAGGGGCTTGCCTTAGGTTCAACATTAAAGACGTATGTTTCTACCTCTTCCAACCGCTCTTTGCCCACGTAGCTAAACTTGTACTTGCTTGCGTTGGCACTCTCAAGTGGGAAAATGCAATTCGCTGAAAGATCTTCGAGGTCCTCCGGAGTTACCACTAATTCGGTAAGGGACGGTTTAGGAAATGAGAGGACTCTTTCTTCAAGCTTTCCTGATTTCCCTAATCCCACCTCAGTAGTTTGACGGTACTCTCCTGTGATTTTCCCGTCTTTGATGCTCTTAGTAACCAAATAACGCGTATAGCCATAATTATCGAAGGCAGCCCGAGCTTCCGACTCTCGGGATGTGAATTCCGCAATTATGTGATTGAGATCAGGAGCTTCTGCCTGTGCGAGTATAACCGTTCCAATGACGTCAAAGTCCGTTCCAATGACGTCAAAGTAGCTTGTCACCCCACCTGATGATAACAGAAGCAGAATTGATGATATGGCGGTGACAGTCTTTCTTATCGGATCCGAAAAGTGCCTGATTCTCATGAGATCCGAGCGACTATTACTAGCAGCCCGGGCAGCGCAGGATTGAGATATTTCAGAACTGTCATCAATTGTCTGCGTAATCCGCGCCCCTGTGGATCAATTTTCAGTGCATCCACAGATTTCGCAGATTAACGCAGATACAATTAGAAGCCAGCATCAGAATGAAAACTTGAGTGCGAATTGGATCGTACGCGCCGGCACTCGAGTATCGATGAACAGATGATTGTCTTTATTGGCCGGTTCGGTAGTGAAGCCAGCAAAAAAGAGTTGATGAACTGGTATCCCAAAGTTTGGGTGATTGAATAGGTTGAAGAACTCGCTCCGGACCTCCAGCTTTTGCCTTTCAGTGAACTTGAAGAACTTGTTGACCGCGAGATCAACTGTCTGAATTCCCGGAGCGCGGAAAGTGTTCCGCGGTTCGAAACCCGGATTCGTGATCAGTGGATCCACCCGATCGGTGAGGTTTCCGTCAAGGTTCTGATCGCAACAGAATAACACCGAATAGGGTTGGCCAGTCTCGAACGTCCCTATGCTGGCAAGCTGCCATCCTCCCAGGATTTTACTCTTCTCGAATATGGGCAAGTCCCAGATGAAACTGTAGACGAATCGATGGCGCACATCGAAATTCGCATCGCCGCGCTCGGCCCGTCGATCAAAGCTGTTTTGAGGCAACGTACGAGTACCCTCAAGATCAAACAAATCCGAGACCTCGTCAATTGCGTGCGACCATGTATAGGCCGTCGTAAATTGGAATCCTTTCGCGAATCGCTTTACCAGCTGAAGCTGAAGACTGTGGTAGATCGAGTTCGCATCCGACTCAATTGAAGTGAAAGAGCCCAGCAACGGAAACGGCCTGAGATTTCCGCTGACATTCGGCGGGACGCTGACGCCAAACAGCACTGGAAACAACGGATTGATTCCAGCCACGGATTGCGTTAGCACGTCAGTAACCAGCGGTATTGCATTAGGACCGAGGTTTGGCGTCGCAAACCTAAGCAGGTGCACTCCTTTTGTTCCCACATATGCAGCTGAAGCCAGGTAATCATTTGCAAACTGATGTTCGACAGTGAGCCCCCAGTGTTGTGCGTACGGCGTGACAAGATCATTGTTCGGCAGAACAAATCCCGGTCCCGCCGCCAGGTTCGTAAGCAAAGAGGCCGCTAATTCTGCTGCAACTGGGGTTTGCCCTTTGGCAGGATCGAACTGGTTCAGAGTTCCTGCCTTCCCAAAAATGATTCCTGGATTTGCTGGTACAAACGGGTGTGCGGTCTTCACACTCTCTGTGGGATTGTTTGCGTCGAAGGCAGTGTTAAATCCACCGAGATTGATCGTAAGGAACGTTGGGAAGACGTTTCGGGACTGGCTGATCACCGCGCCGAGGATTTGATCGTAGTAAATTCCATAGCCAGCTCGGATCGATGTTTTGCCGCGTCCAAACGGGTCCCAGGCGAACGCCACATGAGGCGCAAAGTTATTCTTGTCCAGTGTGAATATCTTGTCGCGGCCTGCAAGGAATTGTTCTAAACCCGATACACCTGAAAGCTGTTTTTCTGCGTCCTCAAACTGCTTGACCTCAGGAGAGTTGAAGGTGGATTCGATCTTGCTATCGGCTTCAGTTGGGACCGTATTCAATTCATATCTCAACCCCAGCGTTAGAGTAATATTCGGCCGGATCCTGAATTGATCTGAGAAGAAGAAGTCATTCTGCCAGTATCTCAGCCGGATACTCGAATCGACGTTGCCGTTCGTCAGGGTTTGAAAGAAACCAGTTGCGGCTCCTGCCGCGAGATAGTCCCTGCCGAAATAGTACGGCACAGGATTGCCTAATCGCGTTGCTAATTGCTGATCCGAGATGTCGAGTGCGCCGCTAAATACTGCCAGTGCCCGGAAGTTTCGATCTTGAAGGCTGTCGAGACGACTCTGACGTATATCAAATCCGCCAGTCAGCCGGTGGCGGCCAATGGTCGTTATGATCGTGTCGGCATACTGAAACATAGTATTGGTTCGGCCTTGCGGGAAACTAAACACATCTACTCCCAGCGGACTGAAACCGGAAGCTTTGACCTGACCGATCGGGCCAGTGCCGGTTGACGCAAGACCCGGAATCGAGCCAAACCCAGTCTCAGAGTTGAACCCTGGAACCGAAACGAATTGGGGATTCCCATTGAACGAGGCGTTGAAAACAAGATTAGCGTTAAGAAGGAAAGGAACATTGGGTAGGGCGGCGGATGGTCGCAGAAAACTATCTCGCACTTCTCTGAATTCCAGGTTTGTTCTGCCGAAGGAAAAACGAAACTGATTTGCGGTTGCGGACGAGAGGGCGCTGTTCAAAGAGACCGCCACATCCTGCGTATCGACCAGTGCGCGCAGGGTCGAGAATATCGCCTCTCCGGTCACCGGCAGTGTTGTGTCGTCATCCGTGGCGTTAAACCTGCCGGTCAGGGTGTGATCTTTTCCGAACGCCTTAAGGTTATGATCCAACTTGATCGAGTAGATTGTGCCGTCGGCGCCAGCAGGAAGCACCTCGGTAAAAGTGTTGTTGCCATAGGGGCCGCCGGGGTTGTTTGGAAACGGGAAGAGGCTCAGGAACGAATTTCCTGTCAGGGACGCGGGAAGAACCGGCGTACCGGTAGTTGTTTGAAGACCGCGCCCGCCGCTGCTAAACACCCCGCGCTCGTCGATGGTCGGCACCGCGAAATGAGACTCCCTGCTTGCGTTTATATCCTGACGCTCTAGTGAACCGAAAAAGCGTGTTCGCGAACCAATCGGTCCGCCGAATATAAATCCGTACTGCGCTCGCGTGTATGGGTCCTTACCTTCGACGGGAACCGTTACAGTAAACGGGGCTCCGTTGAGCGTAGCGGGCTTTCCATTTCCGGTGAGCGTCAGAATCGATGGCCCCGCATCAGAGTCGAACACGTCGCGCGCTCTAAGCGCCTTATCGGTAAAGAACCCATACAGCGTGCCGTGATATCCCGTGCCTCCGGAGCGAGAAACGGCGTTGACCTGTCCGCCCATGTTTCGGCCGTACTGAGGCTCTGGGAGCAGAGTAGAGATCTGAAACTCCTGTACGCTTTCGATTGATTGCGGCACAAGGGAGGTGAAGCCCTGCCTGCGCACGCCTACTTCTTCATCATTATTGTCAGAGCCGTCGATTGTGAAGTTGTTGGAGCGGCTCCGCAAACCGTTTACCGAGAATTGGCCCGTCGTGCCGACACCGGGCCCAATGCCGGGCCCAACATTAGTGCCAATTGAAAGAGGCGGAGGAGCGACACCCGGGGCCAGGAACGCAAGAGCATCAAACGACCGCACCCCAGGTAACGGAAGGGAGAGCAGGAACCGCTCATCGAAGTTACCTCCCCGAGTTGCGTTGGTTGTGTTTGCAAGCTGAGCAACATCAGATTCAGATGTCGTTGAAGCCTGCCTGGGAGGTTGAGGCCTCGAAGGCTGCGTAGGCGTCGCCGGAGGTGTCGGAGTAGGCGGCCCCGGGGCCGGCGTGGTCGCGCCAGCCTTTCGCAAAACTATTGGTGGCGGCTGGTCGGCGCGCTCTGTATTCGTTATGTGGATCAGAAAACTATTAATGACCGAGTTCTTTGGATCGGAGTCATTCTCATATCCCGGCTTTGAAGCGGTAATTCGGTACCTCCCTGCGGGGAGAATTCCAACGTAATAAATCCCTTGATCGTTGCTAACGGTAGTACGCTCAAGCCCGATCTCCTCGTGCTCAACCGTTACTACGGCGCTCGCCAGGGGAGCGAGGGTTCCCGCTTCGAATACGCGACCTTGAATAGCTCCGGTGTTTTGCGTCTGTCCGATAGCGAGTGAGGGATAGATAATCGATAGTGAGAATGTGATTAGCAAGGCGAGAGACTTGGCGGCAATTCTGTTCATCGCTTCTCCTCTGCAGTGCCCAAACTGCCTGCAACAGTATGGGAGGGACCATCCTACGCGTAAGGTAGAGTAATTCGGTGTTTAACCCAGGGGCCTCGAGTCACGTCACCGAGGATAGCATGAGAAGAATCAGTGCACCAACTCTTGAGAAGAATCAGTGCACTAACCCGTAACGCAGTATCATTTGGCGGGGATAATGCTTACGAACTGCACAATAAACTCTTCGTCGTCCTTTGTGCCGAAGCCGATCTTCCCGTTTGAGAATGTAGAGTCAGTCACTAAGCTAAACGGCTGAGGTTGAGTAGCCTTTGGATTGCTCTTCACCTGAAGGAAATGCTTAATTTCAGGCCCCTGCGCCTGAATAATGATGTGAAACTTTTCGCCGGGAGCGCTCAGGTTTTCGGGAATCCGAAACAGTTTTAACAACTTCATCTGACCATTCTGATACAGGAAGGTTTCAAAGACATTTGGCTTTGGGCTGTTCGGCCCATGAAGCTGGAAGACATAGCTGGCGCTTTCGTCCTGAGCCCGAAGAACCCAGACAGCGCCTTTGCCGTTTCCAAAAACAAGATCGAACTCCATTCTGAAGTCCTTGTAGCTTGTATCCTTGATCAGCCCGTATCCCGGGCCCTGCACCTTCAATTTCCCTGCACTCACCTGCCAGCTCTTTGGCGCATTCCAGAACTTCGCCCCTTCATCGAAGGTGTCCACAAATTCCGGCGAGAATACCGTCCTGTTCAATGCCAGTTTTACTTCGGCAGGTCCTGCGCTGAAATTCTGAGCTTTTTCCACCGGCTCGAACTCATTCTTTTTCGCTCGAATTCTATGCTGACCGGGCGCGAGATTTGAGATCCGGATTTCACCTTTTTCGTTCGCACGGCCTCCGTAATTATCATCGATATAGATTTCAGCTTCTGGCTCTGTCTTCACAACGAGGCCTACGAGAGCAACAGCGAACTCTGCGGCCACGTACTTCGTCCTGCCGTCTTCGACGTTCACTTCCCGAGTCCATTCGGCTTGATTCTGTAGTATCCTCAATCGGTGGCGGCCTGCAGCAACGTCGCTGAGTTCGATAAGTTTTTCATCTTTCTTAACGCTGGTGTTGAGAGCCTTTTGATCGTCCAGCCACACTGCGGCGTTCGCGTCAACGCCTCCTATTTGAATAACGCCACCAAGCGGAGTCATCTCGATTGGCACGGCCTCATCCGTTTCCAGCTTGATGTTGGAAACTTTTTTAGGTGCATACTTCGCTGCGTTTACTTCGATATCGTAAATGCCGGGAGGAAGTTCCGCTCGGAACTTGTTATCAGCGCCCGCACTTTGCCCCTGAATCGGCTTTAGAGCTGCATCACGGGGTCTCACCAGGACAATCGCGGGAGTATTGGTGAGAACTGTAAGCACTCCATTCTTGGGCTTCGGAGGCGCCGTCTCTGTTTTTGGCGGCGGGGGAGGGGGAGGTTGAATTCGCCGTATTGCTATATCGGCAAAACTGCCTTTGGGATACTCTCTCAGGTATCCTTGATAATCCGAAACATTCTTACTGTCCTTTATCCGGTCCCATAATGCATATTCACCGAGGCGGGACGCCAGGCCTGCATTTTTTCCGTTCGGGAATCTTTTCAAATAGCTTTTGAAGTCGGCAGGATCGCTGCTCTCGCGAATAGTTTCCCAAAGTGCCTGCTCGGTAAAAATGCCACTCGGATATTTTTTGAGGTACTCAGCGAATGCAGCAGCATTGTTTTTTGATTGAGCGGTTTCCCAGGCGGTCCTTTCAATTGCCGCCGGATCCACGATAGCAACATTTTCGGCTACCGCGACTTTAGAAAGCACAAGGTCACTAGCCTTATAGCCTTGAATATCAGCATAAGGTTTTTGAACCTTGCCGGGACCAAGGTCGAGACTGATGCGCTTTGGGACCTGGTCCTGCAGGTAGCTCAAGAGGCCGCTCAGCGTCACCTCGCCTTTCTCGTTTGCGGCTGCGCCCTTCAGGCCTTCAACAAGCGCCCAGGTGAAGTACCCCTGCTTCTTCTCCTTATATTCGTAGGCACGATTTCCGACTGCCGTCGCATAAAGTGTTGCGAATGCCTTCACTTCGGAGTTGCGTTCTTCAAAATTAAACGCCCGGGTAAACCTTGTAGTGAGCCGATTATCCGCGTCACCGCGTCCTGCGGCGGGATCGTTCCGGCAGGCATCGAGAATCATCACCACCTGGCCGATTCCAGTTTCAATGATTCGCTTCCTCAGTTCATCGACGTTGATCGAACTCTGTTCCAGAAGCGATACATCATTGCTCAACTCTGCATCTGAAGGGAGCAGGTAAGCCTGGTTTCCGCGTTCAATTCCGTGACCCGCAAATGCGATCAGAAGCAACCCGTCTTTGGGAACTGCGCCTCGGAGGTTTGAAAGCCATCGCAGAATTTTGTTCCGTGTCGGCCGGCGCTCAACAGGCTGATCGGAGGTGAGCAGCTTAACTTGATCCCTAGGGAATCCCGCATATTGGACAAGCGCTTCAACTATCGCTTTGGCGTCGTTACCGGCCCCGTCCAGTTTGTTGATTTGGGAGTCCTCGTACTCATCGACTCCTATAACAACGGCAAATCGCTTGGAACCGGCCGGCAGCGAATCAATGGGTTTGGTTGGTTGAACTCGAAGCCCGCGGCCGTCTTTTTCAGTCTGAGCGCCGCTGATGACCGCTCCAAATGCTGGAAACGTAAATGCGGATAAAAGAAAGATGAGGGTGCAGGCGCAGAGATACGATTGGTATTTTCTCATAGGGGAAACATCCTCGCTGCCGGATGGTTTATGCCAGTCTGGCCGCCCCGGGGACGCTGAGAACTCTTGTGGGCGTTGCTACGTTACGATTCATCAGTGGAAGTCGGGCCATATTCTTTCTGGCTGCCTCGAACAGCCTGAATAGTCTACCATACGAATCCAGAGGGGTTTAGGTTCTCGATTCTCAAGTTCGAACTCCGGGCTCGGCCGTGCGTTTTGCCGTGGAACCGTACATTCGCCCAGGGCTGCTGATTCAGCAAACCTATGAGCGACATTCAGTTCTGCAATCGACAGAGTTAATAGACCCGGAAAGGTTAGGCTCTGAGGGTCAAATTTGGCAGATTCCAGATTCTCTTCAGGCGTGGAAAGACCTGGCTAACCGCAATAAACATTCTCACGAATAGTCCGGCTAGTGAGTGATGACGCTCTTCCGATAATACACTGCGCCTGATTGGTCAGTAACTGAAGCTTGCGCTAGCTGCATCAACAGAGCGATCCTAGGCATCTCGGGGATTAGCGCACCTAGTGGGATTTCTTCACCTGTATCATCTCCGCCTCGATTGAGCCGTCCGCCAGTTGAAATCCCTTGACCTTGACGACTACGCCGACTGCAACCGGACCTTTCTTTTGCTTGATTCGCGTAGAGGCACCGACGTGCACAGTGCGGCCGCCTACGTGCCATTCTCCAATAATGCCAGGCGGAAGACTGGTGATTGTGCCGGTGAAGTTGACCCTGGCACCCTCGACGGCCGATTTGACTTCTATTTTCTTGGCATCAACCGAGCCGTCGGGTCGCAAGAAACCCTCAACCTTTACCATCGCTCCAACAGCAACCATGCCGTTTTCTTGCTCAATATCGGTCTCCGAAGTAACGTGGACAGTGCGACCACTGATAACCCACTCACCGATTAGCCCGCCGGGGAAACTCTGGATCATCCCTTTGAATTCAAATTCATCCCGGTCGTTTTCGACCTCGATTTTAGCGGCGTCAACAGAACCGTCCGGCCGCAAAAAACCTTCAACTTCTGCCACCGCCCCGACCGCTACTGGACCATCTTCGATTTCAATGCGCGTTGCTGCAGACACATGGACTGTACGCCCGCCAATCAGCCAATTACCTATCAGGCCGATGGGAAAACTTTGTATGGTCCCCTTGAACTCGAATTCCCCATCATCGTCTTCAACCTTTATTTTCTTGGCATCGATGGAACCATCAGGGCGCAACGAGCCTTCGACCTCCACCAGTACTCCAACCGCTATCGGCCTTTCTTCCTGATTAATGCGAGTTAAAGCGCTTACGTGTACCGTTCGTCCGCCCACGACCCAATCTCCAATTCTGCTTGAGGTGTTTGGCAGGCTCTGAACTATCCCTTTAAACTCGAACTCGTCATCTTCATCCGGATCCCAGTCGTTAGTCGTTGCACTCGCCGTGGATAAGCTCGCAACCACAATAAATAGTGTTGCCGTGATCATTTTAATAACTTTCATTTCGATACTCCTTGTGGCCAGCACTCACCAACCAAGCTCAACGTTGCGTTTGCGGTGGTACTGGCAGGGGGCAGAACCGCGATTCATGCCTAGCGATTACATCCCTTCAGACTTCAAGCGAGCAAAAATTTCCTATTCCAAGGTAATCCCGGGCAGGAATTGCCAATCTCATGTCAGCTGTCCCGCCGAGCTATCTTGTTTGACCAAGCGCAGTTAGCGACGCCAAAGAACACGTTATGATTGAACAGGAGAATGCACAGAGATTCGTGCTGCAAAAACGTAAGCAAGTCAGATACCGAGGATTTGGAAGTCTGGGTATCTAAACGAAACGAGTGCTGAAATTGAGAAAAAGATAGTTGGCGGTTGCGTTGATTAGGAAAACCCCACTCGCGTGCGGACGACTGTGAATGTCCGAACAAATTGTTCGTCAGCAGTAGAGTTGTAGAGAGGATGACCCCAAAGGACCGGTACAGATTGGGGACGAGGCGCATAGAGCATTCCTCAAGCAAGCATTCTAGAACACCCCATCAATTCAAATCGATCAGCGCGACTCGCAGCGGCTTATGACTGCATTGAATCCAGGAACTCGGAATTCGATTTCGTCTTGCTTAGTTTGTCCAGTAGCAACTCCATTGCTTCGGTCGGCGAAAGCTGGGACAGCACTCGACGCAGGACGATAATACGATTGAAATCCTGCTGCGCAAGAAGTAGTTCTTCTTTTCTCGTGCCGGACTTGTTGATGTCGATAGAGGGGAAGATCCGCTTCTCGGTGAGCTTGCGATCGAGGTTAATTTCCAGGTTGCCGGTTCCCTTGAACTCTTCGAAGATCACGTCATCCATACGAGAGCCGGTATCGATTAGCGCGGTGGCGATGATAGTAAGCGAGCCGCCCTCTTCGATATTTCGCGCGGAGCCGAAGAAGCGCTTCGGCTTCTGAAGCGCATTCGAGTCGATACCACCGGATAGTATCTTGCCTGAGGGAGGAACAACCGAATTGTGGGCGCGGGCGAGTCTTGTCACGGAGTCCAGCAGGATGACGACATCGCGACGGTACTCAACCAGACGCTTGGCCTTTTCAATGACCATATCGGCGACCTGAACGTGCCGGGTGGGTGGCTCGTCGAAGGTCGAGCTTATCACCTCACCGTGAACTGACCTCTGCATGTCGGTGACTTCTTCGGGCCGTTCGTCTATCAGCAGGACAATCAATGTGACTTCCGGGTGATTGCGGGTGATCGAATTGGCAACGTTCTGCAGGAGCATCGTTTTGCCGGTGCGGGGTGGCGCAACGATCAACGCGCGTTGACCTTTACCGATCGGGGTCATCAGGTCCAGAACACGGGCGGCGAGGTTCTCCGGGTCAGTCTCGAGACGGATCTTCTCATTCGGGTACAGAGGAGTGAGATTGTCAAAGAAGACTCGATCACGCGCCATCTCGGGCGGCTCGAAGTTTATGGCCTCGACCTTGATTAATGCGAAATACCGTTCTCCTTCTTTTGGTGGCCGAATCTGACCCGAGATGGTGTCACCTGTACGCAAGTCGAACTTGCGAATCTGTGATGGGCTGACGTAGATGTCATCGGGACCGGGAAGATAGTTGTAATCCGGAGCTCGCAGAAATCCGAATCCATCGGGCAGCGTTTCAAGCACGCCTTCCGAAAAGATCAGTCCCGATTTTTCGGTCTGTGCTTGCAGGATCTTGAAAATGATTTCCTGCTTGCGCATACCGGTAGCGCCAGGGATATCGAGCTCCTTGGCAATCTGCGTCAGTTTGGAAATGGACATCTCTTTGAGTTCACCGATGTCCATTAATTGATCGACTTCTTCTGCCATGACTGTTCTAAATGCCTCACTAGGTTATAGTGTCGTGCGTAAGCCGAGGGCTATTTTGGCGGCACGACGCTGTTTGTGTCCGGGATTTACAAATTAGCGGATAGCCGATTCCAGAAGGCGGATTTGAGACAGATTACTGGGAGGAAGTTTTATCAATCGGAAATCCGAGATCCGAAATTCGTCGGGTGATTTCTTTCCAGATACGGGCCGCTCCACTGCGGGTAACCGCCGAATATGCGACAACCTCGTTAATACCTATGACCGCCGACGCGCGACTGAGACTGGCCCTTAACTGATTGCTGCTGAGCTTGTCCGCCTTGGTTGCAACGACAATGAACGGCTTCTGCCTCGCCTCAAGCCACTGTTTCATCCGCAGATCTAATTCGGTGGGCTCGTGCCGCGAATCGGTGATGACAATAGATAGCACAAGGCCCGGCCGCGTTGCAAGATATTTCTCGACCATCGGACCCCACAGCCTCTTCACATCGCGCGGCACTCGCGCGTAACCGTATCCGGGTAAGTCTACGAAATGAAACGCATCGTTTATCAAAAAAAAATTGACAAGCTGCGTTCGTCCTGGGGTCGAACTCGTGCGGGCCAAACCGCGCACTCCCAGCAGACTGTTTATCAAACTTGACTTCCCGACGTTCGACCTTCCCATGAATGCTATTTCGGGCCGGCCGTCTCGTGGATAGTGCTCAGGGCTGGTGGCACTCTTAACGAACGTGGCGCTAGTGATTTTCATAGGACCTATAAGACCTATAAGTCCTATTATGACCTATTCAATTGCCTGATTGGAGGTCGGTGAGTCGCCCGCTGGTTGCTGTCCCCAAATTGGAACCTCAGTTGTCGGGACATCCACCTTCGAGAGCCGCTCTTCAAGAGCAATTCGCCAAACTTCATCCACGTTGTCCACCGTTTCAATGGTCAACGCTTGTTTAACATCTTCCGGTAACTCTACAAGATCCTTGGCGTTCTCCTTCGGAACAATCACCACGGTGATGCCCGCGCGGTGCGCGGCAAGAAGTTTCTCTTTGATTCCACCAACCGGAAGAACCTTACCGCGCAAGGTGATTTCACCGGTCATTGCGACGTCGCGTCTGACGGACGCCTCCGTCAACACCGATACAATTGCGGTCGCAATTGCTATCCCAGCCGACGGCCCGTCTTTGGGGATCGCTCCCTCAGGTACGTGCAAATGCAGATCATATTTCTTGTGAAAGTCGGGTGAAATTCCAAGCCGTTTAGCGCGCGCTCGGACACACGATAGCGCCGCGCGTGCGGACTCCTGCATCACTTCGCCGAGCTTCCCGGTCAACGTGATGTTGCCGCGGCCCTGCATAAGCGTTGCTTCGATATGAAGCACTTCGCCTCCGACTTCGGTCCACGCCAGCCCGGTTGAGAGCCCGATCTCGCTGTGCTCTTCGAGCGATTGCGGCCGGAAACGAATCGGTCCGAGCAGTTCTTTGACCAGTTCGCCTTCAACAACTCCGTGATAAGTTGCAGGGTCTTCCGACGTCAACATGCGACGCGCAAGCTTTCTGAGAACCGACGCGATCTCTCGCTCAAGGCTGCGCACCCCAGCCTCGCGCGTATAAAACTGAGTGATCGTCTTTATACCTTCTTCGGTGAAGTCTATCTGTTCCTGTGTAAGGCCATTTGCTTCGAGTTGTTTCAGAAGCAAATGTCGCCGAGCAATCTCGAGCTTCTCGCGTTCTGTGTAGCCCGGAAGCCTGATGATCTCAAGCCGGTCCTGAAGCGCCGGCGGAATCGTGTGCAGCACGTTCGCCGTCGCTATGAACATCACATTAGAAAGATCATACTCGACATCCAGATAATGATCGTGAAATGCGAAGTTTTGCTCAGGGTCAAGGACTTCAAGCAGCGCTGCCGATGGATCGCCACGAAAATCCATTCCAAGCTTATCGACTTCATCCAGCATTATCAGCGGGTTTACTGTCCCCGCCTTCTTCATCATCTGAATAATCTGACCCGGCAGAGCGCCGATGTAAGTGCGGCGGTGCCCTCGTACTTCCGCTTCATCGCGAACGCCGCCAAGACTAAGGCGCACAAACTTGCGACCGGTTGCTTTGGCAATCGAACGACCGAGACTGGTCTTGCCCACGCCCGGAGGTCCAACGAAGCATAGGATCGAACCTTTGGGTCGTTCGACGAGCTGTCTTACCGCAAGGAACTCGAGTATCCGTTCTTTGACCTTCTCGAGTCCGTAGTGATCTGCGTCGAGTACATCCTGCGCGGCTTTTATGTCACGAACTTCCTCGGATTTCTCTTTCCAGGGAACCGCGAGGAGCCAGTCAAGATAATTGCGGGATACGGTACTCTCGGCGGACATCGGCGGCATCTGTTCGAGTCGCCTTAATTCCGTCATCGCCTTCTCGTAGGCATCTTTCGACATCCCGGCGGACTCAATCTTTTGCTTCAGCTCTTCAAGTTCCGCTTTCTCGTCCTTGCGACCGAGCTCTTTATGGATCGCCTTTATCTTTTCGTTGAGGTAGTACTCTTTCTGGGCGCGTTCCATCTGGCGCTTCACGCGTCCGTGAATCGCGCGATCAACCTGTATCTTCTCCAGTTCAACTTCCAGGACCTCAACCAAACGCGCAAGCCGGTCTGAAAGCGAAAAGATTTCGAGAAGACCCTGCTTTTCTTCAACAGCAATTTTGAGATTCGAGGCAATCGTATCGCAGAGTCTCGCGGCGTCGTCGTTTCTAAGCGCCGAGGTAAGAGTTTCCGGGTTGCTCAGTTCGGTCGACTGCCGCACATACTGATCGACCA
Organism: Blastocatellia bacterium; assembly: GCA_035258805.1. Lineage (GTDB taxonomy): Bacteria > Acidobacteriota > Blastocatellia > UBA7656 > UBA7656 > Onstottus_A. Next base: position 9,576 of record DATFWY010000077.1, on the reverse strand, counting down.
GCGATCCAACTCGTCCGATCAGCGAATTCAATCTGGATCGCGGTTCAGTTGTTTGAGCCGGCTTTCGCAAGGTTGCAAGCCAGTATTCGCCGTCATCCTCAACGCGCACTGAGCGTGCCCGCTCAATGCCCTCAACCATGACTTTTATGTTGCCATCGGGAAGACGCAGATTGTGCGTTATTCGGGCGATCGTTCCGATGGTGTAAACCTGGTCGACGCTTGGTTCATCAACCGTGGCATCATGTTGAGTAGCGAGAAAGATGGTCTTATCGCTGCGCAGGGCAGCTTCGAGCGCTCGCACGCTTGCCGGACGCCCAATCACAAAGGCCACCATCGTGTAGGGGAAGACTACGACATCCCGAATCGGGACCATCGGGCATTTCACCACATCGGTCGGTGTGCTATCACTAAATTCGTTCATTTCACTTCCAGAGGAGTCGTGCAGGTTATCCTGCTTTTTCCAGAACCGGGAACGTTGCGCGACGGCTTTCCACCATTTCGCCTGTTACTACGAACTCTTTAACCTTCTTATGGGACGGCAGAGTATACATCACATCAAGCATTAACTCTTCCAATATCATTCTGAGGCCGCGCGCTCCGACCTTGCGCTCGCAGGCAAGCCGGGCAACCGCTCCCAGAGCGTCGTCGGTAAAGCGTAATTTGACTCCCTCATACTCGAATAGCTTCTGATATTGCTTCACCAGTGCATTCTTTGGAGCCGTCAGAATTTCTACCATTGCCGACTCATCAAGTTCGTGTAGAGTGCCACAGACCGGAAGCCTTCCTACAAACTCCGGGATTAATCCGAACTTGATCAGATCTTCGGGTTCAACTTGCGCGAGGGTCTCACTTAACCTCTGCTTTCGGGCGCTTTGCACGTTGGCGTTAAACCCGAGAGCTTTCTTGCCGGTGCGCTTTTCGATGACCTTCTCGAGCCCAACAAATGCTCCGCCGCATATGAACAGGATATTGGTTGTGTCAACCGGGAAGAATTCCTGATGGGGATGCTTTCGTCCGCCTTGAGGCGGAACGTTCGCAACCGTTCCTTCCAGGATCTTCAATAGTGCCTGCTGAACACCTTCTCCGGACACATCGCGGGTGATCGAAGGGTTCTCGTCTTTGCGACAAATCTTATCGATCTCATCGATATAGATAATTCCGGTCTGAGCGCGCTCGATGTCTCCGTTGGAAGCCTGAAGGAGCTTCAGGATGATGTTTTCGACGTCCTCGCCCACATAGCCGGCCTCAGTCAGCGTTGTGGCGTCAACGATCGTAAACGGGACATTGAGCATTCGAGCCAGCGTCTGTGCCAGCAGTGTTTTGCCGGTGCCAGTCGGACCGATCAACAGGATGTTGGATTTCTGAATCTCAACTTCCGTGGAGCGGCGCTTGAGCATGTCTACGCGCTTGTAGTGTTGGTAGACCGCTACCGCCAGCCGCTTTTTTGTCTCTTCCTGTCCGATAACGTAGTCGTCGAGGAACTCTTTTATTTCGATTGGTTTTGGTAGAGGCGGTCGGCGGGCAGCTGTTTCCTGCTGTTGATCATCGGTGATGATCTCGTTGCATATATCGATGCACTCGTTACAAATGTAAACCGTCGGCCCGGCAATCAGCTTCTTGACCTCGTTTTGCGATTTTCCGCAAAACGAGCAGCGCAGTGTGTCGTCGCCACGTCTCATCCAGTCTCCAATCTTCCTGTATTCTAACGCACGATTGCTGGAGGCTCGTTTCTACTCTCGGTGCGTGATGACCTGATCGATTAAGCCGTATTCCTTGGCCTGCTCCGAGCTCATAATCCGGTCGCGCTCAACGTCGTGCTCAATCACTTCCAGCGTTTGCCCGCTATGCTTAGCCAATATCTGGCTGGTCAACTGCCGCATCCGCATTATTTCTTCAGCGTGAATTCTTATATCGGTGGCTTGTCCTGAGATCCCGCCTATCGAAGGTTGGTGGATCAGAATCCGAGAGTTTGGCAGCGCAAATCGTTTTCCAGCAGCGCCGGCGCACAGTAGCAGGGCACCCATCGAAGCGCACTGGCCGACGCAGATTGTAGTCACGTCGGGTCGAATGAATTGCATCGTATCGTATATCGCCATCCCAGCCGTTATAGATCCCCCCGGACTGTTGATGTAAAGAGAGATGTCGCGGTCCGGGTCTTCAGCCTCCAGAAAGAGAAGCTGAGCTACAACAAGATTTGCGATAGTGTCGTCGATTGGCGTACCAATAAAAATAATGTTGTCTTTTAGCAGCCGCGAGTAGATGTCAAAAGCGCGCTCACCGCGCGCTGTCTGCTCGACGACCATCGGTACTAAGGCCATGTGTGGATTGCTTCTGCTACGACTCATGTCGGTCACATTATTATTATACGTTGATCAGGCCATTGTCGGAAGTTTCTTTTTTGCGGTGCCTGGGGAATTTGCTGAAGTTTACGGTTCCATTAGTATCGGGAAAAGCTGTTTGGCACAAGATTTCCCGAACTACTACTCTACTCGTTCGCAGATCCGCTTCCGCCCGCTTCTTCATCCGTGCCTGGACCTTCAATATCCTCAGTTCGAATTTCGGCGGAAGCTATTACAAGATCTAGGGCTTTGCGGTGTTTGACCTGCTCCCTGATACTATCCAGCGAGTTTTCCTTTGTCAAGCGCGCCCTTACCGACTCTTCAGTCTGACCGATGCGCTCAGCATATTCCTTAAGCTCCGCTGAAAGCTCCTCCTCCGAGGCATCGATATCCTCCGTTTGGGCGATTTTGTCGAGTATGAATATTCCTCGCACCTCTCGCTCTGCCCTCTCGCGCTGGCCATCTCGAAGAGACTCCCAGTCTAGATTTAGCATACGAGGATCCATACCCTGGGCAGCCATTTGGCGAAACAGAGTTTTCATTCTGGCATCTATTTGCTTATTGATAACATATTCGGGTACGTCGAACCGGTTTCGATCAACCAGTTTGTCGATAGTACCGGAGCGGAAATCATCTTCCGTCCTTTGCTCTGCTTCTTTTTCGAGCTTCGACCGAATGTCTGCTCGCAGTTCCTCGAGTGTATTGAACTTTTCGTTGACGCTGTGAGCAAATTCATCACCGACCTCGGGAAACTCTTTAGTTCTGACTGCGGTGATGTCAGCCTTGAAGTTGACTCTCCTGCCAGCGTATTTCTCAGGCTTGTAGTCATCCGGGTATTCAACCTGGAATGTCCTTTGGTCGCCTGCGCTCACGCCGCTGAGCCCCTCGGTGAAACCCTTTAACACGCTCTGAGCTCCAAGCTCGATTTCGAGCTCTTCCTGCGTTATGTCCTCGACCGTGTCGGAGTCGTCTTTTGATTCCACCTCTCCTTTTAGATTGACAGTAACGATGTCGCCCGATTGCGAAAGCCTGTCTTCCACCGGTATCAGTTCTGCCTGTGCCTGCCGGTATCGCTCTATTACTTTGTCAACGTCTTCATCTCGAACCTTGATCACGCGCTTCGTGAGCGGCAACTCTTTATAGTTTGAAAGCGTGAATTCGGGCGCGACCTCTACATTGAAGACGACATCTATCGAATCGTCATCCTTGAATTTCAGGTCTTCAACTGAGGGTTCGCCGATGACCTTTAGATCTTTTTCCTTGATTGCATCACCGAGCGAATGGGGAAGGAGCTGAGACAGCACCTCGTCACGAAGCTCTTTGCGGAATCGAGTTTTTACAACAGATTTGGGCACATGTCCGGGACGGAAGCCCGGTACGTTAATTTTTCGCGCGAGATCCGCAGCAACCTTATCGGTTTCGGCCCGCACAACCTCGGCCGATATTTCGAGGCGCAACTGCTTCTTACACTGTTCCTGATCGGTTACGGTTATGTTCAAGATGGATTCTTGCCTTTCGGACGGATGGTTATTGGTCTTCAATCATAGATATGTCGCAACGTGGTGCGAAAGGGGGGACTCGAACCCCCACACCTTTCGGTACCAGATCCTAAGTCTGGCGCGTCTGCCAATTCCGCCACTTTCGCAGAATATGAAAGATAGAGGATAGCTAGGAACGTTTGCAACCGAGCCTTGAGTTTGCATCTCATAAGTACGATGTTATCGCGTGACCTGCAGTCTTCACTTCTACAAGTTAACGGCGCAAGACAGTGAGACCGTGCATGCAGACTGCCGAAGACGCGATTGCCGCGCAACTAAGGATATCGTGGCTCTCGTTGTCACTGTTCCTTGACAGTCGGATTACAGCATAACTAAGATGAGCCTCTGCCACGATTAATCTAAAATTTTCGCAGGTGAGCGAATGACAGAACTTCTAGCTGTCTTGCTGCAGGCTCCGCCGAGAACTGGCGGCGGCGCCCCGTCGACTCCTGGCGTGACACCGCCGATTTACGGATACATCCCCATCGTCATCTTCTTTCTAATAGCGGTGCTTCTCCCGGTGGTGTTGTTGCTGGTGTCCAGACTCGTCCAACGACGAGTGTTTGAACGCGAAAAATTGATGCCTTATGAATGCGGCGTCGATCCGATCGGGGATGCTCGGGATCGCTTTTCAGTGCGATTCTACATCGTTGCGATGTTGTTTTTGATATTCGACGTCGAAACTATCTTTCTGTTTCCGTGGGCAATTATTTATGATCGGCTCGCGCTGTTCGGGCTAGTTGAAATGCTTGTGTTCATTGGGATTCTGGTGGTCGGCTATTATTACGCCTGGCGAAAAGGCGCGCTTGAGTGGGCTTGATTTGCAGACTTGCGATACCAACACTAAACTTCTAGTTATATAGCAACAAAAGGACACAATGGCGAAAGAGAGAGAAGAAATCGTAGAGTCGTCGAGCGGAATCATCACAACTACCGCCGACTTCGTTTTCAACTGGGCACGCAAGTCTGCGTTATGGCCGATGACTTTTGGCTTGGCGTGTTGCGCCATTGAGATGATGGCGACCGGCGCGTCTCGATTCGACATAGATCGATTCGGTGCCGGCGTTTTTCGACCAAGTCCGCGCCAATCAGATCTGATGATCGTCGCCGGCACGCCGACGCTGAAGATGGCTCCCATCATCAAGCGCGTCTGGGATCAGATGCCTGAACCTAAATGGTGTATTGCAATGGGCGCGTGCGCTTCGACCGGCGGCCCGTTTCCGACCTATTCGACTTTGCAGGGCGTAGATCGAATTGTACCTGTAGACGTCTATATTCCTGGATGCCCACCAAGGCCGGAGGCGCTCCTTTACGGCGTAATGAGACTGCAGGACAAGATCATGCAGGAGCATCCAACGCGGTTCCTTTTCGGGCGTGGAAGCGTGAGTCAGGAAGATGTCGAGGGTACGACTCCGGAGAGCGCTGACGGCGAGAATGCCGCAGCTTAGATCACTTATCAGCGAATCTGGAAGGCGCAGGAGAGTCTTTGCCTGCGCCTTCTGTTTTTAGTGCCACCATGGCAGGGAATGCCACTGAACTTGAACGACGACTGATCGAACAAATAAAGCGCGGCGGCCCAATAACCTTTCGCGACTTTATGCAAGCCGCGCTTTATGACCCGGAACTTGGATATTACAACACTCACCGCCAGAAATTTGGTGCTGAGGGTGATTATTACACCTCAAGCAACGTTCACCCGGCTTTTGGCGCAGTGCTAGCAAAGGCGCTTTGCGAAATGTGGGCCAATGAATCTGTCGCTGATTCCAACAGTCTGGACATAGTCGAGTTTGGCCCCGGTAATGGTCAGCTTTCGCTCGATATCATCAGCGCACTCCAGAGCGAACATCCGACAACCTTCGACAATCTGAGATATTTGCTTGTAGAGACAAGCCCAGTCCTCCGGAGCGTTCAACACGAGAAACTTATAGATTTTAAAGAACATGTTCAGTGGCAGTCTTTGGATGAGCTGACGAGCAATCCAATTAAGGGCATTGTTCTCTCGAACGAATTTATCGATGCGTTGCCGGTCCATCGCGCTCGTTTCCGCAACCACTCTATTCATGAACTGTATGTGACAACAGGCGAGGACCGTGGCGAAGTTCACTTAGCTCCGCTTTGGAGTCATCCGTCATCGAGACGACTTACTGATTACCTCGAGCGCTTTGGTATTCCGCTGCGAGACGATCAGATTGTAGAAATCAACCTGGACGCTGTCGATTGGCTGGAGCGAATCAGCCGAATATTACGCGGCGGATTGTTGGTAACGATCGACTACGGAGATAGAGTTCAGGATTTGTACACGCCTAATCGCAAATCAGGAACGCTACGATGCTTTCATCGGCATGAACTTAGCGATCGTCCATTTGAACAGGTGGGAGATCAAGACATAACCAGCAGCGTGAACTTTACGGATCTGATTGAGTTTGGACAGGACCACGGATTCAAGTTTGTAAGCCTCGAAAGGCAGACATCTTTTCTCATTCGCAACGGACTGATTGATAGAATTGTTGCCGAGCATGCCTCAGTCGAATCGGTAGACAGCCTGGCGACGAGGCTGGCAATAAAAAACCTCTTTGTGCCTGGGGGCTTGAGCGACAGTTTCCGCGTTCTGATTCAACGGCGATGAGGCGGCGGCTACCGCGTTAGTGTGATATCTTCATCGGTCGAATGTCGGAAATTGATTGGTTTCCATTAGTGCTGTCGCTGCGAGTTGCATTGATCGCTACCGCCTTCGTAGTCGTGTTAGGCGTTGCGCTGGGGTGGCTCCTTGCTCGAAAGAGATTTTTTGGCAGGGAGTTTCTGGATGCTGCAGTAACGTTGCCGCTCGTGTTACCTCCAACGGTTCTCGGTTACTACCTGCTGGTATTGTTGGGACGACGAAGCTTTTTTGGTCGAGCGATTGAGAGCCTCACTGGACAATCATTGGTATTCACCTGGCGAGGGGCGGTAATCGCGGCTGGGGTCGGCGCACTGCCTTTGGTCGTGAAGACTTCGCGCACTGCGATCGCTTCCGTCGATACCAATTTGGAAGATGCTGCCAGAACACTAGGCCAATCAGAATGGCGAGTCTTCCGGCGCGTGACGATGCCGCTTGCCTCACGTGGAATAGTTGCTGCGGGGATGTTGGCTTTCGCGCGCGCACTTGGGGATTTTGGAGCAACTCTTATGGTCGCCGGCAACATACCAGGCAAAACTCAAACAGCAGCAATTGCGATATTCGATGCTAGCCAGGCTGGCCGTGACAACTACGCTTTAGTTCTTGTCCTGATCTTATCCGCGGTCACTTTGCTGCTGGTTTACACAACGAATAAACTGACCTCCGGCAAATAACTACCTTTGGTTTGGCCTATAGCCCGCGCCAATGACGCTTCAGGTTAGAATAAAGAAAAGTTTTGGTGCCGATCGGGAAGGTACCTCTGCGAGGGTCGGCTCAGCCCCCGGGACGCCCGAAATTGATGCGGCGATGTCTGGACTCGAGGTGGAGTTCGAAGCTCCTGCGGGCTTCACGATTCTCTTTGGTGCTTCCGGTTCAGGCAAGACCACCACGCTCAAGGCAATATCAGGCATCGTACGCCCGGACTCAGGCCGGATCTGCATTAACGAAGATGTTCTATTTGATTCAAGTGCCGCGATTAATGTTCCGATCCGAAGCCGCGGGGTTGGATTCGTTTTTCAGGATCTGGCGTTATTTCCTCATTTAACGTCAATGGAAAACGTGGAATTCGGTATGTCTGGAACCGAGCCCAGCGATCGGCGGCGCCGAGTTCAGACTTTAATGGATGGCCTGCGCATCATCCATATCGCTAAACGTAAGCCTCGGGACATTTCAGGAGGTGAAGCCCAGCGAGTAGCGCTTGCCCGGGCACTATCACGAATGCCGCGTCTGCTCCTTCTGGATGAACCTCTTTCCGCGATCGACGAAGAAACTAAACTCAGCATTATCTCAGATTTAAAGCGTATCAATCGCGAGCTTCAGTTGCCAATTCTGTACGTAACTCATAGTCGCGAGGAAGCGATATCGCTGGGCGAGCGGTTGATTGTCTATGAGCGTGGCCGAATTGTGGGCCGGGGGGAGCCGATCGAGGTATTCGGGACGCCAGTTGCAAGCAGTATCGCCCGTTTAACTGGTGTCGAGAATATCTTTACTGGTCGGGTGATCACCAAAAGCGAGTCTAGTGGTACCGTAACTCTTGAAGTTTCCGATAAGGAAGGTACCTGCCAGGTTGATATTCCATATGGATCCCAGGCGGAAGGCGAACGGGTAACAATCGCAGTTTCGGCTGGAGATATACTTCTGGCTACTGAGGAGCCTCGACATACATCATTGAGGAACATTCTGACCGGACGCATAACGTCAATCGAAGACAAATCGAACCGAACAATCATAGCGGTAAAAGCCGGTGTGAACTGGAGTACAAGTGTTACGCGTCAGGCAGTAAGGGAATTGGAACTTGTTGAAGGGCGCGAGGTCTGGTTGGCCTTCAAGACGCACTCTTGTTACCTGCTTGATCAGGATGAATGACATCCGTCTTTGGACTGCCATTCGATTTCAAGATCGCGATATCCGGAAGATTCCGAAACTGTTGCTGGAAATCCATGCCGTATCCAACAACGAAAACGTCAGGAATCTCGAACCCGCGATAAGGGATTGAAACGTCGATAATGCGTCGAGCCGATTTGTCGAGTAATGCGCATATGTCGATGCTGGCAGGATGGTGCTGGCGAAGGGTATGAATAAGGTAGGTTGCGGTCAATCCGGTATCGATGATGTCTTCGACCAGGAGCACGTTGCGATCGGCAATACTTTGGTCGAGATCCTTGGTTATCTGCACAACTCCGGATCGTGGTTGTCCGGCGTAACTTGAGATGCCCATGAAGTCGATTGAGCATGGAATTGTGATAGCGCGAAGCAAATCTGCGGCAAAGATGAACGAGCCCTTGAGTATTGCAACAATGGCGAGGTCTTTTTCCGCAAACGCTTGTGAGATTTCATTGCCAAGCTCTGAAACCCGCTCCTGGAGCCGATTCTGGGGTATGAGCACTTTTCTAGGGGATGATTCGCCTGTGGAAAAACTGTTCATAAAAAATTTCGATCATTCATGCATTTTTTTGTTGACAAAAAAAAATCGTATGGTAGTATCACACCCGCTCGGTTGGCAACAATCGGGTCCGATCCCGAGAGGTTGAAGTTGAAATTCTCTAGTTTGTGATCAGGTTGACACTCCGCAAGGAGTGGCGACGGAACACAAAACTTCAGTGTGGTGGCAGAAGCCCGCAAGGGTTTCTCACGCCGAGGTCCTTTGGGCTTTGGCGACGGGGATTCGCAAGGGTTCCCAACATTGACGCTGAGGGCTTGAGAATAGAAACGGAGATCACTCGGGATCGTTATTTTTTGCCCGCCTTCATTCTTGAAGTGAGTCTTGGAAATATCCGGAGAGCCTGAGACCAACAGCCCCAAGTTCATTCAAGCAACCCCATCGTCCTGAAGGTTTCCACTTGCCGCGAACTTCTCAATCAGTTTTCGGTAATCGGAAGCATAAAGCACCTTGACGTTAATTTCAGGATAGAGCTTCCGAAGCTGGCGCACTTTGCGATTCTTCTTGGTGACGAGTTGCTGCTTCGCGGTCGTGAGTTCGATGTACAGGTTGTGGTCGGGTAAGTAAAAGTCGGGCGTGAAACTGCCGGTCACATTTCCGTCC
>DATFWY010000076.1:0-4856 GCA_035258805.1 Blastocatellia bacterium | reverse complement strand
CCCTGTAGTCATCACTATGCAAGATTCCGAAACGGACCGCCTTGGGCACGATCTCCTTAAGCAGTTCTAGTCGTTTTCCGCTTAACTCCCCTCTGAAGCTGCTAACTCCCGTGACGTTCCCGCCCGGTCGTGCGAGGCTGGAAACCAGACCAGTTTCAATTAGATTCGTCCCAGAAACCACGACAATGGGTATCGTAGTTGTTTCTTGTCTGGCAGCACGAGTCGCCGGATTTCCTTGGCTGACAATGATGTCAACGTTGAGCCCGACGATCTCAGCGGCGAGGATGGAGAGCCGTTCAGGCTCGCCGTTAGCAAATCGCCACTCAATTAAGATGTTTTGTTTCTCGACGTATCCTAGCTCCCGCAAACGTTGGCGAAATGCTTCAATAAAGGGGCTGGAGACACTTTTAGGAGACTGAAGGGATAGGTATCCAAGACGCGCTACTTTCTTCGCCTGCTGTGCCCCGGCTGGAATGGAAAGCGCAAACACGATCAGCACAACGAGGAACCGGAGGGACATTGGTCCTCCTGGGAGAAAGGTCCGGGGGCTTAAAACACTTGCTGGTCTGAGACGCCTGCCGTTTATCGCAAAGCCGCTGATCCGTCAACCGAAGAACTGAATTGCTCTCGACTGGGAATTTAAGCGCGCTGGTTTGCCTTATTGACAAAACCTGAAAATACTTTCAGTATAAGCTCGCACGCCAAGGAGGAGGTTCAAATCATGGTGGAGGCTACGCCCGCATTCATATGTCGCTGCAAGATAGTCCAAAACAAGATAGTCTTCTGTACCCTCCACAAACAAGCTGAAACGCTTTTGACGGTGTGCGATTACCTACAGAAGTTTATCAGGGATGTTAAATTGGGTGAGACCAAAGACGAGATCTTCGTCAGGGAAATCGTGTTGCCTTATTTACGCAGCGCGATTGATGCGGCGACAAAGACAACGAATCAGACCCCGTGAAAAGTTGTATCACTTTGGGGGCGATAGCCTAACCACGGTGTTCTTCCCACAGAATCCATGCCAGCAAGACGGTAAAGCACCTTTTCATAGCTCTCTCAAAAGTTCTCTAACGGCTGCTGGAATCCTATCACTCGGATACATTCCCGGCTGTAGCGGACCCTTTTCGCCCTGATCGACTTTGACGAACACTTGCTGACTCCTTGTTAGCTCAATTCTCGTTCCAAGAGCTATTGGATCAGGGTCCAGCTTCAGATTCTCCTGACACCATTGCGGCGGTCTTTGTCCTAGCATGCTGATCTTTTGAGGTTCGCCGTTGGCGGCGGAGATCAAAACAATTTGTGCCATGAGTTACCTCCTTTCATCAGTGGCGTCGCGCCGGACGTACGCTGCGGGACGATCAGCTCAATATCGGCGTGCGGTCGTAACCCGCTTCGATGATTCCCCAGGCTTTCGTTCAACCACTACCCTGAGTCTAGTAGGGCAAGTTGTGAATCGCCCAATACAGCTGTTGTAATATACCCCTACCATTCAGTGGGTCCGTCCAGTCGTCTAGCTCCGCCGGAATTTTGAAGGTTCTTGCGGAGACCGTCTTTAGGATCATTCACAGCTCCACGTAACTTATCTAATGCGATGGCAACCGACCCGATAGCGCCCTCAATACAAACCAGGCCGACGACTAAGATTATTTCCAATGTGGACATTGGCGGTTGCTCCTCTCGACCTGGCCGGAGAAGTGGATCAGCTTAGGATGATCTGTAAACTGTGCCTCGCGGATCAACCGTGTAGGGAAAACAGGTAAGGGTGTGGTATCCTCCATCATCCCCTGATTCGATTTTGGCTGTTATTGTCGGACTTGCTTCAATCATTTCAGCGACATTGTCTAACGGACCGTCGGGTATTATCTCTCGGACTTTCATGGTAGTGCTTCTATCGTCAGGATTGGTTTGAATCATCTTCAGCTCGACCCAACGCCATTGCAATGCTTCGACGCATGCTTGTCGTGTCTGGTATGCCGACGCGACTTGCAATGTACTATGGTTCGTCAATGTAGAGAGATTGCACACCCACAGAGACCACGCGGTGGCTCCCCACGTTAAAGCAACACGGGCTGTCAAAGGCACGAGGAACACCAGGTACATGCCGAGCAATCGACGTACCAGAGCTGTTTTTGGAGAACCAAAGACTTGGTTGCGCGTTGTTGGAGTCCTCTGGATGCCTACGCATTGCCACGACGTGGCAACTCGTGGCAAAACGGCTTTGGACGGAAACGACATTTAAAAAGAGTTGAAACGGCGGGCATCCGAAGATCTCAGAACGACCGGGCTATGCATAAAAGAGCGGGCTAGGGTGCTGAGGTTGCCGAGCGAGAGCAGCCGGTTAGTATTTCTCTTATCACCTCGTGAGGATTCTTGTCGTCTCTCAGCGCCAAGAAACGGGAATGGCGCAAGTGCCCGTCAGGTGTCCATTCCCCAAACTCGATCTTTACGACCAACTCAGGCTTGACCCATAAACAGTTTTTCATTTCCTCCCGCGTTAGCGCCCATTGCGTACGCTTGCGTTCTGGTAGGTTGGCGAAGGGGCACGGAGCGGTCTGCAAATCTTTAAGGCGTTGGAAGACTTCTTTGCGGGTATGGGCAACAAATCCATTTCGCACCTTGCCCGCATAGAGCAGCTTTTCACCTTGATAGTAGCCGACGATGATGGAGTCCAAAGGATTATTCGGAACGTATCCCCCAATTACGAACTCTTGCCCGCGATTGATCCTATACTTCAGCCAGGCGCCGCTGCGCTTTCCTGACTCATAGGGAGAATCCTTTCGCTTAGCGATTACTCCCTCAAGATTAAGCTCTCTGGCCGCCGAGACAAGCTCGGAAGGCTCAGTTTCGAAAGTCTCAGATAGAAGCACAGGATCGCTCAGCGCGGTCACAGTATTTTTGAGTAGCTCACGCCGGCGGATAAGGGGAAGGCGGAGCAAACTCTTGCCGCGATCATAGAGCAGGTCAAAGGCATAGAACCGCATTGCGCTGGCCCTTGATCGATGGTGCTGGAGAAGGTTGAACGAGATCCGCCCATTTTGGTCAATAGCCACTATTTCACCATCGAGCAGCGTATCGGCTGGCAGCCGTTCACATGCTTGCGCAATACGTGGGAACTGAGGGGTGAAGTCGTTTCCACGACGAGACCAGAGTGTCACGCCGTTTTGGCTCTTGCCAGCGATGCAGCGGTAGCCATCAAATTTGACTTCGTAGAGCCACTTGTTGCCCTCCGGGATGTTCTGGACGGCGAGAGCGTACATTGGCTCGATGAAATCGATAGTGGTGGTGTCAGCTCCAGTTGTTTTCACCTAGGTATAGTCTAAGGCGCTACGCGGCGATTTCCAAACGGGGTAGAGACGGGCCACATACAGGACAGCTCGACGTTCTTGACTCATTCCCACCGATAGCGATATAGGTGCCGCGTCTCGTCGCTAGTGATTTGCCAAAGCGTGCAACGGGTTTAACAACATGGAGGAATCGCTATGGAGATCACGGAAGTCAGGATTCTTCCCGCCGCTGGAGAACGTCTCAGAGCTTATGTAACCGTTACGTTCGATGATTGTTTCATGATTAGGGACCTAAAGATCATTCGAGGTCCGAAAGGGCATTTCGCTGGCATGCCGAGTAAGCGTGGGAAAGGCGGCCGCTACTACGAAATTATCTCCGCGATCACCGCTGAAGCGCGAAATACGCTGGAGGAGAAAGTGTTCGCCGAGTATGAAAAAGTCATCGGCGAGCCGGTCAACAGACGTAAGCTATCTTGAACGGCGACCCACTGCTCGCCAGTATAAGGAAGTTTCCTAGAGTCGAGCCCGAAGGAGAGTAAGCTATGGAAGCTCGCTGGGCAGATGGAAAACCATATCGCCTAAATAACGAGAGGTACGTTGATTATGGAGAGCGCTAGATCATTATTTTTTGCAACTCTGATTTTAATCTCATGTCAGATAATCGGATGTGGATGTTTAGCCGCTCAAAGCTATACCCAACCTGCCTGTCAAAAATACCAGACGTACTGGCCGTTCAGTCCTGGCACGGAGTAAAAGTACAAACTGAGAGTTCGGCTTGATTGAGCGGGGTCACTTCCCCTGGAAAAAGAGGGGTCTTCGCGGGCAGTTGGCTCCTCACTCTGCGACCTCGAATTGAAAGAACTGTCTCCGGCCGTCCGGCGCTACAATTTCCTCAACTTTCCAACTCTTCGCCCGCTGGCTAATGCATCGTTCTCAAAACTGCACAGCAGACTCATTGCGGTTCATCACCTGCAGTTCCCACCGACCAGGAAACCTTTGCCAAATATTGGTTACCGCGGCACGGCCGACCCCGCAGCGACGATACTTGGGCTTCACGAAGAACTCTGCAACCTGAAACACGTGCTCCTGGTCCTCTTCAGTTCGACGGACAAATGCAAAGCCGGCAAGTTCACTGTTTGCCCACAAGGTAAAAGGAAATCGACTACTGTCAGACCAATAGTCTTTCAGATACCGATACTCAGCCGCACTGGTTGCGCCGACACAAATTTCACGGTGCTGACTCAATTCGGCCAGATAGTCGTTCAGCAATTCCTCAATCTGACTTTGTTCCGCTTCTCCAGCTTGTCGAACTTCTAAATTCATGGATCATTTGCGTGCGCGCGGCCGCATAACCAGTAGTATCTGGGAGCCTTTCTTTGACGTGGATTTCACAATAAAAGCCCGCCTTGAAGGGACCGAGGCCGGGCGATGGGGCGATACACAACAACGATGTGCCCGGCTTGAGCGATTCCGCCGTTACCTACTCAACGCTGCCGGCCGGATTGGAATCTATCTACAACAGGCCCTAACGAGCGGTCAAGGAAGGAATTGCGCGAAAATTCAACGTCGCTA
>DATFWY010000075.1:0-10303 GCA_035258805.1 Blastocatellia bacterium | reverse complement strand
GTGGCACTGTTCACATAATCACGAATAATCAGCTCGGTTTTACAACTCCACCCGAAGAAGGACGTTCATCCACCTACAGCACCGACATAGCGAAGATGATTCAGGTGCCAATCTTCCACGTAAACAGCGACGATGTTGAAGCCGCGTACAACGTGCTTCAGATCGCGTTGGATTACCGCCAGAAGTTTCAGAAGGACGTGGTCATCGACCTGATCGGCTACCGGCGTCTGGGGCACAACGAGGGTGATGAACCGACGTACACTCAGCCGGTGATGTACCAGCGTATACGTGAGCACGCGGGATCGCGCGAGTTGTACGCCAGGAAGCTTGTTGCTGAGGGTGTGATGAACGATGAAGTAGTCGCCACGCTCGTGGATGAGCGAACGCGCCGCTATGAAAATGCACAGCTCGGAGCGAAAGCTATAGTTGCAAAGCAGGCAGCTCAAATAGCTATTCCAGCTCGACAAGCTGAACCTGAAACGGTTGAGGTGATCGACACGGGCGTCGATCAGGAAACGCTTCGTAAGATTGCACACGCAATCACAACGGTTCCGAAAGGATTTAATCTGAACCCCAAGATTGTGGGTTTGTTGGGGCGCCGCGCCAGAATGGTTGAAGGCGCCTCTCCGATCGATTGGGGTATGGCTGAAGCGCTTGCGTTCGGCTCGATTTTGGCCGAAGGCACTCCGGTTCGTCTCAGTGGTCAGGATACGGTCAGGGGGACATTCAGTCATCGCCATGCTGCGTTTACCGATACTCAGACTGGCGCGGAGTGGGCTCCGCTGGCACAGCTTGAAAGTGCAGCCCGATATGAGATTTATGACAGCCCGCTATCCGAAGCTGGAGCTCTTGGTTTCGAGTACGGTTACAGTGTTGCCGAACCCAAAGCGTTGGTGTTGTGGGAAGCCCAATTTGGCGATTTCATCAATGCCGCACAAGTGATAGTGGATCAGTTTATTGCGTCCGGGGAAGAGAAGTGGAATCAGACAAATGGGATTGTATTATTGTTACCACACGGCTACGAGGGACAAGGAGCTGAGCATTCCAGCGCGCGAATTGAGCGGTTTCTGCAGCTCTGCGCCGAGGGCAATATGCAGGTCGTGAACTGTTCCACTGCCGCACAGTATTTCCACGTGCTCAGACGCCAGCGAAAGCAGAAGTCGCGGAAGCCACTGGTGATCATAACTCCCAAGAGTTTATTGAGATTGCCTGAGGCGGCTTCTTCGATAGACCAATTCACGAGCGGCGGATTTCTCCCGGTCATTGGGGATAACTCAGCGTCTGCTGTAAAGCGAGTTCTGTTGTGTAGCGGAAAAGTTTATTACGACCTGGTCAGCGAGCGGGCGAATCGAAGC
Organism: Blastocatellia bacterium; assembly: GCA_035258805.1. Classification (GTDB taxonomy): domain Bacteria; phylum Acidobacteriota; class Blastocatellia; order UBA7656; family UBA7656; genus Onstottus_A. Next base: position 8,948 of record DATFWY010000075.1, on the reverse strand, counting down.
GATTCAGCGACGGCAATCATTCGAGTCGAGCAGTTCTATCCGTTTCCGAAGAATCTTTTATCTCAGGAGATTGGACGCTTTGCGAATGCTGCCGATGTTCGATGGGTTCAGGAAGAACCGGAGAATATGGGCGGATGGTCGTTCCTGGAGCCTCGGTTACGCAGCACCCTGAGTTCGTCGCAAACGCTTCGATACGTCGGGCGTCCTCGAGGCGCGAGCCCTGCAACCGGGTCTCATACGATTCACCAGATGGAGCAGCAAAAATTGGTGAAGGAAGCTTTTTCGGATTGATACTAGAAGATGGGACGAATAGGAGGGATAAGACCTATTCGTCCTATTCGTCCTATATGTCCTAACCGTCCTCTCACCTATTCTTCGCGGAAAATCACCCTATCGTGAATCTTCTGCCCAATACATTCTCCGCAAGCCATCCCGTTGTTGTTGTCAAACGCAAAGTGAATCCCGCCGTATAACCTCGATATAGCAGCTTCAGCAGCAGCATCGGCGAAAGAGTTGAACGTGCGAGGCTGCTGAGACGGTACTAGCCCATGATCAGTGTGCGTGGTATCGGCAAAGTGCCTGGCTCCGAACATATCCGTCAGCACTCTCGCAGCAGCCGCCGATTGAGTTGAATGTCCGGATGTATAAGTTGGAAAGTTCGGCGTAACAATGTAGGGGCTCCAGTTTGAATCTATGTTGAGGTTGATGTACGTCACCGGTCTAAGAAGGTTAAACGTAAACTTGGAATTCCAGCAGGCAATGAATGCATCGTGAACGGCGATGCCGACTCGTGCGTAAGCTTCTGCGGCCTCTGCTAACGACAGATCATCATTTCTGCCGATCTGGCTCACGATTGCAATCCAATGTCCAGGCGGTGTACCGGTTCCCCCCGCGTCGGACCAATAGTCGGCGATAGTTTTCTGTTCATTAGTGAGATTTAGACCTACGTTGTAAACCTCAAGAGCTGCGGCGTAAAAATCGGATTGACTACTGGTCGAGAAAGGCGGGTGAAGAATTGGTGGACACTCAGCGCCTGACGTCAAGACCATCGGCCGAAGGAACCCCCAACATGGCTGCAGCGGATTCGGATTAAACGCCGGCGGCGTTGGCTGCCAGGCACCCGGGACCGCTACGGGTCCATACGCGCAGTTGTTGTTTGTAGAGAATCCGTCTCCTGAGGCCCACGAAAGAATTGCCGAGGCGATCAATTGTCCATGTGATACCGACCGCTCAAATTCCTGCTTTTGTACGGTCTCCTGAAAGCGATCGGCGAAACTTTCCTCCAGTGAGTTGATGTTATTGAGGGATGCAGCAGAGATGCTGGATCCGAATAGCCCTCGTATTGTGTCGGCCAGCACCGCGTTTGCCACGGTCGGCCAATGCAAATTCTTTTTATGGGGCTCGGGGAGTGCAACGAGACCATTGAGTTGACCAACTAACGATCTATTCGCTTCAGCTCCGTTGACGATTGATTCATAGAGCGCAACGGCGGCGATGCCGTAGATGCGTGATGCGGGCGGCGGAGTGGTTCGTTCTGCCTTTACAACATCGTAGAGGAGTTCGAACCAGGTTGATGCAACCTCCGATGAGTATTCATCGGCGGGTGGCTTGTTAGGTGCGGCGCTGACTTGGGTCGGATTGTGAAGAAGCGAGATTGTAACTAAAAGCAGGGTAAGCAGAGTTCTTCCCATGTGGCATCCTTTGACTGAATTTTTTTGGTTAAGCGTCCAAAGGAGGGGAAGAGATAAGCGAGCAAAGAAATGCTAACTGGTTTCTTACCACTCACGCAAGTTTGTGCTGGTTCTCACAGTTACAATTTACGGCTGCTGTTGAGTTAAACAATGTAGTGTCCCTAGGCCCCAAACAAGATCAACCGCATGAATTCCAATCACCGGACGATCTGTGATCAACTCCGAAATGATGCCGAGCGCAATTCGATCATTTGGATCATTAAACGTCGGCACCAGCACCGCAGAGTTTGCGATGTAAAAGTTCGCATAACTCGCCGGCAGGCGTTGTCCATGGAATACCAGCGGCTCGGGCATTGGGATCGGGATCGCATTTATTTTGGATCCATCTTCCAGCCTCATCGATTTAAGACGATCGAGGTTTTCCTGAAGCACGGCGTGGTTGGGATCGGTCGGATTTTTCTCTTCGCAGATCACAACGGTCGTCGAATTAACAAAGCGGCACAAATCGTCAACGTGACCATGGGTGTCGTCACCTTCTATCCCTCGGTTGAGCCACAGAATGTTTGTGACTCCCAGGTTGTCGCGGATAATGGCTTCGAGATCTTCGCGAGAGAGGCCAGGGTTTCGAACCTGTACATTTTGATTTAGCAGGCATTCTTCTGTGGCTATGAGCGTGCCCCGGCCGTTGACATCGATAGCACCACCTTCAAGCACAACATCACGATTGCCGAACCGAGCGCGAAAGATCTGCAAACCGAGAGAGCGCGCGGCTTGTTCAGGCACCGTATCATCATTCTTCCAATCTTTGTATTTTGCCCACGCGTTGAAGCGAAAACGGACTATCGCGGTCTCCGGACGTTCCTCGTCTTTTTTGATAAAGATTGGACCGAAGTCACGCGTCCACCCTCGATTCGTCGGAAAGCGAAAGAACTCGACACGATCGAGCTCAACATCTGCTTTGAAGAGAACTTCACGCGCGGAGGCTTGGTGTTGTTCTGAATTTACGATTATGCGAACAGTTTCGCCGGGGGTGAGCTTTCGAACTATTTCGGCATATACCCAGGGGATTACTGCGAATTTGCCGGGCCAATCGGTCTTATTGTGAGGCCATCCGACCCAGGTCGCCTTGTGCGGCTCCCACTCGGCTGGCATTCGGAAGCCCAGCGCGCTTAGGTTGGTCGGGGCGCCTTGCGGCGTCTTAGCATTCATTCTTTTTCGTCAAGAAACCGTTGTTCAATTCCAGCGTAGGCGTCGATGCGGCGATCGCGTAGAAAAGGCCAGTTTCTTCTCACATCTTCGATTCGGGCCGGATCAACTTCTCCGACCAACACTTCCTCGTGATCGGATGAGCCTTCGGCTACAACAACCCCGAACGGATCGCAAAAGAAAGAGGAACCCCAGAATTCTATACCGGCACCGCCATCCAAAGGCTTTTCGTGACCGACCCGATTGACTGCACCGACGTAGACTCCGTTTGCAATTGCGTGAGAGCGTTGAATTGTGCTCCAGGCCTCTCGTTGAGCCGTCCCGTAGAGCTCTTTTTCGTGAGGGTGCCAGCCGATTGCGGTCGGGTAGAAGAGGACGCACGCGCCTCGTAACGCCGTCAGCCTCGCGCCCTCCGGGTACCATTGATCCCAGCAGATCAGCGTGCCGATTCTGCCAACAGATGTGTCAAAGGCTCTAAAGCCAAGATCCCCTGGCGTGAAGTAGAACTTCTCGTAATACGCAGGGTCATCAGGTATGTGCATCTTGCGATAGATCCCTGAGACCTTGCCTTCCGAATCCACTATAGCCGCGCTGTTGTGGTAGAGACCGGCGGCTCGTCGCTCAAAGACCGGTGCGACGACAGTTACTTTTCTCTCACGAGCAACCCGACCGATCGCATCGGTGGATGGACCCGGCACTGCCTCAGCGAGATCAAAGAGCGATGCATCTTCGCGTTGGCAGAAGTACTGCGATCGAAACAGTTCAGGCAAACAGATAACCTGAGCGCCGAGTTTTGCGGCTTGTTCGATGAAGGCTACGGCTCGCTCGAGGTTTTTATTAGAATCGTCGGACGCGGACATTTGTACTAAACCGACGGTGAATTTCGAAGGGTTGGGCATAGAAAAAGATTACACAACTTTCAGAAATGAGTATAGGACCTATGTGACTTATAGGACCTATTGACCAACAAAACCTGCTGCTTTAGGCTATAGATTCCGTCTAATAACAAAAAAATCAAGAGGAGAAACTGAATGGCTAAGGTCACTCTAAAAGGTAATCCGGTTAATCTTGTCGGAAATGAGGTTAAAGTCGGCGACAAGGCACCGGATTTCAAAACACAGAAGACAGATTTGAGCGACTACTCTTTGAGTTCATCGGCCGGCAAGACCAGGATCCTGTACAGCATACCATCCCTGGATACGCCGGTTTGCGATGCGGAAACGAGACGGTTTAACGAAGAAGCTGCGAAAATTCCCGGCGTCGAAATCGCCTGCATCAGCATGGATCTGCCGTTCGCGATGAAGCGATGGTGTGGCGCTGCGGGAGTGGAGAGACTCACCACCGCAAGCGATCATCGTGACGGCTCATTCGGCAAGTCATATGGCGTGCTGATAGAAGGCGGTCCTTTTGATCGAGTGCATGCGCGAGCCGTTTTTGTCGTTGGCCCGGACGACAAAGTAAAGCACGTAGAGTATGTCAGCGAGATCGCGAATCATCCCGATTATGAAGCTGCGTTGGCAGCCGCAAAATAATTTTCTGGACGAGGTAAAGAGCGATTGCTCTCAGTGGATCAAATCCCGTCGCGAAGGAGAGAAAATGAATAGGAAGCTCATAACGATCGCAAGTTTTTCGCTAGTTGCAATGTTTTGTCTCGCGGGGCTGGCGCTAGCCCTTAGCGAGCCACCTGAGGTAGGAAAGCCTGCTCCTGAATTCACCCTAAAAAGCAACGAAGGCAAGACCGTCAGCCTCAAGGATTACAAAGGCAAGTGGGTGGTGTTGTACTTCTATCCGAAGGACTTCACGTCAGGATGCACGATTGAAGCGAAGAACTTTCAGCGAGACATTGCTAAGTATGAAGCAGCGAAGGCGGTGGTCCTTGGTGTAAGCGTTGATACCGCCGACTCACACAAGGATTTCTGCACAAAGGAAGGCCTGAGCTTCAAGCTTCTGGCGGATACTGAGAAGACTGTGTCCGATGCATACGGCTCAGTGATGGAGTATCAGGGCAATAAGCTCTCGGCCCGCAATACCTTCATCATTGATCCGAAAGGAAACGTTGCGAAGGTGTTTTTGAAGGTGAAGCCAATGCCTCACAGCGAAGAGGTTTTGGCCGCGCTGGCTGAATTGCAGAAGAAGTAGTTTTCAAAGTTTGAAGCGTGAGTTAGCGGCTTGGCGGCTCAGCGTCTTTGCGTGAGATATCTGTTCTCGAAGGACAGTTCACGCAAAGGCGCCGAGACGCCAAGCCGCAGCGCCAGCTTTTGAACAGTCCAGATCTACCTTCCAGTCGCTATCCAAATTGCATAACCCCGGCTGAGCGTGATTCGATGGGCACTACAAAGGAAGAAGCTATCAAGCTGCTCAATAGATTACCGGACGAGGTTACTTGGGATGACATAATCTACGAGATGTATGTAATGAAGAAGACAGAACTTGGAATCAATGCGGCGAACGAGGGCCGCGTTATCCCTCAAGAAGAAGTACGAAAGCTATTCTGGTAGGAGCAAATCACAGCGTCAGAACAGGAAGCCCGCCTCTCTTGAGTTGCTCATTAAGTGCATCCACATCCTTTTCCTTCATCTCCCTCCAGCGCTGCAGAACCGCGGCAAGCGATTTTTGAGCCTGCTCAGATGCGGCCTTTGCCTGGCTAGTCGGTGCCACATCGGCGCCTTCGACCAGATTCATTAATCCAAGCAATTGACTGCTCATACTGGACAAGCTTGGCTCGCCTGAAGCAGCCTGGCCGCCTCCACCGCCTCGAAATCCACCACCCGCGCCTTCAAGCCCGGCCGCCTTTCTTTCCAACGCCGTTATCGCATCACCAATGACTCCCTGTCCCACTCGATCCCGCAAAGTTCTTAGTTGTGCCCGAAGCCTGCGAATCTGTTCGATCGCTTCGCGAGCCTGCTTCATTCCCTCGTAGGACCGCATTGCAATTTCATGCTGCTGCGAAAGACCCTCAGGAGGCGTCTTGACTCGTGGGTCCATCTTTACCGTTAGCGGCTGAGTGTAACTACGGCCACCGACCGTAAGTTTGACGGTGTAATCCCCAGGCAACACCCACGGACCCAACGGATGCCGTTCGGTGTCGCCGTAGATTGCAGCGATCGGAAACTCCGGCCGCTGTCCCTCCGGAGCAGGGTAGCGCAGATTCCAAACGAAGCGATGCATCCCGGGTTCTGTGGATAAGACTTGAGATGGTCGAATCCAGTAGGTTGGGATATTCACTTCCTTGCCAATCGCTTCGATGTCGTCGGGTTTGTCGGTGCTCGAAAAACGAGCGACCAACTTGTTGGACGAATCGCTTATCTCAACCACTACCGGGCTCGCAGCCCGAGCCTTCAGATAATAATTTATGCAAGCGCCGTCTGGTGGGTTCTGGCCCGCCGGTTCTTCGGGCGGCAACGGCGTATCGGTGTTCATGTTCCAACGAACCCTGTAGGTAGTTTGCGGTTTGAACAAAAAGGCCTCTGAAGCGGCCATCTGATCGGTTATCTGACGCAGCGGAGTGATGTCATCGAGTATCCAGAAAGATCGGCCGTGAGTCCCGACAACCAGGTCATCGTCTTTGACAACGAGATCGCGAATCGAGCTCGCAGGCATATTCAATCGAAGCGGTTGCCAATTGTCACCATCATTAAAAGAAACGTACACGGCACGCTCGCTGCCGCAGAAAAGTAGCCCGCGTCGAACGGGATCTTCTCTCACAACATTGATCGGTCCGCTGTCGCCGAGTCCATTCACAATCTCCTGCCAGGTCTTGCCGCCGTCGTGAGTTCGATAGATATGCGGTCTCTGATCGTCTAGCCTGATTCGATTGACTGCCGCGTACGCCGTGTTCGCATCGAACCGGCCGGCGTCAATAACCGAAATCTTGCTCCACGATGTGATTCCCTGAGGAGTTACGTTGCTCCAGTTTTTTCCAATGTCGCGGGTCATGTGAATCAAACCGTCATCGGTCCCAGCCCAGATCACATTCACATCCTTGTACGAAGGGGCGACCGTGTAGACGACGCCGCGTCGCTGTTGCCTCGCCATTTCAGGAGTGCGATAGATGCCGATGCTTTCCGGCACTTCAGGTTGTTCGCGAGTCAGGTCGGGGCTAATGACGTCCCAGGTGTTGCCGCCGCTTGTCGTTTTGAAAAGCACGTTACCGGCGAAGTAGAGAACTCGCGGATCGACTGGCGAAAAAATAACTGGAGCAGTGCGCAGGAAGCGATATTTTCCACTGCGGATCGCTTCGGGGGAAATGTTTTGGACTTGTCCGGTGGTCCAGTCGAAACGCGTGATCTTGCCGCCATAAATTATGTTTGGATTCAGAGGATCGGGTGCAACGTAGCCGTATTCTTCAACGCCGACCGGATGCCATTCGCGAAAGGTAATCTGGCCGTCGTTGCCGCGACTCGCGATTCCTACGGATCCGCTCTCCTGCTGCCCTCCATAGACCCAGTACGGAAATCGGTTGTCAGTGATCACGTGATAAAACTGTGCAGTGGGCTGGTTGTACCACGAGCTCCAGGTTTGCCCGCCGTTCACTGTCACTATCGCACCCTGGTCACTAGCAAGAAGAATTATTTGAGAGTTGTCCGGGTTAATCCAGATAGTGTGGTAATCATCTCCGCCGGGAGCGCCGCGAAAACCGGTCCAGTTCTGGCCGGCATCGATTGATCGCCAGGTGACCACGTTAGCGCTGTAAACGATATCCGGGTTTTTCGGATCGGCCTTGATTTCAGCAAAGTCGCTTCCGCGTCCCCAGGGCCGCGCATCATTGCTAATGCGCTTCCAGCTCTCTCCCGCATCATCCGATCTGTACACACCGCCCAGTTGAGACGAAGCATCCACGGTTGCGTACATCCTGTTTGGGTTGCTGGGAGCGATGCAGAAACCGATTCGTCCTAATCCCTGCTCGAATGTGGGAAGGCCTTTTGTGAGTTTGCGCCAGGTCGTGCCGCCGTCGGTGGATTTGAATAGCCCGCTTTCCGGACCTTGCCACGCTCCATTCTCCCAGGGTCCCTGCCGTCCGGCCCAAAGATCGGCGTAGATCGTTTGTGGATTCGAAGGATCAAACTCGAGTGCGATTGCGCCGGTGTTCTCATCTTTGTAGAGGACTTTTTGAAACGTTTCGCCGCCATTGGTCGAGCGAAATACGCCGCGCTCTTCGTTCGGACCGTACGGATGCCCGAGCACAGCTACGAATAAGCGGTTTGGATCGCGGGGATCGACAATGATCGCGCCAATCTGTTGTCCGTCGCGCAGGCCAAGGTGTTTCCACGTTTTGCCGGCATCGGTTGATTTGTACATTCCGTCGCCGGTTGACAGGTCCGGGCGCTGCAAGCCTTCGCCACTCCCGACATAGACGATATTGGGATTCGACGGTGCTATCGCAAGCGCGCCTATTGAGCCGGTTGGCTGATCGTCAAAGATAGGTTTCCAGGTATGACCGTAGTCGTTTGTTTTCCAGACGCCACCGTTGTTGACACCAATGTAGAAGACATTAGGCTGGCCGGGCACGCCGGTAGCGCCAACTGTTCGACCGCCACGATGCGGTCCGATGCAACGCCAACGAAGGTCCTGGTAGAGGTTGGGGTTGAATTCCTGTGCGTAGGCGGCAGAGAGCAGCATTAGTACTAATGTGCAGCAAAAGAAGAATGAACCCGCAGCAAGTCGTCTGGTCACGTATTCACCTCCAGGGAGTGGCAGAACCGCGATTGTGAGTTCGTAAGATACTAGTCAGGACTCACAGGTGACAAGTTACCAGCAGTGGAATTGAATGTGATTTAACAAGTCAGGTTGTCTCGATTATCCAACACCTGATTAAGGTAGAAGTCCTATGTACTTTGAGCAGGCTGAAGTCAATACACGACGCTGTCTGTGTTACTGCTCATTCGGATCAACGACAAAAGAGACTATGCTTTCGGAATCGTTATCAACGAGTACGGTCTTGGTTTCCGAAAGAATGGATATCTCATACTCACCGGGCGCCAAGCCATCAAAAAAGAAGTCTCCGTTGGGATCAATCTCAGTCGACGTGGACCAGCCGCCTCTCTCCGATCG
>DATFWY010000074.1:0-17548 GCA_035258805.1 Blastocatellia bacterium | reverse complement strand
CTTATGACGCTTGATTCCCGCAACCAGATACTCAATGCTCGAGCTGTGGGTCAAAGCAGCACTAATCGGATGCGTTCCCAATGAAGAGCTCGATGAAGAATCACCCGAAGTACTTGCCGCTCGCTGCTGGTTTGTCGAGAGCATGCTGACGTCAGGTGCTTCAATCGCCTCGCTCATTCCCCTGCGGAGATTCTTCAGCTCAATCCCGACATCCTTGATTGTCTGGTATCTTTCATCCGCCTCCTTCTCGAGGCATCGGCCCACGATTCTTTGCAATTCGGGTGGGGCAGCTGGATTGAAATCTCTGATCAGGGGCGCAGGTTCATAGATCAAACTGTGAAGTGATTTAATGACCGAGTCACCCTCGAAGGGTTTCTTCCCAGTGACCGCTTCGAACAGGATGCAGCCAAACGAAAAAATATCTGAACGCTGATCGATCTCGGTTGTCTTGCCCTGCGCTTGCTCGGGCGACATATATCCCACTGTGCCCATAACCGTTCCCGGGACAGAGTGCTGCTTCATAACATTGGTGGGGGCGTTGCTGTCATCGCTTTGCCCAAAGTCCGGACCGCTTTTCTCAACCAGCTTGGCCAAGCCGAAATCAAGTACTTTTGCGAAACCATCGCGGGTGATCATGATGTTGTCGGGTTTCAGATCACGATGCACGATTCCGGCTGAATGAGCCTTTGACAGGCCTTCCGCGACTTGCTGCAAGTTTTTCAGGAGCTTCCTTAGGTCTCTTCTCTCGTGATGAATCTTTTCGCGGAGCGTAACGCCGTCGATGAATTCCATCGCTATGAAATGGGTTCCTTCGTGCTCGCCGATCTCAAAGACGTGGGCGATATTGGGATGATTGAGCGCAGCGGCGGACTTCGCCTCGCGGACAAAGCGTTCCATCCGATCATTGTTAGAAGCAACATCGGCAGGCAGAACTTTCAGCGCGACCTTACGATCTAACGTGGTGTCTTGTGCCAGGTAGACCTCACCCATCCCGCCCGCTCCGAGTTTGTGGATAACCGTATAACGAGAGATCGTCGTCTTTTTCAATAGACAACCTGCTATTAGCTGAAGGCCGGTGACACTCTAGTGTGAGTTGCGAGGGTTTTCAAACTGAGAACGGGGTGCGAGAGTCGCGCCCTCTGTCATGACGGCAATCTTTATAGATCGTGTCAGATGTCAGCAGCCGCCCTCCATCAGGGAGTCTGTCGGAAAATCTTCTCTGCGAATCTCTGCGTGCTCGGCGACTCTGCGGTAAAGCTGCATATCAAAGAATCAACACAGAGACGCGAAGTGCGCGGAGGTGCAGCAGAAGTTTTCTCGACAGCCGCCCTGCCTGACGGAGGGATGCGGCGAATCATTGTGTCTAGTATCTGAAGGGAACACTACTCGAGCGTCAGAGTTTTTGATCGGAATCTTCGAGTTGTCGTGTAGTTTGATCTGTGACACTGAAAGGCGGGCGGGCGAAGCGCTCCGTGTCGTTGGGCGGCAGTGGCTGATAGGTATTCCCGCCCTCAAGCGAATCCGTCGTCGCTTGTTTTCGTCTGTCTTTGCCAACCAAGAGATTGGCAACAATCATACCCAACCCTATGAAGAATGGAATCACACCGGTTATCCAAACGCGGCTCAAGATCTCTACTTCGGATCCCGGATTGTGTATTGTCAGGATCACTCCTTGCATAATCACATACAGAAAGATCGACACGCCGATTCCAACAGCCGAAGTGATGATTCCCGCTTTGAGCTCTTTCTCCCGTTTGACTTCGGGAGTGATTCCGCGCTGAAGCTCTAGCAGCTCCTTCCGCCTGTCACGCTCGCCCTCCGAAAGAAACATCTCGGCGACCCACGTCTTGCTCCAGTCAAATTTTTCGGGGGTCTCGCGCATTGTCACCGCCTGGCGGACGGCGGACAGATTGCCACCACAGGTCTTACAAAACTTAATGTCGTCGCTCTGGTTTGAACCGCACTTAGGGCAGAACACCGATTTCGCCTCCTTCGACCCTAGATACGAGCATTATAGACGCTATGTTCTTCTTGTTGAATGCGGAATGCGGTTTGTATAGGCCTTGCGTTGGGGTTAGACCGTATCGAGCCGCAGCCGCTCTCCGTCAGGAGGGAGCGCGCAAACGTTTCGCTGAGCGTCTAAATACTCACTGCGGAATGCCGACTTTTTTCACCAACTCCTGGAACCGCGGATCGTCGCGCAACGGGTCCAGGCGCGGGTCAACTTTCATAAAAACAATTTCAGTATTTCGCTCGTCATCTGCCTTCTGCAGCCATTGGAAGGCCTGCTCTTTTTCTCCCAACCCGGCGTAAATTGTCGACACGCTGTAAGCCGAAACGTAGCGTCGTTGCGACATGTCTTTCAGCTCCGCCAACACTCTTAGCGCTTCCTTCTTGTTTCCCGACATGGCGTAGGCATGTCCAAGCGATACTATTGCCAACGGCGCGTCGTTTGAGTTGTTCGCGGCCTGCTTAAACTCAGCAATAGCTTCCGGGTGCATCTTCTTCCCCACGTAAGCCATCCCGAGTCTTTGGTGAGCTAGTGCGAAAGTCTGGTCCATCTCAAGCGTCTTCTTGCCGACTGCGATCGCCTCGTCGTATTGACGCCCAAAATACAGCACATAAACGACACTGCAGTTGATCGGTAGAGAGAGCGGGTCAAGTTCCTGAGCCCGTCTGATCTCCTTCAAGGCCTGCTCCTGTTTGCCCAGGCTGGCCAAATAGATCGAATAGTACAGATGTCCGATCGGGTAGTTCGGACCCAATCGTTTGCCTTGCTCAAAGGCGCTCTCGGCACCCGACCAATCAAGTTCTTTCGATCTGACTTGCCCCAACGAATAGTAGACTTCGGCAACGGAGTTATCTATTTGCAGGGCCTTCTCGGCGGCCGTCCTGGCCTTTGGCAGCGAGTCCTGTGGCGAGAGAGCACCGGTGATTGCATCGGGTAGCCCAAGGAGAAGATAAGTGTCGGCGAGTCCTGCATAACCGAGCGCGTAGTTGGGGTCAACCGCAATCGCCTGATTGAAATACCCGATCGCCTTCTGCAGACTCTCCGATGTGCGCCGGTTCAAAAAATACCGCCCTCTCAAGTAAAGCTGATAGGCTTCGGCATTCTCGGTATATTTCTTCGTCAGCTTTTGTTCATCCGAACCGGATAGTCTTGATTGGAGTTTTTGCGACACATCAAGCGCGATCTCACTTTGTAGCGAAACGAGGTCAGACTGTTTGCGGTTGTATTGGTCACCCCAGATCCGATCGCCGGTTTGCGCGTCAACCAGCTCCAGATAAAGCCTCAGATCGTCGCCGCGCGGCACTACACGGCCATTCAGCAAGGCTTGCACGCTGAGATCCTTGCCGATGGTGCGTGGATCGATGTCTTTATTCTTGTACCGGTAGACCAGCGAACGCGCCTTGACATTAAGATTCGGCAACTGAGACAAGCTGCCGATGAGCGTGTCGGTCATCCCATCCGAGAGATATTCGACATCGGCATTCCCGCTCTCGTTGACGAAGGGCATCACCGCAATCGATTCAATTTGTCTTATGCCAGAGCTGCGATTTGTTACAAACCAGAAACCCACGCCAATAGTTGCCAGCAAGACTATCAATCCAGAAGCGACCCCAAGTCTTTGCACCTTGCTTTTTCCAGCCTGGGTTTGGATCGCGGACGGTTGACCCGACAAACTCTTGACGGTTGACACGTCGGCTGGCTGCGCGACGGTCACCGCTTCATCTAGTTCGCTTGTTTTTACGTTGCGCGGCTTTGTGAACCCAGGAATCTGTGAGCGCTCCAGTTGCTCAGAGAATTCCAGTTCGCGTTTCAAGTTCTTTAAGTCTAGTTGAAAGTCTTTGGCTGTTTGATATCGCTCGTCCGCTCTCTTCTGCAACGACTTTCTGATGATGCGCTGCAGTTCCGGAGGCGTTTCCACGTCAAGCGGCGTCGGATCTTTGGTAAGGATCGCCGCGATTATATCGCTGGTGGTCTCTCCTGCGAACGGGGTCCGGCGAGCGCACATTTCATAAATCAGAACGCCCAGGCTCCAGATGTCCGAACGCGCATCGACCTTCTTTCCGCGAGCCTGTTCCGGCGACATATAGACAACCGTTCCCATTACAAGTCCCGGCAATGTCTGAACGCGGGTTGTGTCTTCCAGGGAGATGGTTTCCGACTTCTTCTCCGTTAGTTTCGCCAGACCAAAGTCGAGCACTTTCGCCAGACCGTCATCGCGCAGCATTATGTTTTCCGGCTTGATGTCACGATGGACGATTCCGGCTTCGTGCGCGGCGTTGAGCGCGGCGGCGACCTGTAATGCGATATCCAGGGTTTCAGACAGCGTAAGGGGTTCTGCCCTCAGTCTGTCACGAAGATTCTCGCCTTTGATCAATTCGGTGGCGATATATCGCGACTTCTCAAGATGTCCAATCTCATAGACCGTTAGAATATTGGGATGATTAAGCGCGGAAGCGGCCTTCGCTTCCTGGACGAACCGCCGCACGCGCTCTTCGTCTTCGGCAATTTCCGCGTGCAGAACTTTCAATGCGACTTTGCGTTCAAGGTGGAGATCCTGTGCCAGGTAGACTTCACCCATTCCGCCGGCCCCGATTTTGGAGAGGATGCGGTAGTGCGAGATGGTTGAGTTAAGAGGAAGCGTACTCATTCCGTTTTTAATACGTTTCAGCGGAGCGCGGGTCGATCGGAGGACATCCTGGTCGGGGGGCCGTCTATTTCGTCTTCGCCAAAAGCCGAGCGCGAGAATAACAAAGCAGTCGGACAAGTACAAGAAGAGTAACTTATCAAGCCAGAGGTCCTGTGTCGGTGACAAACCAGCAAAAAACGCGAGCCTACAAACCCTCGACCAGTCCTGCGTCGGTGCAACAACGGCTGGGCACCTACAGACCCGAAGAGTTAAATCCACCTCGTCACCGTGAGTGGGATTTAAGAGTTTTTGGACAGTCCCTAAAGCTCGATGGTATCTTCGCTCAACGCCTGAGTTGCGCAGACAAGACAGTCTATACATCGAAATGATTATTCAGCAAGACATCGCCCAATCGTTCCAATCGCCTGGCGTACGAATATTGCTCGGCTTGATCGCGGTCGCACTTCTTTACATCCTCTGGAGAGAGGTGCGGAAAATACCGGCAAAGTTATTCACGCTGATGGCCACGGCATTCGTCGATATGGTCGGTTTATTGATGATCATTCCGCTTTTGCCTTTTTACGTTAAGGAACTTGGTGGCGAGGGCTTTGATGTCATCGGAATGCATGTCGGCATAGGCAGCATCACCGGGTTCATCATTGCGTCATTCACCATCGCGCAACTGCTAAGCGCCCCACTGTGGGGAAGGCTCTCTGATCGCGTCGGCCGCCGTCCTGTTCTGCTGATCGCACTTGGGGCAGCGGGAATTGCCTACTTGATCTTTGGCTTCGCGCACTCTCTGTTGGTTCTCTTCTTATCGAGACTGGTACAAGGAGCCGGCGGCGGCACGGTCGGTGTAATTCAGGCGTACGTAGCCGACTCGACCGATCCGAAAGACCGCGCTCGAGCCCTGGGATGGCTCTCGGCTACAACAAATCTTGGCGTGGCATTGGGACCGGTACTCGGTTCCTTTGCTATCGAGATCGGAAAGCGTGACCTGATGCCCGGCCAGGGAACCTGGATGCCCGGTCGAGCGCTACCAGGCATCGTCGCGGCTGGCCTCTGCTTGCTGAACATTATTTTCGCTGCCCGTTATTTGACCGAGTCTCGAAATCCAGGGGAACATCATAAAGAAGGAGAGAGCCGGCCAACGCCCACGCAAGCCATCGGGCGAGTGCTCTCTCATTCCAGCGAGCCGGCGTCGCGTCTGATTCTGATTTACGCCATTTCCATCGGCGCATTTCAAGGAAGTCTTTCGGTGCTCGCGCTTTTTCTAAACGCCCGCTTCCAGGTAACCGAACAGACAATCGGATACTTCTTCATGTATACAGGTTCGATCTCTGTTTTCGCGCGCGTTTTGTTACTAGGCCGTGCGGTGGATCGCCTCGGTGAAGCTAATCTTTCGCGATTGGGTCTCATTTTATTGGCTACCGGTGTTCTCGGCATGCCGCTCTCGAGGAACGTGTTGATGCTGGCGTTCGCTGTGGCGTTGATTCCCCTGGGGACGGCATTCACGTTTCCGTGTGTGACCGCTCTGCTTTCGCGGGTGGTAGACGCTCGAGATCGAGGCCTATACATGGGAATGCAGCAGACGTTCGGCGGACTGGCTCGCATAGTCGCACCGATGTTTTTTGGTTGGGCTTTCGATTCGATTGGCGTCTCCGCGCCCTATTTCTTCTCGTCGGCGATCATCGTTGCGACAATCACACTTGGCTTCGGATTGGATCAGTATGCGCGTCCCGGGTTAGCCGCAGCGGCCCCTGTTGCCGCTGAAAAGACAGATTGATAGAGCCAGCCTATTGCTTCTTTGCGATACGCTTCGACTCAATGCGTCTCATCACGGAAGGACTCATCAGCTCGCGCAGCGCATCTTTTCCAATCCAACTAGACGCGGGCTTTTGTGA
The DNA here is from genome assembly GCA_035258805.1 of Blastocatellia bacterium. Taxonomy (GTDB): domain Bacteria; phylum Acidobacteriota; class Blastocatellia; order UBA7656; family UBA7656; genus Onstottus_A. The sequence goes on along the minus strand of DATFWY010000074.1, from coordinate 11,007 downwards.
ATCGGCCAGACGGCGAGCCACCGTCACCGCGGCCTTGTTAAGCGAGCTATTGCGCTTGCCCACCGCGCGCAGCGCCATATTCACAGCCTTCTTAACAAAGTGGCGATCATCGTCTGCTCCTCGCTCGAGAAGAACCAGTCCTTGAAGGAACTTTTCGTCCGGCGCAGTTTTGTCGTGCACGGTCAACGACCACAACAGCGCGAAGCCAGCGCGCTTGATGAACTCCTCTTTGCGCGGACACCAAACGGAAACCTTCTTCCAGGCGTGTGGCGTTCGGTCGAAAAGATTGAAACATAGAGTATCGACTAAACCCCAGTTGTCGAAATCGCAAGCCCATCGATCCATCTGTGATTCTGTAACTTGAGCCGGATCATCAACAAAAGATGTCAGCATCCGGGCTTCGTACCAACCAGTTTCCCAGAGTGCGCCGGCGAGCTCGTGATTCTTACCAAGAGGTTTGGCAACTTTCTGAATGTTCGACATGGACACGCCAAAAGCCTTCGTGGTGTGGATGGCATATCGGTTTGACATATCTTCAAGGACGCGCTTTTCAGAAAGTTTCTTCAACGACGCCAGTACCGTTTTTACCTGGCCATCGAGTGAAGCTGATGTATTTGAGGTTGTTTTCTCTTTCACTTTGGGATTGCTCTAGTGTGTGATCCGAGTTACCTCATTCGCCAGGCTTTATCAATGTAACGGCGATCGCCTACGTCAGTCACTTGAACAGCCGCCCGATAAACACCTTTGACCTCAGTTCTCAAGACCTTAGTCTCAGATGGAACTTGCTCCTGGTCTGGTCCGTCTCGGAACGCTTCCTTGAGCGGCCGGCCTCCCAGGGACTCGGCGCTGGCATCTCCTTTGATTTGTAGAACAGTAGGTGCAATGTCGACGTTTGCGGCGGCAGCTCTTACGGTTACTCCGCGTTTGAAGTCCGGACCCCACAGTATCAGCGTATTGCGTACAAGCCACGGGCTCAGACCTCCGTGACCGCTGGCGTTTCCATTCAAAGGCCCGGTGCTTCCGGATCCGTCGATGTAATGCGTTCCGGCAATGCCAAATCCATTCTCGCTTGAGCTCCATCTCAAGGTGAATAGAATGTCCGGCCGGCGCGTTGCATTGGTCTGCTTGATTAGATCCAAAGCGAACGTCCCAGGAGCCCATCCGATCTCATCGCCCGTTTTCCTCAATGGTAACCCCGGTCGTTGAGTGCCTGCGATTCTGGGCCCGGCGGTGAAGATCACGTCTACCCAATCTTGTGACTGCAAGAAGTGTACGATCCGTCTGATGCGATTCAAGTCGCGATTCTTGACGTGCACTAGGACTGATTGACCGTTGGACGCCAACACAACGTCGTCAGATTGATTGGTAGATTTTAGTCCCGCCCGAATGAAGGCGCTGGTCGCATCGGCACGGAAAGTGTGCAGGCTGAAACCGTGATCCGAGGCCACGATCACATCAGTCTTGTCGCCCAAACCCAGCTCATTCAGTTTCGCCAGCGTAAGCGCCAGATTGCGGTCGCTATTAGCCAGAGCCTTACGTGCTTCCGTTGAGCCGGTTCCGAAGCGGTGCTGGGAGCCATCGGGTTCGGTTTGCCAGTCGATAACCACATCGGGTTTCGCTTCCGGCAAAACGTATTCGCGGAGCACGCGATCAGCCCAATCGACGGCTTCGCTGTTCTCTTCTTTTGGAGCCGTTCCAAAACGCGAGAGGATAATTGAGTTCACCTCGTCCGGATAGGCGACACGCTTGCCCGGATCGAAGTTGCCGTTCACCAGCACGCCTACGCCTTCTGGCGCTCTATGGTTCAGGAGCAACGCGCTGCCAGTCGATCCGGAGCTCACCGCTGCAAAGCGCATCCCGTGTGCGCGCAAGCGCTCAGCCAGGCTCGGTGCAAAGAGTAATCGACCTTGGGAAGCATCCCTCAGCTTGAGCAATTCGCGATAATCTCCAGTATTGAATGGAAGGTTCGGATGTACAGTGGCCACGAACATTGAGTTACTCATTAACCCGTTTACATCAGGGTAGTGTCCGGTTGAGATGGCCGCAGCGTTTACTCGCGTGACGGTGGGAAATACTGAATGCGAGTTTATGTAATTAACGCCTTCCTGGCGTAGCCTGAACACAGTCGGAGTATCTTCGTGGTTGATTGAATCGGGCCGCAGCCCGTCCATCACGACAATCAAAATCAAATGGGCCGCGGAGCGCCATTGAGCGGGATTGCGAACTGTTGGCTTACTCGAACCTGATGGCCCGGGCACGACCGTGGTCAGGGCTACAACCACGATCAGGGGAATAATCGTTTTTCGCATTAGATATTCGCGCTCCACACTAATTGTTAAATCCCACCAACGCAACTGCGTTGGTGGGATTAGGACAAACCCTGAAGTTCCACCTTTAATAAACCCGCTGCAGTCATTTCACGGCGAAGTAAATTCCCCGAGCTTGTCACTAAGGAAATTACTTCTCAATCTGCGCGCGCAGCCGTTCCTCTTTCGCTCGAAGTTCGGGCGTAAACTCTTCACCAAAATCTTCGGCTTCGAAAATTTGACGGATCTCCAACTCTCCTTCGACGCCTGGGGACGGGTTAGGGCATTTCTTGACCCACTCGAGTGCTTCCTCCATCGAATTCACCTTCCAGAGCCAGAAGCCAGCAATCAATTCCTTAGTCTCAGCAAATGGTCCATCGATCACATTTCGATTTGATCCCGAAAACCTGACCCGCTTTCCCTTCGAGCTCGCGTACAGCCCTTCGCCAGCCAGCATCACGCCGGCTTTTACCAACTCTTCGTTGTACGCCATCATTGCGCTAAGCAGTTTTTCATCGGGCAATACACCCGCTTCAGATTCCTTTGTAGCCTTGACTATGACCATGACTCGCATCGCTATGTCTCCTTATGTATTTGTTTTTGCAACGGCAGAGCCTGATATTCATCGGCTCTTCATCTGTTTATCGAATAAGCGTCCCCAATATCGACAAGTCCGTTGCTTTTTAGAATTCTTGTTTCACAACTGATTAGTTTGAATTTCGCTGTCGTGTCCGACGAGCCTCGTATGCCTTGAGATGTTTGTACACAATATCGAGAAGCGGGCTCGCTGCCGGAACTCCGCGACGAAGCAAATCGCCAATAACATGTTCGGCCTCAATCGGGGAACCGCGCTCGATATCCCTGAACATCGAAGCAGCCAGGAGAGATCCAGGCGTTGTGAATACAGTTCGACTACGCTCGAGCGCCTGCTTGCTGGGCGGATAGCCCTGTCCCTCCGCAATTGATGCGCATTCGTCAAGGAGCTTTGTCACGAGATCCGAGGCTCCTGCGGCCACAATATCTCCTACGGTGGCGCGCATCAGGCAGGTGATCCCCGCTCCGGTAGCGATAAAAACCCATTTCTCCCACATCTCCTGCAATACGTTATCGCTGAGGCGACTCTCAAACCGGGCGGGGGCCAGCAGTGATGCAAGTGCCTGCACTCGCTCAGACTTAGAACAATCGAGTTCTCCAAAAGAGACGTTGTGAAATTCGTTGAGGTGTGCGATTCGTCCATCAGGCTCAAGCGAAGCGCTGATCACACACAGGCCACCGAGGACGTGATTCGGCCCTAAACGCTGCTCAAGAGTATCGAGATGATTGAGACCATTGAGCAGCGGCAGTACCACGGTGTTAGTCCCTACAGCCGGCGCAAACGAGTCAATGGCGTTATTGAGGTCGTATGCCTTGCAGCTCAACAGAATTGAGTCATAAGTTCCGGTCAGCGAGTCAGCAGTAACGGTTACCGGGTTTTGTATATCAACGTCACCGTGTGGACTGCTGATTCTCAGACCCGACGCTGCAAGTGTAGCGGCACGGTTTGGACGCACAAGAAACGTTACATCTCGGCCGGCCTGGAGGAGCCTTCCTCCGAAATAGCCGCCAACAGCGCCGGCTCCAACTACGAGGATTCGCATGGGAACTCCAATGGTTCAGGTCTTTCAATGAGAATCTACCAGTCAGAGGAGCTAAATTCGAGGAACTGTCATCTGTATAATCTGCGTTATCTGCGGATAGGCTCAGTCGTCCGTCTACTGACCACTGACGACTGACCACTGACTACCAACTGAAGCCGTTGAATCTCCGCTTGCGCAGCAACGAGCGCCGCCTCCATTCGCTGTCGAGTGGCAATCAAAAGCTCCAGCTGTTTGTTCACCCTTGCCTTTTCGTCCTCTAATCTCTTTCGCAACGCATCGCGCAGTTCGTCCATCGGCCGGACCGAGCCTACGAATGCTAGCGAACGCTGGATCGCATCGGGGGTTGCCTGGTACTCGAGTTCAGATATTCGACTTTGCAACTCAAGCTCTCTCATTTGCAATTCGACTATCCTCGCTTGCAGAGTCGCTGCGCGTTCTTCTGCCCGGGAGAGCAGCTCCTGATTCCGCGCGTTTCGGGCTGATGACCTACTTGCGGCCTTGTCGCGGTTTTCAGTTTGTGCCGATGTTTGAGCAAATACGAGGGCAGACACAAGTGTAAGGAACATTGCGATATGAAGAATGCTTGTTTTAGTCATAATGATCGGCCCCTCCTACGAGATTGACAGATATCACTTGATTTGTGGCAATTTAATTGCCAGAGAGGGGCTAAACCGCATACGAGGTAACTATTGGAATACGAGCAGGTTTACAGGCAAGTGAAGCATACCCGGACACTCGACGTACGGTAGACTGTCCAATCTGCGGAAGACGGTTGGCTGCGCAGAAAACATACCTTGAAAAGTCACGCCCAACGTACACGCAACGCAGAGATAAGCGCGCTCCGGTAAACTGCGAGTCATTATCATACCGTTGCTGAACCTTTCGGATGAGCCGCTCTCTTATCTTGCCAGAACATTGACACACCTTATCCAAGCTACTATAGATTCTCGCCAGATCATCTCCCCTTTCTCGCCAATGATCTTAGGAGGTGTCTATGCGGACTTGCTCCTCCTGTTCTAATCCGGTACTTGCAGGCGCGTTCTTTTGTGCTGCCTGCGGTGCAGCACAGACCGATTCCAAGCTTCCCCCCACTGTGTTAGCAGAACGTCCCGATTCACCTGCCCAACCGGGCGGCGATCCCGGCCGGAACCCCGATGCGTTGCATCATCGCTTGCCGTCCGGCCCTTCAGAAGTAGGCATTTTCATTGCGGGAGCAATGCTCGCTCGCCGCTATCGCATCGTCGGGCTGCTCGGTAAGGGCGGCATGGGCGAAGTCTACAAGGCTGAGGACCTCAAGCTCGAGCAGACCGTAGCACTCAAATTTCTTCCCGCGGCGATTGCGCTCGAGGGCGGGATGCTGGCGCGCTTTCATAACGAGGTACGAGTCGCACGGCAGGTTTCGCACCCCGCGGTCTGCCGTGTCTACGACATCGGCGAAGTCGATGGCCGACACTTCCTTTCAATGGAGTTCATTGACGGTGAGGACATGTCAACTCTCCTGCGGCGAATCGGGCGCGTGCCAGGTGATAAGGCCGTGGAGCTAGCCCGTCAGATTTGTGCCGGACTGGCAGCGGCACACGACCTGGGGGTGCTGCACCGCGACCTCAAGCCAGCCAACATAATGATTGATGGTCGCGGCAAGGCGCGTATCACCGACTTTGGCTTAGCAGTCGTGGCTGAAGAGTTACGAAGCGAAGATGTGTTGGTTGGCACTCCAGCTTATATGGCACCTGAGCAGTTGGCCGGCAAAGAAGTCACACGCCGTAGCGATATCTATGCACTCGGGTTGGTGCTCTATGAACTGTTCACTGGCAAACGAGTCTTTGAAGCAAAGAGCATTCATGAGCTGATTGGCCTTCATGAGAAGTCCATACCAGTGAGGCCTTCGAGTTACGTCAAAGAGCTCGACCCGCAAGTCGAGAGCGCAATCATTCGGTGCCTGGAGAAAGACCCAAAAGCCAGGCCCGCCTCCGCGATTGAAGTTTCGGCAGCATTGCCCGGCGGTGACCCGTTAGCGGCGGCTCTGGCGGCGGGCGAAACACCGTCGCCGGAGATGGTCGCCGCGGCGGGAGAAAAGACCGGGTTGCGTCCGCAGCTAGCGGTTTCCTGCTTAGTCGCCATCACCGCCGGCCTCTTGATCATCGCTTTCCTGGGCAGCAAAGCATCTATGGCGGGAAGGATGCGGCTCGACAATCCTCCCGACGTACTCGCCCACAAAGCGCGTGAAATACTCAGTCGGCTGGGCTACGCCGACCGTCCGCTCGATACCGCTTACGGGTTCGTCTACGACGATGATTACCTGAGGTACGTGCGGGGGCGCGGGGCGAGCCGCCTGCTCGGTGACCGGTCGGCAGCGATTCAGTTCTGGTACCGCGAGAGCCCGCAATATCTCGAAGCGGACTTCATCCCCGGCCTCAGCGGGCAGATTCGCGTCGGGCGCATTACACCGAGCGATCCGCCGCCGGTAGTTTCGGGGATGGTAAGCGCCGTGCTCGACCCGCAGGGGCGCCTGATCGCATTCAGCGCCGTACCGCCGCAGCTTGATGAGTCATCTGTCGCGCTGCCCGTTGACTGGGCGGCGCTTTTCTCCGCGGCCGATCTTGAGGCTACGCGCTACACACCAGCCGAACCACAATGGACGCCGCTCGCCGCCTGTGACGCGCGGGCGGCATGGACGGGACCCTATCCTGAGCAACCGGAGATTCCGCTGCGCATCGAGATGGCAGCCTATCGCGGTCATCCGGTCTATTTTCAGATGATCGGCCCATGGGCGAGGCCGAGTCGCATGCCAGCGGTTCATCAGCCGGGTAAGCAACGCGCCTTGTACGGTGGGTTCGTCACTACCATCATTGCCGTTACACTCGGGGCGGCGTTGCTCGCCCGGCGTAATGTTCGTCTTGGGCGCGGAGATCGTCGTGGCGCGTTCAGGCTGGGCTTTTTTGTCTTTTCACTGATCTTGCTCGCCTGGCTTTTTGGGACAGCACACGCGCCGACTGTGCGCGAAGGTGAAGCCTACCTCCTGGCCATTAGTCAGGCGTTGTTCGTCGGGGTGAGTGCAGGGCTGTTCTACCTCGCGCTCGAACCATACGTGCGACGCCGCTGGCCGCAAACTTTAATCGCCTGGAGTCGCATTATGGAAGGTCGCTTGCGCGACCCAGTGGTCGGACGGGATCTGTTGGTGGGCATACTTTTCGCGATCTGCACAATGGCTATCGTTTTCCTTATTTCCTGGGTAAGCTCGGCGTCGCTAGTGAGAGAGTCATTGTATGGTGTGCTCGGCGTGCGTCAAACGGTCGCATTGTTTCTGACGACTACAGCTGAATCAATAATCAATTCGGCGGCGATGTTTTTCCTGATCTTCCTACTTCGCATTCTGCTGCGCAATCAATGGCTCGCTGCTGGAGTGCCGATCCTTTTCTTAGCCGCCGTCATCTTCTTGCTGCTACTCAGTGCGGGCGGTAACCCGGTCCTGGGCTTGCTAGGCGGTGGCGTAGTTGCGGCGCTCTATGTTGTCGCGTTGGTGCGCTTCGGGCTGATCGCTCTGCTGACATTATATTGGACCAATGATCTGTTGGGTTCTCTTCCACTCACGATTGATCCTTCCGCATGGTATGCGGGGAACACCACCGTCGTGATCACCGCCGTGCTGGCGCTCGCAGTGTTTGCGTTCTACACGTCGCTGGGCGGGCAAAGGGTATTTCAGGGCAAGCTGCTGGAAAGTTAAGAGAGTTAGGCTATTCCACAGCAGAGTTAGAGTCTGCGGCTGCCTGCGGTCCTGATATTTGGACGTGCCCACAATCCGCAGACTGGACAGTCTACGGTACATACTAGCTGGCATTTGTAACCGAAAAAACAGATCGCGAGGACGATGTGCTAACCTCCCCGGACAGCGTTGCACGGGTCAAAATAGTGGACGGAACCGCTTCCAGAAACTGCGACACATTGGACACCGAGTCCTCACCATAGCTCTCTCGATTATTAAGCGGACATGTAAAATACAAATGCTCTTTTGCTCGGGTAGCCGCAACATACAACAGTCGCCGCTCCTCCTCGAGATCCTCAAATACATCGTATGCTCGGAACGACGGGAACCACCCGTCCATCATCCAGATCACAAACAGAGCCTTCCATTCCAATCCCTTTGCAGAGTGCACTGTTGAAAGCGTGACATAACCTTGCCCTCGAGCCTCCGCGTCTGCGGTCTCGATCGGATCCAGAGCGACATCCGCAAGGAAGTCTTCGGCAGTCTTGTAGCGTTTTGCGATCGTCGTCAGATGCTCCAACTCGCGTTGTCTGCGCGGATGATCGTCAAAATTCGACTGCATAATCGGCCGGTAGAAGCGCTCAATAGTTGTGATCTGCGCCCGCGGGGTCTTTTGCTCGTTGGCTGCCTGAAGCAACCGGGCCATGCGTATCAACTGCTCCTGATAGGCCGCCTTCCCTGGAAACATCTTGAGCTTTTTGAAGAGTGTGGCTTTTGCTTTCGGAGTTCGGAACTCGCGCTGCTCAACCCCGAGGTAATTTAGAATCTGTTCAACGGTAACCTCGCCCACATTGTGCAAAAGCTTGAGCGCGCGATACCACGAAATTGTGTCGGACGGATTAGTCACCACTCGGAGGAACGACAAAACATCTTTTATGTGCGCAGACTCGGCGAACTTGATTCCGCCGTACTTTCGAAATGGAATCCCGTGTCTCGCCAGCTCAATTTCCAAATCGAACGAGTGCGCGCTTGCGCGGAACAACACCGCAATCTCACTCAGCGGTGTTCCCTCCTCCAGCAATTCTTCTATGCGCTGCGCAACGAACTGAGACTGTTCATTCTCGTCGGTGGTCGTGATCATCAAGGGGGGTGTTCCCTCCATTGACTGAGAAAAGAGTCGCTTCGCGTAACCTTCGGGGGCGTCGCTGATGATCGAGTTAGCCACCTCAAGAATTGGCTGCGTGCTGCGGAAGTTCTCTTCCAGTTTAATGATTTGAGCGTTCGGAAAGAGCTCTGGAAACTCGAGCATATTCCGGAAGCTCGCCCCTCGGAACGAATAAATCGACTGGCACTCGTCCCCAACCACTGCAACGTTGTCGTGAGAACTGGCAATCAGCCGCACTATCTGCGCCTGAAGCCTGTTGGTATCCTGATATTCGTCAACCATCAAATATCGATATTGAGCAGCAAGTTTTTCTCGAAGAGTCGAGCTGCTCTCCAATGCGTCGCGACAGCGAACAAGCAGATCGTCATAAGTCAGCAACTGATGGTCGCGTTTGTATCGATCAAACGCGACGGAGAGCTGATGAAGCGCCTCCAGCTCGTGAGCAAACTGTGGGTATTGCTGGTTCAATAAATCTTCAAGAGGTATCAGCTTGTTCACCGACATGCTGAAGATTGTTCCGATAGTTCGTTTGCGCGGGAAGTGCCGGTCCTTTCCGACAAAACCCATTTGGCGCCTGAGCAGGTCAATTAAGTCTTCGCTGTCTCCCTGGTCCAGAACGCTGAATGCGCGTCCGACGCCGGCAAGATCAGGAAATCTTCGCAAAATTGAATGTGCGACTGAGTGAAAGGTGCCGCCGGACACGCGCTGACACCGTTCATCGGCAAGCGCCGCGGCTCGCGCAAGCATGCTGCTCGCCGAACGCCTGGTGAATGTAAGAAGCAATACGGATTCGGGCTTTACGCCGACTTCGATCAAACGAGCGACCCTGTAGACCAGCGTTCTCGTCTTTCCGGTTCCGGCGCCGGCGACGATCAGCAGTGGACCATCTATTTTTGTGACGGCTAAATATTGGGCTTCGTTCAGTTCTTTCTCGTAGTCGATCTTCAGGGGGCGCTGAACCGTGGCGGTGACGGTTTTCAAGACCAGTTTTGTTTTCACCGGAGCGCCGACTTTTCCGCCTTCGAGGTCCCTCCTGAGCCCCTTTATCTCAGCTGTAAACTCGCTGATCTTTTGATATCGATCCTTCGGGTCCTTGGCGAGAGCACGCATCACGATCCGATGCAGATCGCGGGGCAGATTTGAGCTGATGGTGTGCGGCGCGCGGGGTTCCTCGTGCAGGATCGCATGCATTGTGTCTACATCGTTTTCACCGCTAAACGGCCGCCTGCCAGCCATCATCTCGTACAGTACAATCCCGAACGAAAAGACGTCGCTTCGATGATCGACCCTTCGGCCGAGGATCTGCTCCGGCGACATGTAATTTATAGTTCCCATTACAGTCCCGGGCTGGGTTCTGATGTGGACTACAGTTTTTTCCGTGCTGTCTACTTTGGGCTTGTCGCGGCCGGTGAGCTTCGCGAGACCAAAATCGAGGATCTTCGCGTAACCATCGGCGCTGATCATCAGGTTCTCGGGTTTGAGATCGCGGTGGACGATTCCATTCTCGTGCGCTTTAGCGAGTCCTTCGGCGATTTGAATTGCGAAATCCAGAGCGAGTGAGATTGAAAGCGTGCGGGCTGAGATCTTTTGCCGCAGGGTCTCGCCTTCGATGTACTCCATTGCGATATAAGGCTTGGAGTCCACCTCACCGATCTCGTAGATGGTCAGAATATGCGGATGGTTTAGGGCGGATGCGGCGCGCGCTTCCTGGAAAAAACGGCGCCGCCGATCTTCATGAGAAACCGAGTCGGGAGGAAGGACTTTCAGGGCTACTACTCGATCGAGTTTTTCATCGTGGGCCTTGTAGACGACGCCCATTCCGCCGGCGCCCAGCTGTTCGATAATGCGATAGTGAGCTATGAATTTGTTCTTCGCCGTCGATTTCATAGAGGGACGCAGAGCTGCGATTCACCGTACTCGCTCATCTTGCCACAAGTTATTAACGATTCGCTACGATTGAAAGTTGATGTCAAAAAATAGATGGTACCGCGTTGGTTACGCTGCGCCACAAAGACTCTGAGACACGAAGCTACACAAAGATTTTTCCTCGCAATATAGAGATATTTCTTTGTGTACCTTCGAGTCTTATAGTCTTAGTGGCAAGGATTTCACTCTCTGATACAGAGGTTGCAACTTGAAAAAGTTGCTGAGGTTGACACTCTCGAGAACGCTCTGGTAAGGTCACATCTTCGCTGG
>DATFWY010000073.1:0-4335 GCA_035258805.1 Blastocatellia bacterium | reverse complement strand
ACTGTTGAAAAGTTCAGGGCACTTTTTCCAAAGGATGCCCTGAACGGCGTAAACGATTGAAAATCAGGCCTGAATCTGACGTTACATCTACGTTACATGGCTTACAGAAAAGTGCCCTGAACTTTCCATCACTTACTTAGGAACGGAACGGCTCGCCCCTTTGTTTTTCGTCTCGCCCAGCCAGGTCAATTTCCAGATTCCTCCGGGGACCGCGACCGGTCCCGCGACGGTGCGCGCGATGACGCAAGCCGGAACAGGCTTCCTCGGCTCCACGCTGATCAGCAACACCGCGCCCGGCCTGTTTTCGGCCAACGGCAACGGGCAAGGCCCCGCGGCGGCGGTCGCGCTCCGCGTGCTAGCCAATGGGGCGCAACTCTTTGAGCCTGTCGTCCGCTTCGACGCGGCGCAAAACCGCTTCGTCGCGGTCCCGATCGACCTCGGCCCGGAGGGCGATCAGGTCTTTCTGGTCCTGTTCGGCACGGGCTTCCGTTTCCGCTCGACACTCGGCAATGTCAGCGTCACGCTGGGGGGCACGGACGCGCAGGTCACGCTCGCTGGCGCGCAGGGCGATCTGATCGGGGTCGATCAATTGAATGTGCGCGTGCCCCGAAGCCTGGCGGGACGCGGCGAGGTTGAGGTCGCCCTGACCGTGGATTCGAAATCGGCGAACAAGGTGATGGTGATTTTCAAGTAAACCACTTCTTCCGACGATTGCCGGTCGGCGGCCGCGCTGCAGATTCCTGCAGCATGGATTTCGTCTTCCCTAATCAAACGCTCGGCACCTTCAAGGCCATTTTTCTTGCCATTCTGCCGCTGTCCCTCGCAAAAGTGCGACACGAAGTCGCATCAATTACTGTGAAGCCTGCCTAAGCAGGTGTGCTTCGCCAAAACTCGATCCGGCCTGTATTTTCAATAACTTCATCAGGCAGCTCGCCGCTCGTATCGATGATGCAATCCTCCAACTTCAGCAATCTCGATTACCGCTCCCAACTCTGGCGGCTGCTTTGCTCTCGGCTCCGGCGCATCCTTGGCGAGTGATAAATGCGTCCGAGATTGATGGTAATACTCGAAATAGGATTTCAGGATACGGCGTACATGCTTTTCGCTGAGCACAATTACATGGTCGAGGCACTCTCTTCGGATTGAACCAATCAGCCTCTCCACATAAGGGGATTGCCACGGGCTATGTGGGGCTGTCATTACTTCTTCAATCTTCATTCCTGCCACTCGCCGACGGAACTCTTCGCCGTAGATTTGATCGCGATCCCTTAAGAGAAAGCGCGGAGCAGTCTCTTCGGGAAAGGCTTCGATAATCTGCTCGGGCCGTCCACGCAGCTGTCGGATGTTCGGTCACGTTGAAATGCACCACACGTCTGCGGTGATGAGCAAGCACCACCAATACAAACAGCACGCGAAAGGTCGCCGTCGGAACGGTTAGAAAATCGATCGAGACCATGTCATTGAGATGGTTGTCGAGGAAAGTACGCCAGTTTTGTGATGGTGGCTTGGGCTGTTTGGGTATCAGACGCGAGACGGTTCGTTCCGACACTTCAATCCCGAGTTTGAGCAATTCGCCGTGTATGCGAGGGGCACCCCACAGGGGATTGGCCTGTGCCATTTGTTCGATCAACGCCTTTACCTTCGGACCGACCGCAGGACGACCGCCATATCGGTGCTGCGACAGCTTCGTCCAGTAAAGTCGGAAACTCTTGCGATGCCAACCAATGACCGTTTCGGGTTTGACGATGATCAAAGATTCTCGCCATCAGCAAACTGCTCAATATTCATCCATTCAGGAACATCAAAAATTCCCGCGAGCATCAAAAGCTCAGGAGAGTCCAAATCAGGTTGTCAAAATCACATCGATTGAGAATCGAAAGGATTAGGAAAAGTTATTATTTGCGCGGGCAGTAATATCCGGGGTAATTCCGCAACTTAACCAACTGAGTGGGAGTAAATCGGATATAGTTGAGTCTTAGTTGGTAGCACTGAAATAAATAGGGTGCAGCTCTTATAGAACGACGGCAATATCGCGAAAAATAAGGCATTTTCGCAAAATTACCGTTTACGGACAGCTCGATTTTTCAGAGATATAGCTTCTAAAGAGTCATAACTCTCCGGTACTGGATCTTTAACATCATCTTGCTGTTGTTTTACCAGCCTGAGATAGGGGGCTTTCTGTTGGCCCTTCGACGCAGGGGGCGGTAACGGCGCCTGCTCATCTTTGTATTGGGAGGCGTGGTTGCGCTTGTACTCTTGTTGGAGATGAAACGCCCAATACTCCTCGAAATCGCCGCTCGCCCGCAGGCTTCGGAGTTGTAACACGGCTTCGGCTCCTGCAAGACTCCAGCGGGCGCCGGTGAGTTCCATTCGGTCTTTGACAAGATAACGACACGCGCCCTCGATCACGCCGGTCGCGATTGGATAGCCCTTTGCCAAATATTGATCGTAGCGCAAATACTTCGCGTACTTGAGCAGGTAGTCCGCGCATTTATCGACTGGAGCCCGAACCTCTGCGCTCAGATCACGAAGCGTTGCGCTGCGCCTGATTCCAGCCGCGACCAAGGAACTGTTTCCGCGCAGGATCTCTGTCAGACGCTCTTTGACCCAAATCTCGGCAGCTGGATCCGCTTCGGTGTAAAAGGCCCAAGCCGCCTTCCATAAATATTCAAGGACATGAATGATGTCCAAGATGATCACCAGATTGACTCGGTACTGTTTCGCGGCCAGTTTCAAAGTATTGAGTTGGTCCTGATTTCCATCGACCAGCGAAACCCACTGTTTAGTCTGTTTCGGGTCACGCCGGGCCGCTTCATCAAAGGCCTGGATGACGACTTCATCGAGCGGATGTTTGAGGCTGGCCCACACTCGCTTGTCTTCCGGACGCGGGCGTTGCCCCAGAGCCTCATGAAGGGGACCCATTTCGCCAGCGATCTGCTCCGGTGTGCGCACGAAAGGCGCGATGGTATAAACCGAAGCCACCGTACTCATTCGTTTCGAATGCGACTTCTCGCCTTTGCTGCGACGGTGCTTCAGGTGGGGCTTTCGTTCCTGAGCAGCTTTGCGAGTCGCCTCTCGCAGATCCGCCTTGCGCATCGGCACCCCTTTTTGATCCATCGAGATGGCGAGAATTTCACCGGTGGCTTTGACTTGCAGTGCGCTCGCTGCGCGTTGTTGTTCGTAAAATAACCCGATGTCCTGCGCTGAGCGGCGGACGCTTTGCTCCATCTGCCGCTTGGGGACCTTCACGCCAGTGTGGCTTGAAATGGTGGTTCCCGACTCGTCATAGGACTGTTTGGTGATCGCCACAGCGATCTGACGATGCAAGCTATGGGAGTAGCTATCTGACGGTAGATTCAGCTCTGCATCCAGTGGATGAAGGCTCTCCAGGCCGCGCCCGCCATAGCCTTGGCGAGCCACGTCTACTTCACCAAAGATCGTCGTGAGCGAGCGAGAATTCAAACGCCGATGCGTGTGCTGTTGTCCGCTCGCGTCAACCACCGGTTCACAGACGGCTCCGGGGCCGCGTTCATCGAGATAGCCTTGAACGCATCGCCGCAGAATCTCGCGGCCCTCGTCATTGAGAAATTGTTCGAGATCGCTATGAGTCATTCGATCAACCGATTGCAGATGGGAGATAATAGAATCAAGATGCTCCCGAGCCGGCAAGTAGGCGTCAGCCTGATTCGGTTTGAGAGCTGTCATAGAGCGGGGCCTCCTGGTAGTGAGATATTTTGTTTTTCAACTCATATCTACCACAGAGGTCTCGCTCGAATCTCGGCAAAATCGGCAAAATCCCTGATTTTTCAGAGATTTGCTGTCGTTCTAAAAGAGCTGCACCCAAATAAATACCTTATCGCTACTATAAGCAACCGTCGAGAAGGATAGTGAGTGTAACCAATGGAGCTAATACTACTCTAAAGTATTACTAGCTCAAATGTGGTATTTCGCCAAAATTACTTATCGAGCTAACCATAATCGTGAAAGGTATCGTTGGCTCAACATGCGGTAGCTTATCCAAACAAACAGGTAATAACCCATACAATCGCGATCAGAATTCAGATTCATTCTTAGATGAAACCACCACCTCAGGTGGTGGTGCAATTATCCGGTTCTACCGCTGGAAGGATTTATAAAAATCAAACTTCCACGCAAGCCACCGCCTCAGGCGGTGGTAGTTGACTCTTATTATTTGGTACTCCGTAGCTGATTTTTGAAGTTGTTGAAACTAAGAAGCTTAGCAGCGCCAAGGCCAAGAGGTCTCTTAGTAATGAGTGGGGCACGCCAAAAAAAATTTGAGGGTCTGGAATATACCCACAAAGTTCACGTCAATTG
>DATFWY010000072.1:0-18640 GCA_035258805.1 Blastocatellia bacterium | reverse complement strand
AGGCTCTTGTGCCTGAACTCGAAGAGACTCATCCGCAGATTACGCAGATTACGCAGAAAAGATATAGTGAAGCAATGAATGCTGAAGCCTAAGCGTTGAATTCTGAACTCTAAACATTTTATGGTGTTCACCAAAAAACTTCGCGACCGAGTACGATACGGCAGAATCCAGTCCAGCATTCGAATCTGGAAGCGGCCACATGTAAAAGTCGGCGGTCGTTACCCGATGGACGAGGGACATATCGTCGTGGATTCGATTACGCAGATAACTATGAAAGACATCACGGACGAACTAGCCCGTGAATCAGGGTTCGATAGTGTGAAGGATCTGCTGAGCGTTGCAAAACACGGAAGCGGCGATAATGTGTATCTGGTTCGCTTCCATTACCTCCCTCCAGGCGCCGTGGGCCGAGGAAGGTTGATAAGTCGCGAGGACTAAGGACGCTCCTTCTGTGCACAATGATCCGATGTCATCACTTGATTGCGGACGCCACGCTAAACGAATACTTGATACGAAACGCGCAACAGCGTAGCCGTTTACAACCGCGGCCTACTAATCCTGGACGACTGAACTCGTTTTGACACGCTCTTATTGCAAAAACGATGCCTCGAATGGGTTCTCTTCAAATTTTTGGCACAGCCCGAGTGAAGTTCGATGATTCCGTTACCGCGGAAGAGCTCAGAGAACTTGCAAAAGATCCAAGAGTCAAAGTGTTGCAATGCTCTACCCCGGTGAGGAACGAAGTGTGGGGCGCGCTGAACGATTGCTTTTTTGCAACACGACCTGATGTCTTGCTGCGAGTCTACAGCCAGTCGGTCTGTGATCTCGGATTCGCGTCAGATATGACGAATGTTCGGCGGTTTTCGGCCGACTGCCTGATGAGAGCGAACAACGTCGAGGCGATCGCGGAAATACCTCATCTGGAGTCACTAACATTGGACATCTTCGAGTTGCAGGACTTCCGAGTCTTGGAGCTGCTCCCTGCAACATTGACAGAGATGAGTCTCGGCGCAACCAGATCGAAAAAGCCGGATCTTAAATCATTGGGTCGCTTTCGATCGCTTAAGAGACTGTATATTGAGGGGCAAAATAAAGATATAGAAGTTTTAAGCCAGTTGCAGGACCTCGAAGACGTCACACTGAGATCGGTCACGACTCCGGATCTCAGTTATCTCTCTGGTCACGGCAAACTGTGGTCTTTGGATATCAAGCTCGGAGGAATACGATCCTTCAAGGGAATCGAAGGGAAAGACAGCATCAAGTATCTGGAGCTATGGCAGATTCGTGAGCTGCGTGACGTTTCGATCATCGGCGAGCTTCCAGGTCTGCAGTATCTGTTCCTGCAGTCATTGCCGCATATCGAATCGTTGCCGTCGTTGGTCAACGCTCGCGCATTACGCAGAATCGTCCTTCAGAATCTGAAGTCTCTGCACGAATTTAGCTCGTTGGAAACAGCGCCGGCGCTCGAGGAATTCGCCCTGGTCCAAGGCGACAAGCAGACGCCGGAACAGCTCCTACCGGTGTTAAGAAATCCCAGAGTCAGCCGTGTCACTGCCGGGCTCGGTAGTCATCGAAAGAACGCAGCCTTTAAGCAATTCGTGGCGGAGCATGGGAAGGAGTACTGGAAACCTGTCGAGCGGTTCGTGTTTAGCTGACGTCCTGGCTATACGTGTCCAAAGACAGAGTGCCGCGAGTTCATCGTGATATCTGAGACTTCGCTCCGACGTACCGTAGGACTGTCTAGTCTGCGGAGCATTTTTTGATCGCGCAAATCGCTGCGGCAAGTCCATCGAAACAGATGGTCCCTTCTAGTTCTCATTCGCAAAGCGCGATCGCATCAGCTCGGAAAAATCCTGCAACTCGCGTTTGTTAAGATCCGACACAATCCAAACTGTCATCCCCGGGCTATTCCAGCGAACCACGTTATAACCCTGGGTTGACAATTCACTCGACCCAGCAGTCCCTCCAGTCGAAGGCCACACAAACAGATTGATGTAATGCTGACGACGCTGATAAACGAGCGCCGCAACCGGTCTGTTGCCCACATAATCCAAACGGCCGCCCACGAGAGGGAAGCCTTCTTCCGCAAGGTCCTGTACCGGCGGTGAAAAATCAAGCTTCCCGTTGAACCACGGTTTCACTGTGTGACGGTCGCTCGACATCACGTCCGCAAGATGTTCGGCCATCAACGAACGAACGTGACTAGCAATCACCTCTCGAGCCAACAAATCATTTTCAGAACGAATCGACAGCAGGCGTATCGCGCTCCAGCTAAGAATTGCAATGAAGGCCAGAGATGCTGCGACGTAAAACGGTCGCCACGACCATAAACTGAATTTGTGCTCGGCTCCTATGTTCATGTGCGAAGATCTCGCCTCCTTACGTAATGCAGACATGATCCGCTTCTGAAGGTGGGCCGGCGGCTGGTAGTAGAGCTCTCTAACAGCGCCACGTAATACCTGAATGTTCTCGTGTCCAGTCGAACACACTGGACAGTCGCGCAGGTGTCGCTCCAGCTCAAGACTTCGAACCAGGTCGAGTTCGGCATCCATGTAAGCGTGGATCAGACTTTGAGTCTCTTCGCAGTTCATTTAAGCCTCCCTCCCCAGCACATTCGCAAGACACCGTTGAAGTCGCTTGCGCGCTCGCGCTAATCGCGACATCACTGTCCCAATTGGAATGCCGACAATATCGGAGATCTCTTTGTACGACATTTCTTCGATCTCGCGCATAGTCAGAACCTCGCGGAACTCTGCCGGCAACGCTTCGATAGCGTGTTCCAATCGATCCCGCTCAGAAGTCTGTATCGCATTGAGCTCGGGGTCCGGCGCATCGCTTTCGAGCTCCCAGTCCTCATCTTCCAACGGCGCCGAGAGATCGCGCAGCCGGTTGCTGGACAACCACGTGTAATAAGTATTGCGAACAATCGTCAACAACCAGGCGCGCACATCTCCTCCACGGAAGCCATCGAAGAACCTGAAAGCCCGCAAGTACGCTTCCTGAACTACATCTTCCGCGTCGTGATCATTGCGTGTAAGCCAACGTGCCAGGTTGTACGCGGCGCCGAGCTGCGGCAACACGATCGCCTCAAATCCATCAAGTTTCTTCTGGTCGTGCACGACCTCGTCCTTAGAGACTCGAAGTCCCTATCAACTACAAGACCAGATCTCTCGGTAGTTTATTCCCGAGCTGCATATATCGATCAGTTCGGGAATATTCGAGCAGAACGGCCGGTCTTAGTGGGAGAGGATGCAGTAAGAGTATCAGGAGGGAACGATGAATAACATAGACAGACGCGACTTTCTTAAGCTGGCAGGTCTCGGAGGCGTTGTGTTTGCTTCAGGGCTCGGCCTCAAAACACTCGCCGCTGGGTCAGACAGTAGCAAAGCAAACGGAGTGGCAGAGTTTTCGTTCGTCCAGCTGTCAGATACCCATTGGGGCTTCGACGGACCTTCGATCAATCCCGACTCTCAGGGAACATTGAAGAAGGCAATCGTGGCGGTAAATGGCCTCGATCAGCAGCCGGATTTCGTGGTGTTCACGGGCGACCTCACGCACATAACCGAGAATGGTAAGCAACGACGCGACCGGATGTCCGAATTCAGAGACATAGCCGGGGGCCTTAAAGCTAAGACGATTCATTTCATGGCTGGAGAGCACGATGCGTCGCTTGATCGGGGTGACGCGTACCAGGAGTTCTTCGGAAAGCTTAATTACACTTTCGATCACAAGGGAGTGCACTTTGTCGTGCTCGATAATGTCTCCGATCCCGCTGCGGTGATTGGCGAAGCTCAGCTCAACTGGCTTCAGACCGATCTGAAGAAATTGAAAGACGATGCGCCGATCGTGGTGCTCACTCATCGACCGCTGTTTGATCTCTATCCCCAATGGGACTGGACGACGAAAGATGGGTCGGCGGCTATCGGCATTCTAACGCCGTACAAGAATGTCACCGTCTTTTATGGCCACATCCACCAGGAACATCACCATATGACCGGGCACATCGCGCATCACGCAGCTAAGTCACTGATGTTTCCGCTGCCGGCTCCTGGTTCGGTGCCAAAGCGGGCGCCGCTGCCGTGGGATGCCGCTGCACCGTACAAAGGGCTCGGCTTCCGTGACGTCGAGGCGCGAAGGGCTGATTACAAGATCAAGGAACAGCCTGTCCTGAAATCATAACCGCAGAATAGAAAGGAAATTAGAGATGAACATGATCGTATCAATGATAATAGTCGCATTAATCGGAATCGTCACAAACAACTCTGTGGGCGAGAGTGGCCGAGCTGTCGACAAGACGATTCAAATAGCTGCTAAGAAGTTTGAGTTCACACCAGGCGAGATCACTGCGAAAAAGGGTGAACCAGTCGTGCTCGAGATCAAATCCGAGGATGTCAATCACGGATTCAGCCTGCCGGACTTCGGGGTGCGCGGCGACGTGAAGCCGGGTTCAGTGTTGCGTTTGAGTTTTACGCCCAATAAGACCGGTCAATTCACTTTTACTTGCGACGTTTTCTGTGGAAGCGGCCACGAAGACATGGCGGGCACGCTGAACGTCACGGAATGAGAGAAACCGATCTTGTCTGATCGCAGAGTAGGAAAGGAGGGACCAGTGAAGCAATTTCTATACGGAATTATTTCTTGCCTTGTATTCATTTTAACGGTGGCGGCTGCAATTGCTTTTGGGATTACCAAACTGGGTCTAATTCCAATCAACGCCGATACGGCGCCGTCATCGCTGGAGCAGCGATTACTCCCTACAGTAGTGCGCGCTGCGGTAGCGAGAGAAGCGCGGTCACAGCCGTTAACCGATGCTGCAACTAACGAGGGAATCCGCGCGGGCGAAGAGATTTACAAATCGATGTGTGCGCAATGTCACGGGCAGCTTAACGGGCGACCTAGTGTTCTGGGGGCGTCTTTTTATCCTCCGGCTCCGCAACTGCCCGGGAGATCGAGCTCGTACACGGAGACGGAGCTGTTGTGGATAGTGAAGCACGGCATACGTAACACATCGATGCCCGCGTGGGGCAAATTGCTTTCGGATCGGGATATCGCTCAGGTTGTGAGTTTTTTGGAGACGTTAGGTCTGTCGGCAGCTACGGATTGATAATGCCGCCCGGTTCCAATGCGAGCTTTGCCTCTGGACGTCTTTGAGTGATCCTAATTATTGGCGTGAGAAAGCGCGGGTCACGAAAAGACGCCAAGCCGCAAAGCTCGCAAGGAAATCCGCTGCTAAAGCGGTGCGCGTCAAACCGCTATGATGTGCAGCACGTGTTGCAGGTGATTTTCCAGCTCGTTTAGCTTTGGAATTGTTTCCGTAAGGCTGTGCTTTAGTTCGAGGTATGCCTCCAACTCGCCCTCAACATGAAACCGTGCTGGGTTCTTGAGGTCCGCAAGCTCTTGTCTGAGCTCTTCAGTTCCCATCTGCAGGTTATGTAGCAACCGTGCGACCTCGTCGGGGTCCGGGAGTTCGCCTGCCTCTACGTTGCGGACAAGAAGTTTAAGTCGATTGAGCGAATCCTGCAGCGGCGATTCGACGTTCACTGTCGCGAGCACTCGCTCTGCAACCTCGCTCAAGTGTTCGAACTCAGAGGCTCGACTCGCGGCTTCGCGCACTTTTTGAACGGCCGGTAAGAGTAATCCGATCAGGATAGCAATGATCGCGATCACCACCAGCAGTTCGATCAGGGTGAATCCGGATGAGTGATTGGGATCTCTTCTCATTGTTCGCATCAAGACTCCTTTGAAGGTCCCACTAGGTTGAAAGACTACGGTTGGGCAATGACATTTGATGGGAGAAGCGGGGCGAGCTTACAACGAATCAGTCGAACGGGTCAATAAAGATCGCAGGGTTGGGAGCAGTAGCAAAGGATACGTTCCCGCGTACTTCCTAAGGATGGCCGCGCGCCCGAGATACCATCGGGCTTCAGCCGATGGAGCGTCAGTTTCAACCTAACAAAGTGTGCTCGTAGCTGGAAACGCGCGGGCGCTCTGTTAGGTCAAAACTGAAACTCCATCGGCTGAAGCCCCGATGGTATCTCGCGCTGCTGCAACATTGTTAGGTCGAAGCTGACACTCATCGGCCGAGGCGCGCGGACTCTTTAACTCTCTCGAGGGTTCAGTGCGTCATCGCATAAATAATCACATTAATCCCGACTCGATACGCCGCGAGGCCATACTTAAGAGGATAACGCGGATCGTCGATCCACTCCCACGCATCTCCTAAATCACAGTTTCGTGCGATGAACGCGACCAACCTCCCGTTGTCATTCTGTATTCCCATATAATGCGGAACGATGCCGCCCTTCTCATGAGTCACGCCGCGATTCAGCCACGAACCGATTCCCGGCACCTGTATCACTTCCTTAATATCGAAGTAACAATGAAAAATTGAGTGATCGAGCGGCAGATCCCTTATTTCATACTCAGGAAAAACCCGCCGCATCTGCTCCCGCACGTTGTCCCACTCGTAGCTCCCCCAGAAGTCATCCAGAAAAAGAAAGCCGCCACGCAAGACATATTCACGCAGCCGCTGCGCTTCGGCCTCCGAGAGCTCGAGGTATCCCGGCTCCACAAAATATATGAGCGGATAACTGAAGAGCTGTTCATCCAGGATGGCGATCTGTTTTGGCTCGGAGGAGATGTTTAGATTCGTTCCTGCCCAGTCGCGAATACCTATGATGAAATGATAATCGGCCTCCGGGTAATCCACCGCCCAGGACGCGTATTGCGGCCCGCCAAAAGGAGAATGGTAGATCGTTCGCACAAAAGTGAACTCACCGGGCTGTTTAGAAGGCTGTTTGTCACGTGCTTCCGAAAGAGATCGACGAAGAGAGGTCTGCCCAAACGATGACGTTATGATCAGGAAAGAGAGAACGATTCCTAAACAAACTGGTCTTTGCATATGACCGGATGGGCTCTCAACGATTTCTGGCCAGACAACTAATCACGAATCTGCCACCAGGAACAATACTCCACCGACGCTGCCTCGGTGGAGGGCCCGAGGCTAATCAGATCACTGCGAATTAGGGTGAGTCAATTGCCGTTAGTCAGCGAGCTCAGTAACTCCAACAGCTCATCATAGTTCACTGGTTTTACGAGGTGACCATTAAAACCAGCCTCCTGGGACTTGCGACGATCCTCTTCTTGTCCCCATCCAGTCAGGGCGATTACCGTAATGTCCTTGCCCCAGGGTTGTTCGCGTACGTGCCTGCAGACATCGTGACCGTTGAGCTTCGGCAAGCCAATGTCCAGCAAAATGACGTCGGGCCGGCGCTTTTCAACCGCTTCGAGTGCTTCGAACCCGTCGTGAGCCATGTGCGTGCTGTTGCCGGTAATGTTCAACAACATAGCGAGCGATTCAGCGGAGTCTCTGTTGTCGTCAACAATCAAGATACGACGATTGGGACTCGACTGCCCCTTTTTTGCCGTCCGCGAGACCGGCTTCAAGACTTTCGGCCTTCTGCTGATGACCGGCAGTTGCACCACGAATTCGCTCCCTAGCCCTTCGCCGGCACTTCTTGCTTCAACCGACCCCTCATGCATTTCAATCAGACGCTTCACCAGGGTGAGCCCGATCCCCAGGCCGCCTTCGGATCTTCCCGAATCGCGATCGACCTGAGTAAACATATCAAAAATGGATTGCAGCTTATCTTTAGGTATACCTGTGCCGTTATCCTTAATTGTGACGACCACATTGTCATCCTTTCGTCTGGCATTCACCCAGATAGCTCCTCCCGGTTTAGTGTATTTACAGCTGTTGTTAAGCAAGTTAGCGAACACCTGGGCCAATCTGGCTGGGTCGGCATTGAGGTAGATAGGCTCATTTGGCAAATCCACGCGGAGATCATGCCTTGCCGAATCGATGAGCGGTCGCGCTGCTTCTATTGCGCCCTGAATCACTGAGGATAGTTCGACCTCGCTCTTGCGCAGCTCGAGACGATCGTGCGTAATGCGGTTTACATCCAGAAGATCGTCAACCAGCCGAACCATCTGAGCAAGTTGGCGCTCGATGGTGTCACGCGCCTGTTGTAGCATTTCACTGCCAGGTTCCGGGCGCTTGAGGACCTCCACCATGTTGCAGATAGGGGCGAGCGGGTTTCTCAGTTCGTGTGCGAGGGTCGCAAGAAATTCATTCTTTCTGCGGTCGGCTTGAGATAGGTCTGCGGCCAGATTCCGGAGGTCATCGGCCATCCGCTTTCGCTCGGTGACATCCTGACTGACTGTAGCAAAAGCTACCGGCTTGCTGTCAGAGTCGGTCAGCATCAACACTTTGTAGGCCATCCAACGAGCTTCGCGCGTATTGAAGTTGCGAAAGCGAACCTCGATTTCGCCATGCCCCTTTTCCATCACCGCGGGAAAGAACTCGTTCATTATCTTGTCCTGGTCTTCCGGGAAGAAGAAATCTGCGACGCGAGTTTGGCGCGCCTCTTCAATGCTGTTCAGTCCGACCAGATCCAATCCCGCACGGTTGATGAAGAAAGGGATGCCGTTCAGGTCACAAATACCGATGAAGTCAGTGCTGTTCTCGATTAGTGTGACAAATTTCTCGCGATCGGCTTCAGCACGTTTTCTTTCGGTTATGTCGGCGCCCGTCGGAGCAAGAAACAGAACTCTGCCCAGTTCATCGCGGATCGGAAGTATGTTTAGGTCGACCACGCGCTGGGTGCCGTCTGCCACAAAGTAAGGCAATTCCGCCCTGAACGCTTCTCCCGCCGCCGCCCGAGCGCAACCGTTTCTGATCTGCTCCACCAAACTGGACGAAGGGGTCCACCAGGGGCCGTCCCAGAACGGCTTATCGACAATCTGTTCCCTGGTATAACCGGATCCTTCCCACGCCAGGCGATTCGTTTCGAGGATGGTGCCATCCAGATCCGTAATAGCGGCGAACAAAGCTCCCTGATCGAAGAACGCATGAAACTTTGCGTTTGCCGCGGCGGCCTCCTTCAAGAGTTCGCGCTCGCGCTGCTCAGCCTTTCGTTGTGTTGTGACATCCCGAGCGATCTTCGACGCTCCCACAACCGCTCCGGATTCATCTTTGATAGGAGAAATGGTGAGAGACACCAGGATGTGGTCCCCATCGCTTCGCAGGCGTTCGGTTTCGAAATGTTCGATTCGTTGTCCGGCTTTCAAGCTTGCAATGATGAGGTCTTCCTCGCTGATCCGTTCCTGAGGAATGATGAGCGATATATGCTTGCCCACAGCCTGCTCGGACGTATATCCGAAGAGTCGTTCAGCCGCCGCGTTCCAGCTTTGAATAATGCCATCCAACGATTTGCTGATGATGGCGTCATTCGATGACTCGACGATCGCCGCCAGGAAGCGAGCAGTGATAAGCTGGCTTGCCCTGTTTTGCTCCACCTCCCGCTGGAGGCGTACGTCGCGAAAGATGAGTACGCATCCCGATAGTTGGCCCTGTTCGTCCCAAATCGGCGCAGCACTGTCATCTATTGGACTCTCGGTCCCGTCTTTCCGAATATGCAACGTGTGGTTCGCCAGCCCAACGACCACCCCATCACGCAACGCTCTCATTGTCGGATTTTCGACCTTTTGGCGCGTTTGCTCATTTACTATTTGAAACACGGTCTCCAGCGGCTTGCCCAACGCATCTTCGTGCGACCAGCCCGTTAAAGACTCGGCAACCTTGTTCAGATAATTGATGCGGCTTTGATGTCGGTGCTGATAACCGCGTCGCCGATACTCCCGAGAGTGACCCTCAATGCTTCACGGCGTTGACTAGCTCGCGCCCGCGCAAGTCGCATAGCCTCGCCAAAGCCGATTATTAAGGCACAAGTGAAAAGGTATGCGACTAATCCGACCACAGTTCCGACTTTATAGAGTTCTATTGCACCTCGTGGCGGGATGAACAAGTAGTTACAAGCAAAATAGCCAAGGATGGCGGCTACGACCGCAGGACGATAACCGCCCAACCATACCGCGGCAGCGACTGCACCGAAGAGAGTAACCAGAGGCAGCGAATCTCCCATCAGCGGGTCGAGCACCCAACGCAGCAATACCGCGACTCCGACTGCGACGACACTTAATACGTAATCTTTGGCCGAACTTCGCACCGGCCTCCCCTCCTTTCGATGTTGGAATTGACTTGAGCGTCCGCACCTACCTTGGAAAATTCTATCCCGTCAGAATGAGGACATTCAACTGGACACATCTGGGCTAGAGTTAGGGCAAGCGAACGGAGACCGGCGACTCAGACTGACAATAACAGTCTGGCGATGTGACACGGCGGATCGTCCTATCATATTGTGGATTGAAGAGCTGACTCTTCTGGACGCGTTAGGATATTCTCACGGCGCCGCTTCCAGCTTCTTCAACTTCTCAACGGCATTTGTGTTCTTGGGGTTCAACTCCAGCGATTTTTTATAGTTTTGAATTGCCAGGTTCTTGTCGCCGCTCTCCATATAAGCCTCGCCAAGACTGTCGTAGGCATTGGCGGCTTTCGGAAACATTTCAACGTTCAGCTTGAACATCTCGATCGCGTCCTTGGCGCGCTTCATTTGCAGCAGCCGATAACCAAGGTTATTCAGTTGCTCCACGCCGAAGTCATAAGCATCCTTTTGAGTTTCCTTCAGTTCACGATACTGCTTGACCGCCGCTTGCACATCTTTCTCGATGACCGAGTTGTATAGCGTATCGGCGATGTCCCGCTGCGGTTCCTTGTAGGGCTTTCCGAACAGAATCGCCGCGATCTTCTGGGACATTTCTCCTAGCTTTGCCTGGCCGGTGTTGTTGAGAAGCACGATCAGGTTCTTACTGTCGGGCATCCGGGTGATGAGCGTGTTGAAACCGTTAATACCGCCGCCGTGCTCGATTGTCGTGACCTGCTCGTCGTTAAGACCAAGCGGGGCCTTCCGCACAGCCCATCCATAGGCATAGTTGCTAAGGCCCGGCTTATA
Organism: Blastocatellia bacterium; assembly: GCA_035258805.1. Taxonomy (GTDB): domain Bacteria; phylum Acidobacteriota; class Blastocatellia; order UBA7656; family UBA7656; genus Onstottus_A. The sequence continues at coordinate 7,730 of DATFWY010000072.1, read as the reverse complement.
CATCTGTTCCTTGAGTTGCGGCGGAAGGAGCTTGTCGGTGTACAGCGCCTGATCCCACAGATAAAGATCCTCAACCGTGGAGTAGAGCGATCCTGCAGCATAAGGCAGAGACATATCCAGGTACGGAGCGTTGATGAACCCGGCGGGACGTTTCTCGTAGCCCGCAGCCCGCTTGGCGATGATCGTTTCGCCGTGGTCATATCCTGAATTCTTCATCCCAAGCGGGTCGAAGATTCGTTCCTTTAACACCTGCTCATAAGGCTTACCGGTTATGCGCTCAACGATTGCGCCCAGCAGAAAATACCCCGAGTTGTTGTAACTGAATTTCGATCCCGGTTCGAACTCCAGATCTCCACTGGTGTATTTCTTGACGAAATCGGTGACGCTATATGGATTGCGGCTAACGTCCTGAAAGAAATTCGGCAGACCGGTATAGCTTGGGATGCCGGAGGTGTGGTTCAGAAGCTGATGAATAGTGACCCGGTCGCCGGTATCCTTGCGATAATCAGGCAAATAATCTGTGAGCTTCCCGTCCAGCTTAATTTTGCCCTCCTGAACAAGCTGCAGAATCAGCATTGAAGTGAACTGCTTGGTGATCGAGCCGAGGCGGAACTTTGTGTCAGTCTCAATCGGAATGTTCCACTCCATGTTGGCCATACCATATCCCTTTTTGAAGATTACCTTACCGTTCTCAGCCACCAGCACCGAACCGTTGAACTGCTTATAGCCATAGTAGACCTTCATTAACTCATCGATCTTTGCGGCCTTGTCTTGCGCCAGCACAGTCGCGTGCGCGGCGAGGATCGAGACGGTCGCGATCAACAGAGCCAGGATTTGACGGCCGAGGAAACGTTTTGACATGAGAGTTCTCTCCTTCAGGATTTCTGTTGCGGTTGTGACAAACCTCAGGTTTGTCGCGGTCAGGATTGTACAAAATTCAGTTCGTCGCCGCCTCATCAAGATGCGAAAGTGAATTTTGTGAAGGACATTGTGACAGATTTAGGATTTGACTGAAAATAAAATTGGAGATGTCTCAAGAAATTGCAACGCGATAGAGATGCGTATCGTTGACGAAACTAACCTCACTGCCATCAGGGAGCCATCGCACTGAACCTGGATAAAAGCCTTTTTGTTTGGTTGAGCGGGACAACGGTCCTGCAGTAATACTGCTTGTGCGCCCCAATTCTACGATGTTCTTACCGTCAAGGTCGCTGACCCAAAAGAGATACTCCCTCGGAAAAGTTTGATCCCCAACACTCATTATCCACGCGAGTCGATCACCAGCCTTAGATAGGGCTGCGCCCGACAGTGTCCCAGACTCTGGTAGCCGAATTGAGTATCGACGGGTTGGCCGTTTTGGTGACAAGCTGAATTCTCGGAACATAACTTTTGATGCCGGCTTAGCGTAATCGCTGTTGTAAAGCAGGATGGAATTGTGATGCGTTACTCCGAGGAGCAAGCCATCAGGTACCTTGATTACAGTCGTCCTTGCCCGTGATTGTCTGACAACAGAACGGACAATAGCTTTTACAAGTGTGTAGCGTTGCCTTTGGTAGTGCGTTACTAATTGTACCCATCTCTCACTGTCCTGAAGCCAACAGCAATCTGAAGGGATAGAATGTTCTTCCTCCCACTCTCGTCGAGTTGTTCCATCAAGGCTTGCGGCCACCCAGGTCGCTTTGTTGCGCAACCAGAGAAACCACTCTCCGTCCGACGAAAGTGTGCAGCGCGGCGTCCAGTAGGCGACTTTGTATCCAGGTATGCCGTAAGTGCTCAGATGCCATCTAACGCCAGGAATGTCAGCAGTCAGGTTGAAGCGGTCAAAAGCCCTCTGTCGGCCCGTTGTCACATTTAATCGATGAAGGGTGAACCGCTTCGAATTCCTCGTTGCTGGTTTAAGAAGAACAATTTCTTCTTTCGAAACCCACCAATAACGCCAGCGATTAACCGAGGGAACCCGGGCGATATGCTTTACCTGATCCAACAAGGTCATTTGACGCTCCAGGAGTTCATCGAATTCCCACGAGCCCCTGCACCGATTGAATCAGCTTGTCAGAGTCGTAGCCCACACCATCCTTGAAAACGATTTCTACTTTTTCTATCTCGCTGATATTTGCTGCCGGATTTCCTTTCACCACCATCAAGTCCCCCTGCTTGCCGACGGCAATCGAACCGATTCGCGCGTCTTCGCCCAGAAACTTTGCACCATTAAAGCTGGCTATTTTGATCGCTTCCAGAGGCGTAAAGCCTGCCTCGACCAAGAGCTCTACTTCACGCAAATCGCCAAACCCAGCCACAATCCCGCCGTTACCCGTGGGGTCCAACCCTGCGATGAGTAAGCCTCCAGCTTTTACAAAGGCGCGTTCGAAATCCATCGCCTTGCGCAGCAGCGCAACATTGCCAGGATCGGACGAGACCCGTGCGCGAGCCGTCAAATAACGCACCCGCGCATCGGTAGACATCACATTGAGGACTCGCGGATTGAGTAACGCCGATGCTGCACCGATACCGCTTTGTGCCAACGGCGCGCTGGCGGCTTCGAAGACCGGTAGAGTAGAAGTTATCGCAACGTTCTTCGCGACAAGAGTGCTTATTGTGTCGCGAACGGGCTGACTATTCAGATCCAATTGCCTGAGGCCGGCATTGACCGCGACACCAGGACACTGATCGGGTTGTTTGTTCGTGACGAATTCTGAATCGACCAACAAACCGTGCTCGAGATTGTCGATTCCGATCTCTGCTGCTTCGCGAAAACCGATCGAGCAAAGATGTCCTGTAACTTTGAGACCCCGTTTATGAGCTTCTTCGACGGCGGCCCGCAATTCGTCACGCGTGATGTTCATGTATGCCTTGAAAGAAGTTGCGCCCTGGTCGGCCCAAAAATTGACCATGCGTCGAGCATCCTCGGGTCCGGTCAGCTCGTGCATTACCGGCGTGAAAGAACCACGTCCCTCGAGATAGGGGGCGGTGACGTGCATCTTTGGTCCGATCATTCTGCCTGCGTCGATCATCCGCTTGATTTCTAGATCGGTGAACGGGGCAACGCTGCCGGTAGTGCGAATGGTCGTGACTCCAAGGGCCAGGTACAAACGAGGAAAGCTATTGCCCATATTGGAGTACATCGGTGGAGATCCACCCATCGGAAAAAACATGTGGTTGTGCATGCCAACAAGGCCGGGGAGAACCGTGTACCCTCGAAGATCAATTGTCTGGGCGTTAGCTGGGAGATTCGGCGGCGGGCTCGTTCCGATTGATTGGATCTTGCCGTCGGCAATAACGATCGTCTCGTCATCGCGGGCCGGGGCGCCGCTGCCGTCGATTATCCGTACGTGAGTGAGAACGATTACTGGAGCTTCGATGCGAATGAATTGCTGCCGGTCAGCGGGGCCTTGTGCGAGTGAGCCGGGTAAACCGGCTGTAAGACAAAGCAGGAGAAGAAAAGCCTTTGCGATTTTCATAATTCTCCGTTGGTTTCGGTAGGGAATTTGAAGTCTCGTTTCCACTGTCCGACGCATTTCCCAAAATGCGAAATCTTATTTCAAGCCTGTCGCCATCTGTGGACGGTTCATTCTATCTGTTTTCTATCTCCGGTAGAACAGCAAACACGCCAAATTTAGATTCAATATCCAAGGCCGGTGATGCTACACTCTTCCTGACATCCTGGGCTCAAATAAAGAGGAGTCCACATGAGCGCAGCTTTGAATCCTGAACGAATAGCCCTCCGGGATAGGGTCGAAGAACACGGCAAGGAACTAGCCGAGATGCGTGGCAGCCTTAATCAACTTAACAATATCGTCAGCGGTTCTGTTCGTCAGTCGATTTGGCAAGTGATTGCGTTGATTGTAAGCCTATGCATATCGATCGCCGGCGGATTGGTTTATCAGGGCAACATGATAGACAAGCGATTGGATCAATTCGAGAGACGATTCGAGCAGTTTGAGAAACGAATTGATCAATCGGAGAAAAACATAACCGCGCGTTTCGAGGATCTTAAACAGGAAGTCCGAGACCTCAAACTGGAAGTCCATGCTCAAAGGAAATAGCGTCTCTATTTAATACCAATCACTCCGAAACGAGCATAAAGGGCCCTCAAGATACCATCGACTAAAAGCCGGATGGTATCTCGGAGTGCGCCGCAAGTCTTCATACGACAATCGTCTTTGTATCCTCCTTCAACTTGCGGCGTAGGACTACGAACTTTCCCAAGATTTTAAATGTGCTTAACTTGCTCTTAAGACTCACAGATGTATAATCCCGCCGAACAATCTTAATTGTCACCAAAAATTGACCACAAAAATCGGGAGGACCACATGCGCCTGAAGTTTACTCGCTTGATTACTACCATTCTATTGCTCGCATTAATCGGAAGTGTTCCGAGCTTCGCGCAAGTTAACAGCGCCAGCTTGACCGGATTGATCCTGGATCCCAACGGAGCTGCCATTGCCAATGCCACAGTGAAGGCAAAGAACAAAGCAACAAACGTAGAACAATCAGTCAAAACCGACTCCTCCGGCTACTACACATTTGCCAGTCTACCTGTAGGAACGTACAGCTTGACGGTTGAAACTCAAGGTTTCAAACGCGCGGTCCGCGAGGAAGTCGACCTGGAGGTTGGTCAGAGAGCACGGCTTGACTTCAACCTGGAGGTAGGAGCAGTGAGCGAGGCCGTGCTGGTCACAGCGGACACGCCGATGCTGACTACTCAGGAAGCCTCGACCGGTGGTGTTGTTGAAAACAAGCTGATCTCCGACTTGCCGCTCGCTGCGCGTAACTGGGATGACCTCTTGGCGCTGGTTCCTGGCGTTCAGGCCGATCGATTTACTGAACAGAGTGGAGGCACAGCCAACGGGCGAACCGGGGGCGCAAACGTCCACGGCGTTCGCTCGCTACAAAATAATTTTGTGTTAGACGGCGTTGACAACAACTCTTTCTCCGAAAACGTGCAGGAACTGACCACTCAAATCGTCCGGCCCTCCGTCGATTCGATCCAGGAATTTAAAGTCAGTACGAACCCTTACTCGGCGGAAAACGGACGCAGTCCTGGTTCACTCATCAGTGTCACAACCAAGAGTGGAGGGAATTCCTTTCACGGAGCGGCGTACGATTTCCTACGTAATCGGATTTTTGACGCAAATGATTTCTTTAGTAACCGTTCAGGTTTAAAGAAGCCCCAAAATATTCAAAACCAATTTGGCGGGGCTGTGGGTGGCCCAATTCTAAAAGATCGGCTTTTCTTCTTTTTCAATTATGAAGGCACTCGGATCCGCAGAGGAGTAACGCGACTTGGCAACGTGCCAACGGCAAATGAGCGCATCGGTGACTTCTCGGCGGCGGCTGGGGCGGCGAATCGCGTGACGTACTCTCCGATCTTCGACCGTGTCGGCGATTGTCGCGCGAAGGTTCCTTCGGCGTTCAACGCTGACGGATCGTTCAAGAACAATCAGATACCAGCGGCTTGCTTTGACCCCCTGGCGGCAAAGGTCCTTGGATTGGTGCCGGGACCAAACATCGTTCCGGGCTCGGGAGGCCTGAATCAACTCAACTTTGTACGTGCACCCGGTATCATTGATGACACTGACAGCTACACCACCCGAGTCGATTGGCAAGCGAGTTCCCGCGATAGCGTTTTTGTCCGTTACACGAACTCCGATCGCTTCCGATATCTGCCAGGAATTTTCGGCGGGATTCTGGACGGCACCGGATCATCGGCTAACGGCCGGCTCAGCATGGCCGGACAATCGGCTGCAATTGGTTGGACTCGAATGATCGGGACCCGAATGGTGAATGAGTTTAGAATCGGTTGGGGGCGTAACAACTCCAGCGCGGTCCAGGACTCGTTTGCTCAACAAACCGCGAAAGAATTTGGTTTCAACGGCGTACCGGAGTCGGAGACCATAGGCGGCGGTCTCCCTGGCATCGTGGTCTCGGCGCGAGGGGGAACGGTAACACCGGGCGGCCAATCAGGATTTGACCGGATCGGTTCACCGGATTTCTTGCCTAAGTTCCAAAAGACCAATCAGTTTCAGTGGACCGATATTGTGACCTTCACCAAAGGCGTACACCAGATGAAAGGTGGCGTCGATCTCCGCCTTCCGATGAGGAATATCTATCTGGATGTTCCTGCCACACGAGGCAGCTTTACCTTCGATGGGAACCGCACGGGCATCGGTCTGGCGGACTTCCTCCTTGGATACCCGTCCAATGCTCAGCTTACGAATCTGTTTGTCGTCGATCAGCGGTTAAAGATGTATTCACTGTTTTTCCAGGATGATTGGAAGGTCACCCCAAAGCTGACGGTCAATCTCGGTCTGCGGTACGACTACGCAACGTGGCCGTATGAGGGGCAGGATCGGATGACGAATCTGGACCTCGCAACCGGGCTGAGATTTACGCCCGCTGATTCGAAGGTTGGCCGGACTCTGGTGGAGCCTGACAAGAACAACTTTGCTCCAAGAATCGGGGTAGCATACCAATTGACGCCAAAGACGGTTGTCCGAGCGGGCTATGGCAGATTCTATATGAGCTTTGAGCGAGCCGGCAGTGAGGATCAACTGGCGCTCAATTTGCCTTTCCTGGTAAACAATGTCGTCACCGCCAGCAACAACAATACCACTGCGAACAACATCCGTCTCAACAGTGGCTTTAATCTCTCTCTGGATCCTTCTGCGGTTAATCCCATCAATGCTCGTCTGCGAGCGGTTAACCCGGAGTCGGAAGACGGAAGCGTTGACCAGTGGAACCTTGGCGTTCAACGCGAACTTACAAGAAGCATAGTGTTCACGCTTGATTACGTCGGGACCAAAGGCACGCACCTCTCGACTCTGCGAAACCTCAATCAGCCTTTCTTCAACGAAAACGGCACAGTCAAGAACGTTCTAGTCAACGGCGTTGCCACTCCACTGATTCCTTACCCAAGCCTTGGTCCCATCGAATTCCGCGAGAACAATGGCAATTCGATGTACCACGGAATGGAAGCTTCAGTAGAGAAACGTTTTTCGGGCGGACTGTCATTTGGCGCCGCTTACACCTACTCGAAATCGATTGACGAATCACAAGAGCACCTTGCTTCGGGAGGCACTGGCAGTTTCACCCAGAACCCTGCGAATGTTCTGGGCGAGCGACGCGGTCCAAGTGATTTCGATGTGCGTCATCGTTTCGGAATGGTGGCTCTCTACGAACTGCCGTTCGGTCGAGGCAAGAGCTATCTAACCGAAGGCCCACTTTCACATATCCTCGGTGGTTGGCGGGTTAGCGGTCTGGCGGCCACGAGATCAGGCCGTCCATTTACCGTCCGTGCCGGAGGAAATGATACCGTAATCGGTGGTCCGCGCGGCGGAGGTCTGGTGAGCGCATGGGCGGATTGTCTGCGCGATGGAACCCTGGATGGCGACAAGCGCGACATTGATCACTGGTTCGACACTGACGCTTACACCGAGCCGAAGGCTCCCAATCCAACAAAGGGTAATGCGGTCGAAGGACGGCTTGGAAACTGCGGTCGTAATACGCTTCGTGGTCCTCGTTACACAAACTTTGATTTCGGGCTCGCGCGATCATTCGACTACTTCGGCGAATTTCGACGGCTTGAGCTGCGCTGGGAGGTGTTCAATATCTTCAACCACACACAGTTCGGACTCCCTGAGCGCAATATCTCGAGTAGCTCCAAGGGGCGCATTTCGGCGCTTGCGGGCGATCCGCGTGTAATGCAGTTTGCGTTGAAGTTTGTGTTCTAG
>DATFWY010000071.1:0-12641 GCA_035258805.1 Blastocatellia bacterium | reverse complement strand
ATGGCCGAGATACCAGCCGATTTCTTGGATGGCGGTCGCGACTCCAAGCCCATTGACCGCAATATTTAGTGATCCGAAAAGCGATTTTTTGGCCGAGAGTAAGGCTAGCCATTCTTAATGGCCTTTTCCGCCCAGGAATTTCCCTGTTCCGAACTTCCTCGTCGGGTGGCGTGTGGCTTCATGCGGTGCCAAAGAAATAAACGGCGGTGGCGTGACTCGCTTGAGGAGACTCTCAAATGAGCATCTATCCCCAATCGCTTTTGGGGTCCAAAAAAGGGCGACGTGCTCTTGTATTCAGTGGTGTCCGAGTCGTGCCCAGAGTCCGTTTATTATCGCTAAAACTGGGTCGTTCGTTGGGTTGCGGACCTAAAGTTTTGACAACCAGCTAAATTAGTTAGCGACTTCAAAGAGGTTCTCGATCTTGATTCGCAGCAACTTCGGAAGGCAAGATCTTCAGGGCGACTTTGCGGTCCAGCTTTGTGTCCTGCGCGAGGTAGACCTCACCCATCCCGCACGAGCCGAGACTAGAAATAATCCGGTAATGTGAAATCTCTGAGTCAGCTTCCTTGTCCATTGATGAGTATTACGAACGACGATCCAACTATACTACTCGAGAGCTAGCGCTTTCGATCTGAGCGGGACGCATCTCCAAGATAGAACCGACATGCAACGACATCCGACTCGGCACCCTTGCTCTGATCGGCATAAACCTGCGAATTACGGGGGGGGACAGCAGCAAACTGTGGTATACAACTATTTGCCGGAAACTCGACGTTCGGTGTTATTCGGAAGGAGGCTCCAATCGCCGGGGTTTATTCGGAACCAGGTAATCATGAGTTAGGCGTCGGAGAGCAGTGAAGCAATGAAAGCGGGATTGACAGAGCAATCTCTCACTTGCTTGAACAAAGGAGACGGAACAATGAAACGAATTCTTGTGATTACAGCGTTGACACTGGCTGTCTCGCCTCTGGTGTTAAGCCAAGCGAAACCGAACTTTAGCGGGGTGTGGAAGCTACAGTCTACTCAAGTTAGAGAGGTACTCAAAATAGAGCATCAGGAACCAAGCATCCACATGATTTATGATATTGAAGATAACGCCGGTAAAAGAATTCTTGACCTCAGAGTAATGACTGACGGAAAAGAACACAAGCAAGAAGTTCAAGGCTTGCCCGCAACGCTGATTGCGAAGTGGGAAGGCGAGGCTTTGATACTTGAGATAAAGCGACAAGCATCTTTCGGTCTGGTGCATAATCGTCGGACAATGAAACTGTCTAAGGATGGTAAGATAATCACAGCAGAGAGAATCAACTTCTCTCCCGATGCTGAGGAAATATCGAAATGGACTGAAACTTGGCAGAAGCAGTAGTGTTTAAAGTACGCGGCGAGTCGAATGCGAGTAGCTCGGGTACCAGCCCGAGGATGAAGTCTCGGTCATCGGGCTGGGCATCGCGGATGCGGACACCGGCCACGTCGCTTGGCAGTTCGCGTTGAGATTCCATTGACACAGTATGATCCGATCTTCCAGCCACGCCAAGCGGCCCAACTGGTTGCCGCCTGCACGTAAAGGCTACAATCGGGTGACCACAATGGGAGATGCTGGCTGATGAGCCTCGAGGTAGTTCTCGTGACTATCCGAGATAGCAATTACAATTGCTATGACCAATATGATGGTCTTGCGGTGGCTAGACCCTAGACTCCGCGGTTGGACGTAAAAGGGCGTAGCGAGGTTGTGCGCTGACAGTCAGCAAGGTCAAAAGGCTTGCTTCTGGTTTTTCTTTTCCGCTCTCCCTGATGGGCTTGGTAATCTGTGATATATGCATTATAGCAGGTTAGTCGGCCAAGCTGGCTTATGATCAAAGAGAACGATCCGTCGATTGAGGCATCGGATGTAATTCCGATGTTTCCAACGTTGGGCTGGAAGATTCAGCTCAAGGCAGAGCTGCACGAAGTGATAGACGTGAAGATTTGGCTTTGCTTTACTCGCAATCTCTGCCAATTGCTTCGACGAGGTGTGGTAACTCAAACGAAGCTGCTGCCGCTCTGGCGACGCTTTAGTGTATCCGGCTTGCGTGTAAACTTCGTGTATAAGTACGTCACATCCGTTACAGTTGTCAATTATACTTTGGCTCGGAGTTGTGTCACCGGATATGACGATGGTTCGATCCGGTGTCTCGAAGCGATAGCCGAACGCCTGAGGCCATTCACCATGCCGAACAAGAAACGCTTTGACAGTAACGTTCTTGTCCTTATACACGACCCCAGGGTCAATCTCATGCGCGTTGACTTTATATCCTGTGTCATTCCATTCGGGAAGATTTCGCTCTACTCCATGTGTGCGAATCCATATATCCTCTTTCCATGCCTCAAGTATGTGCTCGGTCATCGCTTTGATCCCTTTCGGACCATAAACCTCAAGCGGGCCTGTTCTGCCGACGACCCAGGGAGTGAAGATGAAATCGGGATAGCCCACCGTATGATCTGAATGAAGATGCGTAATGAAGGCCGTTTTGAGATTAGAGGAATGGAGCGCCTTCACTCCTTTTTGATAGGCAGCCACAGCGCGCCGAACGACACCCGGCCCTAAATCAATCAGGTAGGGGGTATCGTTGACTACAATAGCAGTGCAGGGGCCAGATCTGTCCGAGGTTGGCGCAAAATTCCCTGTCCGAGAAGAACTATCTGAGTGACAGTAGCTTGCTTGTTCTCAGACTGTGAAGAGGCCGTTGAGTAGACCGGTAATAGAAGTAGGAATACAGCTAGGACATTCAGATATTGCAGGGCTTTGTTCCCTGTCATTATCCTACCTCCTGCGCTCTGCACCCTTGTGATGGTCACCGCCGTCTAACGCCCGGCGTAACCGGGCCGCCGGATGAACCAAAGAGGGCGACACCAAGTCCGATTGCCAAAAGGCGATTTGCCATGTACGCAAGCCTCCAGCAGAATCTGTCAACGACGGGCCCGCCCATTACCCATACTTTTCTAGGCACGATTATACTCTGACTTCAAAAGCATCGGTTAATTATCACGCAATCTCAAGCCTACGAGCCGTCCGAAGTTGGTAAGCTTCAGGTGAGTAGTCCTGCATAATTTCTAGAATAAAAGAGAACCGGGGAATCGGGGTCGATGAACGAATGGAGAACCGTGATCCTGGGGCCGGCGCTGAGCCGCAAGGAGCTCTTCACAGCTATCGAGCTGCACAGGGTCAACGCATCCCAGGACAACGATTTGAAGGTCACCTTCACCGTAAATGGTGAGGTGATGGGCAGCAGATTGAACAAGCTGTCATCGGGAGAATCAGCGACAATTGAAGTGAAAGTCGAAGACGCCGATGAATTTCCTTCGACATACCTGATCGAGCTCTTCTACGACAGGGGACCGAAAGGACAAAAGGCAAGCGTAGTAGCCACTCAGTTAATAGACGACAACGCAAGCGCAAAGTTTACGCATAAGCCTTTTGCCGGTAAAGGGTATTACTTCGCCAGGGTGACGAGTAAAAGCGGGACGAATAAAAACTTTAAAGCGTGGACGGCTCCAGTTTGGTTTGAGTAAGCATTTTGTGCACCTAGTAATTGTCGCAGAATAGCCTCAAATGCACGATTATCACTCTTGAACTAAACCGCTGCGCGGTAGAACATCGATTTCTCATATTCCCTTTTGTCCCAACTCAGTTTCCTTGCCATTCATCGTAGCATTCCGCTTGAGCAACTAACTCCAACCGCTTAGAAAGGTCGCCTCAACGGTAACAGCGCCTCGAATTGTTGCCGCGAATCACCTTTACCTGGAGAGGAGTTAGTTATGGTTATGACCCCATTGCGACAGAGGATGATGGATGATCTGCACCTGCGGAACTATTCCGACAGAACCATCAAAGCATATCTCCGATGCGTCTCTAATTTCGCTCGACATTTTGGTAAATCGCCGGACGAGCTGGGGCCGCCTCAAATTCGTGAATACCAACTTTACCTCGTGAAGCAGAAGCAGTGTTCCTGGGCGGTGTTCAACCAGACGGTGTGTGCGCTTCGCTTTCTCTATAACACCACTCTGGGTTGTAAGGAGATGATCGAAGAGATTCCTTATCCGAGATTCGAGAAACGACTGCCGGTGGTGTTGAGCCAAACGGAGGTTGCTTCGTTATTGCAGGCAACCAGGAATTTCAAACATCGGACTCTTCTGACGACAATCTACGCCACCGGGCTTCGGGTTTCGGAAGTGACCAATCTGGTGGTCAGCGACATTGACAGCAGCAGAATGATAATCCAGGTGCGACAAGGCAAATGGCGCAAGGATCGCTTCGTAATGCTGTCGCCTCATCTGCTGACTTTGTTGCGTGAGTATTGGAAAGCTTATCATCCCAAACACTGGCTGTTCCCGGGGCAGAACCCAAGTCGCCCCATCGACAACGCCACCGCGTATCGGATCTGTCAGCACGCAGCAGAGGCGGCCAAATTGTCGAAGTCCATTTCGCGCCACACGCTGCGCCAACTCGTCGCCAGTTGAAAGAAAGCCTTTTATTGAAGTGTTGCTTCGATGAAAAGGTTACGACTTGTGACTCGTGGGGCCATTGTGTAACAGCTACTGTCCTCCACGTCCGCTCTTAGGCTTCTGTTTTCACTTCTCGGATGAAGTTAAGGTCTACATACTTTGCAAGGCTCGTAGCCTCGCTCGATTGCTAAACTCAAGTTGACAGGAATTCTGGCTTGACTCAGATATCGACAATCGCCGCGATGGTACTTTGCACCAGTGCGGGTGATATAGATAGTTCTTTCTACTCTTTCAGGTTCGACTGAGGTGTAAGGCGATGAAGATTCAATTGTGGATGAACTCTTGGCATTAGGTCGCGGACTTTTATATTGAAAGACTCCATTTGAAATGAACGTCGGCGTGTTTTAACGGGCAATATACCAGGCATAGCTTTTTCAAGCTTGAATGAGGCGGGTATGTCATCGCGCCGTCGAGATGAGGATGAGACCAAAGGCGATCCGGACCGCAGCAAGAGCGGCGAAGACGAGGAGGGCGAGCCGAGGGCCTATGAGCTCGGCCAGCTGGTGGCGACCTTGTCGGCCGTGAGTCGCACGATGACCCATTGCGGGTTCGGCCCGGAGAACCCGATGCCGCCTTTGCCGCTGGGGTACGGCCCGCCCGTGTACTTGTGCGACAGCTCATCGACGAGCACGCCGTCCGGGTCGTCCTCGATGGACGCGGTGCCCTGCACCTGGACGCTCTCATACGGGCTAGCAGCATCGAAGATCACCACGGCCGCCCGCGGGTCCCGGTTCAAATTGGCGACCTTGCGGCGGCTCTTGGGCATCGCGAACAAGAGGTCATCTCCGTCGCGCTTTACCCAGACCACCGTCGAATGGGGCTTGCCGTCCGGTTCGAGCGTTGACAGTACAGCGAAGTTCTTGCCATCAAACAGCAGTCGTGCCTTGTCAGTGAGCCGCGCCATCGGCTTCTCCTTCCCTGGCCACCAGAAACGAGTAACAACGGGATCGTAGCAGATGACGCGCCCGGCCTACAACCGATCCGGCCTTACAAGATTCGTCGGCCTTCTCGTGGACAGGCAGGTCCAACGGCAAATCCACTGACCGCCCACTCACTGAAGCCTAAAAATGAACATGTCTACTTCATTCGGCCCAACACTATATCGGGCTACACTGTTTTGGTCAGTCAAAAAGCAGGAAGCTCGCCGAAGTAACATAGAACACTGACGCCAACGGCACGATGCACAGAAAAGGAATGAGCCACGTAAAGTACCAGGCGTAACGGGGTGACAGCAGGATTGTGAATGTCGCGGCAAGCACCAACGCGCGCCCGACATAACTTATATCGTTGCGTTCTGGGCTCGGTTGATCGATTCAGTTCTTTCCCGCAGGCTGAGCTTTCGCTTGGATCGTAGCAGCAACAGAGCCCTATACCCAGAAGGGAGTTTGGCCACTGAAGAAGAGATAGACCGTGCAACCAGATTGAGATAGACTCGGCGTCGCAAGCAACATGAAAAACTTAACAAGCTCAGAAAGGATTTCACACTACCGCATCCTAGACAAGCTCGGCGCAGGTGGCATGGGCGAAGTTTACCGAGCGCGCGATAACCGGCTTGATCGCGATGTGGCAATCAAAGTGCTGCCTGCCACCTTCGCTAATGATAAAGAACGTCTGCTGCGCTTCGAGCAGGAGGCACGAGCGACATCAGCTTTAAACCATCCGAACATCCTCACCATCTATGACATCGGCACCCACGACGGGGCGCCGTTTATCGTAGCCGAACTGCTAGACGGCGCGGAGTTGCGTGAGCAACTAAATCACAGCCCGCTGCCGGTGAAGCGGGCGCTCGACTACGCGCAGCAGGTCGCCAGTGGATTAACCGCCGCGCACGCCAAAGGCATTGTCCATCGTGATCTGAAGCCGGAGAATCTATTTGTTACCACAGATGGGCGGGTCAAGATTCTTGACTTCGGCCTGGCTAAGCTGAAGCTACAGAAGTCAGTGGGCGGCGTCTATTCGGATGCACCCACGCAGCGAGCGCTGACGAACCCGGGCGTGATGATTGGCACCATCGGCTATATGTCTCCTGAACAGGTGCGCGGGCAAGAAGCGGATCACCGTTCGGATATCTTCAGCTTTGGGATGATCCTCTACGAGATGCTGAGCGGGCAGCGTGCGTTCAACGGGGCCTCAGTGGCCGACGTGATGAGTGCCATACTGAAGGAAGAGCCGCCGGAATTGAGCGAGAAGAATGCCAATGTCAATCCGGCGCTGGACAAGATCGTGCGGCGGTGTTTGGAAAAGAAACCGGAGCGAAGATTCCAAACGGCCAGCGACCTGGGCTTTGCGCTCGAAGCCTTGTCCACCTCTTCAGGCACGCGGTTGGACACTCAGGCAGCCTTGCCTGTGGTGGCAGCGGGTGCGAGCCGGTCGCGTTTATTCGGCCAAGCGTGGCTGGCCTGGATCGTAGCTGCGCTATTTATCTTCGTGGCGCTGGGAGTGACCTGGGCATACTTCACGCGACAGCCTGCCTCAGACGTGCGCGTTTTCAAGACTTCTATCCTGCCGCCTGAAAAGTCGAGCTTTGGCCAGATCGCTGTCTCGCCGGATGGCCGTCATCTGGCTTTCACGGCAGCGACGGGCGGCAATGTGCAGCTCTGGGTGCGCGCGCTCGATTCAACCGAAGCCAAGCCGCTCGCTGGCACGCAAGGCGCAATGCTCCCCTTCTGGTCACCCGACAGCCACTTCCTTGGCTTCTTCGCTGACGGACGGCTCAAAAAGATCGAGCTCACTGGCGGGCCGGTAAAACCGCTCTGCGATGTGGTGGCCCCAGGCGGCGGCGTCTGGGGGCGCGGCGGAGTGATTCTCTTTGGGCAGCTGGGGGCTGGGCTGTCGCGGATCTCTGAGACGGGCGGAGAAGTCAAACCGGTAACAACATGCGACAGGTCACGGCAGGAGACTGATCACTGCTACCCAACTTTTCTGCCGGATAGCCATCATTTCCTCTACACCATTCGGAGTGGGCGGAAGGAGACGCGCGGGATCTACCTCGGCTCGCTCGACGGGACGCTCAAGCGGCGGCTGCTCGATGGGTTCACCGATATCAAGTATATGGCCGCAGTGCCCGGAGACACGGCCAGCGGCGAAGGCTGGCTGGTCCTCGTGCGCGACGGCGCCTTGGTGGCCCAGCCCTTTGACGCTCGTCAGCTCGAGTTCACTGGCGAGCCATTCTCGTTCTCAGAAAATGTTGGGAGTGATCTTGGTTTCACCAATTACTTCACCTTTTCCGTCTCGGATAACGGTGTGCTGGTCTTTGATCCGAGCGCTAACCGGCAGCGCCGGCAATACCGCTGGGTGGATCGTCGCGGTCAGCCAATCAAATCGCTGGACGTAGCCGCAGGTGCTAGCCGGCCGGGGCTCTCCCCTGACGAAAAGCGTTTTATCGCCGACCGCCTCGATTCAGAGACCACCAACAGAGACCTCTGGCTGTGTGACATCTCGGGTAGCAACTCTCAGCGCTTCACTTTCGATTCGGCGCTGGATTTCTATCCTGTCTGGTCGCCAGACGGGAGCCGCATCGTCTGGGCTTCGGCTCGGGATGGGATTATGAACCTCTATCAGAAGGAGCTCAGCGGCGCCGGAGAGGAGACGCTGTTGCTGAAATCTGATTACTCCAAATTCCCCACCGACTGGTCGCTGGACGGGCGCTTCATCATCTATTACCAAAACGACCCGAAGACGAAATGGGATGTGTGGGTCTTGCCGATGACCGGGAGTGCCGAGGCGAAGCCATTCCCCGTGGTCCGGACGGAAGCTAGTGAAATTGCGGGGACGCTCTCGCCCGACGGGCGTTGGTTGGCCTATGTCTCGGATGAGTCGGGCCAGTACGAGGTCTACGTGCAGAGCTTCCCCGGTGGCGCCGGCAAGCGGCAGATTTCGACCGGCGGGGGCAGCGGTCTACGCTGGCGGGATGGGCGGGAGATGCTCTACTACGCTGGTGACGGCAAGCTGATGGCAGTGCCGGTGAGAAGCGGCGAGAGCCTTGAGGTAGACGCGGCGGTCGCGCTCTTCGAGTTCCGTGGCGGGACTAATGGAGTCTACTCCGCGCCCTACGCAGTAACGGCCGACGGGCAGCGTTTTCTGATCAACGCAGTGGTAGAGACGGAGCCGAACGCGCCGCTGACGATGTGGGTCAACTGGGCGGCGGGGGTGAAGAAATGACGCTCGACAAGCAACGCTGGAGCCAAGTCGAAACGCTTTGCCACTCCGCGCTGGAACGCGAGCGGCAGCGCCGGCAATACCTCTGGGTGGATCGTCGCGGTCAGCCAATCAAATCGCTGGACGTAGCCGCAGGTGCTGGGCAGGAGCCTCATAGACCAAGCGGGAATTACAGGCAACCTGCAACTTGCGGGGACTTTAATAGATCTCCGGAACTGAGAAGCATTATCCCTGCCGCGCTGCGCTGTGAATCCTAAATACGCTTTCTCGAAGAGCCGAGGAGTCACTCACTGCTCTATCCGCTTAAGTTGTCACGCGCGCTTTCATCCAATTCTTTTGAATGAAAGCACGAACATCGCTCAACAGCTTGGCGTCAGAGTAACCTGAAGTGCTCCGCCGTTCGATTACGTCTACCTTAATAGGGACAAGGGGCGACTACATAACGCTCTCGGCTATGAAAGAGCCCTGCAATTTAGTAGAAGACTATGGCGGCTTGACTTCAGGGAAGGTCAACATTGACTTACCCACAGCGCCGCTCTAGTCTTAGCCAGTATCTCTGCCAGCCGGTCCTCACTCGTTATGAACGTAGGCACCGGAACAAGGCTCGGCCCTTACGAATTGCTGTCTCCACTGGGCAAAGGCGGTATGGGCGAGGTATACCGTGCAAGGGACACCCGCCTCGACCGCACGGTCGCGATCAAGGTCCTTCCGCAACATCTCTCATCAAATCCACAGCGTCGGCAAAGATTCGAGCGTGAAGCCAGAGCTGTGTCTGCACTTTCTCACCGCTGCAGTCGCGCTTGCGGTCCCTTATTTTTTTCACCGCTCCGCTGAAGAACCACGCGCATTGCGCTTCGTTATTCTTCCGCCGGAGAAGAATAGGATCAACGAATCGCTGGCCCTGTCGCCTGATGGCCAGCGCCTAGCGTTTGTGGCCACCGACCTGACTGGGAAAAACCTGCTCCAGAAATCGACGAAATCTTTCGATGCCGTTATACCTTCGAACACGCTGTTCGGTGTTCCGGTTCCGTGGCAGCTCACCATGAGAATGCCGTGGCTTCCGTCGTCATATTCAATGCGGAGCACGGCGAGCCCGGGGCGGAAATCGGTCTTTCCTTCGAATTCATTGGAGCTCCAAACATCGCTAACATAGTACCTCGCAGTCCATGGCGCTGTGCTGCTCGATCGTTGCCGGGTGTAAATCAGTTTCTCCCGAGCATATATGTAATCCAATCGCGCTGATTTTTCCTGATAAGGCGGAGTGGTCGAGTACGCGGTAGTCGCATCGTGTTCACCGATTACCTGTCCTCCTTCCCAGATGTAGTGGGTCCAACTTGACCCGACGATCTTAGTCACTCGCTGGTTATTATGATCGTACCTGTACTGAGCGCTTGCCCCTGCATCCACATTTACCAGCCGATTAGCGGCATCATATGCGTAGGTGTGAGTTCCATCATAGGTAATGTTGCCGGCCGCATCGTAAAGATAATTCGATATTGTACCGTTGTTGTTGACACTGGCTATTCTGTTGGTTGGCGCGCTCCCAGATTGCTCAAGCGTAACAGTCTGAATCGCACTTCCACCTGAGACAGCGGGGTAGACAGTCGTCCGGTTTCCCCAACGGTCATAGACGAATCTCCTTTGCGCACTCGCTCCGTTTGTCGTCTGGTCTGAGCTCACCAATCTCTTGGCGTCATCGTATCGGTAACTTGCGCTCTCGGTTGTACCGTTAATTGTGCCCGAAAGCGAAATCAGTTGATGCGTGTTGCCCAGCGTCGACCCCACCCCGCTCTGACCTGGTTGAGCGTGATAGTCGAGTGTTAAGTTCATCAGTTGAGTCCCACTTTTGGTTGCCGTCAAAGAAATGAGTTGCGATCGGTTGTCGTCGTAACCGTAAGCCAAAACAACGAAATTACCGAGCGTGGCACCCGTCGTGCGGGTTTCAATGTTGTAGGTCATTCCAGTCAAGTAGCCCACCACTCCATTGGGTCCCGGCAGATCAGGGGTAAGCGACTGCAACCGCCCCTTATCGTCGTGATTGATGTAGATCTGCTGACCCGATGGATAGACCGTCTTCGTGATTTGGCTTGCGCCATTGTACTCATAGTTCGTCGTGTACGTCTTTCTAGTATCGTAAGTTTGGCCAAGGATCCATCTTGTTACTGAACTCGGTCTGTTGAATGAATCGAAGGAGTATGTTTCGGAATAGTCGTTCCCAATTGTGACGCTAGAAATTGCTCCAGAAGCTGTATAACCGAAATACGTATCACTCGTTGAGGAGATGCCGGCGGGTAACGGCGATGCCTATCTCGACGTGCCTCCTGATAAACAGGAGAAAAACAGGAGGATTTCGCGGTAATTAAAGTCACTAAATCCCCCATACCGCCACGACCTATCTCCATGTAATCAACGGGCCACGGAATCCATGGAACGGGGACCTTCTTTCAGGGCGCTGGCTCGGTCGCACGGCGCTAGCTCGGTCGCGTCTGCCTGGCTGCTTACTTGTTTTGCTTTCTCATAAAGGAACCGCTAGGGTGTCGACGTGCCTCCTACGGTGTCGACGTGCCTCCACCAAAACCAACGAGCGATTGTTCCTAAACGGTGCTGAACGGTGCTGAACGGTGCTGTTCAACAGGTGCAGTGCAACAAACCCACTCGTGGATGAAGCGCATCATCGGGTCACCCCACCAGGATTCAAATACGTGGTGACGGAATTTGCGTGTCGGGCAACAGGCGGACCGCAACACAATTCGGGGCGCTCTATGTACGACTCGCACGTCCACCTAAGGCTAACCAACAAGGAATGGACCGCCTTTATGCACGACTTGGATCAATCGCTGTACAAGTTCAGGGTGCCTGAGGCGGAACGGGCAGAGTTCATAGCGCTTATTGAGAGTGCCAAGCCGGACATGGGCCTTATCGATGCAAGTTAAGGACGGACATCTCATTGATCGCTAGCAAACTGCTTGAGGCAATAGGAGTTTAACGTTTAATGTGAAGGTGAAGGAACCTGACACGAATATGGAAAATACAACAGCGATGGAGATGCAGCTGCTCGGGAAGAGGGAGGCGGAGTTGAAAAACTTAGGCGACGGGGATGGGATGTTAATAAAGATGAAGAAGCTATAAGAATTGAAGGAACAGATCACAATTCCCAGGACTCAACAATCCGTAATATCTTACCAGTTTTTCAGAAGACGCTCGCACGACTTGAGACTTGATTCGGAGCGAGTATTTTTGAAGAGCTTGGTGCGCGAAAACCTCACGCCGGGATCTGTGCCGGGCCTATTGGGTAACTGTTAGTTCTACGGCGATGGCGCACAATCAGGTCCACGCACAACAATAGGAGGATGCTATTGACGGAAGCGGCGTTTGAGAAATTGTACCAACGAGGTCGTCCACCATGGGATATCAAAGGACCGACGCCTTTCGTGCGAGAACTCGAACAGGCCGGTCTGATCAAAGGCGATGTCTTGGACGCGGGGTGTAGTACTGGTGAGAACGCCTTGTACTTGACGAGCCGCGGCTACCACGTGACCGCTTTCGATGCCTCCCGAACAGCCATCGCGCGTGCGACTGACAAGGCGAAAGAGCGTGGCCTAGATGTCAATTTCCAAGTGGCCGATGCGCGTCAACTCTCCTACGAGAGCTGCTTTGACACCGTGATCGATTCGGGGCTTTTTCACGTTTTCGATGAGGAAGCCAACCGCTCTCACTATGCCGAGTCGCTATGGAAAGCGTGCCGGCCAGGGGCTGTTGTTCACCTGCTCGCGTTGGCACCCACGAGGATTCCCGGTGGCGAATTCATCCGGCGAATGTTTTCGCCCGCGGGCTGTGGCACTCATGGGGTGACTGAAAGGGAGTTGCGCCGTGCTTTTGGGGAGGGATGGGAGGTCGAATCAGTGTCCAACCGGTTCGAGCAGAAACACTCATTCCGCCTC
>DATFWY010000070.1:0-4171 GCA_035258805.1 Blastocatellia bacterium | reverse complement strand
ATTGCCAACTGACTGGTTCCTTCTCGGCTGGTAGGTCGCAAAGATACTGTCGAAGGTCCAGTTCTCACCGATCAGAACAATTACATGCTTGATAGGCGTTGCCGTGTTGCAATTGTCGGGATCGTTATCGCAATCGTGTTGGTGGTGGCCACTCATGGGCGCCTTGTTGGCCTGTCCTTGAGTGGAGTTAAGACTAGCGGCGAGTAACACCGCTGAAGCAGATACTAGAGTAACTGAAAGGGCGACCTGAAGTGCCCAAGCCTTGGTAGATTTATGTTGTTGGTGTTTCATTTGAGTTGTTTCGTTTGGTTCGTTTTCATCTCGAACAATCCTGATGCTGTCATAGCTTGCGCGCAAAGAACTTATTGTGACTTTCTCGTTGCAGTGATGAGAATTTCTTGTTACAAAATTGAGCCCGCACGGCCGGACCGGGAAGTTAAAACGAATTGCACGCCACTTGCGTTGAGGTACTAATGCGTCGTCCGATTTTGACCGTCGGGTACGGCCTTACCTTAGATGTAAGGCCATGTCTTACATAAGAGGCGGTAAAATGGTTCTAGTGTATGTCTGGCTCGATCCGTGTTGCAGATCGGCAATGTCAACATCTCATCGTGACCTATCATCGTAGCGGTTAAGGTCTACTATGCGAAGAGCCAACCGCCGCGTATGAAGAAGATTATGTATGAAAACACATACCTTGATGGACATCGAAGCCCGTATCCGTCGCCTTGAACGGCAAAATCGCATTTTGATCACAATCCTCTGTGCTATCGTTGGCGTCGCGTCGATTGCGGCGACGAGGCGCTTTGATTCGCTTATCACGGCCACCCAGGTTCGAACTCAGCGCTTAACGCTCATCGATAACCGAGGCAACCCGCTCGTTGACACTCAAGGCGTCAATGGCGGCGAGATACGCGCGTATTTACCGCACAGCGTAGTTCAACGCTGATCTTGTTCTCGTTAGGCGAAAACGCCTGGTTTTCGATCTTGCCCGCGCTTTATGGACAGAAGTTACAAGGAAGACATACCGAAAATAAAAAGCGCACTTCAGGAGCTGAAGAAGGAGTTCTCAGGTGTCGCTGCAACAACAGACTGGACCAGGCTGCGCATCGAACCGTTGCTGGACCTCGTAAAATCCCTCGAGCGATTGCTCCGATCGCCGAAGTTCGCGCAGGAGACTGCACGATTGCGAAGGGGAGTTGTCATGTTCCGCTCCGACCTGGTTTACCTCCGCGAGAACGTCAAGGCGCTGGAGGAGATTCTAGACGTTGAGAGGAGATCTCACCGATCCCCGCGGTGAGGCGGAGCAACGCACCAACGATCCTTTTCGTTTCCGCCCCACCGAATTTCATGAATCCGTTTCTAACTACCAGCCGACAGCTCCGAACTTCTCGACATAAGTCCCGGCAGCGCAGTTCGTCCGATGAATGCACTCGGCTGGGTCGCGCGAAGCCTGGCGCGAAGCGCGTCGACCGACCATCTTCCCGGCCCGTTCATCAGCAGAAACAGGACGACCATGATTTGCGCATATTCTGACCGAATCTCGTGCAAAACCGCCCACGCGCCGATCTTTGGCGGCGCCGCCGGCAAAGGCAGAGGCGATGTCCCCAGGTAAAGCGAGATTTTCGTCGAAAGCATTGCAACAATCATTTCAATGACGAACGGAATCGCGATCCAGCGTGTCAGCAGTCCAGCCATTATCAGAACTCCGCCCACGATTTCCAGGCCACCCACAAAGTCGGCCGTGAATATCGGAAACGGCATTCCGAGTTTAGTGAATCGTCCGACGCCTTGATTGACGTAAACGAACTTGAGAATTCCCTCCCAGAAGAAGACTCCGCCGGCCATCAGGCGGAGGAGAACCGTCGATTCCGGCCCGTCGACCGGTGGTTGACTAAGCCATCGTATAATATTTTTCATCGTAGACTCCTTTTTCTTGTTTGGATGTTTTGTTCAGGTGTTGGTTATTCACAGTGCTAGACCCAATTGCGTTAAATTTTATTCCCCAAGCGTGCAGTTAGCGCCCGTCCGGCACTAATTCACTGTGCAGCAACAACCGTGGATCTGGCCTCCGACGTCTGCTCTCTGCTCTTTTACTTCGTCACTTAATCGAGCCCGAGCTCTTGCACTTTGCGCCAGAGTTCAGGATGACAATTGGCGCGGCAGAAATTTGATGATTTGTGGTGGCGGATGGACGTGGGTCAGATCTAAACATTTGAAATTTAATGCTCGCGCCAGAAATCGCTAGCGGCATGACACGAGCAAAACCAGAAAACGCCGAACGGTGCGAGCGGAACTGGCATTTAACTTCCAACGCACAACGTCGAAGTGATCATGCATCACGATCAAATTCTGGTCACATCTTACTATTGACCAACACTACTTAGTCCCTCGCGCTTAGTAAGTTTTCGCTTGTTTACTGCCTGCGAATTCAGTAACGAGCTGTGCATGTCATCAACAGCCTGCTCTGCTACAATTGCGTTGACCCTGCTCTTCACGCCTGTTCTGGGAACAGTCGCGACCGCGCGGCTGTGTAGTCCGGAGCAGGGACAGATCTATATCAATCAAGGGCGTTACAGAGACGCGATCCGCGAATTCACGTGCGTGATCGAAGCGCAGCCAACTGAGGTGGAAGGCTACCGTGGGCGCATCGAGGCCGAACTGCTGTTTGGTCGCTATTCCGATGCCGTCCGCGACTACGCGCGCGTGACCGCCTACGTGCTGCCAGCCCATCCGGATGCCGAAGCTACTATCGCGGCAGGCTACGCAGCAAGGCTTGCAGCCGCGCCTGATGACATTCCCGCTCTCACAGGCGCGAGTTTCGCGCGCTGGTGGTTCTTCGATTATCCTGCGGCGATCCACTTGCTTAATGACCTCCTCGCATTGAGCCCGAATGACGTTTACGGGAATCTGTTCCGCGGATCGAGTCGTCTGCTTAAGGGTACGTCGCGCGCCGAAGGAGTAGCAGATCTCGACCGAGCAATCGGCCTCTCACCCGGAAGTCCCGATGTGCGCTTTATCGTGGCCGACGCGTATACGTACGGGAAGCAACCAGATCCGCAGCGTGCCTTCGCGGAAGCGTCGTTTGCGTTGGCGGGAGGTCTGAACACGCCACGCGTTCACGCCATTCTTGCCAGCGCATATCTCGCCTTCGGCAACCAGTCGGCTGCCGCTGCTGAGATCCGCACGCATATCGAGCTGGTGACGACGGAGCTGGTCCAAGCCTCATCACTCGCCGCCGGCGGTACGCTAACACTCCCCCTCGTTCCCGGACGGAGCTACGAAATTCCGATTCCTGTGACGGCTGGAGAGACGCTCTCGATCCTGACCAGTAGCCGCGATTTCTATGACACCATCCTTGTCTTGTTGGCACCCGACGGTACGCCAGTTCTCGGCAGCGACGACTACAGACAGTACTTTGCCGGATTCCAGTGGGTGGCTGCGGCAACCGGCACTTACCGGATATGGGTTACCTCGTTCGAAAGCGTGAACACCGGTGATCTGGTGGTCTTCCGCAGATAAAACGCGTAGGTCGGAAAGGCTACCAACTATCAGTCATCGCTATTGGACGACGGTAAAGGTAAAATCGCGGAAAGGCGCAGCGTTAGATCTAAACAACGTTTGCGCTTAGCGGAGCTGATTCACTCAATCAGCTTCACCTCACTGTGCAGCCGCAGAAAGGAAGAAGGCAGAAGGAAGAATTAAGAAGTAAGAAGAAGTTAACGGAGGTGACGAGTGACAGGTGACAAGCCTTCGCCAAGGCTTCGGCTTGGCAAGCGAGTGACGTCGGTCCTACCCTCCTATTGGCCCACACGGGTCACGTGACGCAGGTGATCAACCAGCGATTTCATCGCATACGTCGCAAACTGCGGATGCTGCTGAACAAGAAAATCGAACCGTTGCCGGTCGATTTTCGCCAGCCGACAAGCGGACTTCGCCACAGCGTTGGCAGCACGCGGCCTTTCTTCGATCAACGCCGCCTGGCCAATGAGAGCACCTTCTTTTGCGGTTTTGACATAATCAGCAACCCTGATGTCGATTTCCCCCTCCAGTAAAACGTACATATCGTCGGCCTTGTCACCTTCCCGGTAAAGGAATTCGCCCGGCGCGAGTTGTACAATGTTGGTTTCGTTACGAAAAATATCCGCGGGATTCATAAATGATTCGAGTC
>DATFWY010000069.1:0-18405 GCA_035258805.1 Blastocatellia bacterium | reverse complement strand
TTAATTTAATCGATTGGATTTGGATAACGGGGACCGCGGTGATCGTTGCAGGTGCGATCATTCTTTTATGGCTCAAGCGGCAGGCTATAAACAGTGCTTCGCTCAAGCTGAGAGTAGTGCTGTGGGTTGTAATGGGCGGAGCCGCCAGTTTCATGATGACCGCGGCTTCAATGCCGATTGGGGAGCGAATACCGAGGATTGATATTGGTGTTTTTACCTGGAGAATGCTCGCAATTACGACGCTGGTGGTTGCGCTAATCGCAGGAGCGCTTGTGCAGGCCGCCATTGACGCAGCCAGCCGCCAGTCATCTTTCGAGAGGCTTTTGTTCGCCTCCATGGCGATGTTAATCATACTTGTGCTGGGTGCCGGTTTCAGCATCGTGGCGGTTGCGCGACCCATGATCGAGTCAGATGTCTTTGAGCCTGAAACTGAACACTTAAACTGGGCCACTCTTCCGATCACTGCTCCTTCTGATCCCACTGATTTGCCGGATGATGTCCCTCAGGCAGAGCTGGCGACTGAAGAAAACGGCGAGGTCGTAGTTGAGGAGTGGAAGCCGCAACACCGGGTAATTCACGCCACGCTAATAGATGACGATGATTTGTTAGTTCGGACCTTCGATTTTCCAGGCTGGACTGCGACGGTGGATGGACAGCAAACTCCAATCAAGCGCTCGGGTGAACTTGGAGATATGGAAATAGCTCTGCCGGCTGGATCGCACAGAGTCACATTGGATTTTGTTGACACACCTGTTAGAAGAGCGTTCAAGTTCGTTACTCTGAGTTCCGCTGGGTTGTTGACTGTCATAGTGATTGCGTCGTTCCTTCGTCGTAAGCCCGTCACGAAAAGTGATTCGAATGATCAGTAATCATTGCAGGACTCTCTGTGCATCTGCGTATTCGCAGGGACCTATAAACGTGGAGGGAAAACTCGATCGGCTCGAATAGTCCTCTTCTTGACAGCTTGACGAGCCCATTTGACAATGCGACCTGCGAAACAAAACTGCCTGCCCGAACGGAGGAGTTATGCCTCACAACTATGCTGGCGCGGCGGCTCTCGAAGAGCTGCGTGAGTCGGGAGACTACGAGAAGATCGCCAATCTTCTCGGCGTCGGATGGCAAACCGCTTCCGAGTACGATGAGGAGACGGTCCGGATCAGGTTACTAGCCGCTGAATTAGCCGGCCGGAACGGCCAGGTCGAAGAAATGGAAGTCGCACTGGCTCCGTACCTCGAAAACATAGACCGCGTTCCGTTCGCGTTAGCCGCGCGTGTAATGTTAATCACTGCTGTTTTTCGTTATCGCCGAAATGAGCCGAGTGAAGCGCTCCGGCTCGCCCTTCTCGCACAGTCTATTGCTGCCGTTCGAGATGACGATCACACCAAAGGTGAGGCGATTCAGCTTCAGGGGCAGGCGCTCTGGTCGCTTGAAAAATGGGAAGATGCCGCCTGCTGCTTTGAATCAGCTATAGAGACATATGCATCGGGCGCACGTTCCTACTGGCTCGGCGTGGCGTATCTTTGCCTGGGCGCGGTTCGAAATCGGATCGGCGCGGTTGAAGATGCCAGAACAACCCTGGAGCGAGGCATAAAGATTCTGCTGAAGAGCCACGACGATTACAACCTGGCGGTCGCTCGAGTGAATGTAGCACTGGCGCTCAATGCTCTCGGCGAACATGAGACCGCGCAAAAATACCTGATGTTCGCTCACGAGACGTTTCAACATATGGGACACGAGCAGTACACCTACCTTACGCTTAACAGTATTGCTGCGACCCTTGTTTGGCTGAAGGACTATGGCGCGGCGGAGACATACGTTACGCGAGCCATAGAGATGGGGGTGCGAGTGAGAAGCACTCAGATCGCATCGACCTATGAGATCAAGGCGAGAGTGCACCTGGCGCGACGAGAATGGGAGAAGGCTCATAAGGCACTTTCGACTGCCCTCGAGATCGCGGAACAAGCGAACAGCCAGTCACAAAATGCCGACGTACGCAGAACGCTCGGCAGGTACTACTTGTCACAAAACCGCGACGAAGAGGCGGCGGCTGTTTTGTGGGAAGCTCTCGATATTGCTCAGGATCTCCGCGCGTCGCTACTGGAGTTGGAAATCAAAGCTCTTCTTGCTCAGGCTATTTGCGCCACCAACCCGGTGGAGGCTTGTAAGCTCCTGAGCGATGTTGAGACGTCGCTTGGCTCAAGACCGCTCGGTGAGCTTCGCAAGGAGGCGCAGGCGGCGCGCAGGCGCATCAACTCGCTCGACCAGGAGCAGTATTTCATCCTGTCCGATGGAAAAATACCGCTGCTCGCCGATGCAAAAATATCGCTGTTGAAGTGGCTCTGGGCACGGGCGCTTCACCGAGCACGAGGCAATGCGCGCGACGCCGCTTCGATCCTGGGAGTGACGCCGACTTATATCCGCAAACTCACCAAAGTGATTCCGCGTGATTTGCTTCGGCCCGGCAAGAAACGCTCTAAACGGAAGTAGCTATTCGAAGATTAAATGCTTGAAGTCCAGATGGGATCGGTGATTAAGGCAAGATCCTTTCTTAAGGCCTCATAGTTAGTGGCGAATTCTCTTCGCTCATCAGATTCTAACGCGGGCGTTCCGTTCGCAACCCTATCAGACGTGATGACGCCATCCACCTTAAGCGCGTGCTTCACGCAAGCGATAATCTTTTCCGGGGCGTTTGTGCCTTTGGAAGACCTACAAGCGATATCGAACCGCTCGAACGCGGTTTTGTAAATTGACATTAGTCGCTCGTCGCCTGCATAGCACGCTCTCCAGGCTCGTTGCCACTCGCGTGGCATTGCATTCGCCGGACCGGAAACAACGCCGATTGGAAGTTCGTTGTGGAGTAGATAGCGATTCCAATACTCGCGTATTCGACCGCTTAATCCGTGTTCCAGGTCGAACACCTGAAAAATCAGCATCGCGTTACCAACGTAAATACCAAATTCGCCTTTGTCCTTGAAGTGTGCGACGCCCTTCGTGTAGTTGCCGAGGACGCGTCGCGAGGCCGACACTTTTATTCCGGAGATGAATGGAAGGCGGCTAAGCAGCTTCACATCACGTGTGCGAATGTGCGGGATGCGCGGGTTGACGGCAATATCGGCGTTGTCATAAAGGAAAATTGGAAGGCACCGTCCATGATGGTCGAACAGATCGCTGACTTCGCGCTGAAAGAATGAAATGATGTCGCTAAGATCTACTATCGATAAAGGAGCAATCACAGCGGCGTCTGCTCTCGCGTCGAGTGCACATTTAAGATTGTCCAGTGTCTCAAGCCTGGTCGAGCTGGTTACTCCAACCCAGGCCTCGACCGACAGAGCTTTTTGTGGGCTACTGCGATTAATTCGAGCGACTTCATCAGTCTCGATCCAAATTAGCCGCTGTCGTTCGCCGTTCGCGATGCGGTTCCATTCACCGGTAGTGCCGACACCAAAAATAATGTCGGCTCCCTTACTTTCCTGTATGAGATATCGGAAGAGCCGTCGCTGGTCGTCCTCAATAACACGGTCGTGTTCGTCTAGTACTGTAACTGCTGGGATGCTAAGCCCGTGGCGCGGGCGGTAACCCGAACGTTGGGTCTCACCTGCTTCTGCAATTGATAGATGGTTTGTAGAGTAGGTTGGGTCTTTATCAACCATCGGCACGTTTCAATTACTACTTTGATTCCGCTCAGATTCTATCAAGGTCCGCGACCGTTCTATCATTCTTAATATTGCCGGTGTTCAGCGTCGACTTCGGCTCGAGCAGCAACACTTGGGTTTCTTCTTCGGCAACAGGCAGGTGATCAACACCGCGGGGTATGATCACAAACTCGCCCTGCTCGACTCGAATGTCACGGTTTCGCAGCTTCATAAGCAGGCTTCCTTTCAACACAAGAAACAATTCATCTTCGGCATCGTGATGATGCCAGACAAACTCACCTTTGAGCTTCGCGAGTTTTACGTACGAGTCGTTCAATTCGCCGACGATCTTTGGGCTCCAGAATTCCTGAAAAGCATCCAGTTTCTTGCTCAGGTTGACAGCGCCAATTGTCGAAGTGTTTTCCATGCAAGAGAGCGTAGGCAGCGTTCAATTGGGTGTCAAGGAAATGAACCACAGCGGTCACATTGAAGCTACGAAGTCGGTTGTGTATATTGGAACTTATAGCAATGCCCAATAGGTTGAAACCGAGCCGGATGATTGAAGTCGATTAGGATTCTCGTTTCACCCGCACTCGTACTCGGCGACATGAGCGTACTCAGGACACTTCAAGCCGGGATCAAAAGTTGTTTGCTAGTCTTTTTTTGTGGATCTTCACTACTCTCATATTGTTGAAGGAGCAGAGATGGAACAACCTGCCAGGACTAACCGGGAATTATTACAAGCTCTGGAATCGATGGGGAACAAACTCCGGATTCACTCCATAGTTTCAACTTCGGAGGCCGGTTCGGGGCATCCAACAAGCTGCATGTCGGCGGCAGATATAACCGCGGCTGTGTTCTTCTACGCGATGCGCTATGACGTCGCAAATCCAAAGAGCCCACTGAACGACAGATTTGTGCTTTCGAAAGGTCACGCGGCGCCGCTGTTGTACGCGGCTTTAGCGGAGGCTGGCGCGGTTCCTGTGGAACGACTCACTACGCTACGCCAGTTCACCAGCGATCTTGAAGGTCATCCAACGCCGCGATTGCCATGGGTCGATGTGGCAACGGGTTCGCTCGGACAGGGTCTGTCGTGCGGTTTTGGAATGGCGTTGAATAGTAAGTTTCTGGAGAAAACATCAAGCAACATATTCATATTGATGGGTGATGGAGAAGTGGCCGAGGGCTCGGTGTGGGAAGCGGCCGAACTTGCATCCCACTACAAGCTCGACAATATGATCGGCATTGTGGACGTCAACGGGTTGGGCCAGAGTCAGCGCACGATGTACGGACACGACACCGAGGTATACCGACGCCGATTCGAATCTTTTGGATGGCATGCGATTGCGATTGATGGTCACAACATGGCTGAAATCATCGCTGCGCTTGATGAGACGATGGCGGTAACCGACAAACCTTCAATGATTGTTGCCTCTACGAAGAAAGGAAAGGGAGTTTCGTTTACAGAGGACAAAGAAGGCTGGCACGGAAAAGCGTTCAAAAAGGGAGATGAGTTGGAAAAGGCGCTTGCGGAGTTGCGGCCGACGGTAACAGTTGCCGAGGGCCTTAAGGTTAAGCCGCCTACGGGACGAACCGCGGATCCTATCACGGCTACCGAAAAGAAGCCTGTTCACGGCGAGTATAGCGTCGGACAACAAGTCGCCACTCGGGAGGCCTATGGCGAGGCGCTCGCTCGGCTCGGAGACGCTAATCCGCTTGTTGTCGCCCTCGATGGAGATACGAAGAACTCGACGTACTCTGAAAAATTCCTAAAGTCTCACAGTGAACGCTTCTTCGAATCATTTATTGCTGAGCAGAACATGGTGGGTGCCGCAGTTGGCCTAAGCGCTATGGGAAAAATCCCCTTCGCGTCGACGTTCGCCTGCTTTCTGACTCGTGCTTACGATCAAATACGCATGGCTGCGATATCGCAAGCGAATTTAAAGCTCTGCGGATCTCACGCTGGGGTCTCAATAGGGGAAGATGGACCTTCACAGATGGCGTTGGAAGACCTGGCCATGATGCGCGCGATTGAAGGTTCAACCGTTTTGTACCCGTCTGATGCTATCGCGACAGAAAACGCTGTTGGTCTCGCTGCTCAACACAAGGGCATCGTCTACATCAGAACCAGCAGACCCAAGACGGCAGTCATTTATTCAAGCGACGAAAATTTTGAGATCGGCCACGCAAAAGTTATCCGGAAGAGTGACGCAGATAAAGTCACCATCGTTACTGGTGGTGTGACTTTGTTCGAAGCATTAGCTGCATACGACGAGCTCAAAGCTGCAGGCATTTCCGTTCGGGTCATTGATCTGTTTTCGGTCAAACCCATTGACGAGAACACGCTTCGCGCTTCCGGAAAAGAAACCAACAATCTAATGATCACGGTTGAAGATCATTCAGGCTGGGGTGGAATTGGCGATGCAGTAGCCGGTGCGGTTTCGCCGGCCGGGATTCGAGTTCATCAACTCTCGGTCCGCGAGGTCCCGCGATCGGGCAAGCCTGAGGAATTACTAGCCGCCTATGGAATCGATCGTGCAGCCATAGTTCGGGCTGTTAAGAACCTGGTAAATGCATAGGGTATTGCGTGGCGGGGAGCCTTGACACAAAGACTCCAGGACAGAGATAGGCACGAAAGTACTTAGTGCTACTCGGTGTCCTGGAGTTTTTGCTTTGAAACCTCAGAGACACTGCGCACTGGCACCGACAGGGGATTTCTTGACAATGATGAGAGGCTTTCGATAAGTTCATTTGTTCGTTTCACTGCCGGATTTGTAACAGGGGGACGCTCACATTGATAGGAGTAGAAAATGGCGATTAGAGTAGGCATCAATGGGTTCGGTCGCATAGGGCGTAATGTCTTTCGCGCTTCTCTGAAGGGCGCGGACATTGATTTTGTCGCGGTTAATGACATAACCGACACCAAGACTCTTGCGCACCTCTTGAAATACGACTCCGTGCTGGGCAACCTGGATGCTGAAATAAAGGCGGGAGACAAATCGATATCAGTGAACGGCGATGAATTCCAGGTCTTCACCGAACGTGATCCTGGCAAGATTGACTGGGGTTCAGTAGGCGCGGAGATTGTGATCGAGTCCACCGGTTTGTTCACAGAGCGTGATGATGCAGCCAAACATCTACACGACAGCGTAAAGAAGGTCATCATAACGGCTCCCGCTAAGAATGAAGACGTTACGGTTGTACTCGGCGTGAATGAAAAGGCTTACAATCCCAAGGTTCATCACGTTTTATCGAATGCGTCATGTACCACTAACTGTCTCGGTCCAATTGCGAAGGTGCTCCATGAAAACTTCACCATTCGTAAGGGGCTTATGAATACGATTCACTCTTACACAAATGATCAACGATTGCTTGATCTTCCACATGGCGACCTTCGACGAGCCCGCTCGGCGGCACTGTCCATCATCCCAACGACAACAGGAGCCGCGAAGGCTATCGGGCTGGTGTTACCCGAATTGAAAGGGAAGCTCGATGGAATATCTCTGCGGGTTCCTACACCTAACGTGTCGGTCGTTGATTTCGTTGCTGAGGTGGACAGGAGCACAAACAAGGAAGAAGTGAATGCGGCTATGAAGAAGGCCGCCGACGGGCCGCTGCGAGGTATCCTTCAGTATTGCGATGAGCCGCTCGTTTCCATTGATTTCCGTGCAAATTCGCACTCCTCGATTCTTGACGCTCCTTACACGAGTGTCATTGAAGGCAATATGGTTAAATTGCTGTCGTGGTACGACAACGAATGGGGATATTCCTGTCGCGTTGTCGACCTGATTAAGTATGTGGCCGAACAAGGGCTGTGAGAGTTGCATAATTTCGTGAGCGAAATCTAGTCGCCGCCACCGCGAGTCATTATTTATGTCAAAGCTGTCAATATCCGATCTTGATCTGAGCGGCAAACGCTTGTTCCTTCGCGTAGACTTCAACGTTCCGCTGGATAAAGCCGGGAACGTCACGAATGACTCTCGAATACGCGCGGCATTGCCGACAATTCGTTATGCGCTGGAAAAGCGTGCTCGAGTGGTTCTTGCCTCTCATTTAGGGCGTCCAAAAGGTAAAGCGGATCCGAAATACTCTCTTGCACCTGCCGCTCGTCGACTCTCGAAGTTGTTGGGAGCCGAAGTACCGCTGGCGCCTGATTCCGTTGGCGAAGAAGTGCGATCAAAGGTGGTTGCTCTGCAAGCCGGCCAGGCGCTTATGCTCGAGAACGTTCGTTTCTATGCCGCGGAAGAGAAGAATGATCCAGAATATGCCCGTCAACTCGGCGAACTTGCGGATGTATATGTCAATGATGCCTTTGGCACTGCTCATCGAGCTCACGCTTCGACTGAAGGTATCACTCATTTCGTAAAGCCCGCCGCGGCCGGGTTCCTGATGGATAAGGAATTGCGCTATTTAGGACAAGCGCTCGAGAATCCGACACGGCCTTTTGTAGTGATCCTCGGTGGTGCAAAGGTATCGGACAAAATACCGGTGATCGAGAACCTTCTTAAATCCGCCGATACGATTCTAATTGGCGGAGCAATGGCCTACACGTTTCTCAAATCACAGGGAGTCGGTACCGGCCGGTCGCTTGTAGAGGACGATAAGTTAGAAATGTCGCGTGCTCTTTTGAGCGAAGCAAAACAGCGCGGTGTAGGTCTCGTGCTTCCAGTCGATAATGCAGTAGTAGACAAGGCGGCTTGGGACGAAGACCCACATTCCACCACGCCGCGTGTTTGCAGGGTTACAGATATTCAACCTGCAGAAGCAGGACTCGACATCGGCCCAGAGGCTGTAGCTGAATTCTCTCGCAGAATTGCAGAAGCAAAGACGATTGTTTGGAACGGGCCCATGGGGATGTTTGAACATTCGCCCTTTGATGCTGGAACGAAGGCAATTGCTCAAGCGGTCTCTTCTGCTGATGCGGTGAGCATTGTCGGCGGAGGTGACTCGGTGGCAGCTCTGGCGGACGCCGGCGTGACGGACCGTATCACCCACGTGTCAACCGGTGGCGGCGCTTCACTCGAGTTCCTGGCGGGAGTTGAACTTCCGGGCGTCGTCGCTTTAACCGATAAGTAGAAGAAAAGGAGTTGGATGAGCAGAGAAGTGCGAATCTTTGGTGTTTGTCTTTTAGTAACTGTAATGACATTGTGGACTGGTTGTGCACGAAAACCCGCTTATAGCGAGATAGACGCGAACCGTGGAACCGTTAAAGAAAACCAGAACCAGCCGAACGCCAGTCAAGCTGCTTCGCCAGGCGCATCTAGTCAACCGTCGGCAACAGAGCCGGAGGCTACGTCTCCTGCCTCGACCCCTTCAACACCGGCGAGCGCTCCACCGACAAAAAGGCCGTCATTTCTTGACGATGCCACGGGAGGCATCAAAGACATTCCTTCTTACCCAGGTGCCTTCAGGGTGAATATGCAGGTCGGACCAGTTGAAGGGGTTAACACGATGGCTTTGGGCCTGAGATCCAGAGATTCGATGGATATGATCACCGCGTTTTATGAGCAGGCAATCAAGGCCAACAAATGGACAGTGGTTGACAAGCTGATCGATCCAGAGTTGTCGGAATGGAATCTCAAAAAGGGTGAAGAGAACAGCGCAAAAGTACAGGTAAAGAAGGACCTGACCTCGGGCGCGATGAACATCGTGATTGTTCGCGGAGAGAAGTTGTAAAAAGCTTCCAAGTCAAACAAAGTGATGAAATAAATGCGACGACCTGTCATAGCGGGAAACTGGAAAATGCATAAGACGATTCCAGAGGCGTTGGAATTCGTTCGGCAGTTTAAGCCGCTAGTTGTTTCGGTGACGCGTTGCGAGATCATAATCGCTCCGCCGTTTACCGCGCTTAAAGCGGTTTCCGATAGGTTGGAAGGTACGAATGTCCAGGTGGCTTCTCAAGACGTTGCCCCAGAGCCAGGTTCAGGCGCCTTTACTGGAGAAGTATCGGCGATAATGATCAGGGATGCAGGTGCCCGTTGGGCGATAATTGGTCATTCGGAGCGACGACGGTATTATTGTGAGACCAATGATTCGGTAAACGCCAAAATTCGTGCGGCTCTGGGGGCCGACCTTAACGCGATTGTCTGTGTGGGCGAGCGATTGGAAGATCGGGATCAAGGCAGGGCACAGTTAGTTGTAGATACACAAATAACCGAAGGAATGCGAAACTTGACTGGGTCTGAGGCGTCTCGTATCATCGTTGCTTACGAGCCGGTTTGGGCGATCGGAACCGGGCGAATCGCAACTCCAGAAATAGCCCAAGAGATGTGCTGGTTCATACGATCCCGTCTCAAAGGAATATTTGGGGAAGGATTATCGGAGAACGCCAGGATTCTGTATGGTGGGAGCGCGAACCCGGATAATGTTGAAGGGCTTCTCAGTCAGCCTGACGTTGATGGCGGATTAGTAGGTGGGGGGAGTTTGGAACCCGAAATATTCGCAAAAGTTGTTCACATAAAAGAAAGCAGTAGGAGTTTTTAAGGTGCTAGGAATAATTCTAACTGTGCTGTACGTACTCTCGTGTTTAGTCTTGATAATGTTCGTGCTTTTACAGCCCGGCAAATCGGATGCTTCAGCAGTGTTTGGTGGAGGAGTAAATTCCGCGGCGTTTGGACCGCGCGGAACTCAAACTGTTTTGGCAAAGATCACAATCACTGCCGCGATAGTATTCTTTTTAATCGCTTTTCTCTTCTCGATTCCAGGGTTGTTTGATAAGCGATCTCTTGGTGAAGGTGTTGGTCCAGCTGAGCAGGTGCCGACCGCACCGGCA
The DNA here is from genome assembly GCA_035258805.1 of Blastocatellia bacterium. Lineage (GTDB taxonomy): Bacteria > Acidobacteriota > Blastocatellia > UBA7656 > UBA7656 > Onstottus_A. Next base: position 8,001 of record DATFWY010000069.1, on the reverse strand, counting down.
AACCCGGGGACGCCGGCGGAGACGCCGTCACAACCGGGCGCTGCGCCAACTGAGAGTGCGCCGGCCGCTACGCCGTCTTCCGACAAACCGGCAGACAAGGGCGAGAGCAAGCCTGCAAAGCCTGATGCAAAGGATGCCGCTAAACCTGCGCCTGACAAGAAGAAATAATCACTCGGCTGAATGCCAGATCAGCCAAGTGACTCTCTAGTTAAGCCGAAGTGGTGGAACTGGTAGACACGTACGTTTGAGGGGCGTATGGGGCAACCCGTGGGGGTTCGAGTCCCCCCTTCGGCACCATTCCTCGCATAATCAAGCCGCTCTAAGATTCAGGTCATTACAAGATTACTTTTGGTGGGTCACCAATCTGGATATCGAGTCTAAGGCACTCTCGTCGTTTCCGTTCCGAGCTTTGCAAATTCACTGAACCTTTATTCGTCGGAGACAATGTGAAACTGATATTATTCGATTGTCAATTTCTTATGCTACGGGAAAGACAATGAGTGATGAAACAAAGTCAGAGACGAAGATCGCATCGTTAAGATATGCGGGAGGAGAGGCGTTTGTTGCTGAGTCACAGAGTGGCCACGCATTAGTAACCAGCTTCGGTCACGAAAAGCTCACCGCACCATCGCCGATGGAACTGTTGCTGGTAGCATTGGGTGGCTGCTCCGGAGCAGACGTCGTTGGAATACTCGAAAAAAAGCGACAGCGAGTGACTGGCTACCGCATAGAAGTTCGCGGTGAGCGGCGTGCTGAGCATCCTCGCATCTATACAAAGATCGAGGTTGTTCACTACGTGCGCGGTTACTCGATCGATCCGAAAGCAGTTCAGCACGCTATTGAGTTATCGGAGACGAAGTACTGTAGTGTTTCTGCGATGCTTGGGGCTTCAGCTGACCTGAGCATGAGATTCGAAATCACTAACGAAGAATAAGCTCAATTCATTCGCCAAACGATTACTTAGCGCGCGCAGTGCAGGGCCAGCCGTCTGGCCGAGGCTCAGGCTGCACGCCAACTTCAGTCGCGAAGAAGTTGCCGATCTCCCATTTGATCAGATCTCGCGCATGTCGTAACCATCCTGCGTTTGGACCGCTCCAGATGTAGTAGATGTTGAGGACTTTGATCTGATGAGTTGAAGGATAGTAGACTCCCGCCACATCAACCTTGTAATACGGCTCAAAAAACGCCGATGGCATGATCACCACGTAAAGCAGATGCGGTGAGACTCTGCCAGCCCGGCTTGCAAGATTTCCACATTTCAAGAAGTCGTCCTGCACATCTGCAAAGGCCTCATCGATCCAGTCGCCGATAGCATCAGATGAACCGGGAAAGTTCATCATCTCATTGATTGCGAACTCTGGAACTCCTTTGCGCGCCAATTTTGCCGAGCGCTTTTTCCAGTTCAACTCTGGATTGTCGAAGCCTTGGGTGTTGTAGCGGATTCCGAAGCGAGGTGAAAACTTATCGGGAACTGCAGTTGGAGAACCTAAAAACTCGAAATAACCCTGGGCGTTTGCGGTCCCACTAAACAAGATCACCGCCACGAAGGCGAGTATCACCAGACTGTGCCTAACCATTACCTTACCTCATTTGATCGGGGAAGCTTAGAGAAGGTCCTCAGGAAGGGGCCTGGAGGGCGGCACCTCTGTGCGCAAGGTTTGTGCCAAGGGACAACGTGGGCGCTTCTTTGATTTAGCTATTCGAATGCTTTCGCAGATGTGTTGCTGGTATTACCCGATTCGGTAACATCGATTCCCACAGTTTGGTATCAGTACGAAAAGGAGCCGACAAGATTGAACCTGGTGTGGCTCGCTTATGTACTGTCGTTGTGTCCAGCGGTCACAGTCTGTGGAAATATGCTTCCCAACTGTAACGACGTTGAGTTGAGTCGTTAGGAGAATTGGTCTGGAGTTTGCTGAGAATTCGACTTTTCAAATGTGACGAGAGGGGAAGAATTATGGGGGAACGAAGGCGAGATTCTGAGTGGCCGAAATGGGGTATTTCCGGGCAGTCAAAATCCCTATCCAGGGTATTGACAATAACTTGCAGATGAAATATTCTCTCGCGAGCGTTAGTGTAGGATTGGCGCTGTGGCTGTCTCAGCAAGAGGGTTTCTAGTGGTGAGGAGCATAATGTCTTAGTTTTAAGCATTCAAAAGCAACTATCCTAGGAACTCCCCTTTCCCGCTCTTATAAGCCCGACTTGATATTTGGGAGACCAGCAAAGATTGTGAAGGGATGTTTTTCTCACCGGAACAGGATAGTTTGGCTCTGCCTCGTTTACAGAATCATAAAGTCTATGAAAGACAGTGGATGCAAGCTGAGTTTCTTTGTACACCGAGCACGAATTTCGAAAAAACACATCGGACGGCCCGGCATTTATTTCGAGCAGCCCTTCCACGAAAGCCAAGCAGTTTCCCTCCGGCATCTGTTCAATGGTCCTTTTCAGGCTGAGGGGCGGCCCTCAGATCAATTTAGCTTTTTTTTCTTAAGCGCGATCCTTTCGTGCCGATTCTGACCGGTAGGTTAGACAGCGTTCCGTCAGAGTGACTGTCTCGAACCTGAACGGCCCAGGTATCGAAAAACCAAGCCAGCGCGGATGCGCTTTCCCTTAGGGGTTCACGGTTGATAGGCACGCGACTGCCCAGCGGTGCGGCCTGTGAGACAAACCAACTGTTCGCAAAAGAAATGGTCTTTGAGATCAGAGTAAACGATTTTTCAGCCCGTGCCGTCGTGGCGCTGGCAGCGTTAATTGCCTGCACGGTTTTACTCATTGCGGCGGTGATAAACTGCGCCGTAGGACTTCTGACAGACCCGCGTATTAACGTCAGCAAAAATATGCTTGAAGAAGCCGCTCGATTTGTGACGCATTCGGCCGCTCTTAACGCCCGGCTTGCAGAGGCGGAATTCGATCAGTCTGATCGTGATCTCCAGAAACTGGATCTTCTTGCGACACGAGCCGTTAATGTTTCACCGTGGGACTATCGACAAAGATTCCTGTTAGCGAGAGTCAAAGAGGTAGAAGGTGATCGAACTCAGGCAGAGCGCGTGTTGCAGGATGCGCTCGAACTTGCACCAAACTTCCCGGACGTGCATTGGCAACTGGCAAATCTGTTTTTGCGTGACGGGAAACTTTCAAAGGCCGTACCCGAATTCCGCACAGCTTGCACTCTGAATTCGTCGTTGCTTTCGGGAACAATTGACCTCCTCTGGCGCGTGTCTGGAGGGAATCTGGCCCCGGTACAAGCGGTCACTCCTCGCGATCCCAAGTCCCAATTGATGTTGGCACAGTTTCTGTTGAAGCAGTCGCGGCCGGCAGAGGCTATCACTGTGTTCAGCGGAATCGATAGAAATGTACTGGTTGGACTTGCTGATACTCCGGGGTTTGTCGATTCGCTGGTTGCTGCGGGTCGCGTCGAGGAAGCACGCGGTCTGTGGGTTGGCCTCGTGAGTGGTTCCTATGCACAGCCAGGTCGCCCACTACCAGCAATCTGGAATGGCGGCTTTGAATCAGAGATCTCGAAGTCTCTGACGCAATTTGATTGGAACCTTGCTCGTAACGAGTATGCAACTCCAGTGATAGATCCAAACACTGCTCACAATGGCAGCCGATCGCTGAGGATCGACTTCGCAGGTCGAGATACGACCAAAGTCGATGGGCAGGTTAAACAGATGCTAACCGTCCGTCCGGGGGCTCGTTATAGACTCGAGTGTTATGTCAAAACAGAACGCTTCGAGTCACCTGAAGGTCCTCGCTTGGCCATCGTGGACCTGGTATCGGGGGCGGAGATTGCAGCGTCTGAACCCATTATTTCCGGCTCTAATGACTGGCGACCGTTGGCGATCGATTTTCAAGTGCCACCAACTACCCGCGCCGTTACAGTCACAGTCAGGCGAATACCGAAGTTCAGCTTCGACAAACCGACTCGAGGAACCATCTGGTTTGATGATTTTGTTTTGACCGAGCGAGGACAATGAGCGGACAGCGAGTGTTCAATTCAAAAAAGGATCATCTCAGCAAAACCATCGCGGTTGGTTTTCTTATTACGTTGGTCTTTACCGCGCTTGCTCACGGAGCAGTGGAACCCTGGTCGGTGTTCATCTTCGAATTGATGATCGTTGTTTTGTTGGTACTCTGGTCCATCAAGGTCTTAGCTGATCGAACTCTGAAGGTGAATATACCGAGTTTGATTCTCCCAGTCGCAGCGCTTGCGCTGTTAGGTCTTGTACAGAGCATTGCGTTCACCGATAGCACCGGTCGATGGGTGAGTCTTTCCAAAAACGTGGGTTTCACTCGCGCCGCAGTGACAGTGGTAGTCTTCGTATTGATATCGTTCGTCATCGCAGCCAACTTCTTTTCGAGTCGCGGCCGGCTCGGCGCTCTTGCCAACTTCCTTGTAGTTTACGGGCTTGCGATGGCTCTTTTTGGTTTGGTTCAACACTTCAGCTGGAATCACCGGTTCTATTGGCTGCGGCCAACAGAAGTTACGAACCCGTTCGGTCCGTTCGCAAATCACAACCACTTTGCGGGTTACATGGAGCTGTTGATCGCGCTTCCGATCGCGATGATTCTTACTCGCGCAGTCAAGGGCGAGCTCCGATTGCTGTTCGGGTTTGCGGCGGCGGTGATGGGTCTCGCTACTGCTTTATCGCTATCTCGGGGCGGAATCATAAGCATCGGCGCCGGATTAATGTTCCTGCTGTTTATGAGCGTGAGATTGCCGAAACGTTCCCGGGGAAGCTCAAGGTTCAAAATATCTCCGGCAGTATCGCAGGCAGCCGTCATTGTGGTGCTGATTGCGACGATAGCTGGAGGTCTGCTGTGGATGGGCGCCGACCCGGTGATCAAGCGGGTAACTGAAGGGCAAGCCGCGGCAGCAGGAGATCCCAAAGAGACTTTCTTTTCGAGCCGAGGATGGGTTTGGCGCGATACTTTCACGATGATCCGCGCGAACCCGGTCTTTGGTGTAGGCTTAGGCGCTTATGAGACCGCGTTTTCGATCTATACAAAGAGTGACGGCTCCCTGAGAGTTCCGCAAGCGCACAACGACTATCTGCAAATTGTGGCGGACTGCGGTATACCAGGCGCGATTATCGCAATCTGGTTCATCGTACTTCTGTTTCGCGCGGTAATCCGCGGCTCGCGATCGCGTGATCCTCTGTACGCCGGTGTTGCATTGGGGTGCGGAGCCGGTGCCTTCGCGATGCTTGTTCACAGCTTGTTTGACTTTAATTTACAAGTCCCATCAAACGCCTTACTATTTCTGCTTCTTTCCGCTGTGGCCGTTCGAGTGGCTGCCGTAGTTGAAGCTTCGGAAGGCGCGACGCCGAGTGCCTTCCAGCGTGACCTGACAAAAATCGAGACCGAGAGCGTCTCAGCTGCCCGTCTTGCGAGAGGTGCACTATGAATTCAACACATTTGAAATCCGGGAATCGTCCTCTAATGATACTTGCGACAGCATTCTTGATGGTCGCTTTAAGCGCTACGATTGCAACCGGCCAGCAAAGCGGACGACCCCAGTCTACGCCTGCGGCACCCAGCGCATCGACCGAACAACCTTCTGGGCGCGCAGCGGCGATTTTAGTATCGCCTGAAGAAGATTACCGAATCGGGCCAAACGATCTGATTGACATCAAGGTCGAAAACATGCCGGAACTGACTCAGGCATGGCGTGTCACCGCTTCGGGTACGTTCTTGCTGCCATACATAGGCCGGGTTACTGCGGCAAAGAAGACCACCGAGGAACTTGCGTTGCTGATCACAGAGAAATTGAAAGGTGACTATCTCAAAGACCCGCGGGTCACTGTCTCAGTTAAGGAATACAACAGCCGTTCGTTCTTTATTCAAGGTGCCGTGAGAAATCCAGGTGTGATTCAGATTGAAGGCCGTCCAACGATGCTCGAACTGTTGACGCTGGCGGGTGGGTTGACCGAAAAACACGGAGCCAATGCCTACATAATTCGTAAGATCAAGACGCCAGCATCGAAGGAGCCACAAACCGTAAAGACATCAGCTCAAACCGGTGAAAAAGGCGAGGCGGATTCCGGATCCGACGACGCACCGAAGTACGAGATGAAAAGCGCCAACATCAATGGATTGCTAAAAGGTCGTTTTGATCAGGATGTCATGCTCGAGGCGGGTGACATTGTCAACATCCCGCCCTCCGATGTGTTCTTTGTTGCAGGCGAAGTAAATGCCCCAGGATCGTTTGCCTTGGCAGATGGAACGACACTACGACAAGCCATTTCCCTGGCCCAGGGAACAAAATACCAAGCGGCTCTCGGCCGGGGCGTCATATTCCGAGAGAATGCTGCAGGACAGCGTGAAGAGTTGCACGTCGATATTGGTGCAGTAATGAGTGGCAAGAAAGAAGACATTCCAATAGCTGCCAATGACATCGTTATGGTTCCAAACAGCAAGTCAAAATCGATCGGCGGAGCACTGCTCAAGGCGTTCGGGATGACCACAGTTACTCGAATGCCTCTGTAGCAGGAACCTATCTTAGGAATCTATCTAAGGCTTTGAGCACAATGTCCCCATTGTTTGTGGAGAAAAAGCAATGTCAGACGAACGACTAGAACTCGAAAAAGTCCCCGCCCCCGACGACGCTCCCCTGGTTCGCCCGGGATATCCTCGTTTAGGCGGTTATCCAGATGCATCGCAATACGGATATGGCTACGGTTATCCCGAAGGTGACGAACGCGCATATTTGCGGCGAATGTGGCGAGCGATCATGAAGCGAAAGCTCATGATCATCGTCATTGCGATCATAGTGACGTCGGTGGTTACCGTAGAGGTCTATCGAACCAAATCGATTTATCAGGCTACTACTACGGTTGAGATCGGCAAAGATAATCGCACCTTCCGCAGCGGCAACCTGGTGTTGCAGACAGACGAAGGCGACGATATGTACTACGTTCAGACTGCAATGAAGACTCGAATCAGGGAAATTCAGAGCCGGCCATTGCTTGAGGACGTCGTAGTAAATCTAAAGCTCGATCAGAACCCTCACTTCCTGGATGTTACAACGCGTAAGTCCATCCTCGAATCGATGAAGACTATCGCAGGTCGGTTCACGCCAACGGAGCCTTGGACACCGGGGCCGGTGTTGGAGACGGCTATCGGCAGTTCCACCGGAGAGCGATCGCGAGAAGAGACTGCTCGACTGTCACCTTACGTCGATGTTCTGTCGGCCAACCTCAGTGCGGAACCACTCCCAGATACTCGGATGCTGGTGATTTCGTTTACTCACACTGAACCGGCTCTTGCGGCTGAAATTGTTGACAACATTGCGCAGGCCTTTATTCATCGCAGTTTCGAAAGCAAGACAGAGAAGTATACGAATGCGTCGGAATGGCTCGACAAGCAAACTAGAGAAATGAGAGCCAATGTTGAGAAGGCTGAAAGTGAATTGGCCGATTACAGCAGTACCCATAACATTTACTCCGCCGACGCCAAGGAGAATCTTGCGATTGAGAAGCTGACGAAGCTGCACGGCGAACAGACAAGAGCTCAGACTGAACGCATGCAGAGACAATCACTCTATGAGGAAGTTAAAGCCGGACATGTTGATAGGCTTCCGGATGCTTTCACTGATCCAAGAACTGCTGAGCTGAAAAAGAGGCTCGGCGAGCTGAATGTGAAACTGTCTCAACTTGAGCTTACGTATGGTCCAAAGCACCCTCAGGTCATTGCGACCAAGGACGAGATAGGTGCAATCCAGAAGCAGATCGATGAGAGCAAGACATCGCTCCAAGAAAGGCTCAAGGCTGATTACGAGCGGTCAGTCCGAGATGAGGCCTCTCTGAACAACGCCTTAGCTATCGCCCAAGCTGAAGCCGCACAACAGAACCACGCCTCTATTCAATTCAACATACTCAAAAAGAACGTCGAAATTGCCAACTCGCTCTATACGGAGTTTTTACAGAAGACAAATCAATCCAAGATCCAGGAGCACGAACAGCACAACAACACCAAGATGATCGACCCGCCACAAGTACC
>DATFWY010000068.1:0-17541 GCA_035258805.1 Blastocatellia bacterium | reverse complement strand
TCGCCCGGTCGCTTGTGATAAACGGGAAAGGGCGGCTTCTTGTGAACCGGCGGCGGGTTCTTCTTCAATTCCTCGAGAAGCACCGCTACTGCTTTCTCGAGCTGCGGATCACGGCCAAGCCGAACCGCTTTCGGGTCAAGGTCGACCTCGATGTCCGGCGGCACCCCAATGTTCTCGACGTCCCACGAGCCGGTCGGATTCCAAAAGCCAACCGACGGAGGTGCCACTACTCCACCATCCATCAAAAGCGGCCAACCGCCGAGGCCGCCCACCAGGCCTCCCCATGTCGTCTTCCCGATCAGCGGGCCAATCCCTGTCTTTCGGAAGTACCACGGCAACGCGTCACCTCCCGAGCCCGCGTACTCGTTAATGAGCATCACCTTCGGACCAAAGATCGCGCCTAGGGGCGTGGTGAAGTCCGCTCCATCGCGAGTCGTGCGATAGTTCAACAAGGGCCGGCGCAAATAGTCAATGATATAGTCGGCAGTAAGCCCGCCGCCGTTGAAGCGCTCGTCGATCACAACGCCGTCCTTGCCAATCTGCGAGAAGTAGTATCGATTAAAGCTGGCGTACCCGTTAAACGCGGTGTCGGGCAGGTATACATATGCCAGACGCCCGCCGCTCATCTCGTCGACTTTGCGCCGATTGTCCTCTATCCATGCCAGATTGCGCAGCCCATTCTCATTCGGGATCGGAGTGACCGTTACTTCGCGTGAGCCCGCTCCAGTCGGATCGGCTCCGACGCGCAATTTGACGATCTTGCCTGCTGTCGCCTCGAAGAAACTGTAGATGTTGTCCTGGGCCCGAAGCTCACGGCCGTTGACCGCCAGCAGGTACTCGCCCGCAACGACGGCCACGCCCGGCTGTGTCAACGGCGCTCGCAGTTGTGGATTCCAGTTCTCGCCGTTGAAGACGCGCGCAAAGCGGTAGCGTCCGGTCTCAATGCTGTAATCGGCTCCAAGCAAGCCACCCGGAACTCTTTTGACTTCAGGCGTCGAGCCACCGCCAACGGCCAGATGACTGGCCGTCAACTCACCCATCATCTCAGCAAAGAGATAGTTGAGGTCTTCGCGGCTCGCAATATTCTCCAGGTATGGCTCGTATCTTCTCTCAGCTGCTTTCAGATCAAGCCCGTGATGAGCGGGATCGTAGAAAAAGTCGCGCTGGATACGCCAGGCCTCGCGATACATCTGCTTCCATTCCATGCGCGGATCGACCCACGTCTCCATGTTTTCGACTGCAAGCGTGCCCTCACCAGGTTTGGGCGGCGATGCGGTGCTGGAGATTGCCCATCTCGTACCTTGTCTGAATAACATCTTCTCCCCGTTGTGCGAGAGCTTGAAGTCTCCAAGCCCTTCGATCACCTTTTCGGTTTTGCGCGTTTTGAGATCGAACTTGTGCAAGGTCGCGCCGCCGGCGCCACTGATGGGGTCGATCTCAAGCAGGAAAAGAATGCCCGGCTTACCGGCGCTTACTGCGATGTAGTTTCGAGCCGGTATCGGCAGCGCCAGGACGCGCTGGCCAATGTTCTCCAGGTCGATCCGCACCGTAACAGGCTTCTGATCCTTCGGCTTCTCCTGGTCCCTCTGCGCTACCTGTTTGTCTGCTTGTTTATCTACTTCTTGCTTTTGAGCCTCCGAAGGAGATCCACCGTCTGTCTTCTCCTCGTCGCTCTCGGGCTCCAAAGGAGACGGCAGTTCTTTGCTCAACACCGCCACATAAACGCTGCGTGTTAACGGTCGGCCGATGCTCGACATGTCACGCCAGCCAACAGTCAGACCAAAATCGGTGCTCGCAGTAAAGAAGAGGTACTTGCCATCTTTGTCGAAAACGGGAAAGGCGACATCACTCATCCCGTCGGTAAGCTGATGCTGCGTGTTGGTCTCCAGCGAATAGACCATAGCTACACGCAAGTAGTTTCTCAGCTGCTTTGTATAAGCAATCCAGCGGCTGTCCGGAGACCACGCCACCTCGAGTGCTCTTCGCGGGCCATCATAGAAGTCGGTGTCTACCCGGGTCGCCACCTTCTTTTCCAAATCTATAAACCAGATACCTAGACGCTTGTCAGTGTAAGCGATCTTTTTGCTGTCAGGAGACCAGACCGGCGAATAGTAGAAAGTCGGCGGGTTGCCAAGACTGATCCTTTCCGGATCACCCAGGCCATCCTGTGAGCGCAGATAAAGCGCATACTCGCCGGACTCATCCGAGAAATACGCTATTCGTTTTCCATCCGGGGACCACGCTGGGTCGCGCTCGGCTGCGCCGCTCGTCCGTGTAAGATTGCGAACATCTCCCTTCTCTCCGGGCACTGTGAAAATCTCGCCGTGCGCTTCGAACAAGGCACGCGCACCCGTTGGAGAGAGCCGGGCGGCGCTAATGTTACGCGCCACCTTGTCCAACCTGGGCCGCACCTCCGCAAGATCGCCCGAGAGATCTATGTCGATTCGCTGCGGTCTGCGGGTTTTGAGATCAAAGAGGTTTATGCTCCCGAACTGTTCGTAAACGATCGCTCCGGGACCGGCTGAAGCAGACTTGATGTCCAAACCGTCGTTCGGAAACATCTGGCTCACTTGCTTCGAGCGAGTGTCGAAGCAAAACAGGCTCACGGGTCCGTTTCGGTCTGATAAGAAATAGACCTCGTTTTCAACCCACATCGGCGCGAAGTCGTTCGAATTGTCGCGTGGAATCTTTTCGATACTCGAGTCGGCGAGATTTGCGATCCAGACGGTCGTCGTTGCTCCGCCACGGTATCGTTTCCAGGTTCGAAAGGGCTGACGGAGCGGTACGTAGGCGAGATGCGTTCCGGTTGGTGAGTATGAGGCTTCCTCACCCATCGGCAGCGGGATCTCGGTCGGCAGACCGCCTTGCACGGGAACCGCGAACAACCGGTTAAATCCGGACGTGCTTTTGCGCGGCGACCGGAAGACAACTTGCTTACCGTCTCGGGTCCAGCCCACCACTCGGTCCGGTCCGGGATGGAAGGTCACTCGTTTAGGCACGCCACCGGTTGCAGGCATGACATAGACATCCACATTGCCATCGTATTCGCCTGTGAATGCTATCTGAGTGCCGTCAGGCGAGAAGCACGGGTCCGTTTCAATTCCTGGGCCCACAGTGAGCCGCGTCGCCATGCCGCCGCCCCTGCCTACGACCCACAAGTCTCCGCCGTAGACAAAGACTATCGCTGTGCGGCTGAGAGTCGGACTCTGCAGCAGTAGTGGTTTGATTGTCGACGCGTCGCTAAGGCCTGCCAGCACGCGCAGTAATATGACAGTCAGGATTAATCTCTTCATGACCATAGACCTTCGTGGAGGGTGTTGATACCGACATGTGGAATCCCGTTTCGATCTCAGGGTCTTCGCGCGTGTGCCTTCTATCACAACGAACGCGCGTGATTCAATGTTTCTGGTAATGGAGTAGTATGCTCACGCCACCGATGAAGGAAAGCCAAACAGGAGAGGCACTTCACAATCAGTCGAAAAGAATTGTCACAACGCAAGCCGGTGAGTCAGCGAGGAGTTTGTAAGTCTACGATTCTTTGATGGCCCCTGGAGGATTCGAACTTCCAATCAAAGGAATATGAGTCTAGGCTTTTGAGTATGAGACGAGATACAGGTTCTTGCATCTGATTACTTTTCTTACAAGCTATAGCCACCAGCCATTGAGAGGACTACTGCCGATTTCCGCTGAATTCTCTTGAAGATCTCACGATTATCACAAGCAATCATCAGTTTGACGGTTCGCTTCCGCATCATACAAACGGATTGAGCACCTTCACTCTGGTTCTTTTGAAATCGCGCACATTACGTGTAACGACTGTCAGGTCGTGTTCGAGAGCGGTGGCGGCGATCATAGTGTCCAGCAGTGGGAGCGTCGTTCCATTTTTCTTCAAGTCCGCGCCAGTCTGCCGAACGGATGCTCACCGCCATCGCCTGTGACCCCCACTTGGTAAGCCTTCCAAGAGTCCTGCTGCCGATCACCGGAATGTGACTTCACTAGGAACATCCGCGTTTTGGGCATCGTTTTAGAGCGTGGTTCAAGACGAAGCGTGCGACCTTGCGACCCAGTCGCGCCCCTACCTCGTCCGCCGTCCGGAAATGAATTCCGGAATAAATTCGCGCCTCAATAACTTCATCTACACCTTCGCTGAAGGTGCGCCATTGTCGGGTAATGCCGGTCTGGGTGACCACGATCGGCGCGCCCGGATTGTCGTCGAATAGCGACTCGAGGATCGTCGCCATCGCGCTGCTGTTCGTAGCATGTCCGGACGGGTATTCGGGGTGCGGAGGCGTTGCGATTAGCGGCGCCCAGGCTCCATCAGGCGCGGTGGACTCGTTTCCATCGGAGTCGCCTCTCTGAATCGCCGTTATTGGCCGCCAGGAGTTGTAAGCATACTTCGCGTCCCAGCAGGCGATGCCTGCGTCAGCGGCTGCAAGATACATGAGCGCATAGGCTCGCGCGGTCGCCGATATGCTGAGGTTGCGCGTTGCGAGCGCCTGAACCAGGGCAGGGTTCCAGACGGCGGTCGACGAGGCGCGCCAGAAGAGGGCGATCTGTGTTTGCTCGTCTGTTCGGGTTGAACTGTTTAGCGCACCGATCTCCTTGATCTCATTGTAATCCTTCGCGTACTGCTTGCTGTCGAGCGCCAGCGGCGAATCGGGCCGGAACTGAGAACCGCTGTGCAGCACAAATGGAGTCACGTTTCCCCATCCGGGCAGCTGGGCCGGCGCATTGTTGAGTCGCACCCAGACGCCCGGTGCGCCTGCTCCAGGGGCGGTGTAATCGAACTGGGCTTCGGCGGAATGATCGTTGGCCCGCAAAGCCACCATGGCTGCGGCTGCTGATCGTCCGTACGCGATACCCGGATCATCTTGCGATAATCCATGCGCCGCGAGAGATAACTCATAAAACGCGTCAAGCGAAGCGGCCTGACTCTGAAAAAGATTCTTTAATGCGTAGTGACTTGCCGCAATCGCCGCCGCTTCAGGCGAAGCGTTGTTGGGCGCAGGACCAGGTGAGAGGTAGGTTTCATACGCTTCCGTGATTCCATTGACTGCGTCATGGACGGCTACATGGACGATGGCCATGACGCGCGCTTGCTGGACGGACGTGAGGGCCGAAGCCGGCAACAAGGCGAGCGTGAGTGCTTGTTGGTTCCATTCCGTGACTACATTACTGTCCTGTGTCGACTGGACGGACAATTCTGAACGGGATACCGTGTCAGGGGGAGCGACTTCACAGACTGTAGAGTGGGCGTGTAGAGATAAGAAGGCGCCAAGGGCGACCATGACAATGAGTTTTTTCCACGAAGTGCGAGTTTTCATCTTCGATCTCCTTTCCCGTAGTTTCGGTCGCTATCAAAGAGAGACCGGGTCCAACTGTAAAAGCGCTAATCCCGGGAAAAACCCGACACCGCTTTTCCTCACGCTGGTATAATCAGCCCATCTGGGCAAGCAGCGAGGTCGGCCCTCGAGACCCAGCGGGCCGGGCTGTGGGATTCAGAAGCCGAAAGCGAACACATTCCTCACACGGACCGATCTATGGCGGCGACCTCGCCAAAAGAGGTGACCCAACTCTTAATCAAGTGGAGCAACGGCGATCATGAGGCCCTCGAGCAGTTGGTTCCTCTGGTGTACGACGAACTGCGCCGGCTGGCGCGCGGATACATGCGGCGCGAGGGTCAGGGCCACACACTCCAAACCTCAGCCCTGATAAACGAGGCCTATTTGAGGCTAGTCGATCAGAAAACCGTCCAGTTGCAGAACCGAGCGCAGTTCTTTGGATTCGCCGCTCAGTTGATGCGACGCATTCTGGTAGATCACGCGCGCAGTCGCTCGCGCATAAAACGGGGCGGCGGAGCCCGAATGGTATCGCTCGCCGAGCAGGCGGTGATATCAAACGACGTCGCCGAGGTGATCGCCCTCGAAGGCGCGTTGAAAAATCTCGCGGAGATGGACCCGCGCAAAGCCCAGATCGTCGAGATGAAGTTCTTCGGCGGGTTGACTAATGAAGAGGTCGCCGAGGTGTTGAAGGTCACATCTCGAACTGTCGAACGCGAGTGGCGCAAAGCAAAGGCGTGGCTGCACCGGGCAATCAGTAAAGGGCAGACGAATGAAACCTGAGCGCTGGAAGCAAGTAGACGAGTTGCTTGAAGCCGCGCTCGAGCGTCCGGCCAGCGAGCGAGCTTCATTTCTCAACCAGGTTTGCGCGGGAGATGAAGAGCTGCGCCGCGAGCTGGAATCCCTGCTCATTTCCGACAGACAGGCAGAGGAGTTCATCGAATCGCCTCCAGCGCGCGTCGCCGCAGAACTGTTCGCGGAGAAGCAGCCCACAGCTGGCGATCACATCGCGCATTACGACATCCTCGCCCAGATCGGGTCCGGCGGAATGGGAGAAGTCTACCTGGCTCAGGACAACCGGCTAGGTCGCAGAGTGGCCCTCAAGCTACTGCCAGCCGCTTTCTCACATGATCGGGATCGACTACGCCGCTTCGAGCAGGAGGCGCGAGCCGCCGGAATGCTCAATCACCCAAACGTCCTGACGATCCACGACATCGGAGCGCACGAAGACTCCCCTTACATCGTTTCAGAACTCCTCACAGGCGAAACGCTGCGTGAGCGGTTGCGCAGGCCTCTCCCACTGCGCAGTGTGGTTGATTACGCCCTGCAGGTCGCGCGCGGGTTGGCGGCGGCGCACGAGGTCGGAATCGTCCATCGAGACCTGAAGCCGGAGAACCTCTTCGTCACTAAAGATGGACGCGTCAAGATTCTCGACTTCGGTTTGGCAAAATTGAAGCCGGCGTCTGCTGGCATTAATACGGATGTTTCGACGCGGCTGCAGGGCACCGCCCCCGGCGTGGTGATGGGAACAGTTGGGTATATGTCGCCGGAGCAAGTGCGGGCGGAGGAGGTAGACCACCGATCTGACATCTTCGCCTTCGGGGCGATCCTCTACGAGATGCTCGCCGGGAGGCGGGCGTTCGAGGGGGACTCGGCGGTGGAAGTGCTGAACGCGATCTTGAAAGAAGAGCCGCCGGAAATTTCAGAACCGAAGCGCGAAGTTCCTCCGGCGCTCGTCCGCGTAGTTCGACATTGTTTGGAGAAGAGCCGGGAAGATCGATTTCAGTCCATGGCTGATCTCGCCTTTCATCTCGAAGCTCTCCCGGCTGCTGCTCACCGTGAGCCTTCAGCCGCCGAACGGACACGGCCACGAGACCGAGGACGACTTTGGGTGGCGGTCACTGCTGCGGTTATTGCCCTGGTGGCGGCGGCAATCACTATCTGGCGGGTCCGGTGGTCGGACGAGGTTTGGGAGAACCCGCTAGCCAATGCACACATCGAGCGAGTGACAGATTTCCCGGGAATGGAAACCAGCGCTGCCATGTCGTCCGACGGGAAGTTCATCGTTTTTGTCTCCGACCGCGACGGGCCCTTCGACGTCTGGCTCAATCAGGTGGGGAGCGGGGCACTTGTGAACCTGACGAAAGGGCGGTTTTCTCAACCTCAAGATAAACTCAATATTGGAATCACAGCAGATTCTCCCTCAGTCGGATTCTCGGCTGATGCGTCGCATGTTTGGCTGCGGCTGAGCCGGATACCTGAAACTGGCCAGGGGATCTTCGAACCCTGGGCCATCTTTCTGATGCCTACGGTCGGCGGGGCCCCGCGGCCATTCATTGACAAAGCGGTGCACGCGGCATGGTCCCCGGACGGACAAAGGATCGCCTATCACGGGGGTACGCCGGGAGATCCAACATTCATTAGCGATCGCTATGGTAGTAACCCGAGACAGATCTTTGTGGAGAAGCTGGGGATACACTGCCATCATCATGTGTGGTCCCCCGATGGCCGTTACCTATACTTTGTGCGCGGGTTTCCGCCAGGCGACATGGATGTGTGGCGGATTCTGGCCGACGGCGGCGAGGCGGAGCGATTAACGCATCACAACTCGACTGTCGGCTACCCGGCTTTTCTCGACAATCGCACGCTGATCTATTCGGCAACCGCTGAGGACGGATCCGGGTTCTGCCTTTACGCAATTGATGTTGAGCGGAGGATTCCGCATCGCGTGACCTTCGGCATGGACCAGTACATGTCGGTTTCGAGCGCCGTCGGTCCTGATGGTCGCGCCAACCGCCTGGCTGCGACCGTGGCGAATCCGATCGGAGAGCTGTGGGCAGTTCCCATCTCCAACCAAATGGTGGATGAGTCAGGTATGGAGCGTTTCCCAGTGCCTGTCACGCGAGCGATTGCTCCCCGTTTCGGACCGCATTACGTCGTGTTCCTGTCCTCCAAAGGCGGCGCTCAGAGTTTATGGAAAGCCCAGGGTCAGGAGACGGTCGAGTTGTGGCCCGGCAGGGAGGGAGGCGTGATGGCTGCGCCGGCATTGTCTCCGGACGGACAGCGAATATGCTTTCCCATCCGCCAGCAAGGTCGAAACGTGTTGTACGTGATGAACGCGGACGGAACAAATGCCAGGCCTCTGGCAGCCTCGCTGGATGTACGCAATGCGCCATCGTGGTCGCCCGATGGGAAGTTTATAGCCGTTGCGGCATACGAAGGCGACGGTAGCCGAGTGTTCAAAGTGCCAGTCGACGACGGAGCACCTGTTCGGCTCGTGGACGAATTCTCGAACTGGCCGGTCTGGTCACCAGACGGCAGCCTGATCCTCTATGCCGAACCGTTGGAGGGACCGGGATACGCAGTGAAGGCGATGACACCAGAGCAGCAGCCGCACCCACTGCCCGAGATAATAGTAGCGAGAGGAGGCGATCGTTACCGTTTTTTGCCGGGTGGCAGGCAGCTCGTCGTGTTGCTCGGCGGTAATCTCCAACAGAATTTCTGGCTCGTCGATCTCGTGACGGGGCAGCGCCGGCAGCTCACCAATCTGAAGCCAGGGTATTCGATCGGAAGCTTTGAAGTTTCGCCGGACGGAAGGCAAATCATCTTCGATCGGGTGCGGCAGAACTCAGACATCGTCCTCATCGATCTGGCCCGGAAATAGCGGCGGCCCGCTCGATAAGCACTGACGCGAGGCCGAACCGAAAATCGCGGAAGCCGTAATGTAGTGTTTGGCGAAGGAGCGTGCGAGGGGTTTCAATCAGAGGCTAGTTTGCCGCTCACATTCATGGCGCGACCGAGCGTGGCAAGTCGCCCAGTATTCCGGATGCGCTCGAAGCACCCAGGACAAATCTACTAGAGAGTGAGCAAGTTGTAAGCTCTTGATTCTTTGGTGGCCCCTGGAGGATTCGAACCTCCAACCAAAGGATTATGAGTCAAACGGGGCGAATATGAAGTGGGACGCAGATTCTTGCATCTGATTACATCTGCTACAGGTTATAGCCACCAGCCATTGCGAGGACTACTGCCGATTTACGCTGAATTCTCTGGAAAATTGTCACAAAATTGTCACAAACGAAGGATGAGATTCGTCGTCGGCATCCCACCGATCTTCCCTGAGAGTTATTCTAGCACCATCGGAGGTACCTTCTTGTACCTTAGCAATCCTAAACATGAGGGTCGAGCCCTTCGTGACTGAGTGTCGCACACGGACCACATAAACCCCGCCGCAACGCTTATCACCTCCGTTTGGCTACATTCAGCCGAACAGAATTCATCCATCGTACCAGCGCCAACTCTCCGGTTACCTCTCGAGCATTAACCTCTTGATCCAGTAGACTGAACGAAATGTGGCTGCCGACTTGGTCATACCAAAGATGATAGAATGTGCCATCGACAGCGACTGTTCCCGTACCTTTTTCAGCCTCGACGCTCCGCTGCTCCAGCGTTCTTATTGAAGCTGCGACACTGTCAGCCAAGTCCCTGCGCCACAGCATAATTTGAGCGGGGGGCACCTCGATCACCCTCTTTCTAACCTGAATAAGTTTTGCCATCTCAACAGGATCTTCCTTACCTCCGCGGGCTATCACGCCGTCGAGTTTGCTGTAGATATTTCCACTGAGCGAGCTGTATTCCACGAGCTCGATCTTCCCAGAGACTCTTCTAACAACGATTTGTGACTCCGGCGCAGAGCTTGGTTCGAAACGAATAACAAAATCATAGTCCAGGTCTCCCTTTTCTCGCTCGAACACTATGTCAAGCACGCGCTCATGTGTCTCGTGACTGACAACTCTGTAGCTTTTGAGGCCTACCTGAGGCAACAAGCCATTTCGTGAAGTGAGCGCTCTAGGTTGAAACGACAAGAGCACAAACATCGCGAGAACAATGCTGCATCGAATCCTAAGTTTCATGGCTCAGCCCTCCATCCTATCTTTGATTAATTTGAACTGGACGAAACTGGTGCCTCCGCGCCGGCCCAATCAAATGCTAAGTTGGGCAACCCTCGCCTTTCAGGAAGCCAGTGCCCTTAACTAATTGAGTTGAGTTTCCGCTCGCGGGATCGTACATTGCTAGACCTTGCCACGACATTACGTACACTTGAATTGCCCAATGGAGCCATTTCACTCAGTTATTGTGATAGTAATTGGCGTGCTGCGAATTCTACCAACAGCCGTCTTCACCTTTTGGCTGTCCGAAGATACAAGCACCGTATCATTCGACTGTTCGGCCGTTATTGTATATTTCCCCGAGCTATTGACTGCAAAACACGCCTGTCCCCACTTGACGAACATATCGCGGTCAAACAACCCTTTAAAGTATGCAGCCTCGCCGCGGGCGAACTGTTCACTTTCGAGTTCCTTCATCCGTTTCTAAGAATGCATGCACCTCGTTCGTGCAGCCGGCTAGCAACTCAAATGATGCAAGCATGACGTGGCTGGGTTCAATTTGCCGATACGTTTTCAGCGACGTGGCTTCCAAGGCAGTTGTATAGTCGTTTATTGAAACCGCAGCCCCCTTCTCGTCACGCGCATTGAGTTCCAGAAGCGGACGGCTTAGGACATGAAGAAGGACTGCCCTATCCGACACATTGTTGATTGCAAGATCAAGGCTGATCATTTCGCCGATACGATACTTAGTCTTCCGCGAGCCTAGTTTAAATTTGGCGACCTCGGCGTAATCGGCTCCGAGATCAGGTCGAGTTCTGAGGTCCTCTCTAGATATTCATGTGGCGGCGCCTTATGCCTCTGTCGCGATTGTCCCATAAGCCACTGCGAAGCCACCAAACTGACCAGCATTATGCCTGTGATTATGGTTATCCGTTGCACTGGATCCTTGAACAGGCTCCCCTCGCCCTCCCACCAAGCAAATCCTTGATCAAACTGGGCTTGCGTCTGAAGAGCTTAAGCGATGGAATTTGCGAAAAGACTTCCCGGGCCGATCTGAATTCCATTTTTGAGCAGTTTCAGGCAAGTTGACGTCAGCCTCTGCGAAGGCATCCAGACAATCGGGATCAATGTATCTTTAAATGTCTTTTAGCTTAGTTCAATTCAGCGAGAATAAGAGTTAAGACCTTCGATTTATGACCCTTGAAGCTCTTTCTAAACTCTTTGTCAGAAGAAGTGTCAGTTAGGGCAAAGGCGAGGTTTTTTCAACAAAAGGTTGTACCTTTTCTTTCTCTATCCCCTCAATAACGAATATGAAGGCTGACTGATGTTTTATAGCCCACTCGGCAACTACTATCATGACCTCATGTCCTGTAGCTTCCCCACGGTATCCAGTTAACCAAAGTCTGAGTGGTTTTGGATCACGAGTTCGTTCATACTCTCTTAGGATCTTGTCTGTTTCAACACCTACCCGGTCGATCTGATCTTGAACGAGAGGAAAGCCAGCGACCGATAGGACAAGAATTACGAATAGCGTCTTAGGATAGCGGCCGGCCGAGATTCTCTTGCTCATTTCAATACCCTCCCTAGAAACCTCGTCGAGGTAGGATCATGTCTAAGTCTGAAAGCGTCCGCTCGCAAAACCCAAGAGACACAGAGCCGCCCCACGGCCATCGAGGAGTCTGCTTTCTTCGCCGTTTCAGAGGCCTCACAGACCTGCAATGAAGCCAGCTCCGAAAACTGAAACGGCGGGTTGAGGTCCGGCGGATTGCATGGATTGCGACTCATTCCCGAGCCCGAAACGGGTCGAAGTTCGTGGCCGACGGCGACCAATACCCTGTCGAGAAGATGTCAGCAATGAAAAATCCTGTGGACCGGCAAATTGCACCAACTCAAAATGGAGGCATTGTAGCCCCCTACGGCTGCGCCAACATATCGAAGCGCAGCTGTGACCTTATCCCCGAATCCGATTAGTCCTGCTCGATGCTCCGCCGCTGTCGACGTTCACTTGGCGGCCTTCGTCATCATATGCATAGCTGTGGTCGCCATCCTGACTCGGCAGGCTTTTGGAACTCTCGCGACAGAGCGCATTGCCTACTCTTGGTAGGCAATCCGATCAACAAAATGTCAACAAACTCAAGCCTCATCCCGCGACTTTGTTCACAGCGCATCTGTGGTGAAGTAAATCAGTCCATCATCATGCTTTAGAGAATTAAGTTGGGATCTACTGCAAACTCAAGGATTATTGCCGAGGGCCACTACATAAGAGTCGACAAAGTCATGCTCGGAGAAATACAGAACAATGAATTGGCCGGGCTCTCCATTTAGCCAGTCCTCGTCGCTCGGGAAGAACGATTTCAGCGATTCACTGGAATAAAGATCAACAGAGCCCGCACTCACCTGATACGTGCGAATTAGGGTGCAATCCGTTGGCATGAGGTTCCGGGACTCTCGCCGCGCGTCTTCTATCGAGACGAGTGTAGGTTCTTGGTAAGTCCTCTTAATGTAGCCGGCGTTCCCATCCATGAAGTTGATTGTGAACCGGCCGCGATCGTCGTTGTAGTTTACGTATCCGGAATCCTGACTAGCGGCGCTTCCGTGCAGTTGCTGCCATTCCGATCTCGTCAGCCCGAGCCCGCCGGATTGCAATCCTGGATGACCTCCTCGCGCACAAGCTGCTATGATGAATGTGGCGAGAGCTACGCCTAAGAGCGGGGATTGAATTCTGACTACAACTGTCTTTAAATGAATGAAAGTCATTCTTCGTTCTCGTTAGAATCTGCAGACACGAAAATCAATCGCAGACGAATTTTCTAATATACTCGCCTATTATCCTCAGGAATCCTGGCTCGCTGCTCAAGTTTTCACCGAGGCCAACGGCTCTCCAGCCGAGCAATCTATCCGCTTTGTTGTTGAAGTCGGTCCCCCACATATGAAGCATTCCAGCCAACTTTTGATCGTTTATTCCCACGCTGAGAAATGCAGCAAAGTGATGAGTCTGATCACCTTCATGATCTTGAAACTCCGATTTGAAATCTTCATCACCTTAAGCCTAGGGCCTTTCTGATCTCGGCTGCCGTAGGCGGACAAGGCAGTTAATGATATGGTTTATGCGGAAACCAGATAATCATAGTCAGGCGGATTCAGACAACGCTGACCACACTTGGGGCGTACTCGGCGACCCTGGGAAGACGACAAATCAAAAAGTATAAAAAGATGACTTCGGCGCAAGCACGACCAAAGACCCCAGAAACGATCCCAAGAGAGCGCAGTGCAAGCCTGTTCCGGGTTATAATACCAACTGCCAGATAGATGACTTAATAAACGGCCTTGATGCTGCATGGAAGTCTGGGACGTGTCCCTCCTGTGGGGCGAATTATCGACTTGTGTTCCCAAGAGATCTCCTCAATCTTTTCGACGGGTACAACAGTAATACATTCTCTTACAACATGCTCGAAGGGGCCGGGATGACCCCGCCAAAGATAGGGTCTGCTCCTGGTTATCACACGGCTCCCGGGAAATGGTATTGAATGAGAGGTGTCTATGTTCGCGAAACGTCGATGGGTTTACCGCTTGGCAATCGTGATAGTGCCGCTATCAGGCCAAGCGACCCAGGACAGACAGACTTTCTCACTGCACGATTCGATATTACTTTTCGGTATATATGATAATCTACGGCTCGTGACACCGGCTCAAGTGCTTGAAATCAAACCGCCAGTCGAGGTTGGCAACACGAATCAAGGCTACTTTGTTTATCCTAGTCTCTCCCCGCGAGGTGACTTAGTTGCATGGGGATTTGTGGTGGGCTGGCAGGATGACCGTCCCAGATACCGCGCTCGCTTCGCGCTAGGACTTTACTCAATTAAAGAGCGGAAATGGAAAACATATGGTGACTTCGATGATATAGGTACGCCGACATTCTCTCCTGATGCCTCGAAGATCGCGTTCGTTGCGCTAGACCCGATTAAAGGGTATCACATGCTGCTCTTTGACGTGGCGACTGAGAAGATGACGATCATGGTCAATGTTAGTGCCAAAGGTAATCCGGAAAAGGGAATTCAAGGTATTCCGGAAAAGTCTACGCTCGGCTGGTCGCCGGACGGAAAACGACTAGTTGTGCAGTTCCAAAGAAGAGAAAAGCCTTCGTTAATCGCTGTGCTTGATCCCAACACTGGAGACGTCCAGCCAATTGCCGATGGGGTTGATCCGGCCTGGTCACCTACTGGCGAGTGGATTGCGTATTACGATCCGCCTGGTGAGAGATGCATGCTTGTGCAACCCGACGGAACGGGAGTTAAGATGGTGCGAAAAGTACATAGCACTCTCTTCAATCGAAGAGGATATGGCTATGCGGTGGTGTGGTCGCCAGATGGTAAGAAACTTCTGCTGAACGAGGTGAGCGAGGAGCGTGCTATTGAAGTTGTGCTTTTCGACCTTCAGACCGGTCGGTCGACGATCAGGAAAACAGAGAATGGCTTCGTCGCGTTTGGATGGGTCGCTCAACGCAAATAGATCGCGGAATGCGGAGGTCCTTTGTTGGTTCATCCATCAGGTTGTCATTAATAATCCTGTCGCTGTGTATAGCAATGCGGTCCCAAAGATTCATTGATTCAAAACCGCGCCGATTCAAAACACTCCCCACTTGAAGTTCACAGGAAACGCGCCGGGAACAAGATCGAGAATGACAGTGCACGATTATGTCAATAATCGTGCATCCCGCTCCGGAGTTGTACAATCCTTTTACTTTTTAGGTGTGCGGACCAAAGAACCGGATTGAAATGAGTGAACTGCACATACAGCGTCGCGTGCGTTGCATCGAATCGTCTAAACAGACTCTCCGCTCGACCCGAACACTTAAATCGCTAACTCCGGAAGCGGCGGTTGGTTCGGAACCGGTCTTCCAGTCATCTTTACCAGCGGAGTCTGTCATATTCGTATCGTAACTTTTAATAACATAAAAGCTCGATTTGAATTGGCGGTATCTAGGTAAATCAGTATTCTGTCTTACTTTTCTATTTGTAATTTTGTTGACAAAACTTTTTTAGGTGCTACAATGCGGCTTGTAGACGCTGTGAGAGCGATTTTCTCTCATCCAATCCAAAAATTAACTAGCTGACGCCTCGCATTCATAGCCGTTTGTTTTTTTAGGTTCTCCTGATCCACGCTAGTTCCGATAAATCAAGGATCAGACTGTAAGTAATTGCCTAAGAACACAACCGAGGAGGAGTCGCCATGACCTTGACCATCATGTTAACTAATCTGAAAGTAAGGCGTGGGCTTGCTTTGCCAGTTCTCGTACTTGCTTTAATGTCTCCAGTGCTATGCTCTAGGACTTTGGAGGTGAAAGCGACAGCTTATGCGGATATAACGGCGCCTCGGAAGCAAGTGCGGCTGGAGAAGACACCGTGCACCCGAGGTGTCGTCAAAATGAACAGTGGAGCTGATCTAGTTGGTATACGGCCATTTGTGTCGGTCCGACTTATTAGAGTGCATACGAGCCTTCAGGGAGGTGGTTATAATTGCAGGAAGTGTTCTGGGCGTAATTGCGCATGGGAAGAGTTGTGTTGCCCTTCGCCATGGACGCCTACTTTTACCAATCCTTGTTGTGCTCAGTGCTGCCAGGGAGTCTTCTGCGGGCAAGAGGACTGCTGCTTTATGCCGTGATAGACTGGATACATCTAACAAAATCGGGACAAAACGACGCAACAGACGAGTTTTCGTTCAGTCCCAGGTAAGTAGGACCTCCTATGAAGCCTAAAAGCCAGTATAGGCGTCATGGCTTACGTGACGCACTAGGACTCTGTGTAATTGCAGCAATGTCGCAAATGACCCTTCCAAGTGGGATGCGGCTTAAAGGCGGCCTGGAATCGTGTTTGGCTCGTACAAAGCTGTCTCAGACGAAGAATCAGAAAGATTCCAGCGGTGATTCGCAACAAACTAAATCTTCAAGCGCATACGAGACCAAGAAATCTGATGCGAAAAAACAAGCGAAGGATTCTGCTCAACTTCGCAATCGCGTCCGGGCTATATCGCTCATTGATGGAGTCCTTACGAACGCGGCGCAGATTAGCTCGTTTGAATATAGGATACGAGTCGAAATAGAGGCGGCAATTCTTTTATGGCGCCCAGACCATGAACGGTCTGTGTCAATACTTAAGAAGACAGTAAAATCCATTCGAGATCTGCTGGATGATGAACAAACGTTGAAAAACATAGACGTGACTCGGACGGAATTGCAAAGGATAAAGTTCCTGGCTATTCGAAAAGTTGCATCCCTAAATCCCGATCTCCTAAAGGACTTAATTCCTGCGGCGACACCCGGCAATAGCACAACATCGATTTCGGGAGAATGGACTGAAGAGGCGAGGGGGCTCATGAGCGTGGCATCAGACCAGTTGGAAAAGGACCCAAGAGGTGCGGCGAGACTGGCTGAGCAGAGTTTACGTTTAGGTCTTGTTGATTGGACGAACTTTCTCGATAGACTCAAGAAGCGTGACAGCGGCGAAGCGGAAAGGCTTACGGCGATTTTGATAGATCGACTTCGGGATAGTTCGATAACCCCCATTTATTTGCTGAATCTGAGCGGCTTCATTTTCGGGCCTGATTCTTCGAGCCAACTTCGTGAACAGTTCTTTCAAGCAGTTGCGATACGGATAGGCCGCGATCTACGGCCAGATACTTCTCCGTTAGAGCTGCAAGCGGATCTCATTGTTTCCCGTGGAATGAGTGAGTTAGCAGCAAATAAATCTCCAGCTTGGCAGCAAGTGTTTGACAGCGCAGTTTCAAGCTTCGAGAGGTTATTCACCGAGCGCTCTTTGCCAGTCCCCGAAACACCCGGCCGGCGGATGATCGACATGTCAACCATGAGTCCGGCGGCGGCAGCAAACACGCAAGCAATCTCCGATGCGCTTCCTCGCGTGGCGGCAATGCAGGACTCGAACAAGCGAGACAGAGAGTATCAACAACTAGCCGCTAAAGCCGCAGCTAACGACGACCTATCTCTTGCCAACTACATCTTGTCGAAGATAAATGACGAACAGATCAAACGGGGAACTACTGTACCCGTGTATGGGCCCCTAGTAAGAAAAGCAATAGACCAATCAGATTGGTCAATCGCACAGAAGCATGCCGCTAACATAACGGATCCGCTCTCGCGAACAATAGTTCTGGATGGCATTGGACAGGCAATGTCCAAAAGCCGCGAAGATAAATCTTTACTTATCAATCTCTATAATGGAGCTCTGAGTCAATTAGAGAATGAATGGTCAACCGAGGGAGTGGCGAAGGCATTTCTGATCGTCTCAAGAGCGTTTCAGCCG
>DATFWY010000067.1:0-10194 GCA_035258805.1 Blastocatellia bacterium | reverse complement strand
CTCACCTGCAGTTGCCACGTCCTCGCGTTTTATGCGGATCGGCATAAACCCATTCACAGCGAATCGGCAGGGCTCCTGACGCCTTTCCCTCCGCGGTTCAACACGTGAGTATAAACCATAGTGGTTGCAACATCCTTATGTCCAAGCAACTCTTGAATCGTACGAATGTCATAGCCGTCCTCAAGCAGGTGCGTCGCGCGGTTAAATGACGGAGTCTCACTGATGCAGGCACGAGCGGACATGGACTCGATCGCCGAGCGGCTCGAGGAGCAGTATCCCGAGGGCAGTGCCAACCTGAAAATCTCCGTCGTTCCGCTTCGCGAACAGTACACGGGAAGTGCTAAGCCGATACTGCGAGTGCTTGCAGGCGTGGTCGGGATTCTGCTGCTCATTAGTTGCGTGAACATCGCCCAACTCCTTCTTGCTCGCGCGACGGGGCGCCGCAAGGAGATTGCGCTTCGCGCCGCGTTGGGCGCGGGCAGGGGGCGAGTGTTGAGGCAATTGTTGACCGAAAGCCTCGTCCTCGGCTTGGCTGGCGCAATTCTGGGTGCAGCTCTCTCAACGGTCGCCTTCACATTTCTCGCCAGATTGATTCCGGATAACTTCCCGCAGGGCACCACTCTCGCGCTCGATCCGGTAGTTCTCCTGTTTGCCGCGACGGTTGGAGTCTTGACCTCGGTTGCCTTCGGGCTCGGTCCATCCCTGGCCGCGTCTCGCTTCAACCTGAACGACGCGCTGAAGCAGTCAAAGATGTTTGGTCCAGGTGGGCGCCGGCGGAAGATTCGTTCAGCACTAGTAGTGGTGGAAGTTTCCATGTCCGCAGTCCTGCTGGTCGCGGCGACTTTGCTGCTGCGGAGCTATCATCAACTGAGCTCGGTCGAGTTGGGTTTATCCACGGAAGGGCTCTGGATAATCGAAACGCCTCTGTCGACCTCAAGGTATCGCGACTCGCAACGACGATCCGAACTAGCGTCAGGAGTGATAGAACGGATCAGCGCTTTGAGCGGCGTAGTTTCCGCCGGATATGTCAACTATGCGCCGCTGGTGTTTAAGGGCGGGCGAGCTGGCTTCCTCATCGAAGGCAGGCCAATGCCTGCTCCGAATCAGTTCCCCCAGCAGATAGTAAGCGACCGTGTTGTGAGCCCTGGCTATTTTTCCACGATAGGAGTTCCAGTGCTTAGCGGCCGACCGTTTGAGGAGCGAGACGGGCCTGCGAGTGTGCCCGGAGTGTTGATTAATCAGACGATGGCTCGGATGTTCTGGGGCGATGAGAATCCGCTCGGCCAGCGAATTAGATTGAGCGGGAGCAACACGGCTCGATGGCTCACGATCATTGGTGTGGTCGGCGATATGCGACAGATGGGACTGGAGTTGGTACCGCAGCCGGAAATGTATCTCTCTTTCAACCAGCTTCCCGCGGAAGTTCCGCCTTTTTTCTGGCCACGCTACCTCGCAGTTAGGACCGAGGGAGTGGATCCGATAAAACTAGCGGCTCAGGTCCGGCACGCCGTGGCGTCCATCGATCCAAACCAACCCGTGTCCAGCATCCGGAGCATGCGGAATGTGATCGATAGCGAGCTCGTCAATCGGAATACTCAGTTGATCCTCGTCGGCGCATTTTCGGTGCTTGCGTTGCTGCTTGCAGGGATCGGTTTGTACGGAGTTCTCGCGTATGACGTGGCGCAACGAAAACCGGAAATCGGATTGCGAATGGCTTTGGGCGCGACCGGCAGCAGAGTGTTGAGTTCGGTTTTGCGACGCACTTTGCTGCTGACCTCAGTGGGTGTGCTGATCGGTCTAGCGGCAGCAGCGGCAGTTACACGGGTGCTGAGGGCATTTCTCTATGAAGTAACTCCGACCGATCCCGCCGCATTCGCGATGGTCGCAATCGCTCTGTTCGCGGTTGCTCTCATCGCCTGCTGGGCGCCTGCTCGCCAAGCGACGAGAGTCGACCCGATAGTCGCGCTACGCTCCGACTAATGCTCACGGACGGATGCTCAACGGCGCTCAACAGACTTCGACAAGCTGGCTCGTAAGTGCTTAATCCAGAAAGCTAAGTTTTTCTCTAGGAATTCCGCACCTTCGACGTTTCGCCGAAAACCTCCTTCTAAGCAGAGGGTCGCAGGTTCGAGTCCTGCCGGGCGCGCCATTCTATTCAATAGGTCGCAGCCTATTCTGAGACCTTCAAAAAATCGACTGTAGATAATTTTGTAGATATGCTGATCCTGCCAGTTTTCAATTATTTCCAACTGAGGAATTCATAACGCACACGGACGAAAAGAATGACGGCTACCTGGCGCGCGTGTTGTCGCGACTGCCAAAAGCTCGCTCCCCGCAAGGCAACTCACTCAACTCGGATTTCAGATTACTGCTAACCAATTCTCAACCGCGTCCGCTGCGAGCACTTGTTCGGCTTCGCACGCTCTTGCAACTACTTACCTTTCATCCATGCCTTCTGTCCCGCTTCAATGGAGGGTGGGTTTGTAAAAATCCTTTCGTCATACTCAACATTAAACATAATATTCGACTTTTCCGTATGACCATCTTCTAGCTCAATCGTCAGCGGGACTCTAATCCCATCAACATCAGTATAGTCAGACAGGTTATTCGCATTGCTATATGCCTTACCTTTGTATTCGGAGTAAGAGGTAAATCGGACTGGCAGGTGCGTTTCACTATCAATGGCGAAATCATAGCGTTGGCCATCAACTTCCGTCTGCACTACATCAACAAACCGAGACCCAATTTGTTCAGTGGTTACTTTCACCGGCTTTGGTTTGAGCCAACTAGATTCCATTAGGTAAATAAGTTGTGTGACTGGAAAGCCCCTTCTGGCCAATTCATTTTCTGCAATAGGTTCCGCGGGATGATTTGGTTCGCCATCAGTAATGACATACTTGGTTTTTGTTTGATAGTTGTACATCGTGA
Source organism: Blastocatellia bacterium (assembly GCA_035258805.1). Classification (GTDB taxonomy): domain Bacteria; phylum Acidobacteriota; class Blastocatellia; order UBA7656; family UBA7656; genus Onstottus_A. The sequence goes on along the minus strand of DATFWY010000067.1, from coordinate 7,266 downwards.
TTCGCAAGCCAAAAACCGTCGGTCTGTAATCCGTCCACGCCCAAAGCTTGTCGGGAAATACGTAAAGCTCCTCACTGACAACTTTGTTTTGCTTTCCCGAGCGAGATGAAACCTTGCCGCCAGGTTGGATTTTAAACTGGAGCGGCTTATACGAACCGCTGCTGGATATGACCATATTGCGAACTGAATAAAGACGCTCGCGTCCGCCCTTAGCGATAATAGATTGCTTCCAGACTTGCTGCGCGTTTAATTCTAAGGCGTTCTGATTTTCAACTGCACTTGAAACGCAAGCCAAAATCACTATTAACCAGAGAGTAAAAAGTATGTTGAACCGCATTTTCATAACTTCAATACTTGAAAGAAGCCGAACTTGAAATGGCTGTGCTAATTTCCGTAAAACAGTAGGTGAATTGATCCTGATAAGCAAATTGGGATGGCGATTACTTCTGCTATAGTCCGATTTATCGACAGCCTGTCGGATTATCTGGAATTTGCTTAGAGTGCGGCTTGCGATATCGCGGCCCGGAACGACTCGATTGCAGTGATTTGATCCCCGACAGATGAATGCTCCCGTCATTGCCCAGTCGATGGCGTCCGCATAACGACTCAGCTCAGCCGCCGCGCTGTCTGCGGTCGGCTGCAGCGACTTGTTGGGCGTTAACCTTCGCCCTTTAGAACACAGACGCTACGGTAGCGAAATCACCCTACCAAGCCCTGCCCGGTCGAAACGCTGATTGAATCGATCCAGAAACACCGCAAATCCGAGTTCACTCGTGCAATGCCCAGGTGCGACGCGTTCGATCTTGAGCGAATCGTGAAGAATGGTTGCGACGCGCTGGATTTCTTCCCTCGGGGTGAGGACGAGGTGGAAGCCGCCAGTCACCATGTAGAGTCGCGAATCGATCTTCGCCGCTTCCTCAAGAATCTTCTCCACGCCTGGATGCGAGCAGCCGACCACAACGGCGAGTCCTTTGGGCGTGCGAATAGCGAGCGAAACTTCATTCATTTCCAGCGTACCTGGCTTCTGCGACCGCGTGGTCAGAACGAACAAGCCAGAAAAGATCTCGAGCGTTTTCGTCACAATCTCGAAGTTTGCCTTCTCCCACGGCGTTCCCGAGACGAGCTTCTCGGGCGGCTTGCCGTCGTAGTAGCGCAGCTCTGACGGAAGGCCCGGATAGGGCGCGAGGAACCCCAAGGGCATGGGCGCCTTGAAGAACGAACTCTCCTGCGGCACATAGATCTTGACGCCTGAGTTCACCTCAAGCACGTACGTGAGACCGCTCGTATGGTCTCCGTGGCGATGAGAGATGACGACCGCGTCGAGCCGCTTGAGGTCGATACCGAGCTGCTTGACGTTGTGTTCGAAAATCCTTTTGTTGTTGCCTGTGTCAAAGAGAATCCGCTTGCCGCCGTACTCCACGAACGCTGCAAAGCCCCAGTCTTTTACCAGCGCGGACGGCGCACCGAATGCGTCATACAGGATCGTGATTTGCTGGGCCTCTTGTGCGTTCACCGCAGCCCCAAACGTCAGAAATAACAAGAGGGCAGTTGCGAAACGACTAGCGCTTCGATTCATGATTCTGTCTCCTTTGGTTTGTCGAGCCAACATACTCGAAGGCGCTAGCCCCAACTCGGCAGCGCTATGCGGGCAAGGGCGCACGCAGAGTTGACGTACAACTCCTGATAATCCGGATCCGGATAAACCTCTCGACAAACCTGCCCCGAATCAACCGGACCCCCTAAGCTTCTTCCTCACCTGCAGTTGCCACGTCCTCGCGTTTTATGCGGATCGGCATAAACCCATTCACAGCGAATCGGCAGGGCTCCTGACGCCTTTCCCTCCGCGGTTCAACACGTGAGTATAAACCATAGTGGTGGTTGCAACATCCTTATGTCCAAGCAACTCCTGGATCGTACGAATGTCATAGCCGTACTCAAGCAGGTGCGTCGCGAACGAATGGCGCAGTGTGTGGGGTGAAATAGACTTCGACAGCTTGGCCGCCTCTGCCGCGCTGACATACACGATATGCGGTGGCGGGGTCGATCGGGCGACTTTGGTTCTGACCCGGAAAAAGCCAGTGTTTAGGATGATAGGCTTTCCAATACTCAGGCAACATAGTCAACAGGTTGGGCGACGCATTACGAAGCGATCCTTACGCCCTGTGCCTTGTCGCACCTGAATTATCATTCTGCTGCTGTCAATATAGCTGACCACTAGATTGGTCACTTCCGAAACCCGAAGCCCGGTCGCGTAGATGGTCGTCAGAAGAGCTCGATGTTTGAGATTCTTGACCGCTTGCAGCCACCTCCGCCTGGCCCAACACCACCGGCAGTCGTCTTTCGAATCTCGGATAGGAGTCTCTTCGATCATCTCCTTGCGGCCAAGCGTCGTGTTATAGAAAAAGCATCGGCCGAAGTTCTTGGGAGTCACCTTAATTAGCAGGGTAGTCATGCATCGAAAGCCCATCAGCTCGAAGACTTTGCCATAACGTAGTTTAATCAGAAATGGCCTCGACGGTGATTGGACGAGGCTTTAGACTCAGCCAGTATTAGAAAGAGTTTCTGCAAGCGTTACAGGAGTCACTCTATCAAATGTTGAGTTGAACATCGACGCGTTTCAAGGAGTTCTTATGACGAACGTTGTTCAGGATTTGCGATATGGCGCTCGAATGCTGCTGAAGAATCCGGGGTTTACAGTAGTGGCGGTCGTGGTGCTGGCTCTGGGAATTGGAGCAAACGCCGCGATCTTCAGCGTGGTCAACGCGGTGCTGCTTCGTTCGCTTCCCTATGAAGATCCGCAACGTCTGATGGTTCTCAGAGAGACCAAGCTTCCGCAGTTCCCCGAGTTTTCGGTGTCGCCTGGAAACTTTTTCGATTGGAGAAACCAGGCGACTACCTTTGAAAGCCTGGTGGCGTACAGCAACACGGCATACAACTTCGTCGCGCCGAACGCCGAGCCGGAGCGGCTTCGTGCTGCGCGAGCCACGGCAGGCCTCTTTGAGCTGCTCGGCGCCAAGCCGGCCCACGGCCGACTCTTCTTCGATGAAGAGGAGAAACCGGGTCAGGAGAATGTCGTCATTCTGAGCAATCGCTTGTGGACTCGGCTCTTCGGCTCGGATCCTAACATCGTCGGCCAATCAGTCACGATGAGCGGAGGCAGCTACACAATCGTAGGAGTTATGCCCGCAACATTTCAGTTCCCGGATGTCGATACGGAGTTGTGGACTCCGTTGTCGTTTCCCGGGAACCAGGGCCAGAACCACGGCTCGCACTATTTATCAGTAATTGGCCGGCTCAAGCGCGAAGCAACTGTCGAACAAGCGCGCACCGAAATGAGCGCCATCGCCGACCGAATAGCGGAGCAGTACCCGAGCTCGAACGCGGGCTGGAGCACGATGGTTGTTCCGATGCAGGAGTACCAGGTCAGCAACATCAAGCAGGCGCTTCTGATTCTGCTAGGCTCGGTTGCTGTCGTGCTGTTGATTGTCTGCGCTAATGTGGCAAACCTGCTGCTCGCGCGGGCAGCCGCGAGGCAAAAGGAGATGGCAATTCGAACGGCTCTTGGCGCGAGCCGGTGGCGTATCATTCGTCAACTTCTCGCCGAAGGTATCCTGCTTTCGATTGTTGGCGGAGCATTCGGACTCGCAGTCGCCGCCTGGGGCGTGAAGTCACTGCTCGCTTTTGCGCCGGAGGATCTCCCGCGGTTGAATGACGTGAATCTCGATGTACGAGTTGTCGGGTTCACCTTGCTCGTGACTATGGCGACGGGAATCATTTTCGGGCTTGCGCCGGCAATCCAGACGTCGAGGCCGAGCCCGAACGAAACTTTGAAGGAAGGTGGACGAGGAACCACCGGGGGCCATCATCGTGTTCGCAGCTCGCTGGTGATCACCGAAGTCGCGCTTGCGCTGGTACTGTTGGTCAGCGCAGGCCTGCTCATTCGGAGTTTCGTTTTTCTCCAGCGCGTCGACCCTGGCTTCAGAGCCTCCAACGCGCTTGCGGTGAATATCGGCTTGCCCGGCAGGAAGTACTCGACCCAGGAACAATACGAATCATTCTTCACAAGGCTACTGGAAGCGCTTTCAACATCGCCCGGCGTTACCGCGGCCGGCGTAACTCAGTCGCTTCCGATCCAGGGCGATTATCTCCTCGGCTTCAGCATACAAGGTCGCCCGCCCGATCCGCCCGGCCAGGACAAGAGCACCAATTATTACGCCGTCTCTCCCGGTTATTTTGAGGCGATGGGCATTCCGCTGTTGAGAGGCAGGTTATTCACCGAACAGGATAACCAAACCGCGCCGCCGGTTGCGCTGATCAACGAGACGATGGCAAAGCAGTACTTTCCTGATGAAGATCCGATCGGGCGACGCATCAACGTAACCAACGGCCCGGAGCGATTCCGCGAGATAGTTGGAATCGTCGGCGATGTGAAGCAGTACGGGCTGGCCCAGCCATCGCCGCTGCAAACTTACGAGCCTTACCTCCAGAATTCATTCGGCGGCGTAACGCTGGTTGTTCGGACTGCCGGAGACCCGACTACTCTGACCAGCACGGTGCGTGAGCTAGTGCATCAACTGGATAAGGATCAACCGCTTGGGACCACAAGGACTCTCGGGCAACTCGTCGCCGCATCGGTTGCGCAACAGCGATTTATCATGCTGCTGCTCGGTGTATTTGCTGCGGTGGCGTTGGTGCTTGCAGCAGTCGGCCTCTACGGTGTAATGAGCTACTCGGTAACGCAGCGGTCTCATGAGATCGGCATTCGAATGGCGTTGGGCGCAGCCAGGCGAGACGTCTTGCGGCTTGTAGTCGGGCAAGGAATGTTGCTCACGATCATCGGCGTCGCGATCGGGCTCGGAGGCGCGCTCGCGGTTACCTCGTTGTTGATGTCGAAGCTGTTGTTTGCTGTGACGGCGCTGGATCCCCTTACTTTCATGGCGATTCCGGTTTTGTTAGCAGCGGTGGCTTTCGGAGCCTGTTTGGTGCCGGCTCGTCGAGCAATGAAAGTGGACCCGATGGTAGTGCTACGGTATGAATAAAAAACTGGTGACCGGCTTACGTATTGGCCGATGACGCCAAACCTATTTACCCTTCCCGCAGTACGAGGCCCCTGTGTGTGGCCTCGCCCCATCGAGACAGCTGAAACCACTCGATGATTGAGCAAAGGACAGCAACTCCGAGCGGCTCATGATTAGGCCGAGAAGAACTATCTTGTATATGAAGGTCGTTCGCTTCATCAGGAGTTTCCGTTACTTGTCGCGTTGATTCGATGACGCGATCTCATCAAGTCTCTTCTGAATCTCGGATTGCGGAAGCCACTGTCCTCTAATCATCACTCCCACTCGACGTGATGCAAAGGAAACATCATCCAGCGGATTGTGGTCTACAAGTATTAGATCTGCCCGCCGCCCTTCGGCGACGGTGCCAAACTCTGCACCAGCTTTCAAGAACTCAGCTGGGTTCGCGGTTGCCGTCTTCAACGCCTCATATGGTGTTAAGCCCGCGGCAACAAGTTCTCTCAACTCATCGTGAAGGGAGAACCCCGGCACCACCGACGGGTTCATTGCGTCTGTCCCCGCAAGCAGTCTCACACCCGCGCCGTGAAACTCCTTCGTCAACTTCTGAAGCGCTCGGAAGGCCGCCCAAAACTTCTCTATGGAAATACTCTTGAACCGCATATACGGGTTGGTAGCTTCTCCCCAGACTTCAACCGTTCGGGGCGGCATGTACTTCATCTCCGGCCGGTTTAATATCGCTTTAAGATCCACCACCTGGAGGCCTATACACTTGTACGCCGTCAGATTTGGAACCAGCCAGGTCCCAACTTTCGCCGTGGCCCGTGCCATCGAGGGGATTTCGGCTTCGAACTGAGCAGGATTTTTTGAAATGCTGTTCTTGTCGTAGATGTATTCTTCCGCGTGCGCGACCGCGTCTTGCCTTTCTTCAATCATCGCCTCATACCCAAGATTTCGGGGTGAGTGGCCTATGACCTGAATCCCCTCACGACGCGCTATCTCAAACAGCTTGTGATAGGCTTCGCGAGTGAAGTCGCCGTGTATCTTGATAATGTCATATCCTGCCCGCTTTTGTTCGACGACTGCTCGCTCAACTTCTTCGGGCGACGGACTCGAGCCATTTGTCCGCGAAATAAACGCCCCGCTCGTGTAAACCGTGGGGCCATCCAGTTCTCCTTTGGCTATTCTGTCGCGAATCTGCAGGTGACGAGGGATTCCGGAGAGATTCAGAACTGTGGTCACGCCATTAGCTACATAGAGTTGCAGCAGGGCGTCCATGTCTTTGGGGACATAGTCTCTCAGATGCACATGCATGTCGGCCAACCCAGGCATTAAATACTTCCCGCTCCCGTCGATCCGAATTGCGTTTGGCGGTATTTTTGTTTTGACAGAAGCGCCTATCTGAATGATTCTCCCGCCCCGCACTATTACGGTCTGCTCTTTAATTACGCGTTCTCTATCCATCGGGACTACGTTGACATCAACAAATGCATAGGTTTGAGCTTCGGCTGCATCCTTTTTTTGCGCTCTCTGTGAACTGATTGAAGCAGCCACAAGAATGACCAACAAAATGAATAATAGGATTGGGTATCTTCGAGCTTTCCATCGAGCCTCGCGTTGAAACGCCATTGTCAATCCCTCCCGCATCCACTTTAGAGAAGATGCCTTTCAGATAATGCTAGTTAGTGACCCAAATACTTTTTGAGAAATGCTGACATCCGCTGCCATGCGACTTTAGACGCGTCTGCGTCGTAAGTCGGCCGGGTGTACGCGAAAAATCCATGAGATGCACCGGCGTAGGTAAAAATCTGGGCGTGTCTATTATTCTTCTTCAACATCGCCTCAAAAGCTTTCAGCTGGGTAAGCTGAATCTCTGAATCATGTTCAGCATAATGACCTTGAACCGGTACCCTTATCGTTGTCGCGACATCAATGGGATCCAGTTTTCGATTTGCAAAAGCCGGCGTCTTGAGATTGCCGTAGAAAGGCACAACGGCGCGGACTTCGTTTGGATAGGTCGCCGCGAACATGAGCGCACATCTGCCGCCGAAACAAAAACCGGTAATAGCTACATGATTCGACTTTCCGAAGCCCTCCGCTTTGGCATAGTTAATTGACGACTGAATGTCCCTGAAGATTTTTGCATCGGTTGTTTTCTCGGCAAGCAGTTTTCGACTTTGCTCCGTAGTCGTCGCGTCCTTTTGAAGGGAGTAGATATTCGGGGCGATCCCAACAAAACCAATCTGAGCGA
>DATFWY010000066.1:0-6395 GCA_035258805.1 Blastocatellia bacterium | reverse complement strand
ACCCTGACTTGGATCAGCAACGAATTGTTTCTTGTCCTCGGGCGTTGCGTCCCAGAAGATCTTGGTCACCGACCAGGGACGGTAGCCATCGTGTATAATCAGACCGTAGCCTTTCTTACGAAGAGACTTGTTCGCGCGAACGAGCGCGTCGGCGGCAGGTTTTTGCAGAAAGGCGCGCGATTCTGTGTAAACCGGCCTACCGAGAAAATTGTTTGACGTGGCGTAACGAATATCGAGCTTGATGGTAGGATCGAGTTTGACGAGCTCCACCAGCTCAGGCCGTCGAAAGTTGCCTGTTTCTTTTGGCGGCTGCTGGGAATAAGCCGCGAACGCGAAGCCAAGTAACGCGACCAGCAACGCGGCACGGTAAAGTGTCCCGAGATTAGTCGATTCTGATCGATTCTTCATACGTTGACTAAACTTTTAGCCTTTGCAGAATCTCCTGCTTCGCAGCTGCGCCGACGATACGATCGATCTCCTTGCCGTCTTTCAAAACCAGCAATGTCGGAATACTGCGAACATTAAATCTGGAAGCGGTCATCGGATTCTCATCGGTGTTCAACTTAGCGACTTTTACTTTTCCCGCCAGCTCATTCGAAAGTTGCTCGATAACAGGCGCGATCATTCTACAAGGGCCACACCACGGCGCCCACATATCCAGCAGAACGGGAAGCCTTGCCTTCTCAACTTCCTGGATAAAGTTCGCATCGGTAACAATCACTGGGTGAGCTGGTTCTTTAAGCTCGCTCTTGCACTGCCCGCAAATCGGTTTAAGACCCTCTCGCACTCTGTCGATCGGGACTCGGTTTTTCGCTCCGCAAGCTGAGCAGGTTATGATTTTCGCTTCGATTGGTGTGCTCATGCTATTAGTTTAACGGAATCATTCCGGTCCCGGCCACGCCTCCGGCGTGGGATACGCAACCGGAATGGCTATTTCTCCTGTTTCTTATCGTACTCTTCCTTTGTCATCACCTTGATCGCATCCAGTTTCTTCGTCGCCAGCTTGGCATTAACCGCCGCCAGATCTTTTCCAATGATCGATTCAAATGCGGTGTTTGCCGCATCGATCTCTTTCTCCAGAAGCGGAATTCGATCGAGCACCGATTGTGTGGGCCGGCCCCCGAACTGAGTGACCCATCCATAGAGTTCGACTATCCGTTCTCGCAACTGCTCCTCACCGGTGATCGCGCCTTCCTTGGTCGCTACAAGAGTCTTGTGCAATGTATCCAGCCGGTCTGAAAACGATTCCAGCTCCTTGACCATCGTATCGCCGCTGTCGAGCTTTTTCGACCGGTCCTTCGCTTTGTCACGAGCGTCGGTAATTACATCGTCGACAAACGCAAGCCGCTCCTGCATACCGTATAGCTTCCAGACCGTTTGTTGTTGAACCGCGCGGTCGGCTGCCGAGTGTGGAGATCTTGGGTCGGCGACGATTTTTACTTGTCCGGTAAACGTCTCTTTGTCCTTGATCAGTTTAACCGCGTATACGCCCTCGGGAACCGTTGGTCCGGTAAGCGCCGGCCCTGCGAGATTGGGTGAAGGCGGAACCTTGGGCGGCTTCTGACGCATAAACCATTGAACCCGATTTAGACCCTTTCGCTTGCCCGCCGGAAGCGTCGCCATTAATTTTCCTTCGGCGTTATAGATCTCGAGCTTCATGTCGCCAAATACGTGACGGTCCTTCAAATAGTAAGTAATCGTCGCGGCTTCGGGTGCATTTGATCCTACGAAATCCCCATCTCCAGGAAAATCCTGCGAACCGCTCGACATCCTGATCGGCGATGGTCGGGAATCCATTATGAAAGCCGTTGATTCGAGGATCTTGGGACTGAGCTGCCGAAGAGGAGTTATGTCGTCTATGATCAATACCCCTCTCCCATGCGTTGCAAGAATGAGATCGTGCTCACGCGGATGAATCGCGATGTCCCGAACGGCCACCGGGGGCAGATTACCAGTGAACTGCGCCCACCGTGAGCCGCCGTCAATCGAGACAAACAGGCCAAATTCGGTTCCAACAAAGAGCAGATCCCTATTGACCCGGTCCTCGCGAACAACGTGCGCATAGCCTTTGATGGTATCGGAGGCCAGGGCGGTCCAGGTTTTGCCGAAGTCTGTAGTTTTGAACACGTAAGATTTCATATCGCCGGTTTGATGCCCGTCGAACGTGACATAAGCTGTACCACGATCGAACCGGCTGGCCTCTACGCACGTGCACCAGGTGTTCTTCGGCAGCCCCTGAATATTCGCGACTGTGTTGGCCCAGGTTTTTCCTCCATCACGAGTGACCTGAACGTTGCCGTCGTCTGTGCCGACCCAAATCGTCTTTTCATCTACTGGGGATTCGGCAAGCGCGACAATCGTGCAGTGATTCTCGGCGCTCGAATTATCGAGCGATAACCCACCGGACTCTTCCTGTTTCTGTTTGGCGGGGTCGTTGGTGGTCAGATCATTTGATATTCGCTCCCAGGATTCGCCCTTATCGGTAGAGCGAAACAAGAACTGTGCCCCGATGTAGATTACTTTCTTGTTCGTCGGGCTCAAACCCAGGGCTGTGTTCCAGTTGAACCGGTATTTGGGCTCGCCTTGTTTCGGAAGCGGCTTGATCCATTTCACCTCGCCAGTCGATTTGTGATAACGAAGCACGTTGCCGCCTTGAAATTCGCTATAAACGATGTCGTGGTCGAGCGGGTCCGCCCACACATGAAAGCCGTCGCCGAAGCCGACGTTCCGCCAGTCCTTGTTTTCTACTCCACCAGGGCTGTTCGATGGACCCATCCACGAGCCGTTATCCTGTAACCCACCGTACACGTTGTAAGGCTGCTCCATATCGAAGCTAACGTGATAGAACTGGCCTACCGGAATATTGCTGAGAAACTTGAACGTGTTGGCTTTGTCGTTCGACTGGTACACGCCACCGTCAGTGCCGACATACAGTTGATAGGTGTCCTGAGGATTGACCCAGATCGTGTGATAGTCGCCGTGAGCCCGTCCACCGCGTTGAGTGAATGATTGTCCGCCGTCGGTGCTTACCCCAACGTTGAAGTCAGGTTTGTAGAGACGGTTGTAGTCTTTTGGATCGACCAGAATCCGCGCAAAATAGAAAGGTCGCCCGGTGACGCTTGGAGAAGAGCTCATCTTTGTCCACGTCTCGCCAAGATCCTCCGAGCGATAAAGTGCGCTCTTCTTTGCTTCGACGACCGCGTAGACGACGTTGGGCCGCGTCGGCGCAACCGCAAGTGCGATGCGTCCCAACTCACCATCGGGTAGGCCTTTGCTCAGTTTTTTCCAGGTCTTACCGCCATCAGTGCTTTTGTGAAGCCCGCCACCGGGTCCTCCAGAAGTAAAGAAATAAGGTGAGCGCCGAAACTGCCACATACCGGCATAGACGATGTTAGGTTCCTGCGGATCGATTGCGACATCCGAACACCCGGTTTCCTTATCGATATACAGAACCTTCTGCCAGCTCTTGCCGCCATCTGTAGTCTTGAATACTCCGCGCTGTTCATTGCTGTTCCACAGATGACCCGTTGCGGCGACATAGACTACATCTGAATTCTTCGGATCGATAACGATCCGGGCAATCCGCTCGGAGTCTTCAAGACCCATGAAAGTCCACGTATCGCCGGCGTCGGTCGTTTTGTAAACACCGGTTCCGACCGAAACGCTGTTGCGAGTCCACGACTCACCAGTTCCGACCCACACCGTATCAGGGTGCGACTGGTCGACGGTGACTGCGCCGATCGACTGTGTGTACTTGTCAAATACCGGCTTGAATGTGGTTCCGGCGTTGATCGACTTCCACACGCCGCCTCCCGCGCTCCCAACGTAAAGGATGCGCGGATCGCTATTCACGCCATCGATTGCGGCGATGCGTCCACTTGTGGTCGCCGGCCCAATGTGGCGAGCTTCAATTGCGCCGAAGCTGTTTGAATCGAGTTTGACGGTTGTCTGAGCTGTGACGCTTGTGACAGCAAGCCCCGCAGCTAAGACAACGCAACCCAGGGTGAGGCGAATAGATTGTGTCCACATAATCTTTCTTGCTTCCCTGCGAGCGGCAGATCGACCAATGCCATTTTTGGAGGTTTACTGATTGAAAGGCGGCTTCTTCTCCTCGGGCTTCGAGGGCTGGACCGGCTTCTCCGGCATCTTGAAGATCGAGTCATCAATCGGCGTATCCAGCTCGATCTTGTCGATAACGATCTGGCTCACCGTTTGGCCTTTGACCTTGGTTTCGAGCGAAAAGGGGAACATCAGTCCGTTAACCGGTTTGTAATTTCCAGCATACTGTTCGATCTCGACTTCCCCGCCCGGCCCCTTCCGCTTGAGCTTGAATTTGAGCTCGAGATAGTTTTCGGCATCCAGATAGATATTTCGTACGTCACCGTTCTTCAGCGTGAGCTTCAGATTGTAAACAGGCGTACCTTCCATATCTTCCTTGCCCACGAGCTCGACCTTATGACCCTTTTCTTTGTAGTCGACGAGAGAGCCGTCCATATCTGCCTGTTCTTCGGCTTCCTTCAAGTCATCTCCGGCAATCTTCTCGGGATCGGGCGATCCTTGAAACGGATCTACCTTCCAACCGGACTGACCGTTGTATGCCTGGATTTGAGACTTGCCCTGAAACGTCACGTCGGCGCGAACCATGTTGGGGCGCTTCTGCTTGATGACAAGCGGTATTTCGAGGCTCTGCTGAACAACTTTCGCGGTAACTTTAGTGGTCTTGACAGCCTTTATTTTCTGAACGCCGCCCCTTGCGTCGAGGTTTTTCTTTATCAAATCGTCAACGCTTTGCGCCGACGCCTGAACGCAAAAGAGGAAGGCGAGAGAGAGGACGGCTGTGAGCGCTCTTCGGATCATGGGTTCTCCTTTGTAAGACAACAAACAGAGTTGAAGAGGTTGTTATACGCGCACAGTTTTCGGATTGTTCTAGTAAAGCGATCGAGACGTTAGTATACGCCTTCTAAAGATGCGTACAAATGGTAGGAAACTAAGGAAGTACCTGAAGCGTCAGCTGATTTGAACGTGCGCCGTTCAAGCGCAAAACCTCCACTATCAGAGTTCCGGGTGTCTCTAATGTTGGACGCCTGAGTCTCGCCACAAAGACAGGCGACCCCGTTGCGTCGGTTGAATACTCGGTGCTCATCTCGATTCCATTGACCAGCACTATCGCGCCTTGTGACGCCGGCACCGGAACCGATGAAGATTCATGAATCACAATTTCGAATTTCTTGCCGTTGGGTCTGACTGACAACGGATCGAGACGATTCCCGTTGGCACGCTTTCGAATAAATGCCGAAGTTATGCCGAACGATCCCGGCGGAACTGCGTTAGGATTAGTAAACCTTCGGACGGTTCCTTCAATCCCGACAACGTAAACCTCACCGTCCTGATCCTCACCAAAAGATGAGATGCTCATTGAGGTGTCCATCAGCAATGACTGGTTGCCACCCTGAAGTAAGAAGATCTCGCCCGTGCAAAAATCAGCAAACACATAGGACCCAAAAGGCAATGAGCTCTTTGATCCGCGATAAATATACCCGCCGGTTATCGAGCACCGTCCTCCACTGTGGTTGTATTCAGCAATAGGCGGAGTGAATGCGCCCGGCGAACACCGCCCGGGATCGTTGTTAGTGCATAGCGTTCCCTCGAAAACTCGCCAACCGTAGTTGCCACCGTTTTCTATAATGTCGATCTCTTCCCTTGCCCCTTGTCCAACATCACCCGCATACAAGTCTCCCGTAGAGCGGTCAAATGAAAATCGCCACGGATTTCGCAGCCCATACGCATAGATCTCGTCACGACCATTCACAGAACCAAAGAAAGGATTATTCGAAGGCGAAGAATACGGAAGTCCGTTCGCGGGATGATCGACGTCTATTCGAAGGATCTTACCGAGAAGCTCATTCACGTTTTGTGCTCGATTACCTGGATCATTTGCCGATCCGCCGTCGCCGGTGCCGATGTACAGAAAGCCGTCGGGCCCGAATTCAAGCATGCCGCCGTTGTGATTAGCGAATGGTTGAGCGAATGAAAGATGAATAAGTTCGGTCCCATCCGCCTGGTCAGGATTGTTTGCCGAGGCATGATACTCGGCGATCACCGTGGCGCCGTCGGGACGTCGCGTGTAGTTTACAAAGAATCGTCTGTTTGATTCGAATTGAGGATGGAAGGCTAGACCTAATAACCCACGCTCTCCGCCCGAGAGGACCTTGCCGACTATATCCAGAAAAACGCTGGGAGAGGATGAGCCCGAGTGCAGAACTTTTATTCGGCCTGGCTGTTCGACAATGAATAATCTCCCCGAGCGGTCTCTGGAATGCGTAACATAAAGAGGAGTGTCCAGACCAGTGACAACAGTTTCCAGGGTGATGTCTGCTGATGTTTGGGCGCTGACC
>DATFWY010000065.1:0-34222 GCA_035258805.1 Blastocatellia bacterium | reverse complement strand
ATTGATTGGCTGCTTATGGTTGGGCGTTTTTCATGCGGCGTACTCGTTGCCACGTAACGATCGCGATCGCAGCGATCGGATGAATGAGCGTCGGATGCGAAGCCATGGACTTTACTCCTGAAGACTTTGAGAGATTTCTTGTCTGGCTCGACCCCGATCGCGATAAAGCCGCCGAGCAATACCAGGTAATCGAAGCAAAGCTCAATAGATACTTTCAGTGCCGTGGGTGGGGATTTGAAGCTGAGGATCTGTGCTATGAGACGATCAGTCGAGTGGTCATACTAATGCGCGAGCTTGCCGAGTCCTATCACGGCGAGCGCTTGCCGTATTTTTATGGAGTCGCCCGCCGCGTGCACATGGAGCGATCGAAAAAACAAATTAAGCAGGATTGCGCCCTAAGAAACTTCCAGCATCTGCACAGGCCGACCGTTGCCGAGGCCGAAGAAAAAGAACGACAACACTACTGCCTGGAGCGATGCACCAGCAAGCTTTCGTCCGAAAACCGCGAGTTGATCCGCAAGTATTACATTGGTGACAAGAATACCAAGATAGCTAACAGGAGAGAGCTGGCGGAGGAAATGGGTATCGAGCGGAATGCGCTGCGGATCAGGGCGCACCGAATTAGAACAGAACTGCGGCATTGCGTTGAGACCTGCCACGCTGAGAGCGAAGGATGAAATATATCAGTAGAACCGCCATTAAAGAATGAACGGTTCCTGCGGAAGCGGGAGAGCGTCGAAGTCATGAAGATAGAAGGCAAAGATGAAGTGTTACTCAGGAAATATCTGCTTGGCGAATTGAACGAGGCGGAAGAGCAAGAGCTTGAAATGCAATTGCTTGCGGATGACGAGCTATGCGAGCTGGTGCTTGCGGAGGAGGACGAGTTGGTGGACGACTACCTCGACGGCGAGCTGTCTGAAGATGAACGCGAGCGGTTCAATAGCTACTTCATGTTGACGCCCGAGCGCCGCCGGAAATTGAAGTTTGGGGAGGGGTTGAGAAGTTATGGAGAGCGCGTAGAGGAGTGGTTTTCGCCGGAAATTACACTGAGCGATCTAAGTGGAATTGAGTCGACGGCGGGAGAGAGTCAAATAGACGCAACATCAAAAGACCCCCACCTGCGCCTGGTCTCGGAGACGCCAGGAACACCAGACAGTTCCACGCGAAATTGGTGGTCTTATCTAACCCTGGCCGCGGCGGCTGTGATTATCATCGGAGTGTCACTCGGGATCTGGCAGCAGCTTTCATCGAAGTCTGAGATAGGTAAAGGCGTTTCGGCGTTGGCTCGCGCTTATTCCGTGGAACGGCCAACGGAGGCGCGATTGACAGGTTTCGGATACGCGCGCGCTCCTAACACACGCAGAAGTGATGAGCCAGGAAATATCGACGCCGAATCACTGTTGCTTGCCGAAATGATTCTGCTGAGGGAGGTTGCCGCACACCCGAGTGCTGGCGCCCACCACGCTCTCGGCGAAGTTTACTTATCGAAAGGAAACTACGACGACGCGATCAAGAACTTCGACGAGGCCTCAAAGGCCGAGCCGAACAATGCAAAATTTGAGAATGACTACGGTGCAGCGCTGCTTGAGATGGGAAAGGCCGAAAAAGACAGGGGAAAGGCACTGGAGTTGTTTTCGCAAGCATGCGAGCGCTTCAAAAAAGCGGCCGCTCTTGATGAGTCGCTACTTGACGCGCTTTTCAACGAGGCACTTTGTCATTTGGAGATGAAGTTGGATGATCAAGCCGAAGACGAGTTCCGACGGTACCTCGAGCGGGATCCGAATTCCAAATGGGCTGAGGAAGTTCGCCAAAAACTTTCAGCGCTGGAGATAAAAAAACAAAAAACATCGCGAGACAACGAGCAGTTGTTTCAGGATTTTATTTCTGCCTATAGCTCTAAAGATGATTTCAATGGGTGGCAAGCATTTCGACTTACCCGCTCTCGCAAAGGCAATCTAATTACCGCGAGAATAATCGACTCATACCTGGAAGCCCTCAGGACGACTCCCATCTCTAAATCCATTGATTACCTTCAAATGTGCTCTTATGCGGGCAACCTGGAAGAGAAGAACGCAGAGGATAAATTTACCAGGGATCTCGCGTCGTATTATCAAAAAACATCTGGCTCCATCGGTCCAAAGCTGATCGAAGCGCGCAACACTGTTAAGTCAGCGAGTGACGCTTACGAAAGAGAGGAGTACGGCGAGTCAGCGAAAATATATTCGAAGGCGGCGGACTTATTCAGGCGTGTCAATGATTCGTGCGAAGCGATGTTTTGCGACTTTTGGATTGGCGTCTCGATGCTAAGGACAAACGCACAACAGAGTCTCAACATTCTGGAGCCGTTATCCAGGACCTGCAATGATCGCGGATATAGATATCTTCTAGCGCAGACGTTAAACGGAGTCGCCGACGCAAAGTCCAGCCTAAGGCTGATTAGCGAGGCCATCGATGTTGGGACGCGCACGTTTGAGTTGGCGGAACAGTTGCAGGACCCAAATGGAATGCTGCGCAGCCTGGTCAACTCGGCGTCGATGTACGAGCGTCTCGCACAGTATCGGGTGTCACTCGGCTGCCTTTCCCGGGCGTTCGACATAGCCTCACTATTTTCGCCCGACGCTTACGAGATATGGCCGGTTTATCAAAACCTTGCGTTCAATTTTTTCTCGCTAGGAAACTTTGACGCTTCACTCGACTACCAACAAAAGGCAATGCAGTTGGCATTCGAGTCAAACTTGCCATTCTTGAAATCTCGTTCTTTTGCCAGGCTGGGTCTTATCTATGACAAGTTGCACCGCGTGGACGAAGCTATCAGGAATGGCGAACTTGCTTTGGCTGAAGCAGAGGGGATAAAGAATCAAGAGAGCCGCAATAACATATCGGCTAATTCAACGCTCATGCTCGCGCATATGTATCGCGAGCACGGCCAACTTGCTCGGGCATTGACCCTTTATGATCACGCCCTCGATCTTCATCGCGAGTTGAAGATCGAGAGCTATTTGTTCGAGGCGCATCATGGAAAGCTATCCGCCCTTTCTGCGTTGAATGATGATCGTGCAACGGAAGCTGAGATCAACACAGCGGTGGAAATAGTTGAGCAATATCGCTCGGGCATTACGGACGATAATGGCCGGAGCAGTTTCTTCGACACAGCGCAGGCGATCTACAACCTTGCGATAGATTTCTCATACGAGCGGCTGCATAGACTCGATCGAGCCTTTCAGTTCGCCGAGTCGAGCCGTGCTCGTTCTCTTCTCGATTTGATGCGGACGGCTTCGACCAACAATCCCAATTCATTGAGTGTTTCAGTTACTCCTCCGTTGACCCTCGAAAAGATCTGGCAGCAAATGCCGGACGATTCCCAGATAATCCAGTTTTCGGTGCTCGACAAACGCACGCTTGCGTGGGTTATCTCAAAAGGGACCTTGGACGGCCGAGAGATTCCGATTGCTTCCGAGGCATTAAAAGACCAGGTGCTGAGCTTTCGAGCTCTGATAGGAAGTCCCGAAAGCGATAGAGAGCTTGTTCAGCAAAAAGGCCGAGAACTTTATGAGTTATTGATAGTCCCTGTTGAGGAGCTGCTAAAGCCGAACACGTATGTTTGCATTGTTCCCGACAATATTCTGACATCAGTGCCGTTTGACGCGTTGATTTCTCCCGATACCGGTCATTTCCTGATCGAGGATCGGTGCTTTGGCATCGCTCCGAGTGCGACAATTTTTGTTGAGTCAACACTAGATGCCTCGAGGAAGCAGAAGCGGCCAATCGATTCCGAGCGATTGTTGGCAGTTGGGAATCCGAGCTTCGATCCAACTCATTTCCGGAATTTGCGCTCAGCAGAAGATGAGGTATCGAACATCGCTCGCTTCTACAATGCGCCAGTCGCGCTGTGTGGCCGAGACGCTAGAGAAGGTCGCGTGAAAGCCGAAATGAAGCGTGCCGACGTCATAGAGTTCGCGACGCACTATGTGATTGACCGCGAATCACCGCTTCGATCGAGCCTGCTGCTTGCTAACGAACCTAAACACGAACAATCGCAAGAAGATGGCTTTTTGAGGGCGTCGGAGGTTTACGACATATCTCTGCCTAGAACCAGATTGGTAGTTCTATCGGCGTGCCAAACCGGACTTGAGCGAACTTATAAAGGAGAAGGTGCGATAAGCGCCGCCCGTCCCTTCCTGAAGGCGCGCGTGCCTTTGGTTGTTGCCAGCTTGTGGGCTGTTGATTCGGAATCGACGGCGCAATTGATGACCACATTCCATAGGCTTCGGAAACAAAACAATGTTGTGTCCACAGCCGAGGCCTTGCGTAAAGCCCAGCGGGAAATGCTTGCGGGATCGAATGAGATCTATCGCCACCCTTATTATTGGGCGCCGTTTGCCGTAATAGGCGGTTACGCTCGGTTCTAAGTGAAGATGGACCTCAATAAATCACCAGAGCTACGCGTAACAGTCAGCACGAATTGTTAGGAGGGTCTTCATTATGCGAAGACGAAAGGAGAAAATAATGAGTTCAGCAATCCTGCCACAAGATAAGCCACTTCAATGGAAGCCCGCCCGCGAGCTACCCCCAGACGGGGATGTGACCATCAAACTGGAGGGCCTGTTCAGCATTTGTTATCTGAAGGATGATCCAAACCATCCTGCATGCCAGCTTGGGGTGTTCAATCAGGACGCGAAACATTTTCTGGAAATAACCATAAATGGAGGAACGTGCACGAACGGCGTAACAAGTTACAGATACACCCATGCACAGGTGAAGCAACTTGCGGACGAGATATTCACAATTAGTATCCTCAATTCGGATGCCGATGTTGCTTTTTATCAGAGAGACGACACCTTTAATCGAGCGACATCAAACGTTGATGAAGATTTTAGATGGTTGATCGATGTCGAATCCCCAGATCTTTACAATCAAGAAACCGGGAGCAAGCAACGGCACTACGGCCCCAAGATATTGGTAAAGAATGGAATCTTCTTTACAAGTCGCAAAACAAAGGATGATGACCAATTTGATTTTGTCGAAAGGTCCCTTAATCCGCAGGTTTTCCAGCTGGGGTTTGTTGCACGAGAAACTGCTGCGCGGATAGTACTCAATAATGGTCAGGTACTCAGGTTTGAATTTAAGGACCCCGATGGCGCAGCTAAGATCTGCACCTTCGAATCTGGCGATTCGGCGACGATTTTATTCCAGAACCTTTGCTGGGAGCAGGGACAACGCTGCAAAACGGGCGATTTCCACCTTCATTTCACGAGCTTCGCTGCGCCAAACGGCAAACTAAAATTTGATCTGAGGCGGCGCGGCCAACATCTCAATCAGGAACCTGAGAAGGGCTTTCCAGGGGCATCCTCTGACAGAGCACCGTGCCACGCGATGGGATACGGCATGTCCGGCGGCGGCACGCCCTAGCAGTTTTCTAGTGTGTTAATGAAGGTTAGTGCTGCGACTCAAATCATTTTCTCTTTAACTGCGGAGCTCGGACTTCACACTGTAACGTCAAAGCCAAGTCTCCGCATGTCACACGAAGGAGTGGAAACATGAAACTAGATGAACTGTCGTCCGAGACTCTGAAGATAATTCCCAATTTGGATCCGCATCTGAAGAATGCAGTAGCTAACGCCAAAAAGGGAGATAAAAGAGATCCCTCGTCTTCAACTGCGGCCGATGAAATTGCCGTAATCGCCAAGGTCACAGATCTGGACTCTTGGAATAAGCTGAACCGCGTTCGAACTGTCACATCGATCGACGGAACTGCCCGCGACAACACTACGATCGTCACCGCTCGCATCCCGGTCTCGATGATCGAAGCAATAAGACAAGAGAAGTTTGTTGTAAGTTTGAAAGCTGCCCGTCCCGTCAGACCACAATTGCGAAAGACAATTGAAGAGACGAAATCTCGAGAGGATCTGCTCCCGATTGGCAATCATACTGACGGAGGGAGCAGGGCTATTGTGGGGATCATCGACTTCGGATTCGATTTCATGCACAAAAATTTCCGAAATAAAGATGGGAGTACCCGGGCTCTGGCTATTTGGGACCAGAACGCCCCTGCCGGCCCCGGAAGTCCATTTGGGTTGGGAAGACTACACCTCAAGGAAAAGATCGACGCGGCGCTGCTTAAACCGGACCCATTTTCGGCGCTTGGGTATGGTCCGCCAGAGGAGATGCCGGATGAGGAAGGGACGCACGGGACTCATGTTGCAGACATTGCGGCCGGAAACGGACTTGGATCGGGTGTACCAGGAGTTGCTCCAAAAGCGGATATTATCTTTGTAGAAATCTCGACAAGCGACATTCCCGCTAATGGACCCGGCGCGGTTCGAAGTTCGCTAGGAGATTCTGTCCAGCTACTGGAGGCGATTCGCTTTATCTTGGATCAGGCCGGTGATCGCCCCTGTTCGATAAACGTCAGCCTAGCTACTAACGGTGGGCCGCACGACGGCAGCACACTTGTCGAGCAAGGCATCGACCGCCTGCTAACCCAGGCTCCAAACAGAGCCGTAACGATCGCCGCCGGTAACACGTTTGGGGTGGGCATACATGCCGCCGGAAGAGTTCCTGCGGACGGGACGTCAGATCTGTTTTGGAGCGTACCTTCTGATGATTCGACCAGCAATGAGCTGGAGCTATGGTACCGCAAGGGGGACCTCTTTGCAGTCGAAATAATCGCTCCCGATGGGAAAAGCGTGCTGAGAGCGGAGCCGAACGAAACAAAGACTTTGCAGGCTGGCAATAAAACCGTAATGCTAGTCGACAATCGTATTGGTGATCCAAACAACGGAGATAACATGATAGGAGTATTTCTCAGAAGAGAGTTACCTCCTGGGCGCTGGACGGTTCGTCTTCACGGCGTGTCGGTAGATGATGGACGCTTTCACGCTTGGATCGAAAGGGACGATATCGGTCAATCGATTTTTGATGGTCCTTTTGACGATACACATACCCTTGGCTCGATTTCGTGCGGCCACGAAACGATCGTCGTCGGTTCATATGATGCTCATCAGGAAGGTACACCCCTGTCTGAGGATTCAAGCTCTGGCCTCACGCGCGATGGCCGTCCAAAGCCGGAGGTCTGTGCGCCGGGACGTAATGTCTTTGCGGCACGCTCCCTCACGAGAACTGACGTGCCACATGTTGGAGTGACGCATAAGTCGGGTACAAGCATGGCCGCGCCTGCTGTCGCCGGAATCGCTGCGTTGATCCTGTCCGAGGCGAACAGCAACCACAGATCTCTTACTTCTGCAGAATTGAGAAAGTTTGTAAAGGATGCTGCACGCAGAAACCCGCCTTCAGGCACAAACTTTGATCTCAGATTCGGCAAGGGACGAGTCTCGGGCGCCGCCTCGGTTCGGGCCGCCATGATGCCCTAGAATTTGGACTCCACGGACAAAACAACAAGGACATCCGCGGCAAGCAAAGACCTTCCTCACGGAAGAGAACTGGATCCGAATTACCACTATCCGCAAAACTGTCGTGATCTTATTATTAGTCGGAATGGGCATATCGCTTGATAACTTCAAAAAAGTCGAATTCACCGGGACAGCCAGGCCCGAGCCGATTTCTGCTGACCGCACTCTTACTGCAATATTCAAAGTGACAGAAGCCGATTATGTCCCGCCGAAAGTGCACGTTCGTGCGCGGATTGATTCTATGATGTTTACTGGGTCTTTCGTTGCAGGCGACTTGTGGGAACTCGAGTCGGACCAGAGAGTGATATCGCTCGCAATCTCACGACCGCTTGGGTTGAGCGAATAGAAGTTACAGATTGTTAGCAGTGGCGTTAGCGTTTATAAATCGCTGGAAGTTCATTGCCTGCGACGCGCACGATAGTTGACCAAAGAATGGTGGATTGACTCGACACTCCGATACTTGATCTCACTTGAGAGGGATAACCCTAACCCGCAAGCGTGATCATCTCAATCTTGTGGTGCTGCTTCGCTTCATAACCTTCAGGTGAATTCATCGCCGCGAGCCGTTGTCCGAATATCTTTCCGTTCGCTGTCCCCACACCGATCTGATTACCTCTATCAGCTGTTCATCGGTTGCGCGGCCTGTCATCAAACTCTTCAAATCGTGACCCCGATCCGAAAACAAACAAGTCACCAGCTTTCCGTCCGTAAGCCTCGCTCGCGTGCAGCTCGAGCAGAACGGTTCGGATTGATAGCGTGACGCTCTCAAGAACCTACACCATAATCATCGTCGTTCGCGATGATCCTCCTGGACTGCTGCTGAATCAATCGTGGCAACTTACTTTACAGTTAGGGCACTCAATACCCGGTACTGTTATCACTCTGGTGGTTTAGACGAGTTCCTTAAAGATGAATCAACGATAATTCGACCTAATGAAACCCCACTCGGTATTGCCTAAATGTGTGATCTACAGTGGTTGATCTGAATCATACTGTGAATGGTCAATTGACAGCGAAGCTGAAACTCCGGCGTTGCGTCTGGCCCGAACCTTGCGTAGTTCGCAATTACATAACGGATCGGTGAACGCGAATGAGATCATACCTGAAATGCCTGTTTTCTATCGTTCTCATCGCAGTACTTCATCAGATTCTCCCTCCTGTTTGTGTTCTCGCTCAACAGCCGAGTCCCGGAATTGAAAGAGTGGAATTAATCGGAAAGCGACTGGTCGTCACCGGAGCGAATTTCGATACGGGAGCGGTTATTGAGATTGACGGACGCGAGATCGCTACACGAGCGCCTCTTGATGCCCCAGCCGAAAGGCTCATTGCAAAGAAAGGTGGGAAAAGACTCTCGATCGGCGAGCAGTTTGCGATTACTGTGCGCAACTCGGATGGCCAACGATCGAGAGTCTTCTTTATTTTCAGGACTGAGGAGTTCATCGCCGCAGATGTAATTGCGTCGCTGACTCCCTGGGCGAGCATAAGCACTCACGGAGCCTTTCTTTCACTACAGCCCGGTGATCATTTCATCGTAGATCTCTCCGGCATCAGTGGCGCATCACTTATCCAAACCATCGATCCCTCTTCTACGCTGGAAGCGATCAGGCATCACTTCAATGACAACTTAAGGTTCCTCTATCAGGTGAAGCATGCAGGGACCGCTCAGCTTACCTACCGTCAAATGTTCGACAGCCCGGGTGATGTGCTTCCGTTTGAGCTTCTGGTCTCGGTCGACGTCCAGTAGGCGTTATCTCGTGTACCCCACTTAATAAAATGCTTCCCGGAAAACGTATGAAGTCGGCTCTCGAGAGATACGCCCCAAGAAGAGCACGCGCCCAGACGAGTCGAGTGCTTGACGGTATACGCCAATACGCATAGGCTCTTTTCGGCACCCTCAATCTTTGCGCTTGTGATAAAGGAGGTCCTTTACTATGCGAAAGATAAAGAGGCTCGCCTTGCTACTGGTGTCGATTTCCCTCTTTAGAGTCGACGTAGCATTCTCTCAAGCGTCTGTGTCCCGCTCCGAGTTGCGGGGCCAGATTACGGACCAGAATGGCGCTGCCGTTGCTGGTGCCACCATTACCCTCACCGACGCGGCTAGAGGCACTAATCGCACTGTACAATCGGATGAAAACGGACTGTATGTTTTTCTCTCTCTGCCGCCAGGCTCATACACTATGAAAGTCGACGCTGTAGGCTTCGCAGCGACGACGATCAACGATGTGCATCTCGACGTCGGACAGGTCGGCAATGTGCCTGTTGCGCTCAGGGTCGGTCAAGTACAAGCCCAGGTAGACATATCGGCCGGCGCGCAAACCGTCGAAGTGGAGCGGACCCAGCAATCGACGGTTATAAATGAGACGCAAATAGTCAACCTTCCAATTAACCGACGCAACTACCTCGATTTTGCGCTTCTGACTCCCGGGGTCACCGACTCCGACAATATCAACGATTCGACGGATTTCCGTGTTGCGCAGACCCCGCAATCTGGGCTGTCATTTGGCGGGAACAATGGGCGCGGCAACTCCATAATGGTTGACGGAGCGTCGACGGACACCGGCTCGGGTGCATCGCGCGAGGTCATAGGGCAGGAAGGCGTGCAAGAGTTTCAGGTTAATCGCAATACATACAGCGCAGAGTACGGCGGAGCCTTCGGAGGCGTGGTCAACATTGTTTCGAAGACCGGTTCGAATTTCTGGCACGGCAGTGTGTTCGGTTACTTCCGTGACGAGGTGTTCGACGCGAAAAATTTCTTCGACCAGAACCCTTCCGGCAAATCGCCTTTCAGCCGCCAACAGTTTGGCGGGTCGATCGGCGGTCCGATCCGCCAGGATAAGACCTTCTTGTTCACCGCGTTCGAGGGTTTGCACCAGAAGCAGACATCGTTTGTGAATCTGCTCAATGATCCTAACATCTTCAGCCTTACCGCGATTCAATCGTCGCTGCTGGGCTTTCTTGATACGGCACCCGATGCAGGTTTGCGAGCTTTATCGGCAGGGCTTAGGAATGCGCTTACTATCAATTCGCGGACCCGAGCTCTATTTGAGACAGCTACGGGCCAATTTCCGTTCGATGGTTTTGATACGGTAGGCACGCTCCGCGTCGATCACAACTTTAGTCCCAGTGACAGTGGATACGCGCGGTTCAACGTTTCTTCTTCTCACTTCGAAAACCAGGCGGCCGGAGCCCTGACCGCGGTATCGCGGGGACGTACTATAAATACATTCACCAGCGGACTGCTTTTGTCGGAAACCCATTTCTTCAGCCAGACTACGATCAACGAGGTGAAGGGCCAGTACAGTTATTTGAACAATGACGTCCTCCCAAACGAAATCATCGGGCCGGAATTGAACATTGACGGGTTTGGTAATTTCAACCGCGACATCTTCCTTCCGTCGTTTGCAATCGAGCGTCGTTATGAGCTCAATGACATCGTTTCACTGGTGCGCAGCAGACACACGTGGAAGCTTGGCGGGCAATACCTGGCAGCGGATAACTCATCAAACTCTCAAACGTTCTTTGGAGGTCGGTTCAACTTTACCGCACAGTTGCCGTTCATAACGCTGGTGCCGGCTGCCGCGAGACCGGGACTAATCTCCTTTTTAACAGCAAACGGGGGAGTGCTGGGGCAGGACCGAGGCGGTGGTGCATTGACTCTTTGCTCCAACCCGTCAATCACCGGATGTCCAAACGGGGTGCCTGACTCTCTGGACGCGGCGATAAACGGTGTGCAGGCGTTCAATGTAAATTTGCCTACAGTATATCAACAGGGTTTCGGCGAGTCAGGGTTTGATAGTTGGAGCCATCGGTTATCCTTTTTTGGTCAAGACACGTGGAAAGTGCGCCCGAATGTTACATTGAACTTCGGCGTGCGCTATTACCTTGAAAATAACGTAGACCCGATGCCACTCGATAAAAACAACATCCAGCCGCGAATAGGTTTTGCCTGGGACCCGTGGCACGACGGCAAGACGGCCATTCGAGGTGGTTATGGCATCTATGTTGGCCAGGTCGACAATCAGATAGTGAACGTAGTCAACGAACTGAACAGCACCGGCAATCCAAGCAACATCAACATAGTCCTTGCTACGGCAACATCAAATGCGTTGCCGTTGAGCCCGGGTAACCCAACCGGGCCTCGCGCTCCAAGCTCGATTCAGGTTTACCAGACGCTCCTGGCCCAGGGGATTATTGGGAACCGTACGATCACTCAAGCTGATCTGGCCCAGTTTGGACTTGTTCCAGGCCCAGGAGCTACCCTGGAGGTTCGCTTCCGACTAGGTCCGAATTATGAGAACCCCACAACCCAGCAGGCCAGCCTCGCAGTTCAACGTGATTTGGGAGGAGGCTTTAGCGTGGAAGCGAGTTACCTGTTCAGTCGCGCTGCGCACATACCACGCAACCACGACATAAATCCGTTCAAGATGAGTGGGCCTGTAAGCCCACTCTCCGGCACACCGACTTTTGTTCGCTTTCCAGGACCAGGACAAACGACAGACTTCATCAATCCGTTCAGGCTCCAGGATAACAATTATGAGTCGACTGCAAATGCGTTTTATCATGCAGGAACGATCCAGTTGATTAAGAGGCTGTCAAATCACTTTGCGATCAACTCGAACTACACGTTCTCTAAGGCGATCGATGAGGTGACTGACTTCAACAGTGATTTTTCGGCTCAGAATCCTCTGAATCTTCGTCTTGATCGAGCGCTGTCGGCTTTTGACCAGCGTCATCGATTTGTGTTCAGCGGCGTATTCGAAAGTCCGTTCGGGGGCGATTCAACCACCGGTCGCATCTTGGGGAATTGGGTGCTGTCGCCAATTTTCATCGCAGGCAGCGGGCGTCCGTTCAACGTGTTGCTTGGTATCGATGCAAACGGAGACGGCGTTTCGACGAGAGACCGGCCGTGCCTTCGCGAGGCTATCAATTCGCCCTGCAATCCCGGTTCAAACCTCGGTCGCAACACTGGCCATGGAGAGCCGTTCTATGAAGTGGACCTGCGATTAGGTCGGCGTTTCACCTTCGGCGAGCAAAATTACCTCGAGCTGACTTTCGAAGCTTTCAATTTGTTCAACCATACCAACTTCATTGGTATTAACAACATCGTTGGTACTACTCCGATTACAGATCCACACCCGGAAGGGATCCGTGGACGTGCTCCGACGCAACCGTTCGGCTTTACGGCGGCGGCTCCATCGCGGCAGCTTCAGTTCGGCGCGCGGTTCAGTTTTTAGGGGAGTGTAGCTGAGAACTCGCCAGTCCTGTACGGGTGGCCCTCCGTGGCCGCCCCTTTTTGACTAACCACAATTGCGGCGAGGACGGCGGCCACGGAGGGCCACCGGTACAGGGCTGACTACCTTGTCGAGAGTCAGAGCGACTCTCGACAAGGATAGCCGGGCCGATTTTTAGAATGAGTAGCGGAGAGCGAACTGCAGATTCCGCTCGCTACTCTTGGTCGTTACCTTCCCAAAACTTGAGCTGCGAGGGTCGGTGGTTGGGTTGTTCCAATTCGGATGGTTAGGCCAGTTAAAGGCCTCGAAACGAAAAGTCACTCTCTGTGTTTCTGTGACGTGAAAATCCTTAAAGACTCCCAGATTATGGTTCTGGAAACCAGGACCATACAGAAAGTTGCGCACCCTATCGGTATTGAAAGTACCCGCAGGTGGCGCTGTAAAGATCGGTGTCCCGTCGGGATTCTTTGTTAGAAACCAATAATTCTGATCAGCCGTGCTGTCGGAGAAATTCCTGTCGCCCCTGGATAGTTTGGGATCTCCCTTGACAATCCAAAACTGTGCGCCGCTTCCGGGCCCAACACCGGCAAAATCATCCCCGGTAGTGACCGATAGGGGTGTACCAGTCTGGAACTGTGAGATTTCAGAAATAGTCCAGCCCCCTAAAAGCTTACCCGTCCACTTAGAACGATCACGAAAGAAAGGCAGCTCGTAGATTCCTGCGACCACCATTACGTGTCGTCGATCAAAGGTCGAAGGTCCCCACAGAGGGTGAGCATCGAAAGCGTTTGGAATAACGTCCCGCTGAGCAGAGCCGTCATCCATAGACTTCGAATATGTATAGGCTACTCCATAGCTCAACCCCTGCGTAAACCGCCGTGTGGCGCCTATCTGAAGGCCGTGATAAGTAGCGTTAGCGTCATTATTAGTTACACGAATGACGCCAAACCCCTTATATGGCCGGAGAAAATCGGGATTGACCCCTGGGTTAGCCTGGACCGTTCCGGGGAGAAGCTGATTGATATTGCGCTCGCGCTGTCCGTGTAAACTACGTCGCCCTACATAGCCCACCTCGACTACGGTCTTGAAACCAACTTCTCGTTCGAAAGTTGCGCTCCAGTGCCAAGCCTCCGGATTCTTGAAGATTGGATCCTGGCTCGTGATCACCAGGGGAAACACGTTGCTTGTAGTACCCCCAGGGTTATCGACTTTGCCGCGAGTAATTGATGCGGACGGTTGCAAGGGCGGATTACCTCCAAGAAAGACCGAGTCGCTCACACCCAGGCGAGTGAAGAATCGGCCCGCTCCGGCTCGAACGACCGTCTTATCGTTAAACGCATAGGCGACGCCAATGCGTGGCTGAAGGTTGCCCTTATGAATCCTGGAGTACTCCTTCGAAACACCACGGAACAGAAAGTCGAATTCTCCTGTATCCGCGACTGGGACTCGACCACTAGCGGCATCAGGAAAACCGTCGCCCGGGATCACCAGGCCATTGTAGCGGGCCTGTAAATTCCCGCTGGTGATAAATCCCGTCCTCGGATCCTGGGTGACTGCGATCGAAGGGTTATAGAATCTCGAATCAAAGACGACCATGTTCCGCCACAGGCTGTAGTACGGCTGAATTATGCTATGCCTGAGGCCGAATTCGAGTCTTAACTTCGGCGTCGCCTTCCAGGAATCCTGGACGAACCACTCCAGCATGTGGCCACGGTACGGTGTGAACGATCGGGCTCCGAGCTCCGCATAAGTGTCGAACAATCCAAGCGCGGCGTTTGAAATCGCCTGTCCTGTTGCATTAGGCGTTGAGTTGCTGAAGACAAAACGACCATTTTGATTATTGGTGCCTCCCGGCGTTCCGGCGACGTTAATCTGATCGAAGTCGTTTTCGCCAGCTCTCTCGAAATAGATTCCCGCCTTAAGCGTGTGACTGCCCCGAATGTTAGTCACGTTGTCGGATATCTGGTAGATCGGGCCTGTTGACTGACTCGGGTACGGGCCACCGTCTATGCGATTGAACGGAGAGAGTCCATCAACCGTGGGAATCTTATCAGGGATCTCTTTCCGGTCGGGGAAAATGTATGGATAGGTAATTCCATACTGGCTACGCTTAAACAGATCCGTGTTCCCGACGCTGATGAAGACCTGGTCACGACTTCCCGCAACCAGCACTTCGTTGACCCAGTTCGGTGAAATGGACCATACCCAGTTTATCGAAGTCGTCTGATTGGGACGATCGAAAATCCGAGGCGCGAGCCCAGGCTCATTGTCGAACGGGAAGGGAGCAAACTCGAGAAAGTGATAGAGCTGTGCCCGCCATCGTATCGAGTGTTTCTCGGTCGGGTAATAATCTATGGAGATTGTGTCCTTACGCTGGTCCTGTTTTTCACCGCGTTCGGCGAACCAGTTGGTTGTACCGGGACCATCAAAGTTGGGCTCCGGGAAAGCTTTGAGCAGGCCAATGCCGCTGGGGCTGAGCCGTTCCTTCGGGATAACGTTGCCCTGGAATGGCTGACCAGTCTGCGGATCTTTGATAATCACCGGAGTGGAAAAGAACTTGTTTGGGCCAAGCAATTCGCTGAAATCTCCTTCGCGCATCTTGAGCGTTGGAACGGTGAGAGTCCTGGTTACCCCCCGTCGTCGTCTGACCCATTCCTGGCCCCACAGCCAGAAAAGTTTGTCGCGACCTTTGTTGAAACTTGTAAAAGGAAGTACGACCGGACCGCTAAGGCTGTAACCAAACTGGTTGTAACGGAACGGCTCGGGCCGGCAGGCGGTGTCTTTTGGAAATTGTTCACAGGGGCGGTCTGCTGTCCCTGTGCGGTTGCGAGTCCAGCTATTTGCGTCGAAGGCCGAGTTTCTCATGAACTCATAGAATGTCCCATGAAGATCTTTGCTTCCGCTCTTGGTGACTATTCGAATCTGGCCTCCATTTGATCGCCCGTATTCAGCCCCGTAGTTAGCCGTCAGAATTTGGACCTCCTGGGTAGCATCCACATCGGCTACTCCTATGCTGGTGCCGTTTGATCGGGTTCGGACCGCCACTGCTCCGTCAAAGGTGATCAGGTTGTCCTGTGTGCGAGAACCGTTGATGTTTAAACCTCCAGTAGTCAGCCCGAAGCTGAAGCCACCCAGAGCGCCGCCGCTGACGCCCGGTTTCAGCAGCGCCAGAAACAGAGGATTGCGTCCATTCAGCATGGCTAACTGAATCTGTTTACTCTCAACCAGCTTTCCTACCGTAGCCGTTTCTGTTTGCAGTGTCATTGAATCTGCGGTTACCGTCACCGCTTCACTAACCTGGCCAACTTCCAGTGACACGTCGACCATGGTGGCGATGTTGGGATCAACCTTCTTATCGGCAACCGTGAAACGCTTGAAGCCAGTTTGTTCCACCGTGACCGAGTAGGTATCAGGGGGCAGATTCGAAATCACATAGTAGCCTTGCTCATTGGTTATGGCAGTTCGCTCAACACTTTTGGTCTGACTCTTCACAACGACCCTGGCGCCTGGGATCACGGCTCCCGCGGTATCTTTCACAAATCCTGAAACCTGGGCGTTGTCGGATTGGGCGAAGACATCAATTGATGTGCACAGGCACACAAACAAGCTTACGAGCAATGCCACAAGTCTTCTGTTCAAACGACCGCAGGACTTTATGGCATTTGGGACGTTGCGCCTCTTCATTGTTTGTTCGAGTTGCGGTGTACGCTTATCCATTTTCTTCTCCTCCTCCAAGGTTAGTAAGTGAAAATGCAAAGAGCGTTTAAAGGACAAGTGCTTTCCAATCGGCAGGCAGCGACTGAGGGCAAGATTTTATGGCGTCGACGAGCCGCGTGTTCGGCAAAGAAGGTGCTTTTGACATCCACCATGCATCGCCTTGGTCACCCGTGCCGATGAAAAGCGGGCGTGGAACGCCAGCTGGTTCAATCGTAAAAGCCGCGATTAATAGTCTCGCGATCTGATCTTACAAGCAACGGTGTGAGGTGAAAGTTACAAAGAAGGATTTATTTTTCGGCGGCCGCATCATAGCACCATTGCTTTACTAAGACAATGGCTCGGAAGTCGGGATTAACTGCACAGCCGGCGCATCGATCCTACGTTTTTTCATCTACTTCTCATCTAACGTTCATCCCAGGGACTTCACTGTCGCATATAGTCGTGGTGTCGGTGTGCGGCAAGCTGAGATGACCCTCAGCTTAAAAGAGTCAGAGAATAATGAATCCTACAAACAAATTTAATTTGCGTCGATTCGAGCGACTCCCACGAAACATCAGATTGAGTGACGGTTGCACGCTACGGTTGCGTGAGTTGCGACCTCGAGACCACGACCTATTGAAAGAGTTCTTTTACCGCTGTTCGCCCGAGTCAATTCGACGCCGGTTCTTTGGTTCAATCAAGTTGCTTTCGGATGGGCTGCTTAACTATCTCTCGGATGGCGACGGAGTCCGGCACGCCGCGCTTATCATCACCGAACGAAAGGGAGAAGATGAGAGGATCGTGGGCGAGGGTCGATATGTATGCCTCAGAGACCGTCCGTCTGCGGCGGATTTGGCGCTTCTTGTCGAAGACCGTATGCGACGGCACGGAATTGCAACGCTGCTGATCCAGGAATTGATTGAGATTGGTCGCGCTAATGGTGTGACTGATTTCAGCGGCGATGTGCTGTCAGATAACAGGGAAATGCTTTCACTGATACGAAAGATGTTCCGTACCCTGACGAGCAAGATCAGCAGCGGAGTGATTCACTTTGAAATATCGCTTAAGCGTTGAAACTAGCTGATCCAGGGCGGCTTTGTTGCCATTGCTCCAATCAGGGCTGACTCTCAACGTCATCGAGGCGCTGCGATCGGAGTGACCTGCGTAAAATGTTTGGGTCCGAGGATCTTGTCCGGTAATTATTTCAGCGTTCCCATCGGTCTGCCGGTGATCATCCCGAGGAGCTTCAGCACAGTCGGAATACCAACTGCTACAGCGGAGACGATTGCAAACGCTCGCTCGTAAACATCTCGTTGGGAAACAAATAGAAACAGCGCCAACGCGAAAAGCAATGCAAATGCCGGCATCCGCCATCGGCTAAACGCGCCGGTCTGCTTTCCATGTGACCACAATAACACCTCCTCGGGGGTGCTCTCGGCAATCACAAATCGTTGAAAGCTTTCATTCATCAGCTTCAGATGCGGGCTGCTGACCAGTATCCCTCGCGAAAGCAGCGACTCCAGTTCTGCATTGCGTGAGCAAACCAGCCGGTCCTTTGCGAGGTTATGCAGGAGAAGCTTCTCACTGGTTGAGCAGATCGACCAAAGCGCGTGATAGTATGGCCGAGCCTCATGGAGCACCCGCTCGATAACTTGCTTATGCGAAAGCTTAGGGGCGTCTTCGAGCTGCAAGAGCTTCATACCGATCTCTTGAAGATATTTGCGCGGCCCGCACTCCGCCTTTATTGCTTCGGGCGCCTCTGTCAGCACATTGTCCTCGGCCGGGTCGCTGAGATGTAAACGGTAAAATGGATTCAAGCAGCTCTCCCAACGCCTTCTGGTTTGGTCGTCGGCGTTTGATTTTGATTTACCCTCTTCCTTGTCTTCCTTTGAGTCTTCGGATTCGGTGGTGGCGTCCGGAAGCGCGAAATGCGTCGGATCGACCTCCGAGATCACGATTATCCGCCGGTCATCTGAAAGGGTTCGCTCGATGAATCTGAGCTTCTGTTTAGTGGCAGCGGGGTTGGGCCAGTCATAATCGAACCGGTCTATAACTATAGCCCTTTTGCCTGCAGGGACGTCTCCAAAGTCAAACGTCTCAGCCCAGCTTTGGGCACGCGCGACTTTTCTTAGATCGATATGATAGAAGCCGGCTCTTTCGAGGCAGCCGCAGTCGACGCTATACCGCGTCTTTAACACGAGCACATTTCCATCTAAACGTCTATCGAGCACTTCAGCGAGCTCGATTTTCCGACCGCGCTCGAAATCCAGGAAGAAGAGCTTTCGCGCAAGGAGGCGCACCACACCCACCAGCAACACGAATATCGCCGGCGGCACTATCCACCACAACAGCGAGTACGGCATCGAGAAAGGTTGAATTGCCGAGGTGATTGCGATGCCTTCGGTCTTCCCCTCAGCAGATTCTGAGCTCGACTTCCTGAACAGTTGCAGAGTCTCGGTCGCGCCTCTATTCCAGCTCAAGTTGCCGGCATCATTCAAGTCCGCAAACTCGCGAAGCCTTGCTATTGCCGGGCTGTAAACCGGTATCCAGGACAATGCCACCTTGAACCAGCTGAACGGCAGATCTGATAAATCCGACACAAGATGCGAGGAGTCGGCATTGGACTGGTCGGACCCATTCATCGGCTGCTCGAAGGCCGTGGTTCTGCAAAAATCTAAGTAAACTCCGAAAGCCCCAGTCACCTTGTGATCCGATTTGACGAACGCGAGTCGATCCCGAAGGAACTGCTCCTGATCTTTGGCCTTTATGTCGCCATAGCGCTCTCTGATCGCGACGTCTCGGTCTCCAAGAGCGCGTGCCAGCTCCACTTGGGTACGCTTGAGAAACAGAATTGATTCGTACCGATGAGCTGTCTTGAACACAGCGATCGCGGGCATGACTCCGACAAGCGTGAGCATTGATACCGTGCAGTACACGTAACCG
This sequence comes from Blastocatellia bacterium, assembly GCA_035258805.1. Classification (GTDB taxonomy): domain Bacteria; phylum Acidobacteriota; class Blastocatellia; order UBA7656; family UBA7656; genus Onstottus_A. The sequence goes on along the minus strand of DATFWY010000065.1, from coordinate 14,943 downwards.
GACCGGTAATTTCGGAACCCCTTGTTCGTCGCCTGCCCCGGCGACGGATTGAGATTCTGGTCCAGAGGTCGCCAGCGATATCTTCTCATCAAACCGGTTGCCGCACGAATCACCGGATCAAACCTCCGAGACACATAGCCGTGTTTGAGTTCGGCAAACAGCACAACCATTGCTGTGATTGGGACCAGGGCGGACAAGAACAAAAGAGCAAGCGAGCTGGTGAAAAACGTCAGGGCTATGCAGAAGCCGAAACCCATCAACGCATTAATTACAAATAGCAACGAATAGCTGGATGCCTTTTCCTCGTTTGGCCATAACCATTCTTCCGAATAGGTCAGCAGGAAAATGCTCAGGACCAACGCGGAGTCAAACAGAGACAGCAGCGTGGCCAGGCTGAGTACTTCAAGATTAAAAGCGCCGAATCCCTCTTGATCGTGAAACACAACAAGGGTCCATGGCGGGGAGTCTAAGGGTTTAAAGAAGAATCGGTGCTGTCTTCCCAGGTACCTGCCGTCCAGCGACCTCTGAATTCTACCGCTCGCGGCGAGTCGAATCCGATTGTCGTTGTCGCACTCCTCGATCAGGTTCTTCTTCGTGTTGAGGGACTCATCGGAGCGGTACTTGAATTGCCCTTTGTCGTCGATCACGAAATATCCGAAGCCCGAGGGCAGCACCGTCCCAACCAACGAAATCGGTTTGAAGCTTATCGTCGCAACAACCTGATTCGGGTCAGCGGTCGTTGAACATTGGCCCCCGCCTTTTGAGACGGCAGGTATCGAAAGCACAGTTATTCTTTCCGCGGTGTTTTTTGAAACGAGTGGCTCAAGCGCGAACCGTCGCGAGGGGGAATCCTTATCAGATGGCGTCAACACCCACATCCGGTCGTTAACGATGTTCTGAAAGTAAGATCTATCGCTGACCTTAATAAGGCTGGTTGCAGCGCTTCGAGTGCTCCATTTGAAGCGTTGCTGCCCCTGCGAATCTATCCAAACAGCGTTTTCAAAATACGGATAGATATAGGACTCATCGGGACTCCAAAGATGAAGATTCCCAATAGGCTTCGGATCAAGTATTTGCGTCAAGCTAAACTTCCAGTCGCGATCTTTGAGAGTGTTTATGAGCTGCTCTATCCCTCCGGCGTGACCACTGTTGCTGGCCGCGCCCGGCGACGATGTTGAGTAGCGCTCCAGCTTCTCATTCAGTCCGCTTAGCTGTGTGTGAACTGCACTTAACTCCTCTTTCCAGTTCTCCTTGATCTGCGCGGCTAGTTCTTCAAGCTGTTGGTTAGTCGCAAGGTTCGAGTCGGCATAGGAAGCGAAGTCCAGCGTGAAGAAGGTAAGAAGCGCGGAACCCACAAGGATCGATCCCAGCAATACATGAACATCTGTACTGCTTAACCTGTCTTCTGGGCCTATCGACGCCACCCGGACGATCGGCATAATCGCCAGGCCAATCCCCACCAGGAAGAAGACAATAACTGGAATTGATCTCGAAAAGCCCAGGCTGTTGAATACGAATTCACGCGATCGCACCAATCCGCAAACAAAATATCGCTCGCACTGAGCGCCCGTTTCGCGGTCGCGGTCTCCCCATTTGAACGAGATTGCAACCGGCTGGACGAACATCAAGTAGTTGTCATCGGCTAATTTTATTTCCAGCAGGCTGGCTGAGAGGTATGGCTTTGGCGTCTCAGATGACTGCGAGTCTTCCTTTTCTGAATGCAGAGCGCTGGTCAGCTTCAGGTCAAGCTCCCTGCCTGAGCGATCCTGGAGCGCGTGCAAGTCAAGCAACCTCGGAGCCGAATCATCGCGCTGAAAAACTACGACACCGGATTGATCGGCGACCAATACGTCATTAAAAGCTTCACGGCTGATCTCGGGTTGGATTAAATTGGTAAGAGAAGTTCTGACCTGGATCTTCATTCCATCGGCGTCTCCATTCGGACGACACGACAGGTAGAGCCAGGAGCCTTTGTCATCGGACTTATAATGCGGCGTCACCATGGCGTCTTTTAGGGAGGTGACAGGAAATTTGTCGCTCTTCTCATTCGGGCTGATTAGCTCAAGTTCCGGGACCAACCGTATTGACGATATGAAAGAGTTAAGCGCCTTTTTTTCATCAATGGATTGCTTCTCGGGAGCAGTTTTCACAGTTTTTTCGGCTTCGCTTTTTTCCCCGGCGGATCGTTGTTGGTTTCGCAGAACGGGTTGGTTTAGATCGGCCCCGCCTGACTGGGGGTCTCGCGCGGTTGATGGCTTCCGTTCAGCTACGCCTGGCTTCGGGGTACTGCCGGGGCTTTCTGCATTCAATTCATGCGAGTTCTTCTCAACAGCGTCATCTTGCGCTTTCTTCACTCCATTGCTTATGGCGGTGATATAGCTTTGCACTTTTTCGTTGAGATTCTGGCTCATTTCGGCAACCAACTGAAAATTTCGGCGAGTGTGGTATTGCCTTTCGGCTTGTACGAAGATGAAGTAGTACGCGCCGGCCACCGCCAGGATGACGGCGGTAATAAAGAGTACAGTAGCTATCAGTCTCAGTTGGGGGAATTTACCTGATTTCATGAGAACCTCCGTTTCCTGATACCGAAACAGAGTCGACGAGACCTGGTGCGCTTGTCAGTCAATGTCTCGCGATCGATTCGCAACGCGGTGCTTTACTCGCCACTCGGCCGGTTGCGCCGCATTTCCGTATCTGGCGGGGCCCGAGAGAGGCCGCCCCATACTTCTCATGACGAAATTCAGGATTGAATTACAGATGTTTTTTTGGTGAGGTTTAAAGCTTGAAACGACCTGCTTATAAAAGGCAGGCAGCAAATCGAATCACTTACTCGATCTTTAAGTGCTTTAGTCTAAAGTGGGAGAATCGATCTCTTCGCGCTTACACAAGCTCCTCGAATGGCACCTGATGGCGTGAAACCTAGCCGCGGCTCGTTGCTTTAGCAGCATACTGCCGACTCTAATGGTGCTTCGCGAGCCGCTGAAGTCGACGCCTTGTTTTTCCGGCGGAGTGCCGTGGAAGAACGAGGCATATAAGAAGCTTCCCGACCCGTGGTGCTCATTCAAGTTGACTCCGCTATCTGAGTGAAATCGTTCTCAGCGAGGAGTGCCAGCCTGGTTCCAGCCGATCGAAAATGATCGTACCGTTATCTAGCCAATCGAGGCCTTCAATGCGGCCCGAGTCAGGGCGAGTTACACGAGCAGCCAAGCCGCTCCTGATATCGAGGACCCAGATGTCCGTCGGTCCTAGCCTTGGATAATGCTCGCGGTTATCAAACTGCCAGGTGATGTAAGCGACTTTGGTCCCATCCGGTGAGAATGTCGGAAAGATTTTGTTCGATGAATCGGACGTCGCCTGCGTCGCATTTCCATCGGGATCTGAGATCCATATTTGCCCCCGTCGCACGAAAGCCAGGCGTTTTCCATCTTTTGACCAGGGATTCCAGCGACCTTTGCGGTAGCTCCATTCGCCCATGCCCCAGACCTGATCGACCTCGATGGTCGCCTTTAGCATTTGACCCACGAAGTCGATCACATACGCCTTGCTAGGCTCGACCGCTACGCTTCCGCCAAATGAGCCGCTGGGCTGTGCTGGTACGACTACCACGTGGGCGCCATCAGGAGACCAGATGGCCTTGCAACCCCAAGTGTCCGGCGCTTTAAACTCGATCTTTTTACCCTCGGCATCTACGAACTGCCATTGATCCTTGACTCGACGTGGACCGAACCACTTTCCGTCAGGCGAAAAGGCAGCGTCTTCACCGTAATCGAAGCTAATCATTGAATTCCGATCATTTCCGCTTCGAATGACCTTTGAATGCGGCATTCGAATTCCAATCTGATGGCGTAACTCACCGGTTGGCCACTTTCCCAAAAGAGGACTGCCTTCCGCGAGAGGAGTGCTTCCGTTGGTTGGCTTATCTAGCGCGTCGCCAAACTCTATAACTGGCTTGCCGTTCAAATCCACGATTGCCGCATATCCATCTCTTGCTGAACCGACGCGGCTGCTATCGGACATCCATCCGTCAAGAAACATATCTGAAACGATGCGATCTAAAGAGCCGTCGCTGCGAGCGATGTGAGTTAAGCTGAGGAGATTTGACCTTCCAAACCCACCTGAGCCGCCAGGACGACCCCAACCAGTCTCGACGTAGGCCACCCATTTCCCATCAGGAGAAACGATGGGCCCTGTCCCTTGCGCTGATGGGAAAGCGTTCTCGGCGACGGAACCAGCACGAGTCAAGAATGGAAACAACGCGCGACCTCGCAGCTCTTTTTCTACGGCAACTGCAATGTCATCCGATGCAACGTTGACTGAATTGGCTTTAATTTGTGAGATCGCTTTTTCGCTTGGAAACGCAAGCAGTCTCAGCAGCGCCGCGCGACTTACTGCGCGGTCGCCATCCTTAAGACCCAGAAGCACCAGATTCAGTGCCGCATCATCGGAGTGACCGGCGATCGTGGTCAGGATCATCAAGCGCTCAGCCGGGGACCGCTCCTTAAACCCAGGGGTGAGAGTCGCTGCCAGGTCGGAGTCTTCTCTCTCATAAATCAGCTCGATCAATCCGAGGGCAACGTCACCTTTCGTCGAAGCGAATGCTTTTTGAATCGTCGTCACAGGGAAAGGTTCGCGGCTGGTTTTGAGCGTTTCTAGCGCCTGATTGCGGACACCCGCGTCCGTGTCTGCAAGAGCAGCAATTACACCGGCCGCGATCGTTTGCTGGGATGCAAAGTTTGACAGGAACTTCTGCGCCTCGGCTCGAACGCGTGAATCTGTGTCCCCCGCCATTTTCTTGATTAAGGGTAAAGCAGGATCGACCAAGCCGATAGAATCGTAAAGCTGCTTAGCTTGCTCATCCATCGATTCGCGAGCGCGCGGGTTGTTTTCAATGGTGCGTCGTAAACTGGATTCGTAGGCGGCTCTGTGGGTCAAGACCGATATTGCCGCAATTCGTACGCGTACATCTTGATCATTGAGTGCAGTAATCATCAGCTTGATACACTCCCGTTCATTCATGCGCAGATTCGCGTTGCATCTCTCAACCGCGGCAGCGAACGGCCTCCCTTCGTCATGCTCATTTAGCCGATCGAGGAGGGAATTCAGAGCCATTGGAATCGCCGGCGCGCGATCCAACGCGCGGACTGCCTGCTCCCTCACAACTGGGTCGGAGTCCGCCAAGGCATACTCCAGAAAGGACAATGCATGACAGCCCAAGTATTCGAGTGTTTTTGGTACGTAAGATCCTGGAGCCTCCTCCGGTTTGGACGCTAGTATCAGCAGATCTTTGATCGGAGGATGCAGCCGTTTTCGCTCCTCAGGCGTCTTTGCGGCCCATGCAGAAGTCATGAGCTTTGAAGGAGCAACGTAGTACGAAACTGTAAACCGTTCAGGCTTGCCAATCTCACGCCGCAGATCCTTGTCTTCTGTCTCCATTACGAAGTCTGCGGTCATCGGGCCCATCGAATGAGTGCCTAGTTCGATACTGCTAGCAGTCAGCGCAACAGACTCCCCGGGTTGTAGTGAAAATTCCTCTTTGGAGTCCGCGCCCTCGCGGATAAGTGGCGATTCCCCAAGCCCCGATCCGCTCCCCGAGCCTTGGCTCCATCTCTTATTGCTCAGTAGCAGCGCGCCCGGTGGTATTTTGATCGGCTTCGTGCCTTGATTCTGAAGCGAGACCAGCACAACAAGTTCATCCCCGAATCGAATTGTTTTCTCCCTCAGGTCCGTCGAAAGTACGACCAGGTTCCCGCGCGTCGATGAACTGTTCGTCTGTGAGCCGGCCGATGTTTCGATCATTCGGGCTTGAGTCGTCGCGATGAACGAAAAGGCAAGCGCGAGCGCTACAGCTGCCACGGCAAATAGTGATGGACGAAACCGCGAATCGGAGGAGACTTTTCTTTCCATAGGCAGTCACCTTTTGAAATGTAACTTACAAGCCAGAAAGAAAGACGAGCAATTGATGATCAAGTAACGGCGTTTTCTATTGAAGCGAGGAGGAGTTGGATCGTCGAGGAAGCAGTCGCTATTTCTTCACTCCAGCTTCTTTCAATATCTGCGCTATCTTACCACTAATCGCAACGTCGATAAGATTACTTGTTTTAAGACTATCAGTAATAAAACTTACGAATGATTGCAGTCGAGAGCGTGGGTGAAGAGTGCATCATTTTTTCCTCCCGTGGACGGGATTCTATCGACACACGATTCCCCTCTAATGCCTTACACTTGCAGCATAACGACAACATTGTTTGTCTCAATGTGTGTCCTGAATGCGAATTTCAATCTCGACAAATAGAACGCCCATAGATTATTCCGGTTGCATCAAATTCGAGAGGAGACCCCAATTGGAGAATCGAACATCCTGTGTTTGCAGCCGATGTGGTGCAACCTTGCCGACTCTCGTACCCTTTAGTAGCATGACTGCCGACTCTTAGCGCGATGCTTGGACACGACCTCGGTTCGCGCGATTCGATTTCGCCGCTACTCATTCTATAAGGAGTAACAATGACCACCCAACAAAAGGCTCTCCTGTCTTTAATCACCCTCATTGCAATTTCCAGCTTTTCCGCGCACGGGATCACTCAGACCAGCAGCAGCCATAATCCGACCTGGTGGAATAAATATCAGTACTTAGCCAGCCACGGACCATTGGCGACTGCTGTAACAACATCCGCGGTCAGTGTCGGCGCCAATATAGATGTATCCAACGAGTGCGGTCCGCAAAGCGAAACATTCATTACTATCAACCCCGTTCAGCCGACAATCCTCGCGGCCGGTTCTAACGAGATTTTTCGCCTGCCCATGCGCGGATATTTTTCTTCAAACGGCGGCACTACCTGGGGAGGTGTTGATTTGCCGCTACCTCCGCCAAAAGGTGCTAATGGTGTTGATTTCGGGTCGGACCCGTCCCTCGCCTTCGACACACTCGGCAATGTCTTCTACGGGTACATCGTTGTGTTCTTTGGAAAGGGGACCGGAGTAAACGGTACCGAAATAGCCGTCGCACGATCTACCGATGGTGGAATGACATACCCGAACGTTTCTTTCTTTTCTTTTGAAGGCGGCTCGAATCATTTCAACGACAAGCCGATGATTACTACCGATAGAAACCTGACTAGTCCTTTTCGAGATAACGTCTACATTGCATGGGATGCGGCATCGGGTGGCTCGATCGGCGGCGGCATTCGTGTCGGAACTTCAACTGATCACGGGGCAACTTTTAGGGTAACGCGGGCCGATGATCCGTCGGGACCAGGAAGGTCCATCGGTACATCCCCGTCGGTTGGCCCGAACGGAGAGTTATACGTCTCGTGGAACGACTACAAAGCTAATGTTATTGCGTTCAACCGCTCGTTCGACGGCGGACTGACCTGGGATACTCAGCGGACGATTGCGTCGAAGACAATTCCTTTCGATATTGCGATACCTGCTGAGTCCTTCCGCGGAGCCCTGGTGTATCCGTCAATGGACGTGGACCGATCCAATGGTCTGCATCGCGGCCGCATATACTGTTCCTGGATGGACCAAACTCCGTCGGGGACGGACATTTTTCTGTCCTACTCAGACAATAATGGCTCGACATGGTCAGTGCCAGTGACAGTCGCAGACCATTTGTCGTTCGTGGTAGATCGGTTCAATCACTGGCTCTCGGTCGATCCGGTGACCGGTGATGTGAACATTGCATTTTACGACACACGAAATGACACCGCCGGTTTTCGATTCATGACTGATTATTACCTGACGCAATCTACGGACGGCGGAGTTACGTTCTTGTCGCCAAATATTCGCGTAAGCGACGCAAGCTCAAACGAACACGATTGCAACGGAGTGTTTCCCTGCTCGGGAATAAATTATGGCAATCAACAAGGGGATTATGAGGGGCTCGTTTCTTTTGGTGGAATTTCGTATCCGATCTGGACCGACAGCCGCCGTCAACTGAACCCCAGCCAGGGGTGTTCCACCGGACTAGCGATGGAGGAAGTCTTCACTGCAAAGGTAACGCATTGACAAAAGAATCGAGACACGCCTTCAGCACAGCGTCACGATCGCATTCGCTTTTCCCGATCGGTAAGCTCGCTATTACTCACGAGTTGCTGCCGAAGGCGTGTCTGAGTAAGAAGTCTGACTGCGAAGATATTAAGGTGCCCCGCCGATGCGACCCTCGCTCGGCGGCACCAATCGCTTAGTTGCATCCTGGGTGTACGTTTCGGTTACTTTTATTACATTCTTGTGACAGAACTAAAGGTTGGACGCGCGGCTCACTCGGGGGCGCCGCCGTTCAATCAGACGAGTGATCTCTGGAACAAGTTTTTGGGGCACGATCAACTGTTTGGTCCTTCAGCTCAAAGGCAGCTTCATCCTCAGCGATCGCCTCTTCCTCAGTTTGCGAGTCATAATGCTTTAACACTCTGCGAACCTTACGTTCATTCCAACCAGCAGGATATTTGTGTTGCTTCATTTTCGTTTCTTCCTTCGCCTTCTGCGGTACGCCAATCGCGCTTTTGTGCTCAACTGATATGCTGTGATGACAAAACGCTATCGGGGCTCAGGGCCTCGAACATATATCACTCGCAGATACCGCCCGGCCGCAGTTTGACCGATTGCAACGCGTGACCCTTCGCGGCCCGGACGATCTTCGCTAGGATTTGACAGCACTTCTTCGACCTCTTCCTCGGCAACGGCAGAGTATTGATGTGGGACAGCACCGATTTCGTTCTCAATCTTATTACCATCGTCTGTGATGGCTTCAGGTTGTTTCGCCGATCATGCTTACGAAAAAATTAGCTTGGGAATTGATCTAATCAAACGAAATATGAGTCTAAGGAGGAAAATTGTTTTGGTTTCCACAAATTCTTACCCACCGTCTCCGGCCCAAAAGGGTTGCGGCTTTAATCGTTTTTGGCAAACTCGCACACTCACATGTTCGAAAGTAATCAGCAAGACGATACCATACCCCCAAACTGATTATTGATAAGGATTAAGGTCAATAGTAACATCGGCGCCAAGGGTTGCATTCGATACTGTCGCAACGCCTTTTGGCTGCGGCGACACCAACGAAAGGGGAGAGTACATCCCCTCGCTTACCGACAACTGGCCCGAACAATGGCCAGAAGTGATTCCCATGATTGTCGGCCATGACTGATCATCGCCGTTGGGATTCGTACTCAGAGTTGTAGTCCAGCTACTGCCCCTACTGTACCCAGCAACCGTAACCAAGGAAAAGTCCCATGGATAAGATGCCGCCACTCAAGGGTTGTTCGACTCGTTTGTCCAGGATCCCCAGTTCACGGAGGTCCACATCACTCCCAGCTGTCCTTCGCACACAAAGCCGACTGGCTGCGTTAATGATTCTTGTGGCCCCGCTGGCAATGATTAGCTTTCCGAGTTCATCAGCATCTTCCTTAACCGGATTCTTACGCGGAGACAATCCTGGTTCGATTGCAACCGCTCTCAAAGGATTCAACTCTACTTACGCCGCAAGGAAATCTTTTCGCGTTTCCCTAAAAGCATATGCGCAAGATAACGAGTCGGCGACCCGCGACCTCCATATCGCGCGAAAGGGTCACACAGCTACCATCTTATCTGACGGGAAGATCCTCATCATTGGTGGTGAGAATCAGGAAGGTCAGGTAGAAGACTCCGAAGTTTATGATCCGAACGACGGCACATTTCTGCTAACGGCGAAACTAAACATCGCACGGGCGAATCACACCACTACTAAACTCGCGGACGGACGAATCCTCGTGGTCGGAGGACACAATCACGATGGCTTCCTGAGGTCTACCGAACTCTTTGATCCGAAGAGTAACCGGTTCGCTCCGGGCCCATCCCTCCTTCAAGCCAGGAGCGGACACACTGCAACCATTCTGGCCGATGGAAGAATCCTCATCGCGGGCGGGGATTCCAATGGTACGGCAGAGATCTTTGATCCAACCGGCATGAAGTTCGTTCGGGTTAAAGGTCGAATGACAGCGCCGCGTTCGTCCCATTCGGCGATGCTGCTGAAAAGTGGAGAGGTTCTTTTGGTCGGCGGGCTGTCACCGGACGGCCGCGAGCTTAGCTCCGGTGAGCTTTTAGATCCTGAGAATTCACAGTTTAAGCCCACTCGCAATCCGTTGTTTGGCGCTCGGGTCCGACCGCTGCTACGGATGCTACCCGATGGAAAGGTGCAGATCATTGGCGGCGACGATCAGGGCTCAATGGAAATGTTTAATACGGAGGGTCGCTATTTTACAGCCCGCGCGAAGATCTTGCCGGACTCAACCTCCCAAACGAGTATCGAGGAGGTGATGCGCGCGCCGAGCAGAGCCGCACTGATCAACAATCACGCAGGCCAGCCGTTAGTTCTCAGGAACCCTCTCGATCAAAACGAGACAATTGCGCGCCTTTTGGACCGCGACGAATATACGATCACGGAGCTTCCGGAAACGTTTTCAGCTCTCGTAACGGGCGGAGTGGACGGCAGCGGAACGACGTTGACGTCCACAATGACGAGCGCGAGCTCGTTAGCGACCGTGACTACCGATAAGACCGACTATCAGCCCGGCGAAACGGTTATCATCACCGGCACCAACTGGCAGCCTGGCGAAACCGTGCAATTAACGCTTCATAGAGACAACGATACGCCGGATACCGTGTTGACCTCCGTTTCAGACCAGGAGGGAAACTTTTCAAATTCCGACTATGTCGTTCAGGAGAGCGATCTCAATGTAGCGTTCCTGCTGACCGCTGTTGGTCAGACATCGGGCTACACGGCTCAAACGACGTTTACCGATTCCAGGACAATTTTTTCGGTGAGCCTGAACAACAGCAGCAGTGTAACTGTTTCACCTGGAGGCAGTATTAACGTGGTGATTTTTGTGACGACGTCAACAGACGGCGGCGCCAATTGGCGCTCCACTTCATGGCTAATATCCACAACTCCTCCGGGAACGTCGACTTGCGTAGATCATCCGAATCATGACGGTCCAGGCTTCAATGGCGAACCGTTTTCAATAACCGCGCCGACGTCGCCAGGGCTATATAACGCCTATTTCATTGCGTACCAGGATGATAGTTGCACGTCAGGAGCCAGCACGACCTATGTGATGCGCAATGCTGTGACTGTCACTCAACCACCCTGCACGTCGCCGACCATCACCTGTCCGGGCGCAGTTAGCGTGCAGTGCGACTCTAACATTCCACCGGCGGCAACCGATCTTGCAAGTTTCGTCGCTCAGGGTGGCAGCGCGTCGCCCAGTTCGCCGAGCTGTGGACCAGTGACCGTGACTTTTCTAGGAGATGTTCCTTCCGGCTCTTGTCCGAAGACGATAACCCGAACATACAGAGCGAGTGATGGCTCAAGCAACCAGGCAACGTGCACTCAGATCATCACCGTGCATGACACCACCGCGCCAAGCATCGCTTGTCCGCAGCCGGTCACGGTTCAGTGCGATGCTGACGTGCCCACTCACGCTACGGACCTCACGAGTCTCGTAAATCAAGGTGGTAGCGCTTCTGATAACTGCGGCGTCCCGACAGTCACGTTCGTAAGCGATGTTTCGTCGGGCTCCTGCCCGAAGACGATCACGCGGACCTATCGTGCCACCGACGGCTGCGGAAACTCCACAACTGGCACCCAAGTCATCACAGTGAATGACACGGTCGCTCCAAACATCAGCTGTCCAGCGCCGGTCACCGTTCAATGCGACGCTGATGTGCCCGCTCACGCTACCAATCTCGCTGGTCTTGTCACACAAGGCGGCAACGCAACTGATAACTGTGGCTCTCCTACCGTTGAATTTGTAAGCGATGTATCGTCTGGTTCTTGCCCGAAGACTATTACTCGAACTTACCGTGCCACGGATGGGTGCGGAAACTTCAGGGAGGGCACGCAGACAATTACTGTGAATGACACAGTCGCTCCAGGCATCACCTGTCCCCCGCCAGTCACCGTTCAGTGCGAGGCTAACGTGCCCGCTCACGCAAGCGATCTTGCAGGGTTGCGAAGTCAAGGCGGCAACGCTTCAGATAACTGTGGAGTTCCGACGGTTAGATTTGTGAGCGATGTTCCTTCGGGCTCTTGCCCAAAGACCATTACTCGCACTTATCGTGCAACGGACGGCTGTGGAAACTCTACGGACTGTATGCAGATCATCACGATTCGTGACACCATCGCTCCAACTCTCACCTGTCCCCCGCGGGTCACGGTTCAGTGCGACTCTGATGTACCGGCTCACGCTACCAATCTCACCAGTCTTGTAGCTCAAGGGGGTAGCGCTTCTGATAACTGCGGCGTCCCGACAGTCACTTTCGTTAGCGATGTTTCGTCAGGCTCCTGCCCGAGAATTATCACTCGCACGTATAAGGCAACTGACGGTTGCGGCAATGAGACGACCTGCACTCAGCGCATAACTGTGCGTGATACCATAGCGCCCAACATCACTTGTCCGAGTGATATAGCTGTGCCAGGTGGCGGCGTAGCAACGGTCGTGGTTTACCCATTACCTACAGCAACTGACAATTGCGGGATCCCGTCCGTAGTCTGTAGTCCGCCGTCAGGCAGCGTATTCCAGATTGGGGTTACGCGTGTCACTTGCACTGCAACAGATGCCTGCGCGAATTCGAGTTCTTGCAGCTTTTCAGTTTCAGTATGTTACAGCTTTTTGGGCTTCTTCCCCCCGGTTGAGAACCCGCCAATGGGCAACCGAGCCAATGCCGGGCAAACGGTGCCTCTCAAATTTAAGGTCATGGCTGGTCAGAACTACATAAGCGATTTGGGCACAGTGATGTACCTCGAGTCAGCCAATCTCTCGGATTGCCTCAGAGATCATTCTGGGCCACTAGTAGACGAACGCGGATCGTCAACGATCCATTACGACTCTGTGGAGCATCAATTCGTTATTAATTGGAAGACTAAGAAGAAGTGGTCGAACACATGTCGCAAATTCATTCTCACGTTGAATGATGGCTCGACGCACGTACTGTATTTTGATTTTGTGAAGAATTGAATGATGAAGTGCGGCAAGGTTTGTAAGGCGGCCATATTAGAGGAGTGATGCCCGAGAGGGCTCCAGACGGATTCTTCGAATGAGATTCTGAGGCCTACAAGCCCTGGCGAGTAGCTTGATCAAAACCGAGGGCGAGGCTAAACCCTCGCCCTTGTCACGGCTTTTTCTTGACAAGACTCACCCAGATGTCATTACCTTTATTAGCGGCGCTTGTGCTTATCTCGTTGGAAAAGGAAGTTGCACATGAAACAACGCTCACATAGCACGACGCGCTTGCTGATCCAGACGGTACTCACACTCACCCTGGCCGCCTCGGCGCACGCCCAATCATCGGAGACGAGTCGCGCTGGCCGGACTACAAATCTCAAGCTGGACCACTTTTGGAGCTACATCATCAGCCGCGAGGAAACTCAGCAGCCGGCTGTAACAGCGACGCTCAGAGACCAGTTCCAAACAGTTACGGTCTCAATAGGCACGCCGCTGCAATTTCTCAACCCAGCGCAAAAGACCATCGACTCAGTCGTGACAACCATTGTGGACCTGAACGACCATCTCACGATGTACAATCTGCAGAACCCAGCTCTGCTGCCAACGTCCCAGACGTTAACCGCCACCAATCAATTCGGTGCGCGGCAGCTGACGGTCGATAGGGCGACGACTATCATGGTTCCCACTCAAAAGGAGACCTTGCGATTGCCGAGGAGGCTCGATCATTTCTTGTGTTATCCGGTTAATGGGCAGTCGATCGCACAACCCGCAACACTGAGTGATCAGTTTCAAACTCAGGACGTCATCGTGGAACAGCCGGCGCTGTTTTGCAACCCTGTGCAAAAAACGATTGGAAACGACACGACGCGCATCCAGAACGAGGCAGCGCACTTGTTGTGCTACAACATAAGGCTACCGCAATCGACGACATCGAGGCAGGTGCATATCAAGAATCAGCTGGAGGAGGACCTCTTCACTTTGACCACCACGCAAATGCTTTGTGTGCCCTCCACGAAGACGGTGCCATAGCTTGCATAGTGTTCTAAACGCGGTGTTCCCGCGATGAAGATTCCGTAGTGTTTCGTAGTGTTCTAAAACGCGGGGTTGCCGCGATGAAGATTCCCTAGTGTTTCGTCGTGTTCTAAAACGCGGGTTGCCGCGATTGAATCTTTAGGAATCTCCCAAACCGTAACCGCGTTCTATGAAAGGGGAAGTCAAGCAAAAACTTTCCCTGGACCGGCGCGCCAGAGAAATTGCTGGACGGCCAGCCTGGTTCCGATTACATCGGAGAATTGCGATTGCGAACCAGGTCGGCTGCAACTAGTTCGGCGACTACTCACTAGTTCTCTTTTTAAATAGAAAATATTAGCCGCCGAAGCTGTGGGAACTGTGGAAAACTCGGAGCGCGTTTTTTGCGGAGAGTTTTCCAAGCGAGGTGGGAACGGTGGAAAACCTGTTTTTTGGGTTTTCCACCGTTCCCACGGAGCGGCAGTTTCCACAGCTTCTGTTGGAGCTCCGCATACTTGAGCAGTGATTGAGTCGCTAATCATTAGCCGTTACAGCGTCGTCGCCTGACAGAGTCGTCCAAGCTGACTCGATGTTGGTCAATTGCCAACCATGGTTCTATTTGAGCCTTCTGCGCTACAGCTTTATCCGGTCGTGCGAGGGGGCAAATGGTAGCGGATGGTACTTGAAGCAGTGAGTGTGCTTCTAGCAAAACGCGGCCCTGTTACTCACCCTCGACCTTTGCTCAGGCATCAAACGACTACGGCTTCTTCTTAGCTATCGCAATCACTGATCGCCTGAGTCTGAAACCGCTTGGTTTACACTGATAGGGTCGAACTCCTCTCTACTTTTGAGAATTGCCAATGTTATGGCTGAGATTTTTCGTGCCACTGTTAACTTTGCCATCTCTGGGCGAATGTTCTTATCTATCAATCTCTGGTAATACTGCTTAAACGGCTCCCTG
>DATFWY010000064.1:0-8993 GCA_035258805.1 Blastocatellia bacterium | reverse complement strand
CGTGTGCGCGCGACAATCGAACTCCAATATAGAGGGGTGGATTCGGATCAGTCAACTAAACGGGGGTGACGCGTCCGGTGAGCATCCGCATAACGGACGGTACATTTCCGCACTCGAGTGTCTAAAGTACATTTCCGCAGAAGGACGGTCTACGGTACATCGAGTGAGTCCCCGGTTTTGTGTTCCTTGATTTGATAACGCAAAAAGTCGTGCACTGCTTCGATCGCCTCAGGATTAACGGTCCTGATTCGGACGCGTCCGCCGCGCTCAATTTGCTCGAATGTGTAAGTTAACTCCTCCTTCATTCGCGCCATCACCGGCACGCCTGGCGGCGTCTCACCGTGAGTAAACATCGGTTTGTCGAAATCTCCAGCCTTAAACAGCTTGGCGATGTGTGAGAGGTGGCCGCGAAACTGTTCCACACTTGCCGCGTCCTCAGGATCGTTGGCGGTGACTTCGATAGCACCACCATCGACGGCCAATCGAAAATGATGTGTAGTTTTTTCGTGGCCAAACCCCATTGCGTGGTCGCCGCGCTCATTCAGTCCATCACGCCTCCTGTCCGACTGATGGTGCGGATCCTGAGCTATTTGCGCACTAGAAGCACTCGGCAATGCGAATAACAAAACAAACAAAGTAAGTATTATCTTCACTGCCGTAACTCCTTCCGTTTCTTTTTTCGATTGACGGGCGACATCAGCGCGGAAGACCGCACGCGCTTCGGAGGTGTATTCGCAGCCAGCGACTCCAGCAGGTCTGCGCGTCCCGAAGAAGAGGTCTTCGCAAGTACCTCGTCCCAGTCGATTAATAACTTGCGCAACTCATTGCGCAGTTCGACCAGTTCGGCGAGCCGAATCTCAACCTCGCGCAGCTTTTCACCCGCAAGCGCCCGTACGTGTCTACAGGGCGCACCACCGCTATCGCGCACACTCAGCACGCGCGATAAATCATCGAGCGAGAACCCAATCTCGAGCGCTCGCCGAACCAACCGAACGCGTCCAAGAGCGCCTATCGGATACTCGCGGTAACTGTTTACCGAACGACGTGGAGCGACAAGCAAACCTTTGCGTTCATAGTGCCTCAACGTATCCGTGCTCACTCCTGCAAGCTCAGCCAGCTCGCCGGCTCGAAGATAACTCTTATCTTTATCTCTACTCATTCGGCTACCTCGTGAGGATTATAGACTGCCGAACCTGTTCCAGTGTCAAGCTCTTTTTTGGTAGTGTCCTAAAGGCGTGTGGCCATGGTTTACACGTTAGTTTCTCGCAAATCTTAACCGCGTTCTATGAAAGGGGAAGTAGCGGTGCGATAGGACACCGCTACGCGGTTATCCTTGATTTGTGGAATTTGGCGACCCCCATCGTTAATCCGAGCTAATGATCACTGAATGATACCCCGAAGAACCGCTTGGAGCCGG
The DNA here is from genome assembly GCA_035258805.1 of Blastocatellia bacterium. GTDB lineage: Bacteria > Acidobacteriota > Blastocatellia > UBA7656 > UBA7656 > Onstottus_A. The sequence continues at coordinate 7,576 of DATFWY010000064.1, read as the reverse complement.
CGGTGCGTACTGTGACGTTTGAGTCTGATTGCGACCGTCTGTTGCCCTAACGACGAGTCGATGTTTACCGGACTGAGCCGGCCCCCATCGCTTCCACCAAAGCACCCAGGTCAATGCAGATAGCGGATGTTTGATCTCGGCCAGTTCCCAGCTAGCCCCTCCGTCAGTTGAAACCTCGACCTTTGATACGCCTCTATCACCGGCGAATGCTACACCTGCGATTGTCGTCTCGCCTTTTGTACGGCTGTCAGGAGCGTCGATTCGAGATAACGTTTTGTACTCGGCCCGATCATCCCACCCACGTCGTTGCCAGTAACCTTTTAGATCGAAGGCTATCGGTTCTATTCGTGTGATCCACTTTACGTTCTTCATCCCGTATATGCCTGGAACCAGCAAGCGAACCGGGAAACCATGCTCAGGAGTCAGCGGTTCGCCGTTCATTTCGTAAACCAAAAGCGTTTCACCGGCCACCGCGCGCTCTAACGGAATCGAGTCAGTGTAATCATCACTGGCATGCAGTGCGACATCGACCACGCCCTCTCGAAGACCTGCCTTTGCAAGCACGTCTTTTAAACGAGCACCTCTCCAAAGCGCATTGCCGATCAGGTCACCCCCAACCTCGTTGCTGATACATGCGAGCGTTGCATACTTCTCGACCGCAGGAAATGACTTGAGGTCGTCGAAGCTCAGCTCAATTGGATTATCTACGAGTCCTGTCACCTCCAGTTTCCATCGACGAACATCGACCTGAGGGTCGAACGCATTCTTGGACACCTGGTAAAAATCTTTGTTTGGAGTTATCTCGAGCGCGAGATTGTCGATATTCGGGAACTCACCGTTACCGTGCTTTACGCGGCCTGAACCCGATTGCAGCCACGATCCTATAAGCGACTTTCCTATGTCATAGATACCCACAGCTAGCACCGCATATCCCACACCGCGAACAAGGCGTCGCCTGCTGATGACTGACGTCATAACACCATCGGCGGACAGAGTTCTGTCGATGTACCGCCTCGAAAAATACACAATTCCCAGCGCGTAAATTGTATGAATGATCAACTGCGTAATTGAGGTGTAGACTGCCCCTTGAGGCAGATGACTACCGAATAATCCGCCGCCCAGCACCGACAGGATAACGCCCACCGTTACCAACCAGATCCCAATCGCGAAGGAAATTGGAAACACGAAGCGATTGAGATTGCTCTTTGCTTTTCCAACTGATCCAAGAAATCCTACTGTCGCAGCAATGAGCGCGATGAGATAAATCACAGTGCAGCCGAGAAACGCGAGGTGTTTCGCAAACGGGCCCAGTATTCCCACCGCAACCTCTACCATCCAGATCGGTGCAACCGCGAAGATAAATTGCGCGAGAAGTTCCGGCACCAATGGAGCGTCGAATAAAAACCGCGCTACGAAGCTGGCGACTAACGCAGATACCGAAGCCAAAAACGCAACCTGGAATCGGATTTCGGCGTCAGTTGGCAGGTCCGGGTCAGTCTTGTTTAAGTCTAGCTTTATTATGTCCATCGAACTTGTCCCAGGGAATTATATCTGTTGATTTCAGAATCACAGAATTACAGCGAAATATTCCGTTCTAAGAGGCCGAATTCTGAAAAACTAAGCTCTACCATTGCCGCGCCAAAGCTGAAATAGTAATCTGTCTATGAAGGCCCTAACAGCTGCCATGGCTGAAGCTAAAGAAATAATAACCCCTGAGGGGGACACGACTGTAACCGAGCCCGACGTTGGGATCTCCGAATTACCACGGGTTACTGCTCCTCGCACGCTGGGCGAAATCATCCTCAGCCAGTTGGCGTCATTGCGCGATTATCATCGCGGAGTAATCGAGACCGGGTCAGTCGATGCCGTTCATAAAATGCGCGTCACTACGCGGAGGCTTCAAGCTTCGCTCGATCTTCTGGAACGTGAGATGAAGATCCGAAAACACAAAAAGCAGCTCAGGTCGTGGCGTCGAAAACTGTCAACGGTCCGCAACTACGACGTGTTTTTGGAGCTGATCGAGAAGGAAGCGCTAAACAAGCGCAAAACCAGGCGCGCGCAACTCGAATTGGTTAAAGCGATTCTACAGGATCGACGGGTGCGACGAGCAGTGAAGGTGACGCAGTTTTTGCAAGAGATAAATATAGACGCGATCGGGATAGGACTTGGACTGATCTCATCTTCAAATGTTTCGTTTTCGAGCGAAGACCTTTCAGGCGAGATAGCTACTAACGAAAGCCCTGACGACCCGATTGATGTCGCCAACTTCGTCGATGAACGGAAGGTTGCTGCCTACGCAGCCGAGCGACTCGATCAGCGGCTCACTGAATTCCAGGCGCTCGCCGCACTGTCCCTTCCAACAAATGATCCAACGGAATTACATCAGTTACGAATTGCCGCCAAACGAGTTCGTTACCTGCTCGAGACCGTTACACAGATGGGCTTCGGCGACGCCAGCCGCGCCCTCGCCTGGTTGCGAACGCTTCAGGATCGCATCGGCGACTGGCACGATCTCGAGGCTCTTGAGGAAGAGATAGTATTGATAGTCTCCAGTAGGGAATTCTTGAAGCAGCACTTTGCCGAAAGCAGCCAGATGCTTCAGGCCGCCGCTCACTTACAGACAAAGAAGGAGAAGCTTGTAGCGAAGTTATTTCCAGTGAAAGCTCCGCGCCTTCTCGAGGTCACGTGCCTGCGCATCGCAAGAACCCTACGGCGATATTCAATGTCGCGCTCGAAATCGGCATCGAAAACCCCGGTCAGAAAGCCACGCAAACAAACGAGCGAGAATCCATCTTTATCTGTAGAGAGCGTGTAACGACTCTTAGATACGATCGGGCTTCAGCCGATGGAGTTTCAGGTTCGACCTAACAAAGCACGCAAAGCTCGCGAGATACCTCACTGCACTCTTTACTGCCTGGGATCCCCACTCAAAAGATGCCCTGTCACTGCCCTGAACGCATCGGACGTATTTCCTCCAGCCACCCCATCCACTGTTAGTTTCATCGCCGCGCCTGGAAATCGGTTAAGAGCCTTCTGTAGCCGGACCGCCTCAATTGTTTTTTTATTGCGCGAGAACGTCACTGCCGCACCAAGCGTCGCGATTTCACTCGCCGTAGAGGGAATGACGCTCACCGGGACTTCAATTGCGTTTATCGCAGTCATTCGCTTCAGAAGGACCGCTGCTCCGCATTGTTGTGAAACGGCATTAGGGTCAAATACATTGTCTCCGATAAATTTTCCCTTTGAATAGTGATTTGAAAAGCTCCACAGGTATGGAGTTTTGATGCCGCGGCTCCGCGAGCCAAAACCGTTGAACTTTTCAAGTGCAAACAGAGCTCCAGGAATGGTCCAGTCTTCCACCGTATCCAATTTGTCGAACACCACTGCGTCAATCGCGCTCACTTCCCACGTAAATGGCGGATTTCCGTCTACCGGGCGGCCGGCCGGCACTTGAACTGTTCTGGCGGTCAGCGGATCACCGTTGTGAAGATGTTTGGTAAATCTCTGAGATGACTCCATATTGTGAATCACTGCAATGACGTACCAGGGCACGTCAGTTTGCCTCTCAACCGATCGATATCTCTCTTTATTGCCTAACAATTGAGTCGTCAGAGTCTGAACAACAGCTCGTTTCTCGGTTCGGATCGCGCAGCTGTCGAACAGTGTCTGATACTCGTTCCTCAGCTCGGATAAAGTGGGCATATTAGTTACCTCCTGATTGCAGGAACTTACGAAGCCGGGGCCAAAAAATGAGGGTTCATTAGAACCGTCAAAATGTTGACATTTGTTAATGCGGCCCGCAGTGGAAACGTTTCAAAAATGGCTGCACCGAGCGAACGGGAGCAGTGCGTATAGTTAAATGAACAAAGATGCTTAAGTGAGGTGAGTGGCGAACTTATCGTGAATAATTTCGTTCTAATGATTTGGCGGGGAAAACCACCCTCACACACAGTAAAAAAAGAAACGGCGGAATCATAACATGAAGTTTGTTGAATCTGTGGCATTGGCGCTGAGCGCAATTCTGGCGCATAAACTTCGATCATTCCTTACCCTACTTGGAATTATTTTTGGTGTTGCCACAGTAATCGTAGTCGTATCTCTCATTGAAGGTTTCAATAAATACTTTAATGACAAGATCGCCGATCTTGGCTCGAACGCTTTCGTAGTAAACAAAATGGGTATCATCACCAGCATGCAGGAGTGGATCGACCGCAATAAGAAGAACAAAGACATAAAACTTGATGATCTGCGAGCTATCAAGGAGCACCCGACCTACGTCAAGGACGCCGCCGCATTGATGCGACGTCGTGGAACGGTAAAGCGCGACACACAGATGCTGGAAGATGTCGAACTGATGGGCGTGAGCGCAAACATGGTCGACATAGATTCGGTTAAAGTCGATCAGGGTCGGTACATTAGCTCTACGGAGGACGAACACTCCCGCTATACCTGTTTTGTCGGCTACGGAATCGCCAATCAGCTCTTTCCAAGCGTTGACCCAATCGAGAAAGAGATCAAGATCGAAGGGCTGCCTTTCCGCATAGTAGGCGTCGCACAGGAAATGGGAACGGTTTTTGGCAACCCGCGCGACAACTTCGTCATAATGCCGATCTCTACTTATCAAAACATCTACGGCTCACGAGGCTCGATCGCAATCAGGGTAGCAGCAATCGGCCCTGAGTCGATTGAAAAGGCACAGGACGAAGTTCGAGTACTTTTGCGCGCGCGACGCCATTTGAATTACAACGATCCGGACAATTTCGGAATAGTCACATCCGATGCGCTGAACAACCTCCGCGAGCAGATCTTCGGCACCATATCCATAGTTGCCATTGGCGTAACATCGATCGCCCTTGTTGTCGGCGGTATTGTAATTATGAACATCATGTTGGTTTCGGTGACTGAAAGGACTCGCGAGATCGGCATTCGTAAATCGCTTGGCGCGAAAAGGAGCGACATAGTCCGGCAGTTCCTGTCGGAATCTACAGTTCTATCATTGCTTGGTGGCTGCATCGGCGTCGCGATCGCTTACGGCATCGGCAAGCTTGCGACAATAATGTTTTCACTTCCAACGGCGTTGCCGATTTTTTGGACGTTTATGGCGCTGAGCGTGTCGGCAAGCATCGGCCTGTTCTTTGGAATTTATCCTGCGTGGAAGGCAGCCAAGCTGGATCCGATTGAGGCGTTGCGAGCAGATTGATAGATGTGAGCGTATTGATTGATGTTCGTGAGCGTATTGATTGATGTTCGTGAGCAGATTGATAGATGTTCGTAGTACCGCCTTCAGGCGGAAGTTTGTAGTTTCGACCGACTTCTACAGAGCGATACAAACTTCCGCCTGAAGGCGGTACTACGAACAAAAGGATTTGAATGAGTAAGCAAGATACAAGTGAAAGTTTCCGCATGGCGTTTGAGACCCTGCGCGCTCACAAGTTCCGATCGTTTTTGACGGTGCTCGGTGTGGTAATTGGGACCGTTACCGTTATGGTCATAGCATCTTTCATCTCCGGACTGGATCATAAATTCACACAGGCCATCGAATCCTTTGGAACCAACACCGTCTTTATTTACAAATTCGATCCAGGCATTCACACTGGCCGGCTCACACCGGAAGAGCGAATGCGCAAGCCGATATCGTATGAAGATGCGATGGCGATCAGGGAACAGTGCCCATCGGTCCAATATGTCGCGCCATTCTTAAGCCCCGACGACGTTATAAAGGTCCGTTATCAGGATCAGGAACTCTACGTAACGCAAGTACAGGGGACAACGACAGATTACGAGCGAATGTCGTCCGTACATATCGCCGAAGGCAGATACTTCACTGATTCTGAGAACCAGCACCGCGCAGATGTTTGTGTGATTGGCGCGGACATAGCAGACAAGTTCTTTCCACGTATTCAAGCCCTCGAAAAGCAGATTCTCGTAAACGATAAACCCTTTACGGTAATTGGCGTAATTCAAAAACTCGACAACTTTTTCATGAGCGAGAATGATGGGGGTAATCAAAATCGCGCAGTTTATATTCCGTATGAATCGATGAAGAAGTTGTTTCCGGCGGAAAAGGACCACTTTGTAATGGCCCAGGCTGCGGAAGGAAAACTTGCTCAGGCAGAGGATGAGATACGCTCGCTGCTGCGACGACGCCGGGAAGTTCCCTTTAACGCGAAGGACAACTTTGGTCTGTCGACTCCAGACGCGATATCAGACCAGTTTCATCAAATAACGGGCGGAATCGCCATATTAATGTTTGCGATCTCAAGCGTTGGTTTGCTGATCGGAGGCATCGGTGTGATGAACATCATGCTGGTGTCGGTGACCGAGCGAACAAAGGAAATCGGGGTTCGAAAGGCGATCGGAGCCCGCAAGCGCGACATCCTTCGCCAGTTCTTGATCGAAGCGATGTCGTTGACCGGATCAGGCGGCCTGCTCGGAATTGGCATTGGCTGGGGACTGAGTCTACTCGTAAACCTGATCCTTCCGGTTCATGTTCCAACCTGGGCTCCAGTTGCTGGAATAACTGTCTCCTGCGGAATCGGATTGGTGTTCGGTATGTGGCCCGCGATGAAGGCCGCGCGGTTGGATCCAATCGACGCGTTGAGATACGAGTAGAGTACCGTAGACTGTCTAGTCTGCGGGTTGATGTACCGTAGACTGTCTAGTCTGCGGCTGTGCAGAATGGAATTATCCTAAGAGAATTTAGACCAAGAATCCGCAGACTAGACAGTCTACGGTACGTCGCCCGCTGGCTGAAACAGCACAGCGGGCGATTGCATTTTCCGACACTATCTCGCACTCGACCAGAACAACAACCGATTAGCCGTTCCGGCCGGTATTCCGCTCAGATGATTCAGCGTTGCCTGGTTAACGATCTCGTTTCTTACGGTTGCGGGAGAGGCGCCCGGATTGCTCTGCAGGAACCGGGCAGCGACGCCGGCTACGTGAGGAGTCGCCATCGAAGTTCCGCTGAGTGTTGCGGTGGCGGTGTCGCTGCCATTCGACGCCGAGAGTATGCTCGAACCCGGCGCAAAGATATCGACAACGCTGCCGAAGTTTGAGAACGATGACCGAGCGTCGGTCATCGTTGAGGATCCGACGGTGATGGCAGCTGCCACGCGTGCGGGGGATTGGTTTGCAGCATTGGCGTTCGAGTTCCCAGCCGCGATTGCATAGGTCACACCGGAATTGATCGAGTTGTTCACTGCCGTATCGAGCGCTGTCGAAACTCCTCCGCCGAGGCTCATATTCGCCACCGCCGGACTGATGTGATTGGCGGTCACCCAATCTACCCCCGCGATCACCCCCGAGTTTGTCCCAGAACCGCTACAGTTCAGCACCCGTACTGCAAACAGAGGCCTTCGACTCTGATTTCTAATGATCCAAAAGAAACTACAAGACTTGGGACGCGCAGAATCTAACAAGATCAATGGGCATTTGTCAATTGTGAGCGAGGTTACTTGACCTTCGTCCAAACAAGATCGTTATTCTCTCGACGATCAAGCATCTTTAACGTTCTTCCGCTGTCATCCTGGACAAATACCTTCTCGCCTCGAACAGAGCCCCTGGGAAAGAAGGT
>DATFWY010000063.1:0-20114 GCA_035258805.1 Blastocatellia bacterium | reverse complement strand
TTCATGATATGTATTGACGTATTCCTTGCGACCTACACAATCGGTACATTCAAGCTTTCTTTTTGTAAGATTGGCCCCACCGAACTACGAATCCTGTTAGCAATGGGAAACATCCGAGCATCTTCGCATCCTAAAGTGCACGCTTTCGGTAACCGATATCTGTTGTTTGATCTGGGCGCAGTCATCGCGATAACAATTATGGCGGTGGTTCTGGTGGTTTCAGTAGCGCGAAATACGCTCGTTCTTTACAGGACGGAGAAGATATCAGGATAAATCGTTGCTCCGAAACTGGCGATGTATGCCGGTCTACCGTGTGTCTTTACCCTCGCGGACAAAATAGAACTGATCATCATGAAGCACAGATCGTACATCGCTGATGATGGGGCACCAGCTCAGTCGCAACGCGGCTCGCGACTCGGATTTAACCGCTTCGTAATGTTTTGCGTGGTGGGATTCGGAGGCGTGCTCGTGCAAACCGTCACACTATCGGTTCTCTTGCGAGTATCTGGAATTCACTACGTGGCTGCGACCGCCCTGGCCGTAGAGGCATCGGTGCTGAACAATTTCGTTTGGCACAGACGCTGGACGTGGTCCGACCGGCCGAGGTCAAGCGCGATCGTTCAGTTGCTGCGGTTTAATGCAACCAACGGCGCGATATCGCTGATGGGTAATATAGTGATCACGTTTATGCTGGTCAGCGTGCGCAAGCTCAATCCGTTGGAAGCCAACCTAATCACAATAGGAATTTGTTCTCTTGTTAACTTTGCCGTGGCAGATAAATTTGTATTTATCGTTAATGGAGAGGGACGCCGTCTGGGTTGCAAGTCATCTCGATAACCGTATACCTCTTTTTTAATTGAGTCAGCTGCTCGTCTTGACGCCTAAGTATCTCCTGATAGTCTACAGGCGGATTGCCCCAGCATCCGGTTAACCTGAAAAAGTAAACCTCTTTGCCATGTGCATCGACCAACTCTCCCTTCTTACAACGCGCTTTGATCTCGTCCAGCTTTTCCTCGACGGTGATCCTTTTGACTTCGTTGGTCGGTTTGAGCCATTGGGCTGACACTATATCGGTGCCTTTGACCGCCGCAGGGAGGCACGCCCGCAGGCGATCAGGCGTTGAGGCGAGGAGACTTACAAACAGAAAAGCGGCGGGTCCTGAGACCACGATTCTTTGCATAATCATTAAGGTAGTACTCTTGCTGTAGAAATCAAACGTGGATAATATTGCTCCGTTCGGCGCGTGACCTCAAGCGGAGTCGTGAGTTCACCTCACAGTTTTGAAAGTCCGATACTACAATTTCCAAATGTCGGTGGCCCCCTCTGACCTGCCGGCAGTCGAGCCCTCTGCTTTACGCTAATAGCGTGTGTTACAAAAGATCATAGCCAAAACCGAAGGAGGATACAGCGATGTCACCAACGGGTACATCAAAGTCGGCCGGTCAAATGGCGCATTGCGATTCGAGAAGAGCCGCTTGGTTACGGCAGGTGCTTGTGGGTCTATGCTTCGTGTTCTTCGCCGCGGGTATTAGTGCGCTTCCAAATATCACTCGCAGAGCAAGCGCACAGAATCTGCAGGAGAAGCCAGCCAACATCCCGTCGGTTCAATCGGTCACTGTCGCGGCGGGTGATGATGATGGCGACGCTGACATACCTCCTAGATTTCGCGGGCGTGTAGATAAGGAGACATATCTTCGCCTGCGCAGTGAACACACCAATCTCCTGCGCGGACTTGATGTTGAAGCTAAAAGTTTTGACCCCGGGTGGCGATTGTCTGGGCTTCGACAGATGGAGCAACAAGAGAGGACAAACGCGCCGGATGTGAGCAGCACATTCTGGACCGAGATCGGCCCCTTTAATTTGCCGAATGGGCAGACCCAACAGTTTCCGGCGACGGTTGCTGTGAGCGGGCGCGCCACGGCAGTCGTTGTTGACCCCACCAATTCAAACAAGGTTTATCTCGGCACGGCACAGGGTGGCGTATGGCGTTCGACCAATGGAGGCACAACCTGGACAGCGATTTTTGACGCTGCCCAATCGCTGGCTATTGGAGCTTTGGCACTCGCTCCCTCGAATCCGACGATTCTTTATGTCGGAACCGGCGAGCCAAACAATTCGCTTGATAGCTTCTTTGGAGCTGGCCTCTACCGCATAGATAATGCAGACACCACAGCCGACCTTGCAGGGCCGATAAACCCAAGCTTCACGTTCACGGTCTCGGGCGGCGGCTCCGTCATAACCACTTGTTTCGGGGGCCGGTCGATCAGCAGCATTGTGGTCAACCCAACCGATCCGGCAACAATTTTTGTAGCTACAGCAACCGGTGTTTCTGGAGTTGGAGGAAATGCATTATCCAATACTGTCGGGCCGCTCGGCCTGCGTGGAGTGTATCGCTCGACTAACGCGACCGCCGCACCTGGTTCGGTGACGTTCACTAAATTATTGGTCACGACACAGGGTAGTTTAGATGTGCCCGGTACCGGAAACACTTCTATTACCGATATGGTTCTCGAGCCAGGAAATGCTAACAATCTATTGGTTGGCGTACAGGGAGTTGCGGCTCCGGGAGGCGGCATTTTCCGATCCACGAATGCGCTTGCGGCGCCGCCGACCTTCACTCAAACGCTAACTCCAGGATTCACAGGTCTTGTGCACAGACTCGCAATTAATAAAGTCGGCGCAACGGTAACAGTCTACACCAGTTCCAACGAGCCACCTCCTCCCCAGGCCATGTGCAGCGGCAACGCGGGCAGACTAAGAAAGTCCACCGACGGAGGTGTCACCTGGTCAGCGCCCCTCTCCGCCGCCGAAGGATACTGTGGCAGTCAATGCTCTTATGACAATCCTGTCGGGGTTGATCCAAATAACGCCAATATTGTTTATCTGGGAGGGAATGCCCGCTCGAGCCTTAATGCTTGTCCGGATGTGCTTAAGAGATCCTCAGACGGCGGGGTTACGTTCGTAAGGGATGATACCAATCTACACGCCGACTCTCATGGATTTGCGTTTGACACTTTAACAGTTCCGACAACGGTCTGGTTTGTTACCGATGGTGGTGTATGGAAGCGACCGGACGCGGTTGCAGGCACGGCGTGGTTAACCCAGAATCTGGGCCTGCTGGGGACAATACAATTTCAAAGCCTGGCTGTGCACCCTACGGATCAATTCTTCACCATCGGCGGCACACAGGACAACGGCACTGAAGCTCAGACCATATCCGCCGGTAACTGGCTCTCAGCCGAAAGCGGGGACGGTGGCTTCGCTTTGATTGATCAGAGTGCGACGAATACAACCAACGTCACGATGTATCATACATTCTTCAATCTGAGAAATAGCCAAATTGGCTTCGACCGAACCAATCTCGGAGCTTGCCTTGCGACCAAGGATTCATGGGCGTTCCGAGGAGCCGGCGGTGGCGCAGACCCAACGCCATCGTGTGACGGAACAGCCTTTGCCGCAACCAATGGTCTTACAATCAGTGACTTCGTGAATTTCTATGCGCCAATGGCGCTCGGACCCGGGACCCCAAATACGTTCTATTTCGGCACCGACCGGCTTTATCGTTCGACAAATAAAGGCGACACGATGACCGTCGTAAGCCAGGGTCCTTTCGTTGCGAGCACACCGATAAGTGCGATAGGCATTTCGCCCTCAAATGACAATGTTCGCATTGTCGGCTTGAATAATGGCTCGGTCTTCGCCACCACGACCGCCGCAAACCCGCTCCCAGACACGAGCTTTCCTATTCCGGCCAACGCAACCGGCAGCACCACCAATCGCTATGTCTCGCGGGCGGTGATTGATCCGGCGAACTCAAATACTGCGTACGTCACATTAGCCTACTTTACCAACCCTTCTACCGCAGGCAACGTTTGGCGAACAACGAACCTGAATGGGGCGCCGCCTACCTGGACCTCGATTGGTAACAGCGGAACGGGCCTCCCAAATATTCCTGTTAATGGGTTCGCGGTCGATGTCACTGATCCGACGCATCCGGGCGTTTCAGTCCTGTATGCAGGAACGGACATCGGCGTCTATAGATCAACGGACTCTGGCGCAAGCTGGGCCCCATTCGGCATCGGTTTGCCGCGGTCAGCGGTGTTCGACATGGCTATTCAGCCCACCTTTCGCATCTTGCGCGTAGCCACTCACGGCCGCGGGATGTGGGAAATCGCACTCCCCGGTTCGCCTACCGCGGCCAAACTAAGCTCGTTCACTGCCGTGCCATCGGACGACGGACGCGTGCTGATTCAATGGAGCACGGGCACCGAGGTGGATAATCTGGGCTTCAATATTTATCGCGAACAAGACGGACGGCGAGTCCGAATTAATTCGCAGGTTATTGCAGGATCGGCCCTCCTCGCGGGACCCGGAGCGAAACTCACCGCGGGAAACTCATATGCGTGGTCTGATGTTCCGCCTGGCGGAAAACCTGCCAGGTATTTGCTTGAAGACATCGATCTTAAAGGCAAGAGCTCATGGAATGGTCCCATCGATCTTGGAGATTCCCGTGGACGCCTTAGTCCCGAGTTAATCCAGAGACAGGCCACCCTGCTGACGCGCCTCGGTTTACATCAGGCTCAATTGAGTAACGGGCTCGGATCGACAACCCCGGACAGGACATCTAAAGCTGTTCAAGCCGGAGCGTTGACAGCGACATTTCCTCCTGCTAATGGCGCCGCAGTCAAAGTGTCGGTCAACCGAGAAGGCTGGTATCGAATTAACCAATCAGAGCTCATTGCAGCCGGACTCGATCCGAAAGTGAATCCTCGTTTTCTGCAGTTGTTCGCTGACGGCTCTGAGTTGCCAATCTCTGTCGTGGGCGAGCAGGACGGCAAGTTTGATCAGTCCGATGCGGTCGAATTCTATGGGATCGGGCTTGATGCAGCGAGCAGCGACACGCGTGTTTATTGGCTTATTGCGGGCGCCCAACCGGGACAGCGTATCGAAAAACTCAATGCCAAGGGATCGCCGGTATTTTCGACAGGCTTTGCTTACACAGTCGAGCGCAAAGACAGGACAATCTACTTTTCCGGCCTTCGCAATGGTGACACAGAGAACTTTTTTGGCCCCGTTATAGCAAGGGAGGCGGCGGATCAGACGATAGCGGTGCCGCACCTTGACACAGCATCAAGTTCGAATGCCAAGCTGTCGGTATCATTGCAAGGCGTGACGCAACAGATACATCAAGTCAGAGTACTGTTGAACGGCGCGCAAATCGGACTGGTTACCTTCGGAGGCCAGGCGAGAGGGACTGCAACGTTCCCTGTTCCGCGTCCCACACTCAAAGAAGGAGACAACGTCGTTACCTTCTTGGCCGAAGCGGGGGAAACGGACGTGAGTCTTGTGGATTCGGTAAGCATCACTTATCAGCACAGCTACATGGCGGACAACGATGTACTGCGCTTTAATGTTAACGCCGGCCGGCAGACGACTATAGATGGCTTCAGCAGCAGAGACGTGCGGGTGTTTGACGTGACCACACCGGATGCGGTGAAGGAGCTGCATAGCATCGTTAAACCGCAGCGGGGCAATTATTCAGTTACCACTACCGCGGGAGGAGCCGGAGAACGAACTGTGATTGCTTTGACCGAATCGCGAGCCAGCGAGACCCTTTCAATTCGCGCGAACCGGCCATCGAATTGGCGGCAGCCCTCGAGCGGGGCGGACATGGTGATCGTCTCGCACCATGACTTCACCGCAAGCCTGGCCGGTTTGGTATCCCTCCGGCAGGGCCAGGGTTTGAGCGTCGCGGTTATCGACGTAGAAGATGTCTACGATGAATTCGCCTACGGCAGTAAGACTCCGATCGCGCTCAAAGACTTTCTTGCTTATACAAAAGCAAATTGGAAGAACCCGCCCCGCTACCTGTTGCTGGTTGGCGACTCAAGCCTCGATCCCAAGAACTACTTGGGATTTGGGGATGCTGATTATGTCCCCACGAAGCTTCTTGACACTCAGTTAATGGAGACTGCGTCCGATGACTGGCTTGCGGATCTCAACGGCGACAGCATTGCTGACATCGCTATCGGACGTCTTCCGGTTCGGACCGCGCAGGAAGCGGCGGCCATGATAAGGAAGATCATAGTATATGAACAGTCGGCCAATATGGAATCAATGCTACTCGTGGCAGACCGCAACGATGGGTACAACTTCGAGGCATGGAATGGGCAACTGAGGGCTTTGATCCCTGCCGGTTTCAGCGTGGAGGAAATAGACCGGGGCTCCTTGGACAACGCTACTGCAAAGACGCGACTGCTTGATGCTATTAATCGAGGACAGAAAATCGTCAATTACACCGGACACGGATCCGTCGATATCTGGAGGGGGCAAATTCTCACAAACGAGGATGCCTTGGGGTTGACCAATGCCGATCATCTTTCACTGTTCATTACGATGACCTGTTTGAACGGCTATTATCAAGATCCGCGATTAGACGGCTTGGCCGAGTCGTTGATGAAGTCGAATGGCGGCGCCGTCGCTGTGTGGGCATCTTCCGCGATGTGTGAACCCGGAATCCAGGAAGTCGTGAATCGGGAGTTGTATCGATTGTTGTTTAGCGGTAACCAAATTACCTTAGGCGAGGCTGCCGCGAAGGCAAAACTAGTCGTTCTTGATCCTGATCTCCGGCACTCCTGGATACTGTTTGGCGATCCGGCAATGCGTCTCAAATAGCGTTGGAAACATCGAGTCATCGAGCGAGACCCGGAGTCACTCAAGAACGACTATCGAAGTGTCGGGTTCTGCAAATACATAGCACTCCACTCGAAATTAAGTCCGAGCGGGAAGGTGGAAACCTGCGCTAAGAGAAAGAAACCAGCCGGGGGTATGGTGTGGCGAGATGGTATGGCGAGCGAATATGATGTCGGTCGTCCAGATCTATTCAGTTATTATCTAAGCCTCGACCTTTCGTTCAGGGAGGCCATCATACTGGCTGACAATCGCGCAAAGAAAGCGCTGGGTCCTCTCGTTGCAAACTTTCTTTCATCGAGTTGGCGCTCAGAACCTCCCAAACCGAAATCTCGGCGGAAGACTTCGAGTGCGTCACCCCGCTGCTTTTAAAGTCAAGTGCAGCGGCACTGGGTTGGTGGCGCGTCCGACATAGCGAACTCCGAGGGAGCGCCCCCGCTGAAGAATTGCGAAGCGCATATCATCTTCATTCGTTCAGGCGGCAATTCACAGGAACCAGATTGAGGAAGTGGTCTCGCAGTTGAACGCGGTTGGAGTTGAGCCTGTCTTAGTAAAAGGCTGGGCAGTTGCTCGATCCTACCCTGAAGAAGGACTCCGGCCTTTTGGCGATATCGATCTGTGCATTCTGCCTGGTCATTGCTCGAAGGTATTTCGTCAAGATTTCTTTCGTGAGGCAACGAATCACATTTCATCAAGATTTTTGGTGAGTCGTTGCGTACCCTTGATGTCCAGTTCAAAGCTGGATAGTATGGGTGCCTCTAGCGGCAACCGGGCAACCAACACGGCGGCCTCTAATCATAAGAGAGGTTGACTGCGGCTCCCACCCGGTGTGAACCAAATTAAAAAGCGATGGCAACAAGACTGGGTGAACTTGCGGTTCGCCCGACCTGCGAAAGAGGGCATCAATGAGTATCGGCAAGAAGACGAATCTGTCTGACGCGCTGATCGAGCCGAGTCGTCGAAAGATTAATTTGTCGCGAGCGATCCTTGTATCGCTATGCCTTGTAGTCTTAGCGACAGGCATTAGCATGCTCTTCATCATAAGGTCCTCTCACCAGTCCGGTACCGAGCAGAACTTTGCAAAACAAGCCGCGGCTTCTTCGACAGAAAGCAGCGCAGCACCAACATCAGCCGCGCCAACCGCTGGACCCCGTGACTCGCAAGAGGCAAAACGACATGGTTCGGCCGCGGCCAATCCACAAATCAGCGGCAAGAGCGAGGAGAAACCCGCCGCCGAAATCACGGCCCGCGGTAAGCGCCCCACATTAGCAGTGGACAAATCGGCACAGAGTGATGCAGGACTAAGGCAGCCCAGGCAGAACGCTCTCCGGCAAGATCGTCTGGCGCAGTCTTCAGTGCAGGGGCCGCCCGGCATGAACGCGCCTGTCGCAGAAGCGAAGTCGTCCACCTCGCAATCCATCGGCGCGCGCGAAACCGGATCTCCGGTTGACGGCGCGCGAACTCTGTCACCCATCAAGCCATCAGGCGGGAAATCACTAACATCTCAAGCAAAGCCTGACGATGCTCTCCCGGCTCTAAGGGAAGAACCAAAGGCCGCCCTACTGCCTGACAAGCGTCCGGCCCCATCAACTTCACTCCCAAGTGCCGATGTATCATCCAAAGAAGCAAATCCCTTGACCTCGGGCGTCCGCGGGGCCCGTCTTCCAGGAGGCGCGGCGGAGTCAAATCAATCCGCTCAAAATGGTACTGTTTCAACACAAGGAACTATCACGAGCGGACCTGACGCAGTTCAACTCGTCGGGCCAGTCTCGCAAGACATGGATCTACGAAAGCTTCCCTACATTCCCCCTAATACGGAAAACGAGGAAGTGCGGCTGAGGAGGCATCCGGAGTTGCAGAATTATGGAGTGGATGATCCTGCGTTGCCGGTCAAGGAGCCCGCGCAGCCCTCGGCTATGCCCGCTCCAATTCAGAACTTTGGCGGTATTACTTCGGCGACCAGCGGGTGCGGTTGTTTACCGCCGGACACCAACGGGGATGTTGGGCCAAATCACTACATCCAATCCGTCAATTCGTCCATCCAGATATTTGACAAGACAGGCACATCGCTGTCCGGTCCGACGACTTACAATTCGTTCTTTTCGGCGATGGGCGCAAGCACTCCTTGCGGCAGTAACCAAAATCAGGGTGATGGCTTTGTGTTCTATGATCATATGGCTAACCGCTGGGTGGTCAGTGATTTTGCCTTCCCATCGTTTCCTGGGACCTCATTCTATCAATGCGTCGGCGTGTCAAAGACCAGTGATCCGGTTGCGGGCGGCTGGTGGCTCTACGCAGTTCAAGTGGATCCAGCGAACCCAACATTCCTGGGCGATTATCCCAAGTTTGGCTTGTGGCCCGACGCCTACTATGTCTCCGTCAACATGTTTTCTAACAACACGACATTCAACGGGGTGCGCGTCTTTGCGCTTCCTCGCAGCGCGATGATCAACGGAACGGGGGCGCCGAACGCCGGCGGGGTCGCCTTTACGATCACTCCGGCAAATCTCGGCGCTGCGTATAGCCTGGTGCCGGCGACCTTCCGTACCGGCCTTGCCCCGTCGGCGGGAACGCCGGAATATTTCATGGCAATCAACAGTTCGGCGGTGGCCGGCACAGTCGAAACCCAAGTGTTCACCTGGCGCTTTCACGTTGACTTTGTTACACCGGCCAATTCAACCTTCGGTATAGGCGCCGGCCACACACCAAATGGCACAACCACGGTAAACGGTTTTGTCGACGCCTTCACCACTACGACAGCCCTCGTTCCGCAAAATGGCACGACTCGTCTGCTCGACACACTGGGCGATAGGTTGATGACTCCGCTCGTTTATCAAAAACTCGGCGCCGCTGAATCCTTATGGGTGTCTCACACAGTCAACAATAATCAAGGCGGGACCGGGCCAACGGGTATTCGCTGGTATCAATTCAGTGTTACCGGCGGCATAATTCCGGCTGCTCCGCTACAACAGCAAACTTTCAATAATGGCGCCGACGGGTTGTGGCGATGGATGCCCAGCATAGCCGTTGACGGGCAGGGGAATATGTCGATTGGGTATAGCGTATCGAGTAGCACCACCGAACCCGCCATCAAGTATGCCGGGCGGCTGATTACCGATGCGCCCAGTTCCCTGGCGCAAGGCGAAGCGCAGCTTATCGCAGGGGGCGGGCATCAAACAAGCGCATTCCAGCGATGGGGTGACTATAGCGCGCTAGCCATCGATCCGTCGGATAGCTGCACATTCTGGCATACCAACGAATACTTTTCGGCGACGAGCAGCGCTAGTTGGAACACCCGGATCGGCTCTTTCAAGTTCCCTCTCTGTTCGATCCCAACCGAGGCAAAGGTGAAAACATTCACTGCCGACGGGTTCGATGACGGGCGGGTGCTGTTACGCTGGAGTTCTGGTTACGAAGCGGACAATCTCGGTTACAACATCTATCGTGAATCGAAGGGCCAGAGAACTAAAATTAACCCGCAGACTATCGCCGGTTCAGCCTTGATCACCGGTCCAAAGATCGCCCTCACCGCAGGCAACGCTTACGCATGGGCGGATCAGTCCGCGCCCAACGGAACGCGTTACTATCTCGAAGACATCGACCTCAACGGAAAGTCGACCTTCACCGGACCCGCGGTGGTCAACGGCAGGCGAGGAGCAGCCCCAACTGTCGAACAATCTGAACTGCTGACTCGAATCGGAATGGCGGCCGCACAGATGACCGCTGGACAAGCCTCCGCACAGGTCGAACGTATGGCCGAGATTGTCAGCGGAACCCCAGACGCTATGAAGGTCCAGGTAGACATTGCAGATCAATCCGCCGTGAAGGTTGGCGTGAAGAGGGAAGGTTGGTATCGAATCACGCAGCCCGAACTAATCGCCGCGGGCCTCGACTCGAAGGTTGATGCCCGTAACCTCCAGCTCTATGTTGACGGCCGTCAGATACCGATGATCGTCAACGGCGAACAAGACGGCCAGTTCGATCCAAACGACAGCATCGAGTTTTACGGGGTGGGTCTGAACAGCGCCGCTACTGATACTCACGTGTACTGGCTCGTGGCAGGCGGACAAGCAGGATCGCGAATAAAACAGTTCAGGACAAATGGCGGTCCACCATCCCCCGGCACTTTCGTGGCATCGGTTGAGCGGAAAGACCGTACGTTGTATTTCTCAGGGTTGAGGAACGGAGAGACGGAGAACTTCTTCGGTCCTGTCGTCGCAAGCACTCCTGTTGACCAGTTGTTGAACCTGATAAACGTCGCAACGACCTCCGCGCAAGCTGGTCTCGACGTGTATCTCCAGGGAGTGACTACCACCCCGCATCAAGCACGTGTGACGCTTAACGGCACCGTTCTTGGGACGGTGTCTTTCAATGGACAGGAGCGGGGCAAAGCCAGTTTCCCGATAGCTCAGTCTCAGTTGCTCGAGGGTGCGAACTCGGTCCAGTTGGTCGCGTTGGGTGGTCCTTCCGACATCTCGCTCGTGGATACAATTCGGATCTCTTACACACACACCTTCAACGCCGACAATAACCAGTTACGGGCGACCATAAAGGCCGGCCAGCCGGTGACGATCAGTGGATTTACTTCCTCAGACATCAGGGTAATGGATGTAACCGATCTCAATAATCCCCAGGAGCTCATTGGTGGCACGATCAACGGTCCGAAAACAAACTCAAGCGTTACACTGACTGTACCGGGCACTGGCTTGCGATCTCTGCTCGCGTTTACGCCTGGGACCGCCGCCACCGCGCCGGCGAAGGCAAACATACCTTCCGATTGGCACCAGGACGGACTCCAGTATGACTACGTGATGATCACGACCCAGGAACTCAAGCAAAGCCTGAATCCGCTCAAGGCCCTGCGGGAGAGTCAGGGACTGTCGGTGGTGGTTGTCGATGTCGAAGATCTGTATGACGAGTTCAGCTTCGGCAACAAGTCTCCGCAGGCAGTAAAGGACTTCCTCCGCTTCACTCGCGACAACTGGCGACACGCGCCGCGGTTTGTGCTGTTCGCGGGAGATTCGAGTTACGATCCAAAGAACTATCTCGGCTTCGGAGATTTCGACCTTGTTCCGACGAAGCTCTTCGATAGCGTTTATATGGAAGCGGCCAGCGACGATTGGTTCGTCGATTTCCAATCGACTGGTCTCCCGGACATCGCCAACGGGAGGTTGCCGGTTCGCAATGCAGCCGAAGCCTCGGCGATGGTAGCAAAGATCCTCAGATACGAAAGCTCGTCGGGTTCCAATTCGGTGCTGCTGGCGGCGGATCTGAACGACGGGCATAACTTCGAAGCGGTTTCAGCCGGGTTGCGAGCATTACTGCCTGCAAGCATTCAGACACAGGGCATCGTGCGCGGCACTGCCGAT
Organism: Blastocatellia bacterium; assembly: GCA_035258805.1. Classification (GTDB taxonomy): domain Bacteria; phylum Acidobacteriota; class Blastocatellia; order UBA7656; family UBA7656; genus Onstottus_A. The sequence continues at coordinate 8,055 of DATFWY010000063.1, read as the reverse complement.
GATGCAACCATAAAGAGCCAGATACTCGCAGCGATCAATGCAGGTAAGACGATCATCAACTACAACGGACACGGTTCTGTGAACCAGTGGCGAGGCGACATTCTCACGAACGATGATGCCGCAACGCTAACCAACCAGAATCTGTCCTTCTTCATAATGATGACCTGTCTCAACGGGTACTTCGACGATCCGGTGCTGGACAGCCTGGCCGAATCGCTCCTGAAGGCGAGTAACGGAGCGGCTGCGGTATGGGCTTCGGCAGCGCAGTGCGAACCCGGGCAGCAGGAATTGCTTAATCTTGAGCTATATCGTCTGCTATTCGGCCCGAATCAGATCAGTATTGGCGAAGCGGCGGCGCGCGCCAAGCAGGCCATTACTGATCCCGATATTCGACGCTCGTGGATACTCTTTGGAGATCCGGCGATGCGACTCAGATAACAAGGCTTGATCCTGACGGTGGGGCTGAGGTTCAGTTATCATCTGAATCTCAGCCCTTTTCTTTTCTGGAGGCAATCAGACTGGCCGACAATGGCGCAAAGAAAGCGCTGGCTCCTCTCGTTGCAAATTTCCTTTCGTCGAGTTGGCGCTCAGAACCGTCCAAACCGAGAATCTCGGCGGAAGACTTCGAGAGCATCACGCCGCTGCTCTTAAAGTCGGGTGCTGCGGCGCTCGGCTGGTGGCGGGTCCGGCATAGCGAACTCCGAGAGTTCGCAGCCGCCGAAGAATTACGAAGCGCCTATCATCTGCATTCCATTCAGGCCGCGATTCACAGGAAGCAAATTGAGGAAGTGATTTCGCTGCTCAACGCCGCCGGAGTGGAGCCCGTGTTAGTAAAAGGGTGGGCAGTCGCGCGGTTTTATCCCGAACCGGGACTCCGGCCTTTTGGCGACATCGATCTATGCATCCTTCCTGAGCACTATCTGAGGTCAGCCGACGTTGTGCGCACTCTGGATGCGATAGAATACAACATTGATTTGCACGAAGGTTTCGCGAAGCTGGACGATCGCAGAATCGATGATCTGCTTGCCGGGTCCGAGGCGGTTTGTATCGGCGAAGCGAAGTTTCGAGTGTTGGGTTGCGAGGATCAGCTTCGAATACTGTGCACTCATTTGTTAAAGCATGGAGCCTGGCGGCCGCTGTGGCTCTGCGACATTGGAGCAGCAGTAGAATCTCGGCCTGCGGGGTTCAATTGGGAGCGCTGCCTTGGGAAAGATAAGCGTAGGGCCGATTGGGTTGCGTGCGCGATTGGGCTCGCGCACCAGTTGCTTGATGCCAGGGTCGACGACATTCCGATAGGCACACGGGCAAACCATCTTCCAAATTGGCTAATCGCAAATGTGCTCAAGAACTGGGAACAACCATATCCGGAGTTGTACCCGCCGCTTTCATATGTTCCTCAGATCAGCTCATACTTAAGGCATCCTCGAGGGCTGTTGAAGGCGCTTCGTACCCGTTGGCCGGACCCCATTGAAGCGACCATCAGGCTCAAGGGGCCATTCAACGAAATGCCACGGCTACCGTTCCAGCTCGGGAATGCATTGTGGCGGCTGGGAAGGTTTCTGACTAGAACGCAAAAGGACGAATAGGAACTTCGATTGACACTGTTAAGTATTCCTCCTACAATGACGCCGCCCCGTTGAAGGTCTCGAATATCCGTTCGTGGGACCAGGCACCTCAAAAGAGCAATGCCCCCCTGACACATTCCCTCGGCCCGGATGAGATTTGAACGTCATTGGACCACCACGGGCAGTCTCAGGATTCTCCCAATCTGAAACGACCGATCACACAAGGTGATACTAAGAATTCCAGGCTCTCATAAGCCGAAGGGGATGGCTTGGATGAGTTGTAAAGGAAAAAACGGCCATGAGTATTAGAAGCAAGATTAGTCTGATGCGCTCGCTCACGAGCAAAAAGAACAGAAGTGGGATTTCGTCGCGGCTGAAGTTTGTGTTTCTATGTCTCGGGATTCTTATATGCGGCGTCGTGTTGGTTTACGCCACAATCCTGAACACACACAACCGAGATAAGAGATCGCAAGCCGAGTTGACTGGCTCCATCTCTCCGTCACCAACGCCGGTCCATCCGTCTGCAAAGACTGGAATGAATTCCTCGTCAGAACAGGTTCGTAAGCAGGCAGACGAGACTTCTGGTAAGGATGTGCTGCGAGCTGCTGCGCGACGCCTGCCTCGGGGCGCAACGACAAGTCCGGTCGCATCCGCCGGAAAATCTTCCGAATTCCAGTCTAAGTTGGTCGCGGTTATCCCTGAATCAGGTAAGTCCAAATCCGTTTTCGAGACTCCAGGCCAAACAACCGCTCAAAAGACTGCTGAGCGTTCCCTTGCAACGCCCTCGAACGATGCGACGCCGCGCTGGATACCGCCCGCAAAACGACAAGAAACTCCTGGCACAGCCGCCGAGCCGAATAAGCCCAAGGCGATTGACCATCCCGCTTCTGATCCTACGGCACCTGGGTTGCCCAATCCCGGACTGGCAAAAGACAATGCTCCCGCTTCTTCGTCCGTTAGCATTAACAACGAGAAACAACGATCGGAAGAAGTCGACAAGCGCAAACTAAGCGAAGCTCTAAAAAACGCTCGTGAAGACGCGATCAAAAAGAAGGACTCTGGGTTCAGGGTGGCCCCAGGGCTGAAGACTGCCACGACGGGAAAGACGGAAGGTCCTGTAGCTGCAAATCCAAATGCTGCGCAAGAACCTTCTACCCCTGTCCAAGCAGTAATCAGCAAGCCTCCTCTCGTTTATCCAGCCGAGTTTAGTGGCGACGTGAGACTATTGCCACAGGGTATAACTGATGCAGAGCGAAACCTTCTTCGTCCTGCGCTGGAACTCGAAGGACCTGAAATAAAGGAGAAGAAGCCCTTGCCGGGAGCGGAGCAGAGTGTCCAACCCCCAGCGTCCCCCGAGGTGCCCTTAGCGCCAATGCCCGCACCTTTGCAGTCATTTCCGGGTCTGAACTTTGCAAGTAACGGTGGGGGATGGCCTCCGGACACCGTTGGTGACGTTGGTCCGAACCACTACATTCAAGCGGTCAATACTTCCCTCGGAATCTTCAACAAAACAGGTACGCAGCTTGCGACATTCACATTTAACTCGTTATGGGCTGGCGCAGGGACCATGACACCTTGCGATAACAGCCACAACGGTGATCCGACAGTGATCTACAGCCGCCAAAACAACCGATTTATTGTGGCCGACTTTGCGTGGACCAACACCATGGACGGTCCATACTATGAATGCATTGCCGTTTCGAAGACCAGCGATCCGGTCAGTGGCGGTTGGTGGCTGTTTGCGTATAGAGCCGATGATGCGGCTCATCCCTGGCTACCGGACTATCCAAAGATGGGAATCTGGCGTGACGGACTTTACATGGGCGCAAACATGTTCGATTGCCCGAATTCGGCCTGCTCGGGCGCACCTTATCAACAGGCTCGCGCATATGCGTTCAACCTAACCGATCTCGTGACCGGCGCGCCTCTCCGTAGTGTAGTCGCGGACACAAACAACCCGGACATTTTCAGCATGTTTCCCAGCAACTACCGCGGAACCCCCCCGCCGGCTGGCCGAGAAAACTTGTTCGTTAGCGAATCCCTATCCGTTTTCGGATTTGAAGTTTGGAAGTTTCATGTTGACTATTCCGGATCCGGATCAACATTCACGGGACCTACCCTCGTGAGTCAAAGTTCTTATGGCTTCCCTGTGCCACCTACAGTGCCAAGTCCGGGCAATTCGCTCGACTCCCTTAGCGAACGAATAATGATGCAGGTCCAGTATCGCAACGTAGCCGGAGTCGAATCGCTTTGGGTGAATCACACAACAGGAACTGCGTCTGCGGTCTCTCCGGTTGGGATTCAGTGGGCACAGATAAATGTCACTGGCGGAACGATAGCAAGTCCTCCGGTTCAGCAGCAGATTTACAACAATGCGGTGGACGGTCTTAGTCGTTGGATGGGTGCCCTCGCAGTCGATAACCAGGGGAATATGGCTTTAGGATTCAGCGCATCAGGTGCTGCCCTTAACCCTGATATTCGATATGCGGGGCGTCTGTCAACGGATCCACTTGGTTCGTTACCGCAAACCGAGGTCTCAATGATACCCGCAGCAGTGGTCCGGGGTACACAGTTAGGTAACTGCCCTCCTTTGTCGGGGGGGACTTGTGTACGCTGGGGTGACTACAGCTCGATGAGCATAGATCCGTCAGATGAATGCACGTTCTGGTACACTCAGGAGTATTACGAAACCACTGGAATCAGTTGGCGGACACGTATCGGCTCATTCAAATTCCCGACGTGTATTCCCGCTCCAACCCAATTCACTGGTACCGATACAATAGGGCTATATGGTCCGGCGAATGCTTCGTTCTTTTTGAGAAATTCCAACTCCTTCGGTGTAACGGACGCAACCTTTACATATGGTCCAGCGGGGGCAGGATTCATTCCGCTTGTGGGGGATTGGAATGGAGATGGGATAGATACAACCGCATTGTACAACCCAACGATGGGTGCATTCTTTTTGAGGAACTCGAACAGCGGAGGTGTAGCGGATATCAGCTTTCCGTACGGACCCGCCGGAGCTGGATTTATACCGCTCGCCGGGGATTGGGACGGGGACGGTATAACCACGATTGGGTTGTACAATCCCGCGGCTGGTACATTCTTCTTGAGGAACTCGAACAGCGCAGGAGTCGCAGATATAGCATTTGCATTTGGTCCGGCGGGCGCGGGATTCATACCTATCGTAGGCGACTGGGACGGGAATGGAACAGACACCGTTGGATTATACAATCCGGCTGCGGGAGCGTTCTTTCTGAAGAACTCGAATACTACAGGCGTAGCGGACATCGTGTTTTCGTACGGACCTGCGGGGGCAGGATTCATACCGATCGTAGGGGACTGGGACGGGAATGGAACTGACACGATTGGCTTATATAATCCGGCGACGGGAGGATGGTTTTTGAGGAACTCCAACAGTGGGGGAATAGCGGACATATCATTTGCGTATGGTCCGGGTGCATTGGGATTAAAGCCACTTGTTGGAAACTGGGACGGACAGTGATCAGATGCTCATGATCAGGTTTCCAACAGCTTCCTCTCGGCGGGAAATCAGTTCGATGGCTTAGCGTAGACAGACTATATTCTTTTTGATCGTCGAAAAAGACTGGGGAGACATCGTCGCCTCAGTCTTTTTATGTTGAAGAAGATTCGAATCCAGCTCCAGCGCGTTTTATCAGTGAAAAAGCGATTACTCCGTTAGCGAACATAATAATTGTCCCTCGGCGGAAGACAGGTCGCAGGCCGCCTCGGATACAGGCGACCGCATCGACAGCAGGAAAGAACAATCGCAATTGATCGTGAAAGCAGGGAATTGACCGGGAAAATGTCAATCACATTAAAAAAGTCTGTCAAATAGCCTGAGGTTCGACTAAGCTGGCAACTGACAGGCGATCGCAGAGTGGGATCAAATAACTAAAACTAACTCAGTAAAGATCAGTGTGTGACCTGGGTGGGGCTGTGGTCCCTCATACACGCGGCCTAATCATTCAAGCCGGGGGAAATGCGGATGCGTTTGACAAAACGGATGAGTCTTTGTGTCACCGGTGTGCTCCTGCTGTTTGGTTTTACTTGCGTGCTGATACTACCTTGTCTGCCCGTGAGTAGGGCGGCGACGAAACCGAGTCCCGCTGGACAAAAACAGACTCTAGCGGGGCTCGACGGCTCGCATCAGTCGGCGATGGAGAGGTTGTATGGTGAGCTTAAGGCCGGTGTTCTGTTTTCAGAAGAAGAAAGAAAAATCCTGCAAAAATTCGGGAGTGGCGCCGAGATTACCGAGCTGGAGGCTGACGTGGTCATCTCGCGGACACTATTTGACTTTTACATTACCGGAAAACCACTGACGAAAGAACAAGAGGATTTGTTTGACCGCTACTCGTTATTCAAGTCTCGGCAGCCCACTGATATCGCAGATCTCAAAACGCAGTTGTTGGAGAAGCGCAGGACCGCTGCGTCGGCAGCTGGGCCTGTCGCGCCGCAGGTTGCTCCATCGAATGATTTGTGTGCAGGCGCGGAAGTAATCCCGGCAGCAGGACCGTTCCCCTATTTAACTGCTGTTACGTCGGACATCACGGACGCAACGACGACTGGCGATCCTCCACTGCCATCATGTCAAACGAATGTGTCTCGAAGCATTTGGTATCGGTTCACACCCTCGGCGACAGCTACCTATGATTTCTCTACCTGCGCTTCCGACGGAACTGCTTCCACCGTAGACGATACTGTTATTGCTATCTATACGTCATCAACATCAGCTTGCGGGGGAATCTACACTCAAGTTCCGGCAGCCTGTGACGACGATTCGTGCTTTACCGAGTCCCTACAATCAGTCATAAGCAACATTCAACTGACTGCTGGAACAACCTACTTCATCGTCGTTTGGCAATTTGATACGCCGCCACCGACCGCCGGCAATACGGCGATTCAACTAAGAGTCGTTCAGAAGCTGCCGCCTTCAAATAATACTTGTGCAACACCCATCGCGCTTACGGTGAACACTCCGGTCGTTGCGACAAACTTTGCGGCGTCTAACGATTACCAATTAACGGGGTCGAGCTGCTTCACCGGGATCGGCCAGACAGCGTCTAGTGCCACCGGAGCAGATGTGGTCTTCTCATTCACCGCTCCAGCCACGAATATTTATTCCTTCAAAGTTACCAACTATAACACTACGGGTAATCTTGTAATGTATGCTACAACGAGCTGTCCGGCAGCGACTCCAGGGACGCCAGTGAACATCACTTGCGACAGTCTTTCCGGACCTGCATTTGTAGCATCCAATCGTGCCACGGCGAGCAGCTCCGAGGAGCTGATGTGCTTGTCGCTCACGTCAGGACAGCAGGTGTTCATCATTGTGGATGATAACCTGGCAATAGGCGCCTTTGCTGGCGACGCCTTCACAATCGAGGCAACCAGCTGCTCTCGCGAGACTGAGCCCAACGACACGCCAGCTACTGCCACTAACCTCGGCTCTCAAATGTTTGGCATTGAGGGAACAATCTCGCCGAGCAACGACGCGGATTTTTATACGCTCGGTTCCGCAGTCCCCGCGGGTTCGCGCGTTTTCGCTTTTGTGGATTCGTCGGCAGGTAATTCGACCGACATGGATATGCGTGTGACTACAACGGCCGACACGCTCGAGTACGATGACTTGAATGCCGATGTCCTTTTTGGAAGCCTGGGACCAGCAATCGGAGGCACTCCGATACCCAGCACCGGACCCGTATTCCTGCGAGTGAATCACTTTTCAGGAACGCAGGCAGAACCCTACCGGCTATATTCCATCGTGCAGCCTCCGGGCGCAAATCCGTTGCCGAATTGCCCGGCAACAACAACGTCTGCAACATCGGAAACCGAACCGAACAACACTGCAGCCCAGGCGAACTCCGCGCTCAATAACTATTTTTCCGGTTCACTTGCGGGACCGGCGCCGTCGACCGATGTTGACCTGTTTTCATTTGCCGCGAGCGCAGGACAGTTGGTCTTCCTGAGCCTTGATGGGGATCCCTGTCGCGACAACACCCCGATCAACGGCAAGCTCGAGTTGTTGGACACCAACGGCACTAAGGTGCTGATCAGCGTAAATGACAGTGGTTCAGCGTCGAATACCGCTTCAGGTGCGGGATCTTTGACCGCAACCACACCGAACTCACCTGCTGAGGGACTCGTCTACAGGATCCCGGTATCAGGCACTTACTTTGCCAGAGTGTCGATTGGCACTACATCGAACGGAAGCATCGGGGCCGGTGACTACCTGTTATCGATTTCCAAAGGCGGTCCAACAGCGGCGAAGTTTGGCAGCGATCCTGGAACCTCGGCCGCGATCGCCACTCAGTATGAAGATGGAGTTTCGATTAGATGGCGTACCGGGTTTGAAATCGACAATCTCGGCTTCAACGTGTATCGCGATGAAAATGGCAAGCGGACTCGCGTCAATTCGCAGCTCATTGCTGGTTCGGCTTTGATGGTAGGTTCCAGGACTTCCTTCGGC